>CAYSXP010000003.1:0-188757 GCA_964435015.1 uncultured Rikenellaceae bacterium
ATTAATAACACTAATTTTATAAATGTCCATCTCGACTTTTCGGAGTGGACTCAAAGTTTAAAGTTCAAAGTTTAAAGTTTAAAGTTCAAAGTTCAAAGTTCAAAGTTCAAAGTTTAAAGTTCAAGGTTAAAAGGTTTAATGGTTGGGATGTATTTATGTTTTTACCTTTTGTTTTTTACCTTTTGTCTTTTCTAAATATTGAAGTTTTCAATCTGATTCTTTATTTCCCGCAGGAACAATGTTGCGGGTCCGCCATCGACTGCCCTGTGGTCGTAAGTAAGGGAAAGCCCGATGAAAGGGACGAACCCGAATATTCCATTGCCGGTATCTGCAGGCCGGTATGTTACCGTACATACGCCCAGAATGGCGACCTGCGGGAGGTTCAGTACCGGGGTGAACATTTCAACGCCGTAGTTGCCGAGGTTTGATACTGTGAAAGAGGCTGCAGTGCTTTTTATCAGTTCGGGGTCAATGTTTCCCGTTTTGCATGCCCCGGCCGCTGCCCCGAGCTTTTCAGACAGGGTTTCGACAGTCATTGAGCCGGCATTCCTCACAACGGGAACAATCAGTCCCCTCGGAGTGTCAACCGCAAAGCCCAGATGAATATGCTTAAAGGTTCTGATCCTGTCGCCGAGGAAATGGCTGTTGATTTCAGGAAAGCTTTCCAGAGCCTTTACCACGCACATGCATATCATGTCGTTCAGGGTAATGTCGGGCCTTCTGACACCGGCGGCCAGGTCCTCCTTGATCTTTTTGCGCGATTCGAGCAGTCTTCTCGCGTCAGCGCTCATGTGGTGGGTAAGCTGGGCCGAGTTCTGAAGTGAATCGAGCATCGCCTTTGAGATCAGCCTGCGGATATTTGAAAGCGGCTGTTCGGTGTATCCCGTTGTTTCACCGGCCGGGGCTGATTCCTTTATACGGCTGTCCGTAATGGCTTTCTCTATATCGCTGAATATTATTCTTCCTCCCGGCCCTGATCCGGTTATGCCGGCAAGACTCAGTTCCTTGCCGGCAGCCAGGCGCCTTGCCCGGGGTGATATTCTCACTCTTGTGTGGTCCGGTTTATGGACAGGATTGACGAACAGTCTGCCGGAAGCAGGGGAGGGAGGGGCCGTTTCATTCAATGCAGGCGGGCCCGGCACGGATTCCCTATGGGCGGGGGGGACGGAGGAAGCGGCAGATTCTCCGGGAATTCCCACAACAGCCACAGTTGCAAGGACCGGGACCTCTGAGCCTTCAGGATAGAAAATTTCCAGGATTGTTCCTTCGTCTGCTGCCTCCAGATCGAAGGAAGCCTTGTCGGTCTCATACGAAAAGAGAATGTCGCCCGGTTTTACCCGGTCACCCTTCTGCCTGAACCATCGGGTTATAATGCAGGTTTCGACCGACTGTCCCTGCCTGGGCATTATTACTGGTATTGCCATCTTATGCCTTGTTAAGTTTTAAGGAAATGCTGTTCTGTGATCCGGATTCATTCCGTAAACGATAAAACAACTTGTAATAATAAGTAATGTTTATATAAAAATAATACTAGCAGATCTTATTAATTATCAGTGATTACAAAAATAAATATTTTTACTTGTATTTACAAGTAGTTTTTAATATATTTACGGATTATATTATTTTTCATGACAGGATCAGGAAAGGTTCCCCGGTACAGGAAGCTTTACGAGATACTGAGGAAACATATTGCCGAAGGTGTTTACAGGGAGGGAGATCTGCTTCCTTCGGAGAATGAGCTGTGTCAGCTTTATTCCATGACAAGGCCGACGGTCCGCCAGTCGCTGGGCAAGCTGGCCGGTGACGGGTATATCACCAAGCGGCAGGGGAAGGGAAGCATTGTTCATCAGTTTCCCAGGGATATCGGGATCCTTTCCGTATCAGGTACCACAAGTGCCGTCGGCGACAGGATCCTTAAAACCAGGATCATAGTCAGGCCGCTGATAATGCCATGGCCGGGGGATTTCATGTTTGCCCTCTCGGAGCTTGAAAGGGAATCGGGATGCGTTTACATGGAGAGGCTTCGGCTGCTTGATGATTTTCCGGTTTTTTTTGACATCAGTTATATCACAAACCTGAATCTACCGAGAATAACCTCAAGGCAGTTTGAAAACCGGTCACTTTTTCAGATATTGAGGGAACATTACGGCGTTGAGGTACGGGGAGGGGAGCAGCGGATCAGGGCCATTCCGGCAAGCGGCCGGACAGGACGCTTTCTCGGAATTGCAAAGGGGCAGCCGGTACTGCACCTCGAAAGGAAAATGGAAACCAGCGTTAACGGATTGTTCCTTTATTCTTCAATCTATTGCAATACCACTAAATATTCGATATTTGGAAGATTCTGAGAAAAATCTTTCAAAGGTTTTAATAAAGGATTAATTTTAGGGGGTCAATTAAACCGGCAGGTGAATTCAGGGATTTCAGTCATATCAGATAATATAACCTAAAACCAGATACTTAATTACAAGACCCACATGAATTCAGTGCACCAAAACGTATCAGCGTAATTTTCAACATGCGGGTTCAGTCATACCATTAAAATCAAAACTATATTATGATGAAAGATCAGAAGAATTTATGGACCAGGCGCCGGTTTATTGGCTCGGCCGCCGCAGGAATAACAAGTGCGGTTCTATTGCCAAACCTGGCGACATCATGCAAGAGCAAGCCAGTCAATGAAATTAAACTGGGTTTCATCGGGCTGGGCCGTCAGTCGATGTTCCTGCTCAGTGGTTTCATCCAGATTCCCGGTGTGAAGGTTCTGGCCGGCTGTGACGTATACGGCATTAAGAGAAAGCGTTTTGAAAGGAGGGTGAATGATTTCTATTCAAAGGCCGGAAAGGCAGTGAAGGTGGAAACATATGAGAAATACGAGGATCTGCTTGCCCGTGCCGATATTGATGCGGTTGTGATAGCTGTTCCCGATCACACCCACGCCATGATTGCCATTGCAGCCTGCAATGCCGGCAAGGATGTGTATCTTGAGAAGCCGATGACATTTACCATCAGGGAAGGTCAGGAACTGAAAAGGGTGGTCCGCGACAATGACCGGATTCTCGGGGTCGGGAGCCAGCAGCGTTCGGACCCGGGGTTCCAGCACGCAGTGAACCTTGTTCAGACAGGGGCGCTGGGAAAGATATCCAGGGTTAATGCACATGTGGGAGCACCTCCAATACCCTATGATCTTCCTGAGGAACCGCTGCCGGAAGATCTTAACTGGGACAGGTGGATAGGCCCCCTCACGGCTGATATCCATTTCAACAACCAGCTTGATCCTCCCATTTCGCTTGATCCCGAAAAGGATGAGGAGATATGGGGCGCATGGCGCTGGTACAAGGAAATGGGCGGCGGCTTTACGACTGACTGGGGGGCTCACATGTTCGATATTGCCCAATGGGGATTGGGGATGGACAGAAGCGGCCCTGTTGAAATATCACCCATCGGCGACGGGACAGAATTTATCTCGTGGAAATATGCCAGCGGGGTGATAATGACTTCTGAGCCGTTCGATGCCAACCTGACAAAAGGAGTCAAATTCTGGGGCGAAACCGGATGGATCGAAGTGGCACGCGGATACTTCAATGCCTCAGATCCGAAATTCAATCCTCCGGCAAACGCAACACCGGCTGACAGCGGCCCTTATGAAACCAGGATCCCCCATCAGGTGAATTTCATCGAGGCAGTGAAAAATCACCAGGATCCCGTGGTTCCCGTTGAAATCGGACACAGCAGCTGCACTGTCTGCACCCTGGGCAACATAGCCTGCGATCTGAAGAGGACCATCAAATGGAACCCCGATACCGAAACATTCGTTGACGACACGGACGGGGAAGCCACCAGGCGCCTCCATTATGAATACCGCAGCCCCTGGAAGCTTATCTGAAAAAGATAGGCCAGGGGCATAGCCGGCAATGATCCTTCCTGGCAACCGCACAGCAATACGCAGCTGCCACTCAGTGAAAACAAAAAAGAGGCTGTACATCCGACAGCCTCTTTTTCGGGTTATGGTATCCACTAAAGCTATTGTACAACTTTTCTTACCTTAATGGCGACAGGACCTTTTTCCTTCATTTCAATCTCAAACTCAACGGCCTGTCCGGTTTCAAGTTCGGTCTGCGACACTTCCAGCCCCGTCTTGTGAACGAAAATGTCCTTCTGGTCTTCTGTCTGGAGGAAGCCGTAACCTTTAACCCTGTCATACCATTTTACAATGCCTTTCATTGTTCCTGATTTTTGTTTTCTATCTGTAATTATCCCTTCTGTTGCCACCGCCGCCGCGACGGTCGTTGTCTCCTCCCCTGAAATTACTTCTTCTGTCTGTCCTTTCAATTGATTCGTTTACAATAATTTTCCTGCCCTGGACGTCAGCACCATTAAGTTCTTCAATGGCCTTCTTTGCTTCAGCCTCGTTAGGCATCTCAACGAAACCGAATCCTTTACTCTTGCCTGAGTATTTGTCAATAATGACTTTCGCGGAGCTTACTTCGCCATACTCTTCAAAGATTTCTCTTAATTCTGCTTCATTCATTTTAAAATGAAGACTTCCTACATAAATGTTCATAATTCAAAAGTTAAAATAATTAATCATCAGCAAAGGTCAGATTTATTTTTGAGAACAAAAAATAAAACTTTATAATATGTTGTATTTTAATACTTTTTTGATACCTGCCAGCCTCCCTGAAAGTCGCGCAAGGACGCGATTGTTTTTCCGGGTATATTTTATTTAATAACAGATAATACTTAAAATTGTTCTTGAAAACATGAACATTGCTTAAATGAAGGTATTTCTGACGGGTGGAAGCGGTTTTATCGGAAGCAGGCTGACTGAAAGATTACTGGCTGAAAATCACGATGTGACGCTGTTGATGAGGAATCCCCTGAAAGACCGGTGGTTCGGCCGGAACAAGCCGGAAATCATCAGGGGAGATATTTTTGATACCGCTTTGCTTGCTGACGGCATGAGGGGCTGCGAGGTTGTTTTTCATCTTGCCGCTTATACAAAGCCATGGTCGAAGGATCCTTCCCTGCCTTTCCGGGTCAATGTCGGGGGAACCATAAATGTCCTCAATGCAGCCCTCGAGGCCGGGGTAAAACGGGTTGTCATGACTTCCTCCTGCGGCACGCTGGGCTACTCTGACAACGGATCTGTTGTTAATGAATTAACAGTGCCCGGCGGTCCCCTTTCCACAATTTATGAAAGAACAAAGGCAGAGGCGGAGCAGCAGGCTCTCGTTTTTTGCGGCCTCGGCATCGATGTCATAATTGTCAACCCATCTCGCTTGTACGGACCGGGAGCCCTTACAAGCGGAAACTCCCTGACACGCATCATCAGGGGATATCTGAGGGGCACATGGAGAATTGTTCCCGGAAAAGGAGATGCAGTCGGAAACTATGTTTTCATCGATGATGTGGTGGATGGCCATATTAAGGCAGCCATCAGGGGAGTTTCAGGAGAAAAATATATTCTGGGAGGTGAAAATCTTTCATTCTCGGCTCTTTTTAATATTGTGGGAGAAGAATCCGGGAAAAAAAGACAGATGATCCGCGTTCCCCTGACTGCTGCCAGGGCAATCATCAGGATCATCCGCCTGGGTTCGTGGCTTGGTGGATTACCACCCCCAATCACCGAAGAATGGATCGACAAATACATGAAAGACTCAGTTATTTCAAGCGATAAGGCTGTTTCCTGCCTGGATTACAGGATCACTCCGTTCAGGACAGGTGTGAGAAAAACCATTGAATGGCTCAAAACAACAGCCGGATGAAATATTCTTCCGTTGATCAGAGGCGGTGTTTTCCCGTCATTTCAGTAATATCGAGACGCAGAACAAGTGTTCTGGCAAGTACCCCGGGACTGAATGAAAAATTCCTTTTCCCGGTGTAATGCTCCATTATTGCAAGTAATCCTTCCATCCTTTCTTCCTGGCTGCTTACCCTTGAAATTCTACCCCAACCCACAACAGATCTGAACGCCATTCCAAAATCACATGCGTCAGGGCCCTCTTTAAGGACATGACCGGTATCGAATTCAAAGCACACGAAATTGTTTTTGTCCAGCATATCAAGCTTTTTCCCCCTGGGGGCACAATGAAAATAAATCCTTCTTCCGCCCTTATTGCAATATCCGAAATTCATAGTCACCATATAGGGAAGATCATTGTTTGCAAATGCCACACGGCACACGTCCGAGTTCCGGATCACCTCTTCAATTTCCGCGATATCACTGATTTCCCTGTCTTTTCTTCTCATTACTCTGATATTGGGGATTTCCGGGAATCATTCAGAATGCTTTCCTGCCTGACGCCCCGGTAAATTTGTTTATTGTGCTCTAAAATTACTAATAAAACAAGGATTATTTTTAACTTTGGTGTTTTCAAAAAAACCGGAGTAATAAATTCAATAAACCTGTAACAATGGGAAAAGGTGACAAAAAATCAAGGAGAGGCAAAATAATTCTTGGCACTTTCGGGGTAAGGCGGCGGAGAAAGAAAAACCACAAGCCTGAACTGAAGGCTGAAACGCCTGTTGTTGAGAAGGAGATCACGGATAAGAAACTCCTTAGGGGAAGAAAGAACGTATCTGAGGCTAAAGAGCAGGCAGAAATCCCGGAAATTCCTGAATCAGAACCTGTAAAGGAAGAGCATGATGTGATTGATTCAACAGCGGTAAAGAAATCAAAGCCTGTAAAAACTGCAGTTGAGGAAAAAGAGAAAAAAGCTCCGAAGGAAAAAAAAGAAACCAGGGTTCCAAAGGAGGTAAAGGAAACTAAGGAAGCAAAACCGAAAAAGGAGAAGAAAAGCTGACAGGTGTCCATCTGCTGCATATTCTTCACAATCAGTTGTGTTGATTGTTTTATTTGTGATATCCGGCTAACCTGGCAAAATTGATCCTCTCACCGCATTTTACATTTTGTGCTCCATATCGACCAGGTGCGGCCCCATCCGGCAAATTTTCCACCGTCCGGGCAGACCGCCTGAACAATACATGGCAGTGCAAAACAGTTTACTGTAAATGAAAAGGCAAATCATCTCCCTGCTGTTATATAGTGCCTTCTGGCTGTTGTTCTTCTTCGCAGCACGAAGCTATTTCCTGATCTCTCATTACAGTGAATCGGCAGGGGCGGGATTCCCTGCCATTGCCGGTACTTTCACGCATGGTGTCAGGCTCGACATCTCCGCCACCGGTTACATCCTTATCCTTCCGGTGCTGGCTTCGCTCCTGTTTGTCTGGCTCAACGGGAAATGGTTTGGTGCATTTATCAAATGGTATACATGGATCGTATTGCTGGCAGCCTCAGTTATCATTGTAGCCGATTCAGTTCTTTATGTCTACTGGGGATACAGGATGGACTACATGCCGTTCATGTATCTTAAAACGCCCAGGGAAGCGGCTGCCTCGGTAAGCATTCTGAAAATATTCCTCATGCTGTTTGGTATACTGCTGTTTGCAGGCGTTTCAGGAATTATATACAGCAAGTTGTTCAGAAACTGTTTCAGTTTACCCGTTAAGCGCAGTCACAGGATCCCCGCCACACTGCTCTTCATGCTCCTGTGCGGATCACTGATAATACCTATACGCGGAGGCTTTGGAGTGGCCCCGGTTTATGCGGGCTCAGTGTATTTCAGCGAAAACATGTATGCCAATCATGCATCGGTAAATGTGGTATGGAACGTCGGCAGCTCCTTTATCAACCGCAAACCGTCGCATAATCCCTATGTGTTCGGTGATAAGGAGGAAGCGGAGTCGATTACCGGCTCACTGACAATAAAGACGGGTGTTACTGAAAAGGTATTGAACACCACCAGGCCCAATATTCTTATCATCATACTTGAAAGCTTCGGAAACACCCTTGTCGGCCCTCTTGGCGGCGATCCCCTGACAACGCCCTGTCTTAATAAAATGATAGAGGAGGGGCTCGTCTTTACAAATTTCTACGCTTCCGGGAACCGGACCGACAAAGCCCTGCCTGCAATCCTGAACGGGTATCCGGCACAACCTTCTGCCTCAATCATCAAGGAGGCAAGAAAGACACAGTCGCTTGAAAGCCTTGTAAAGATACTGAATGGCATGAACTACCACAGTTCCTTCTGGTATGGCGGCGATATTAACTTCGCCGACTTCCGCTCGTTTGTAATCAGCTCCGGATTCCGTGAGATCATAACCATGGATAATTTCAGCAGGTCGGACTTCAACTCCAAATGGGGGGTGCATGACCATGTGTTTTTCGAAGCGCTCCGGGATTCAATGAAGTCAGTTGAGGAGCCATTCTTCCGGGTGGCGCTTACCCTTTCCAGCCACGAGCCGTTTGAGGTGCCCATGAAACCTGTCTTTGAGGGTAACGATAACCTGACAAAATTCAAAAATTCCGTTTACTACACCGACAAGGCGCTGGGGAATTTCATCGGATGGGCAAAGACTGCTGAATGGTGGCATAACACACTTGTGATACTGGTTGCCGATCATTGCAGGAGAAATTCCCTTGATGAACTTGTGTATTCGCAGGAGATATATAAAATACCAATGCTGTGGCTGGGCGGAGCCCTAAAGACACCCGGCAGAAAAGTGGAAAAGCTGGGTTCCCAGGCCGATATTCCGGTAACCCTCCTGCAACAGCTTGACACAGGCAGTAATTTCCGTTTCGGTAAGGACCTCCTGTCAGACGGTTCCAGATCCTTTGCCTTTTATACCTTCCGGGAAGGATTTGCATTTCTTACCGATACATCTGTGTATATATATGATCATCAACTGGGAAAGCCGGTTGCAGAGGAGGGAAAAGATCCGGGTTATGCGGGCAGGCTTGGAAAGGCGTATCTCCAGGCGCTGTATGATGATTACCTGAAAAGATAGATTCCCCCGTCCCGGAAAATCGTCCTGTACTGCCCGTGGAGCCCTGCATCACAGCATGTCGAACTCTATTTCCTCGTCATCCCTTACTTCGCAGATCTTACCGTTTTCGCATTTGATGGTTCTTGCCGGGAACTTTTTCAGGATCGTATAGTTGTGTGTTGCAATGATAACTGCCCTTCCGGTGGAACTGATATCCCTCAGAAGCCTGATTATTCCTTCCGATGTCTCAGGGTCGAGATTGCCGGTGGGCTCGTCGGCAAGGATTATGTCAGGGTCATTTAGCAGTGCACGTCCGATGACAACGCGCTGCTGCTCCCCTCCGGAGAGCTGGTGAGGCATTTTGTACCCCTTCAGGTCAAGGCCTACCTTCCCCAGCACCTGATTTATCCTTCCTTCAATGAGATTTCTGTCCTTCCACCCGGTAGCCTTAAGTACAAATTCCAGATTTTCATTCACGGACCTGTCGATGAGCAGCTGGAAATCCTGGAAAACAACCCCGATCTTTCTGCGAAGAAACGGGATCTCCCCTGATTTTATTCCCGGCAGGTCGAAGCCGGCTACGACCCCGCTTCCTTCACGGAGCGGAAGCTGGGCATTCAGCGTCTTTATCAGGCTTGTCTTGCCGCTGCCGACCTTTCCTACAAGGTACATGTATTCCCCTTTGCGGATGCTCAGGCTCACGCCGGACAAAACCAGGTTATCCTGCTGCCATATACTGCATCCCTGCAGATCAATGATCTTCTCAAATGTCTGAGACTCTTCCATCTCTGTTTGTTTGGCGATGCAAAATAGTGAAAGAATTGATAACTAACATTTATATGTTGATAAAATCAGTAATAAAGCCCTGACGGAGGCGTTTTATAATTGTATTTTTGCATGTATCTGAGAAATCAAGCAATAGGTTCACATGACTTATTATCAGTATTTTACTTGCTGGCCCCAACTTCCTGTACCAGAGATTTGCGGAAACTGACCGGCCAAAAATTCGAAGTTATGAACAAAAAGAAAATCCTGCTGATATCATACTTTATGATCACGCTGCCCGTGGCGTCAAACGCACAGATGTCATTTTCGGAAAGCGATTCTGACTCACGCTTCAACAGGGGAATGGACCTGTTTAGCAAGGAGAAGTATGTTCCGGCGATAAGGTTTTTTGACTCCTATGTCAGAAACGGCGACAAGGCGGAAAAGATCCTCATGGCTGAGGCTGAGTATCATGCTGCACTGTCGGCACTGAAGCTTTTCAACCCGGATGCCGAGTACAGGATGCTGATGTACATGACAGCACATCCCGAAAGCCCGAGAATCAATGAAGGACGCATGTCGCTCGGCGACTATTTCTACCAGACCAGGAACTACAGAAGGGCATCGGAATACTACGGGTCAGTGGACCGCCTGGAGCTGAAAAGCTCCCGGCTGCCGGAATATTCGTTCCGCTACGGGTATTCACTTTATATGAAAGGCGATAAACCGAAGGCACAGCTTATGTTTGCCGAAATAAAGGATATTGATACGGACTATACTCCTCCGGCAATTTATTACTATTCCCAGATTGCCTATGAAGATAAAATGTATGAAACCGCCCTTGAAGGGTTTTCAAGGCTTAAGGATGACGAGACCTTTGGTCCCATTGTGCCCTTTTATATCATTCAGATATTGTATCTCAACAAAGACTACGACGAAATTCTGAGAACCGGCCCCGGCCTCCTCCAGTCGGCGCCCCCTGACCGTGCAGTGGAGTTGTACCGTTTTATGGGCGATGCAAACTACAAAAAGGAAAATTACAGGGAGGCCCTGAAATACCTTGAGCAGTATGCTGCAAAGGCAAAAACGACGGAAAGGGAAGATAAATACCAGCTCGGGTACTGCTATTACAAAACCGGGAACTATGACAGGGCAATCCAGGTACTGTCTTCAACATCAGCAAAATCAGATCCCCTCAGTCAGAATATATGGTATGTACTGGGTGACTGTTATCTGAAAAACGGCGACAAGAAAAGAGCGCAGTTTGCATTCGGGCAGGCCTCACAGATGAATTTTGACAACAAACTGAAGGAGGATGCACTCTTTAATTTTGCCAAGCTGACCTATGAAACTTCATCTTCCCCGTTCGGCGAGGCCATTGCTGCATTCCAGGAATACATTGAGCTTTATCCCGGTTCCGACAAGATCGAAGAAGCATACAACTATCTTGTTGCGACCTTCTCCCAGATAAGGAACTACAAGGCCGCAATCACTGCCCTTGACAGGATCAGGAACAAGGACGGCAGGCTGGGGGAGGCTTACCAGAGAGTGGCCTTCTTCCGCGGACTTGAACTGTTGAAGAATATGGAGATTGAAGAGTCAATAAACATGTTCAACAAATCGCTTTCATTCGGGAAATACAGCCGCGACCTTATGGCAAGAGCCACATACTGGCGGGCTGAAGCAGAGTACCGGTCAGGCGGATATGATGCGGCCAGGGATGATTTTGAAACATTCCTGGGCACACCGGGAGCATCGCGTCTCGATGAATATGCACTGGCAAGGTATAATCTGGCTTATGCGCAGTTCAGCCTTCAGAATTATACCGGCGCCCTGGCCAGCTTCAGGAGCTTCGAATCGGGAGCGGTAAATGCCAAACCGGAGATACTGGCAGACACCAGGGTAAGAATAGCTGACTGTTACTTCATTACGACCAACTATCCATTGGCAATCAGCTATTATGACAAGGTAATCGAGGATGGCAGGACCGATGCCGACTATGCCATGTACCAGAAGGGATTCTGCCTCGGACTGAGTAATAATCAGAAAGGGAAGATCGAGATATTAACCTCGCTCATTTCAAGATATCCGAATTCATCGTATGTCCCCAGTGCAATCTTTGAAAGGGGCAGGGCCCATGTTGCCATGGAGGACTTTAAAAGGGGGGAGTCTGATTTTATCAATGTCATTGCCAATTACCAGTCAGGCACTTTTGCACCCAGGGCAACCATTCAGCTCGGTTTGCTGTATTTCAACCTCGGCGAAAATGAAAAATCAATTGCCCAGTTCAAAAAGGTAATTGAGAATTACAAATCGACCCCCGAGGCGCGTTACGCACTGACCGGCCTTAAAAATGCATATGTGGAGATGAATGATGTGGAGGGTTATTTTGCCTATGTGAAGTCGATCGGTTACGGTGACGTCAGTACGGCCGAAAAGGATTCACTGCTTTATGCCTCCGGTGAGAACCTGTACATGGAAAGGAAATACGACCGGGCGGCTGAAGTTTTCAGAAACTACCTGCGCGAATTCTCATATGGCAGTTTCCGGCTCAATGCCCAGTTTTACCTGGCTGAATGCCTGATGTCGTCACACGGCAACAGGGATGAAGCACTCACCTTGTACAGGCAGGTCATTGAAGCCCCGAACAATCAGTTTCTCGAACAGGCCCTGGTCACAGCTTCGGGGTTGCTCTATGACAGGGAGGAGTTTGCGGAGGCTTTCAGCTATTACGAGAAACTGGAGAAGGCAGCAGCAACTTCAGATACAAGGGTGGCAGCCCTGAGAGGGCAGCTCAGATCAGCCTACCAGGAAGGAGATGCATCCAAAAGCATCGGCGTTGCCCGGAAAATCAGAAATTCAGCCGGCATGCCTGAAGAGCTTGACAGGGAAGCTGTTTTTATCAGCGCCAAGGCTCTTTACAGCCTGAATCAGTATGATGAGGCACTGACCGATTTCAGGAAAGCGGCCACGGAAATCATCAGTATCGAAGGTGCAGAATCGAAGTACAGGGTTGCTGAAATACTGTTTTTGAAAGGCAATACCGATGAATCGGAAAAAGTGGTTAATCAGTTCATCAGCCAGAATTCACCACACCAGTACTGGATGGCTAAAATGTTTCTGCTGCTGGCCGATATCAGCCTTAAAAAGGGTGATACATTGCAGGCAAGAGCCACATTGCAGAGCCTCAGGGAATATTATACGACGAGCGACGACGGGATCCTTGATGAGGTCAGGTCAAAACTGGCCCGCATGGATGAAGGTAACTAGACCGCTTTATTGATGAATCTGACTGAAGCAAAAGACGAAAAACAGAATCAGAAAACAACCAGCCATGATGATTAAAAATATTATAGCAGCGACCATTACCGCCATGCTTCTGTTTCCGCTGAACCTGACGGCACAGAAAAAAGAACAGGAGCTCAGGAGAGAGGTTACCCTGTACAACCCGTATAAGCCCTCCCTGGCAGATTTCAAAAAGAAGAGCTACCTGCCGGAAATAGATGATACTGTAAAAGTGACGCCAAGATTCAGCTACAGTGTCCTGTCAAGACCCTATTCACCCGAGTTCAGCATCGGCACCATAAAGCCTGCGGCCCTCCTTTCCGATCCGCTGCCCAAACTGTACCGGGGTTATGTAAAACTCGGACTGGGAAGCTTTGCAACCCCCCTGGCTGAACTCAGCATTGCAAATCACCGTTCAAAACAGGGCTCCATCGGCTTCTACGGCCGCCATCTCTCCTCTTTCGGAAAACTTCCGCTCAGGCTCTTTCCTGAAAAAGTGTTTGCCGGTTTTATGGATAACGAAGCATCAATCTATGGAAAGAAGTTTTTCAGAAACAGCATCCTGGGCCTTTCAATGGATTATGAACAGAAAACCAGGTATGCATATGGCTTCAAAACAGATGATCCTGCATATTTCTACAAGCCGGGCAAAAAGGAAATAAAAACCGGATATTATGATGTGGGGGCAAAAGCGGCTTTTTCATCGGTTAATCTTGATTCTTCAGATTTCTCATACGATTTCGGCCTGTCGTACGATTACTTCAGTTACTCAAAATACCGTGCCTTCAACCACACTGCCTTTTCCGGTGAAATGGCCAAATCGGTTGAGAAACTGTATGCAGGCGCATACCTGAATTTTGATTACTACAAACTGGCCGACTCATTGCATGTGAAACCCAGGTACATCTTTCATGCCAATCCCTTTATCCGCAGAACAACAGGGCAATGGAACTTCAATCTCGGCTTAAGGTTCGTGCTGGCGCGCGATATTGAAAGTTCCGCCCGACCTTATTTTTATCCGGATATTAGTTTTGGCTTTACAATCGTGCCGGAATACCTTGGATTCTTTGCCCGGCTCGACGGCAGGCTTGAGAATAACGATGCGCTGCATATGTTTTCCCTTAATCCCTTCCTGCGGCCCGACACCCTTTTCAGGGTAAAAAACACCGATCATGCAATTGCGATATCTGCAGGGCTTAAAGGCAACAGCGGCATGGGAGGCAGTTACCTGCTGTCAGCATCATTTTCCCATGTGAATGACCTTATGTTGTTTGCCAATATAGCCCATCCCGATACCCTGGGACACATTGAAAGAGGAAACTATTTCGTTCCCCGGACCGATGATGCCGAGGTCCTCAATATTCACGGAGAACTGAGCGGGAATATTTCCGAAAGGCTCAGATTCCATACCTCGGGAAATTACAATTCCTATACACTGGCATTCAACAGGCATCCATGGGGCAAGCCCGCCTGGGACGGGAATTTTGAACTGAAGTATAATCTTCGCGACAAGATACTGGCCGGTGCCGGATTATCCCTGCTCGGCAAAAGGTATTTCCTGGTGAGGCAAAGCTCAACCGGCTGGTCCACACTGTCTGATGATGTGATTAAAACGCCTGCCCATGTCAATCTGAGCCTGAGCGCCGAATACCGTTATACCAGGATATTGTCGTTCTGGGTGAAAGCCAATAATATATCCACAAGGCGGTATTATGAATGGGCGTTTTATCCATCCCAGATGTTCAGCATAATGGCCGGCTTCAGTTACAGCCTCTGATGCCGGAGCTTCCGGCATGCGGCACCCTCCGCGGCACTGACTGTACCCTCCGGGGCCCGGCAGCAGCTTTCAGCATCATTATCTGATTCATCTGCCGCTCCCGGCTCTCCCTTTCACTCACACTCACACTCACACTCACTCCCGCTCCCGCTCCCGCACTCACACTCGCACTCACCCTCACACTCGCACTCACTCTCACTCCCGCTCCCGCTCTCACACTCACACTCGCTCTCGCTCCCGCTCTCACACTCGCTCTCACACTCGCACTCGCTCTCGCTCTCGCTCTCGCTCTCGCTCCCGCTCCCGCTCCCGCTCCCGGCTGTTGATTTCTTTGTGAAATTGTGCATTACTTTTAACAATCGTTTAACTAAAGACAGTTTAATAATTACTATCTTTGTGGCGATTATTAAGAAGCTTTACATCAGTGATTTACAAGGAGCAATAATTGTCTGGCGCGCATGTTTACCAGTGTTGCCGCAGGTTATTTCTGTATCCGTGAAAAATTGGGCAAAGTGAGATTGATTAAATACTGTATGTTGAAATAAACTTCTGATTGATATGAGTGAAATGGAAAAAAAGTTGCAGGATGGTGCTGAATACTCTGCGGAGAGCATTCAGGTTCTGGAAGGTCTTGAAGCCGTGAGGAAAAGGCCTGCAATGTACATTGGGGATATCGGGGTTAAAGGATTGCATCACCTTGTTTACGAAGTGATTGATAATTCTATCGATGAGGCGCTTGCCGGCTACTGTTCAAGAATTGACATAGTAATTCATGAGGATAACTCGGTAACGGTCAGGGACGACGGCCGGGGTATCCCTACCGGAATGCATGAAAAGGAGCATAAGTCTGCTCTTGAGGTGGTAATGACGGTGCTGCATGCCGGCGGGAAGTTCGACAAGGGGTCATATAAAGTTTCGGGAGGACTGCACGGCGTCGGCGTCTCATGCGTCAATGCCCTGTCAGAGCAGCTTATTGCAACCATCATGAGGGAAGGGAAAATATTCCGGCAGGAATACAGTAAGGGCAAGCCGGTAAGTGATGTTGAAACCATTGGCGATACCTCTGAATCCGGGACAATAGTAAAATTCAGACCCGACCGCACGATATTCCAGACAACAGATTTTAATTTTGAGATCCTCTCAGCCCGCCTGCGTGAACTGGCTTTCCTGAACAAAGGCATTGTTCTGACAATAACAGATATGCGCGAGCTGGTGGAAAACGGCAACGGGGGAAAGGAACGCTTCATGGAATTCCGCTCTGAATCCGGGCTTGTGGAATTTGTCAATTATCTTGACGCCAACCGCGAGAGGATCATTGAGACACCGATCCATATCACATTTGATAAAACCGAAATCCCGGTCGAGATAGCGCTTCAGTACAACAGTTCTTTTTCAGAGAATGTCCATTCCTATGTCAACAATATAAATACCATTGAGGGCGGCACACACCTGGCCGGCTTCAGAAGGGGCCTTACAAGGACACTGAAAAAGTATGCTGAAGATTCAGGAGCTACTGCAAAACTGAAATTTGATATCAACGGGGATGATTTCCGTGAAGGACTGACAGCCATTATTTCAGTAAAGGTTGCAGAACCCCAGTTTGAAGGGCAGACAAAGACGAAGCTCGGAAATTCCGAGGTGATGGGTGCGGTTGATCAGGCAGTGAGCACGATGCTCACAAACTACCTGGAGGAGAATCCAAGGGATGCAAAGATTATCGTGCAGAAAGTGATCCTGGCAGCCACGGCAAGGCATGCGGCCAGGAAAGCCAGGGAACTGGTGCAGCGCAAGAATGAATTTTCAGGATCCGGATTGCCCGGCAAGCTTGCAGATTGCGCCGACAGGGATCCTTCCAAATGCGAAATATATCTCGTTGAGGGTGATTCGGCAGGAGGAACGGCCAAGCAGGGACGCGACAGGAAATTTCAGGCCATCCTTCCTCTCCGGGGAAAGATCCTTAACGTTGAAAAGGCAATGCATCACCGGATCTATGAAAGTGAGGAGATCAAGAATATTTTTACGGCGCTTGGCGTAAATATCGGCACCGATGAGGACAGCAAGGCTCTCAACACCTCAGGGCTCAGGTACCACAAGATTATAATAATGACTGACGCAGATGTGGACGGCTCACATATCACAACCCTTATAATGACTTTCTTTTTCAGGTATATGCAGGATCTTATCAGGGGCGGGAACCTTTTTATCGCAACCCCGCCGCTGTATCTGGTAAAGAAAGGGAAAACAGAAAGATATTGCTGGAGCGAGGAAGAACGTGAAGCCGTGGTGAGCGAGCTTGCTTCCGGAAAGGAATCATCAGTCGGCATTCAGAGGTATAAGGGCCTTGGTGAAATGAATGCAGAACAGCTCTGGGAAACGACCATGAATCCGGAAACCAGAACCCTGCGCCAGGTTACCATCGAAAGCGCAGCCGAGGCCGATCATATCTTTTCGATGCTGATGGGAGACGAGGTGCCCCCGCGCAGGGAATTCATAGAAACCCATGCCAGGTACGCCAGAATCGACGCCTAGGCGCCAAAAAGCTTCCTCCGGATTATTACTGCATTATGCTTGCAGACCTCACTGCAACAGAAGCACCTTATGCATTCAGTGTCGTTTAGAACAACGTGATTCTTCTTTCCGGAATGCATTGTCAATGCATTCCGCGGACAGATCTTAATGCATTCCATGCAGCCCGTGCACCTTTTATGGATGAACACCGGCCTTCGCTCAAGCTTCCGCAGGAACTCAAGCCTGTTCCTGAGAAACCGGAACGAAATGTTGGTATTGCGTTCGATGACTATCCTCCTGAAGTCTTTTTTAATGATCGAATCCATGGGAGGCCCGGCATAAACAATCTCATCGGGGGAGCCGAGCCAGAGGGCCCTGGCCATGGCGATCCGGCTGGTGGGAATATCATGCGGATTGTAGCCTGCAATACCTGACGCTATTATATCCAGGGCAAGCGGGTTTTCCGAGCCGATCAGTACACCCGTGTTTACCGGATTCCCCTGGCCGGGTCCTCTTCCCTCCATCCCCATGACCCCGTCCATCAGAAAAAAATGAGGAGTGACCTTTTCGTTGAGATCGACCAGGAACCGGCTGAAACTTTCCCTGTCCTGATACCTTGCGTGCTGCTTTGCCTTTGAATAGCCCGGAACCAGGCCAAGCGTGTTCTTGATTGCGCCGGTGAAGTATACCAGCTCGTGATTCTTGAGCTTTGGCATTGAAATAATAAGATCAACCTCATTGATCACTGAGGCCATCCTTACCCTTCCATCCTTAAGCTTCACAAACGAAGGATCAAGGGTAAAATCAACCCAGCCGATGCCGTACCTCCTGCAGACATCCTCAATACCCGATTCTTCCGCCCTGAAACCCCGGGAGTGGATGGCAGGTGAATCGCCAATCATGATTGCAGCCGCCCCCTTCGACTGAAGGAACCTTATCATGGCCTCAACGACCACGGGATGTGTGCTGATGCATTTTTCGGGAGGACTGTCCGACAGGATATTGGGTTTCACAAGAACTCTCCTGTTCATCAGGTCAGGTCCTCCGCAAAATTCATAGATCCGGGAAATGTGGGAATAAACCTCCGGAACATCATAAACCATGCATTTCCTGACCGCGACTCTTGTATTCATTGAGTGAATAAAAGCCACAAATATAGTTTAATGTCAGGAAAAACATGAAGGAAGCTCAGTTTTGCAAAATCGTTTCCCTTAATATTCCCTCGATCCCTGATACGATATTGCGCGACGGGCCTGAATAATTGTTTACAATTATGCTGAATGCGAGGAGACGGCCCGACATGGTTTCAATATAGCCCGCATAGCTGCGCACCCGCGTGAGGGATCCGCTTTTGGCCCTTAGCCGGGAACTGAACACCGGATCTTTGAAATATCCCGACAATGTGCCGTCCTTTCCTGCCCGGGGAAGCGATGATATGAACTCATTGCATAAGGATCCCCTGTTACCCGCATAGCACAGGAGCGAGGCCAGGGCCCTTGAATTTATTGCATTGAAGGGGGATAAACCGCTCCCGTCCTCAATGAAAACACCCTCCGTGTATGTTCCTGCATCTCTCAGGAACTTTAAAACAATGCCTGTTCCGGATGCTGTCGATCCGTTGTTCAGGAATACCCGTCCAAGCTCCCTTAACAGGTGTTCGGCATACAGATTAACGCTCTCATGGTTAAGTATCCGTATTATGCTGTCAAGCCTCGGAGAATCAGTCCGGCATATGACCTCAATATTTCCGGGAACCTTACTTTCAATCCTTGAGCTTGAAGGGCTGCCGTGGACCCTTATGCCTGCCGAATCCAGCCTGTTTTTTACGATCCGTGCCAGCAGGCGAGGAGGATCGGGCATTGAGGCCCTGAGCACAAAGTCGTTCCTGTTTACGGGGATTGTTCCCGAAATCCATCCTGAATTACTGTAGGGGGCGGCATATACGCAGCCCTTGTCAGTGCTGCCTTCGGCCCGGAGCATGTTCGTCAGTTCAAAGGCTGCCCCGGGCGGGGTGATTCCGGTCATCAGGGGAATAGTACCGGCGCCCCCGGTCCGGAAATGGATGTCAAGGGTATTGTCGAAAACCGATAATCCGTATGCTCCCGCACCATAATAATTCCCCATGTCTTCCCACAGCCATTTTGGCGGAACAGGCTCGTAGCCATACCGGGAATCATCAGCGATGACCTTTCCGGTAATTTCCCTTATTCCGGCTTTTCTGATTTCACCGATCCAGTTATTTATGAAATCACCATAATGATCCCTGAAGTATGATGATCCGAGGGCCGGATCCCCTCCTCCGGTTATAATGATATCTCCCTTCAGTTTGCCGCTTCTTCTGTCGAGGGTTCCCGTATAACCCACGCTTGTAGTGAAGATGTATTCCGGACCGAGCAGCTCAAGGGCGGCAAGGGAAGTGATAAGTTTCATCGTCGAGGCGGGCATGAGGCTTTTCAGGGGATCATGCTCAAAAACCCGGTTCCCGGTTCCGGCGTCAAGGATACACAGTGACACCGATGCGCCCGTCATTGATGAATCGGACAGCATCAGGCCGAGCGCTTTTTCCTGGCCGTTCAGGATAAGAGTGAAGTGAACACTCAACATTAATATCAGCTTTCTGTACATTCCCTGTCAGTTTTGTTCTGGTTAATTGTTGAAAGAAGACCGCAGGCTGCACTGATGTCAACACCCCGGCTGGCCCTTATTGTCGTGTAAATACCTTTTTTTGTAAGTGCGTCCCTGAATTCAATGAGTTCTTCAGGCCCCGGGCTCACCAGGTCAGAACCCGAAACAGGATGGAAGCGGATCAGGTTGATCCGGCACCGGATGCCATCCAGGATCCTTGCAAGCTCCCTGATATGACGCGACGTGTCATTGATACCCCTGAAAACAATGTATTCAAATGAGATCCGCCTTTGGTTGTCAGAATCAAAGCTCCGTATCTGCTCCAGTATTTCCTTTATGGGATTGGTTTTCTGAACCGGCACCAGCATCCTTCTTTCATCCTCAAAAGGCGAGTGCAGGCTCACTGCCAGATTGCACCTGCTGTTCCCCAGAAACTCCGCGATCCTGTCCCTTATCCCTACAGTGCTTACCGTTATACGGTGAGGGCTCCAGCCAAAACCCCAGTCGGCGGTGAGGATCTCCAGGCTTTTCATGACTTCCTGCAGGTTGTCGAGCGGTTCACCCATTCCCATATATACAATGTTGGTCAGCCTGGTGAATTCCGGTATGCTGCGGAACTGATTCAGTATTTCGTTTGAATTCAGATTACCCTGGAATCCCTGCTTCCCGGTCATGCAGAATACGCAACCCATTTTGCATCCTGCCTGCGATGAAAGGCAGATTGTGGCCCTTTCCCTGTCGGGGATGAAAGCCGACTCTATATGATTGCCTCCCGATACCCTGAACAAGTATTTCCTCGTACCGTCATGGCTTTCTGCAACACTGACCGGCTCCGACAGTCCGAATTCATATTCCGCTGAAAGGAGATTTCTCATCCTCTTTGAAATATTTGTCATTTCTTCAATTGTCCGGATCTCCTTACCGTACAGCCATTCAGCCATTTGCCTGCCAGAATAGCCGGGCATGCCAAGTTTCCCCGTTACCGAAACCAGCTCATTAAGGGTCTTGCCAAACAGATTTTCCTTTGTCATCGTAATTTAAGTTTAAGGCCTTCCGGCTTCCAATTATAAGCTTCAGCCGGTGCGGAACTGACGCATTGAATGTTTGTGCGGCCCGCAGGGCAAACAACTAATCCTGGTTTGCTTAAAATTATGCAGGTCATATTTCAATTCTGCCTTCAAAAACAAATGTCGCAGGGCCAGACAGCCATACATCGGTTATTATAGTCTCACCGGTATTGAATTTAACACTGAGGTCTCCGCCCCTGGTCCTGACATTCACAGGGGAACTGACATATTGTCCAGCCAGTACTGCTGCAATGGCAGAGGCGGTTGCACCTGTGCCGCATGAAAGCGTCTCATCTTCAACCCCTCTTTCATATGTTCTGACATAAATGCCGCCGGGAACAGGCTGAATGAAATTTACGTTTGCCCCGCCCGGGGGGAGATCAGCGGAGCATCTGATTTTTCGGGCCTCTGCACAGACATCCAGGCTGTCGATATCACTGCTGAAAACCAGGTAGTGCGGTGAGCCGGTATTAATGAAATAGTTGCCCCCGGTCATTGAAATATCACTGACATCGCACATTTTAAGACTCACCGATCCTGCATCCGCAACAGCCAGGTGCATCCCGTCGGAAGCCCTGAAAACAACACCGGAACCTGCAATATTGTTCCTCATTGCGAATCCGGCAGCGCACCTGCCGCCGTTTCCGCACATTGTTCCCTCATATCCGTCGGGGTTGAAAAACACCATTTCAAAATCATATTCCCCTCCGGCCCGGTTGATGAGAATCAGTCCGTCGGCCCCAATCCCGAATCTTCTGTTGCAAAGTACTTTTATCAGCTGGTACCCGGCAGGGTTGAAAACTTCCCTGCGGTTGTCAATTATGATAAAATCGTTTCCCGTTCCCTGGAACTTGTTAAAGGTGATCATGTTCATAGTTAAAGTGGTGTTAAATATTTGCAGATAAGCCGGGAACAATAAAAAAAATGCATGAACTTTGCTAAACAAATGTTTTTAAAAACGGTTATAAAGATATTTAATCTTTTACGAAAGGTATAATATCTGAAAAAGCCGGGATAACAGAAGTACATTAAATAATTTTATAAATAATGAAAGCAAAGAATTTAATTGGTGCGTTTGCGATGGCTGCTTTTGGTGCTGCCATAGCCCTGTTTGCATATTCCAGGATAAACAACCGACCCGCGGGCTCTTCTGCAAGGGACAGCTCGGGGATTGAGCTCCGCGGCGCTGATACCTACCTTACGTCATTGTCGATGCAGGAGCGCCCGGTAGATTTTACCTATGCTGCAGAACAGACAGTTCATGCGGTTGTTCATGTGACAACAAAATCAATGGTGGGCCCCCAGGCCAGCAACCCCATTATGGAGTGGTTTTATGGAGATCGCTACTCAAGGCCAAGGGAGGTGGCAGGATATGGTTCGGGGGTGATCATATCGGATGACGGCTATATCATAACCAATAATCATGTTATTGAAAGTGCCGACAATGTTGAGGTCAAACTGAATGACAACAGGATTTTCACTGCAGAGATCATCGGCCGGGACCCGACAACCGACATTGCACTATTGAAAATAAAGGCCACTAACCTTCCTTTCATCAAATACGGGGATTCTGATCAGCTGAAAATCGGGGAATGGGTACTGGCAGTCGGCAATCCTTTCAATCTGACTTCCTCGGTTACCGCCGGGATTGTAAGCGCAAAGGGAAGGAACCTGGGTATTCTTGATGCCGACCTCAGGATAGAATCCTTCATACAGACCGATGCTGCACTGAACCCTGGCAACAGCGGAGGCGCCCTTGTCGACACCAGGGGGCTGCTCGTCGGAATCACATCGGCAATTGTTTCACCAAGCGGGGCCTACTCCGGCAATTCATTCGCAGTACCTGTTACCATCGTACGAAAGGTAGTTGAGGACCTTAAGCAGTTCGGCGAAGTTCAGAGGGCCATCATAGGAGTTAATATAACCAATGTGTCGCAGGACGATGCCAGGAGCCTGAAGCTTGATGAGGTAAGGGGTGCAAAGATCAGCAATGTTGTTCCAAACGGTGCAGCAGAGGCTGCAGGGCTTAAGGAGAATGATATTATAGTTAAATTCAACGGCGTTTCTGTAGGATCTCCTTCCGAGCTGCAGGAACAGGTTGGAAAATTCCGCCCGGGCGACAGGGCCAGCGTTACTTACATGAGGAACGGAAAAGAGAACACTGTACCGATTGTCCTGAAGAATGTTGCAGGCAATACCAGTGTCGTAACCCGTGAAATGAGCGGCAGCGGAACTGTATTCGGGGCACGGCTGGAGTCGCTGGGGTCGGCAGACAGGGAAAAATTCAATATCGACTACGGTGTAAGGGTTGCAGAAATCAAAGACGGTAAATTGAAGGACCTTGGAGTAAAAAAAGGTTATATTATCCTGAACATCAACGGAAGAAAGGTAAAAAGCGCCTCCGAGGTCAGGAGTGCAACGGACAATGAGGCCAATCTGAAATCGATAGAAGGCATTCAGGCAGACGGAACGTTCTTCAGCTATTCGTTCAGAAACTGATAAGTACCCTTAGATTGAAATGACTGATGGTCAGAATATCAAATAATAAGAATATTCTGACCATCAACAATTTTCAATATTATTTGTTTATATATTCGAAAAGCAGTAACTTCGCGGAAATTTTTCTGGAGGCATAATGAGACAGCTAAAGATTACCAAATCCATAACAAACAGAGAAAGTGCATCACTTGACAAATATCTGCAGGAGATTGGTAAAGAGGAGTTGATATCAGTTGAAGAGGAAGTAGAACTGGCGCAGAGGATAAAAAAAGGAGACAGGTCGGCTCTTGAAAAACTTACGAAAGCTAATCTCAGGTTTGTCGTCTCCGTCGCCAAGCAATATCAGAATCAGGGCCTGAGTCTTCCGGATCTCATAAATGAAGGGAATCTCGGGCTGATCAAGGCAGCCGAGAAATTCGATGAAACGAGGGGTTTCAAATTCATTTCCTATGCTGTATGGTGGATCAGGCAGTCAATCCTGCAGGCCCTGGCCGAACAGTCCAGAATAGTACGGCTCCCCCTGAACCAGGTCGGTTCACTCAATAAGATCAACAAGGCCTTTTCGCGGTTCGAGCAGGAATACGAGCGCACACCCTCACCGGAAGAACTTGCCGAAGTACTTGAGCTGCCGAAGGAGAAGGTCACCGATACTCTCAAGGTGTCGGGCAGGCATGTGTCGGTTGACGCACCCTTTATCGAAGGGGAAGACAACAGCCTACTCGATGTCCTTACCAACACCGATTCCCCGGTTGCCGACAAGCTCCTGATGGACGAGTCTCTCAGCAGGGAGATTTACAGGGCGCTTGCGACCCTCACCGAACGGGAAAGGGATATCATCAGGTTCTTCTTCGGTATAGGCTGCCAGGAGATGACCCTCGAGGAGATCGGAGAAAAATTCGGACTTACCAGGGAAAGGGTCAGGCAGATCAAGGAAAAAGCCATACGCAGATTACGGCATACCTCCAGGAGCCGACTTCTTAAAGGATATCTCGGATAGATAAGTTAACAGAACACAATAGTGAAGGGGCCCTGAGTTCAGAGGCCCTCTTTTTTTGAATCCGTATTTCAGGCCCCCCTGAAGGCGAAAAAGAATTAAATGCCTGTTACCCGATCACTTTTTCAGGAGAGTTTATTAAAATAATTATGATAAGTTACTAAAATCTTTTAACTTATACCTTTTTATTCGCAGTAGGTCATTCCGGAACTTGTTTGAGTGAGAATAAATGCTGAGTATCTGAGCAATGAAGTATTATTTGTTCGCGATAATTATATTTCCCCTGCTGAGCTTCAATGTGCCGGATTTTAATCCAGAGCCTGATGGAACTTCCATCCTGCCGGCCTCACAGCTTGGCCCCATCTACTTCTTTAATACTGTTCCCGGCAGGATAAAGCTGAATGACAAAGTAATTCTTAGTTTTTCCAGAAGCTCATTGATAAGCATGTACAGGTATAAACTTGAGATCCCCGATGCACAGGAAACCAGGATCGATAAAAGTATTGTATCCTGGTCTTCGTGGAAAACCGAAGATATTGCAGCGATCATTATTCCTGATCTTGATGTTCAGGGCACTTATAAATTCATTGTTGAATACAAAACAGGCACGGGTACCCTGACAAGACGATTTGAGAAATCCTTTGAAGTTTATTCTCTTTCCAACCTTGCATCCAGGGCCAGACCGGCAGAACCCTCACCCGAAGTTCCGGTTAAGCATGAAATACCAGCACCTGGAGCAACTCAGGCAGCAACTGCTTCCGGTAAGCAGGCAACAGCTCCGGCATCAGCAGCAGCTGCAAAGCAGGAATCCCCGATACCCCGGCAGTCTGAAAGAATATCAGCTGCAGAAAGCCCGGCTGCAGATAATGCTGCGGGCCGTAAAGAAACACAATCCGGTACAAAATCCGTGATCACAACGAGCCCCGCTCAGCCTACCGCCGCAACCAGAAAAATCAAGCCGTCAGATACTCCAGAAAGAGTTGCACCACAAATTGAAAAGCTGGCTCTCCCGGCTTCTGATTTTTCATTGTTCGTATCTGATAATCAAATAACCATAAAAAGATCAGTTAATTATCGTTTTACCGGTTCTGCTGCAAGCGTAACTGCCAGTGAAACTGAGCCGGTTTCCGCTGCAGGTGGCCGTGTTGAAATCGAAAAGCCAGGTACCGGCAAATCTGCCGGCAGCAATATTTTACCTGAAAACACGAACAATCTCCATGCACTGGCAGCTTATGATCCTCCGCCGGCGACAACCGGCGAACATTCAATTATTGAAGAACTGCCTGATGATGGGATGAATACATCAGTTGTTGACAAAATTTCCGGTACCGGGATCCTTACCGGAATAACTTTAAGTGACAGCTTAATCAGTCAAAATGAACCGGCGCCAGGGAAAGATAAGGACCCGCCGGAATCATTGCCTGAAACAGATGAAGCCATTTCAGGAAGAGCTGCATCCGGCACGGAAGAAAATGGAGCAATGGCACCGGAACCTGCTAACCCGGAAAATTCAGATGCCATCAGCTTTAATGACCTGCTGCTGAGGGCTGTCGGAGAGAATGACAAGGCATTGTTCAGAAAATCGGTCCTGAATGGCGGCGGAAGCGGCCTGACCGTGAGTAACGGGGGTAATGTCTTCCATTTATTGAACGGAACCCTGGGGGATGAGTATTCAGTTTCCATTCTGAAGAAGAATGGAAATTCAATTGACAAGCAGGATAAAAACGGGAACAGCCCCCTTCATGCAGCGATATTGAAAGGAGACTATGATTATGCAAAATGCCTGATTAACCAGGGAGCTGACCTGAACCTTAAAAATAAGATGGAACTTGCTCCCCTGCATATGACGGCTTTTCTTAACGATTACCGGATGTCCGCCTTTCTGATGGCAAAGGGAGCTGCGGCCGACATAAGGGGCAATTCAGGATACACACCGTTGCATATTGCCACAGAGCTGAACAACTATGAAATTGTGAAACAGTTGTTGGACCATGATGCAGGGCGCAGGCAAAAAACGGATCAGGGACTGACTCCGGCAGCTATTGCAAAAATTCAGAAGAATAATGAGATAGCCAGGCTGCTTGCAGGATCGGATATCAGGGAAAAGAAAAAAGATCCGGCTGGTCTCACAGCGAATACGAATTATCATGTCCTGGATCCCATGCTTGTTTTCAGCCTGCCATACAACGGCAGCCTGGCAGGGAAAAGACAGTTTTTTACAGTGGTTCAGGCTGTTACTGCACCGCTTGCAGTAATTTTCTCTGCAGGAACAGTGTATCTGAAAGCAGAAGCCAATAATTATCATGCATTGTCGAAAACAGCCGAAACAGAAGAAGAGGCAAGGGTATTATATAACAAGACAAGGAAACTTGACAGATCAGCCTGGATAACGGGAAGCTTTTCAATTGCCTCAGTATATGGATTCATTCATTCCACAGTGGGAAAGAGAAATGTAACAGGCAAGATGTATAAAACATTCAAATAGAGCATATGATCCACAAAAGGTCAATACAGTCAGGTGCATTGTTCATTCTGATCATTCTTATTGCCGGTTGCAGGAGGGAAGAATTCAGCTGGGGTATTAAAGCAGGTGACATAACATATTCAGGGAACGTTGTATTCCTTGGCGAACGCGAGCTCTCATCACTTAGTGAAATTACCTCCGGTCAGATGGTCTTCTCAGGTAAAACAGGAGAAATTGAAAAGATCACTGACAAAAGTATTCTGGTTATCGGTGTTTCAGACAAGACGCCTTATGGTTCCCTCAGAAAGGCAAACAGTGTTCACTCCGACGGAGATCGGCTGACGGTCAGAACCGTTCCCGCACTTCTCCCTGATGCAATAAAGGAAGGAAAGATAAGGATCAACAGGAAGCTGCTTGAAAAGGATTTCAGGGTATTATCAAGGGAGGAAGGAGTTAAGGTTAAAGAAGCAGGCAAATCGTTTGATGGACTGGCCGTGACGTTCGATAATTTCAGGATCTTTGAAGACGTAACAGGCAGTACCGTCATTGACGGGGCAGCGGGAATTGCCGCCACCATTAATATCGGAATGGATTTTAAAGCCAACAGTCTTACCGGGATTGATCTGGCTACGACCCTTGAAAAGATCGATGAGGTGACTGTTTCTGCCGGAGCTTTCAGCGGGGTAACCGATAAGGTTGCTGCCATGTTTGTTCATTCTCCTGTTATAATTGACAGCCTTGTATTTGTTGCAGAGGTAAAAATAAACTGTGGCGCTCAGGGTACAGTGTCATCTGCCGTTACCTCCGGCGTACGTCAGGACAGAACAATAACTGCAGGGGCACGGTATCAGAATGAGGCATGGAGTGATGATCGTTTGTTCCATACGGAAAGCCATGATTTCATCACACCGCTGGTGACCGATGCTGCAGATCTGAAAGTATTTACAGGGCCGGAGATCACTGTTCTTCTTTTCGGAATACCCGTCCAGACTATCAGGGCAGATGCATATTTTTCAGTGAATGCGGAGAGGGGCGCACTTCCTTCCTGGAAAATATTCAGTGGTTTGAATGGCCACATTACCTTAAACAAAGAGATCCTTGGCACAGGACAGGATCATATTTTCAATGTGATGATACCGGCATCTGAAATAGGCAGCGCGCCTGGCAAATAGACCGGCATGTTTACCGGTTATTGTTTTATCAGGGTCAGGGTTTTATGATCCTCCCCGTCACTTACGGTCACAAAATACTGACCGTAGGGCAATGCTGAAATATTCAGTTCTAACTTCCTTCCTGAATCATACCCCTTGTACTCTTTATTTAAGACGACATTTCCCAGTTTGTTGGTGATCGTAATTATTATCCTGTCAGATTTTTCCCCGGGCAGATCAACATTGAGCATTGTGTTGGCCGGATTGGGATATATCGCTGCAGATTCCAGCTTTGATTCTTTTATCCGGGAAATTCTTCCTTTCTGGGTAATAAAAAGCACCACTTCGGGATTTAGTGAATACTGTATCTTCAATGAGCCGGTTTTGTCGAGCACTGAAATATTTTCGAGATATGTGACTTTTATCACCGACGGGCTGGCTTCTTTTTCAGCTTTCAGCCACATGGAATTTTCGCTGACGGTCCATTCGGCGTTTGATTCAATTTTGATTGTGAGTGACCCGGCTTCGGAATTTCCGATTCTGATCGTGTCATTCTGGTGCATGACCCTGTCGCCCGGGCCGATTGCCCTTAATGTGTAAATCCCTGCGGCTGACGATGGGGGTGAAATGCATCCGTGGGAGTTGGTGGCGGTAAAAGTGTAAATCCCTGGAGGAAGGCCGGAAACGGTGGTACTGACTCCGGTTCCGGTGATTGTGCTTCCGTCCGGCCTGCGTGTCAGTATCCATGTGTCTGACGAAGGCAGTCCGCCTATTACCACGCTTCCGGCGGGCCGGGATTCAACAGGCTGGGTGATGCTCAGGATTGCGGGTGCGGAAGGTGTTGGGGGCTGTGGATTTATTACGACATAGGGCCCTGAGTTTGAAATGCAGCCGTATGAATTTGTTACTGTAAAAGTGTATCTTCCCGGCGGCAGCCCTGAAACGCCGAAGCTGCTTCCTGTACCGGTGTAAGTCGTGCCGCCGGGGCTTCCCGTCATGGTCCATGTACCTGCTGAAGGCAATCCGCCAAGGACAACGGTGCCTGTGGCGACAGTGCATGTCGGATGGGTTATGGTGCCTGCGACGGGAGCAGCAGGAGTCGGTGGCTGAGGATTGATTGTTACATAACCCGATGGTACTGATATGCAGCCTGACTCGTTTGTTACGGTAAACCGGTAAGTATTGGTAGGGAGCCCCGGAATTGTGACGGATGCGCCTGATCCGGAATAACTGATATCTCCGGGCGATCCTGTTATGGTCCATTCGCCTGCCGGGGGAAGTCCGTTTAACACAATACTTCCGCCGGGGCTTGTGCAGGTGGGATGTGTAATAGGGCCGACAGCGGGGGGAAGCGGCGTCAGAGGCTGAGGATTGATTGTCACATTGGCCGATACCGGCGAGGTACAACCTGATTCATTTGTTACCGTGAATGTGTAGGTATCGGGCATAAGCCGGGTAATGGTGATCCCGGGCCCTGTGCCGGTTGTTCTGATATTGCCGGGATTCCTTGTCAGCGTCCATGAGCCTGTTGAGGGCAGTCCGTTCAGGGTCACGCTTCCGGTTTCTGTAGAGCAGCCCGGCTGGACAATCGTCACCGCCACCGGAGCCGGGGGGGTTACCGGGCTGGCATTGATGACAACACCGGCTGAGGCGGCCGATATGCAGCCCGCCGCATTTGAAACTACATAAGTATAATTTCCGGGAGGAATACCATAGAGAGTGGTGCTTGTTCCTGAAGAGGACGTTGAAACACCTCCCGGATTCCTTGTCAGGGTCCATGTTCCTGCAGATGGTAAGCCGCCGGCGATGACACTGCCGGTTGAAACACTGCAGTCAGGATGGGTAATTGTGCCAATTACCGGAGGTGAAGGCGTTTCGGGTTGCGGGGTTATTACAACATTCGCCGACGGGGTTGAGGTACATCCCGATGCATTGGTGACGGTAAATGTGTAGGTGTTGGCTGTGAGGCCGGAAACAGTTGTCGTTGCGCCGGTTCCTGATATGGTTGCTCCGTCGGGGGCCCTTGTCAGTGTCCAGGTCCCTTCCGGGGGAAGGTTGTTTAATATTGCACTGCCTGTTGCATGACTGCAGTCGGGCTGGGTAAGGGTACCGGCCACAGGTGCGGCTGGTGTGACAGGCTGTGAATTGATCACAACACCGGCAAGCGGGGCCGAAGTACATCCGGATTCGTTTGTTACCCTGAATGAATATGTGTTTGCGGCCAGTCCGGCAATTGTGATGCTTGTTCCTGTTCCGGTAACTGATTCTCCGGGAGTTCGTGTCAGCGTCCAGGTGCCGGTTGGGGGAAGGCCGTTAAGCAAAACGCTGCCTGTTGCAACGGCACATGCCGGCTGGGTGACTGTACCCAACAGCGGGGCAGGTACGACAGGTTGTGGATTGATCCTGGCCTGGACAGGATCTGACACACATGTATTGTCAACAGAACTTCTTACCCTGACATTATGATCGCCGGATACGACTCCGGAAAAGGCTGCAGAGGCCTGGTAGGAACCATCGTCGATACTGTACTGGTAATTTCCAAGGGGATAGGTAATTACTATGATGCCTGTTGCAGTTTCACACGTAGGATGGGTAAGGGTAAGGACCGGAGCCGGAGGGGCCGGAGGACGGGGGTTGACAGTAACAAGCGCCGGCGATGAGATGCATGTATTGTCTGTTGATCTCCTTACAAGAATGGTGTGCGGTCCGGGAGAAATACCGGTAAACAGTACAGATGCCTGGAACGTGCCGCCGTCAATACTGTACTGATAATCCCCTGATGGCGCTGTTACGGTAATGCTTCCGGTTCCGGCGGCACATGTGGGGTGTACGACTGACAGCGTTGCAGCATCAGGGACAGAGGCTCCGGGATTGATCACAACATTGCTCAGCGCCGTGGATGTGCAGCCTGCCTCATTGGTTACGGTGAAGGAATATGAACCTGGAGCAAGGCCGGAAAGGGTTGTGCCGGACCCGCTGCCCTGGATGCTTCCGCCGGGTGTCATATTCAAGGTCCATGTTCCGGTTGAGGGAAGACCGCTCAGTACTATGGATCCGGCAGGTTCTGCACAGGTCGGATGGGTAATGGCCCCTGCCGTTGGAGCAGCAGGTGTTGCAGGCCGGGGATTCACTGCAACGGCGGCGGGAAATGAAATACACGTGTTGTCAGATGTGCTTCTGGCACGAATTTCATGATCCCCGGGCAAAATTCCCGTGAACGTTGCTGATGACTGGTATGATCCATTGTCAATATTATATTCAAATTCCGGCCCGGAAGGGGATATGACAACTATTGCAGCTGTACCGACAGTGCATGTTGGCTGTTCGGTGACGGCGGCTGCAGGCAATGGCGGGGGCGACGGCTGCGGATTTATAACTGCAGGATTTGAGGCAGGCGAAGTACCCTCGGAGGTGGTTACGGTAAATGTACAGGAGACTCCGGCGGGCAGATCAGAAACAGTTATGGTTGTACCGCTTCCGGTTGTGATTTCATTGCCCGGACTTCTGGTCAGTGTCCATTCACCGGAGGGCAGCCCGTTGAGAACTACACTCCCCGTGGGAACACTGCATGTAGGCTGGGTTATTGAACCGATTTCCGGGGCAGTCTGCCCCTGTATCTTCAAAAATACAAAGGAGAATACAAATATGATGATCAGAAGTATTCTCATTGGAAACTATAAAATATAATTCCGGTCAGATCAATTCTTTTGTAAAAAAATCATATAAAAAAGGAATTCACAGCACCAATACCTGAAGCATTCTGATTCCTTTTCTGATGCACGCCTTAACTTCCGGCAGATACCGCACTTATCCGGCCCTGAAACCAGCACCCTGTTGTCAGGGTGCAAAATTTCTTTCAAGATACTAATTGAAAACTGAAAAATCCAGACATTTTTGATCAAAAGGCGAATACTTTTGACAGAATTTCAGGGATGTCAATATTCAATGATCCGGGTTCGGAATTCAGAAAAGAACGACTACTTTTGCACATAAATGGAATTCAGGCTCATATCGGATTTTCAGCCTGCGGGCGATCAGCCGGAAGCGATAGAACAGCTTGTTGACGGACTGAACAGGGGTGTTCCCTATCAGACGCTGCTTGGAGTAACCGGATCAGGAAAGACATTCACCATCGCCAGCGTTATTGAAAAAGTACAGCGGCCGGTTCTGGTCCTCAGCCATAACAAAACCCTTGCAGCACAGCTTTATGGTGAGTTCAGGCAGTTTTTTCCGGAAAACAGGGTTGAGTATTTTGTGTCATACTACGATTATTACCAGCCGGAAGCATATCTTCCTGTTACCGATACCTATATAGAAAAAGACCTGTCGATCAATGAGGAGATTGAAAAGCTGAGACTCAGCGCTACGTCGGCCCTCCTCTCGGGCAGGAGAGATGTGATTGTTGTCTCTTCGATCTCCTGCATTTACGGAATCGGAAATCCGGATGATCTCCAGTCGAACACCATTCACATAAGGCAGGGGCAGAGCATTGGAAGGAATAATTTTCTCAGGAAGCTGGTTGAGAGCCTTTATTCGAGAAATGAACTGGAGTTCAGGCACGGTACCTTCAGGGTGAGGGGTGATACCGTCGATATCTTTCCTGCCTACGCTGATCAGGCAGTGCGCCTGGTGTTTTTCGGGGATCAGGTTGAAGAGATCTCATCCTTTGATCCGGTTAACGGCCACCGGATCGATGTTCTGAACGAGTACACCGTTTATCCCGCCAACATATTTGTGACAACGCGCGAACGGATAAACCAGGCAATACGGGAAATCCAGGATGACCTTGCAGGGCAGGTCACTCATTTTAAAGATATCGGCAGGAAAGAAGAAGCCAAAAGACTTGAGCAGCGGGTCCTTTATGATCTTGAAATGATAAAGGAACTTGGTTACTGCAGCGGCATTGAAAATTACTCACGTTATTTTGACGGCCGCAGCCCCGGGACCAGGCCCTTCTGTTTACTGGATTTTTTTCCGGATGACTTTATTACCGTAATTGATGAAAGCCATGTAAGCGTACCGCAGATACGGGCGATGTACGGAGGTGATCACTCAAGGAAGCAGACACTGGTGGAATATGGTTTCAGGCTTCCTGCCGCACTCGATAACAGGCCCATGCGAATGGAAGAGTTTGAGGCATTGACCGGCCAGACGATTCTGGTGAGCGCCACTCCGGCAGATTACGAACTTGAGAAGAGCGAAGGGGTCATTGTCGATCAAGTGATCAGGCCCACCGGTCTTCTGGATCCGCCCATCGAGGTCAGGCCCAGCCTTAACCAGATCGATGACCTTATGAAAGAAATCAGGCAAAGGACCGGACTTGGCGAAAGAACCCTGGTAACCACCATTACCAAGAGAATGGCAGAGGAACTGGCATCATACCTTTTGAAATATGATATCAGGTGCCGTTACATCCATTCCGATATTGACACTCTTGAACGGATCGATATTATGGAAGGACTCAGGAGCGGTACCTTCGATGTTCTGGTTGGTGTCAATCTGCTGAGGGAAGGCCTTGACCTGCCCGAAGTGTCGCTTGTTGCAATACTCGATGCTGACAAGGAAGGGTTCCTGAGGTCAGCAAGATCACTGACCCAGACTGCGGGAAGAGCTGCCAGGAACCTGAACGGAAAGGTGATAATGTATGCAGATACAATGACAGGGAGCATGAAGGAAACGATAGATGAGACAAACCGCCGCAGGGTAAAGCAGATGAGATACAATACGGAGATGGGAATAACCCCTGCGCAGATAATTAAAAAGACAGGTGCCATTTTAAGCGGACTTGGCAGGAAAGGGGTCAGGGTATATACCGGACCTGAGCATATTGATATTGCAGCTGACCCTGTTGTCAGGTTCATGAGCAGGGAGGCCCTGGAGAAAGCAGCCGAAAAAACAAGGAAAAGCATGGAAAAAGCCGCCTCAGAGCTTGATTTCATACAGGCTGCCAGATTCAGGGATGAACTTGCCGAACTTCAGAAACTGCTGAAAACCAGGTAAAGCACAATGCCGGCGAATCAGGCTGTCAACGGGTTGCCGTCCATTCCCTGAGGCTGTTTCCCGAACTGTCGGCAATATTACCCACTATTTTATTACCCTGCACCCGGCCGGTATAGATCCGGTCATCAACGGTAAGTGTTATAATGTCTCCCTTCATGCGCCCCTCCCTGATCCTCGATTCTTTCCCTCCTGAATTATATGTGCCTTCAAGCATCTGGTACTTCTGGGTCAGCCTGAGTTCGCCGCTGCCAGTTTTCCAGACTCCTTCAACCTTCGCGGGGATGATCCATAAATGAGCCTGGTTCCAGCTGTTCCAGTTCTCGTCGGTGGTTGCTTCCACATCCTCCTGCCAGTCGCCCATGGTAAAGGTGTTTGAAACAATCCTGGTGCCGGGTTTCAGATCAAGCAGCTTCGGACGGAGCCTGAGGTTGATCTCCGGCAGGAGAAACATCGTTATTACCGTTGCCTTTGTAAGATCGGTCTCAAAAAGATCTCCTTCGGCAAACTCGGTAAGATGGCTCATCCCTGCCTTCTGTGCATTATTCCTGGAGAGTGCCACCATATCAGGGTTGAACTCAATGCCCAAAGCCCTGGCTCCCAGTTTTGCAGCTGAAATCACTGTTCTTCCGTCTCCCGACCCGAGATCAATGAGAAAATCGGACGGACCAACACGGGCTATCTCCAGCATTTTATCAACAAGCTCCTGCGGAGTGGGAACCCAAACCACATCCTTGCCCTGCTGCCCGACCTGCGGTTCAAATGCGGCGGCCGGATTTTGCTGCTGGCCGTAGACTACAACCGTGAAAAGCACAAATGAAACAGCCATTAGTGCCCTTAGTGTCAAATTTGTTGATTTCATGAGTGATAAGTTTATTTTACATTTTAACGTGCCGGGATATGAAAATGGGATTAAATTTAACAAATAATTGGGATTTGATATTTGCGGTGCCGGTTATTGGAAAAAACCTGCATTTTGTTGATTCAAAATAACCATCCGTAAAAAAACATTATGTAATCTCCCGCTTAGTTCATAAATTAATGGATTCTGAAACTGAAAACGGTTTGTTTAAATGCCTGTTTCAAAGAAATGCAACTGTTCACTTAAGCAGCGAATGCCCTCTAACGGAATATAAATGAGATCTGTCATATATCTGATTATTTTATTGTTGTCAGCCTGCCTTGGAACATCCTGCAGCCCGGATTCAGAAAAGATACCGGGGTACGCGCTGGTTTCAGGGCTGACCGCCGGTTCCCGCAACGACACATCTGCAGTGAATCATATTGTCAGGGAGGGCTTCAGGTTTATTGCAGAACCCGCAGGGATTGAAAAGGCAAGACAATATATTGACAGTGCTGTTCTGATTTGCAGGGAAAGAAACATGGAGATCCCCTCACAGCTGCATCTCCTGTCGGCGGCATACTTTTTTTCAACCGGTGATTTCAGCTCTGCATCTGAAGAAGCGGCCATTGCCCTGGAAAAGTCGGAGGAAAAAAAGGAATACCCGGTTCAGGCAAAAACAAATATATTCCTCGGAAAATACTATCAGCGCATAGGTTCATATAAGGAAAGCATTGAAAGCCTTGACAGGGCCCTTGAGATATCGGAAAAAAATGACCTGAAAGGACTTAAACCACTGGCTTATCTTACCAGGTCATCTGTTTACGGGAACCTGGATAATATTGACGGACTCCGCGGCAATCTCATGAATATGATAAACACAGGCCTTGAAGACAACGATCCGGGGGTGGTTGCCGATGGTTGTTACCGGTTGGGCACATCATTCTGCGGGGATTCAGCTGCTTCACCAAGGAGAAATTTCTTCAGGGCGGACTCGCTGTTCAGGGAGAGTCTTAAAATATCAGTTGCGGGAAATGACACCAATCTGGCCGCGCTGGCTTTTGCCAATACGGGTTGGAATTTCTACCTCGCGGGGATGTATGATTCATCGCTTGCAAACTATAACCGCTCGCTCCGGTACAGCCTGCCCTCAGGGTATTATGAAGCCTCAACAAACTCCCTGGGCAACATAGCTACAATCTACAGGGATCTTCATGAATACCATGAGTCTGAAAAGTATTATAAAAAGGCAGTGGAACAGGGAACGATGGCAGATGATGTTTATAATCTGAGATGGATTTATGAGGATATGAGCAAAATGTACCTGAGCCTGAAGGATACTTCAAGGGCTTTTCATGCCTACCTAAGGTTTAAAAAGTACAATGACCGGTATCTCATGAAATCATCTACCCAGGGTTTGACCGATGCACGTGTAAGGTACGATGCCGACACCCGCAGAAAGGAAGCGGAGTTGCTTTCTCTGGTACTGAAGAACCACAGGCTCCTGATATGGGGATTCTCCGGACTTGTAATTCTGACAGCGGTACTGGGCCTGCTGATTTACCGTGAGGCTCAGCTTAAAAATAAAAAAAGGATCAGTGAGATGAAGCAGAAAATTTCGGAAATTACCCAGGCAAATCTCCGGCAGCAAATGAATCCGCATTTTATCTTCAATACCCTTAACTCCATTCAATATTATATGTATCAGCATGACAAGCTGGCAACAAATACATACCTGACCAAATTCTCAAACCTGATGCGGAAGGTACTGGATAATTCGCGGCACACCATGGTGCCTCTCAGTGACGAACTTGCGGCCCTGACGCTTTACCTGGAACTGGAAAGCATAAGGTTCAAGGATAAATTTATTTATGAGATCAATGTTGACAAGGATATAGACCCGCTGATGTACCGGGTCCCGGCAATGCTGATACAGCCATATGTTGAGAACTCAATATGCCACGGCATCGTGCCGCTTGAAGAGAACGGAATTATCAGGGTTGACCTTAAACTGAATGAAGATTATATTCTTTGCACGATCGAGGACAACGGGATCGGACGCGCCGCAGCAAAGGAGAGAAGTCTCCTCAGGGAAAGAAATCACAATTCCCTCGGCACACAGATCACAAACTCAAGAATTGATCTGATGAATGAACTTTACGGAACGAGCCTGAAAACGGTATGCACCGATCTGAGAAATGAAAATGGGAACCCTGCAGGCACCAGGGTTGAAATACATATACCTGTTCTGGCATGACAAAAAAAATAAAGGCAGTAATTATAGATGATGAAACGGATGCAGTTGATTTCATTAACACGATTATAGGCGAATTTTGCACCTCCCTTGAAGTCGTGGGAAAAGCCTGTAATGTTTCCCAGGGAATGGAGATTATAGACAGCAGTCAGCCCGATCTCGTTTTCCTTGATGTGGAGATGCCGAACGGTTCGGGTTTCGACCTGCTTGCACATTACCCCGAAAAGGATTTCGACGTGATCTTCATAACAGCATTCAATCATTATGCCATCAGGGCCATAAAATTCAGCGCGGTTGATTACATCCTGAAACCGATAAACATTAATGAGTTCATAGAAGCTGTTGACAGGGTAATAAAGAAGAGGGCAGAGAAGCCTCATCAGGCAAATGAAGGCTTCAGGATACTGATGGAAAACCTCAGGTCGCCCATGCCTTCACGGCTGGCAATTCCGGCTTCCGACGGAATGGAATACCTCAACCCGAAGGATATAATCAGAATTGAAGCTGACAGGAGCTACTCGTGGTTCTTTCTTGCCGGAGAACGTAAAATACTCGTTTCAAAACACCTCAAGGAGTTTCAGGAACTTCTCGGCGACCGTTATTTTTTCAGACCCCATAATTCCCACCTTATAAATATGAAATTCGTGAAGAAGTTTATTCGCAGGGAAGGGGGTTATATCGAAATGACCGACGGCTCGTCCGTGCCGGTTTCAAGAAACAGGAAAGATATTTTCCTTGATCACATGTCGAGATTCAAAGGTTGAAAAAAGGGGCCCGAATGAGTCCCCTTTTCTTTTTATAAACCTAAACTTAGCAGCCTTACGGCTTTTAAGATCTTATTTCAGAGCCGTGGCCCCTCCGGTGTCATTGAGCAGCTTCGGGAAATAGGAGGCGATCAGATGGGTTGCTTCAATCTCACTGCCTACACCTGAGCTTATAACCTTCTGATGGTAATATTCTTCCATGTTAAGCTTCCTGGTTTCAGTGACCAGGCCTTCTTTCGCAAACTCCTTTCCGAGTATCTTCACTCCGAAAAGACTTGTTTTGCAAACATACTGTATTGAAAGCTTGTCGGACAGTACGACAAACCTTTGGCAGTTTCCGTCATGGCAAACAGCAACCGTTACTTCCATGGGAGAGTTTTCATAACTGATAATGTATGTTTTGCAATTCTCTCCCTTCATGGTAAGGTTATTGTCTGATAATTCGATCCTGTAGCTGCCCAGCGGGGTGAAGCTCTTTCCTCCGGCAACGAATTTGCCTGCAAATGCAGCAGTACTGAATCCCGTAACAATCGCTGCCGCCAAAATCATTCTTTTCATGGCTTAATGTTTTAATCAAGATTAATAATTCAGTGAATTCATTTTTTTACTATCCGTTTGTCCGGACGGATATTCATTCCCGGGAGTTTTATTCTCAAACCGAAATTATGCTTTTAGCCAATAGGGGAAAAGACATATTCAACGGATGACGGGTTTGAATTGACCGTTGGCCGGAAACAGGCCTGCCCGCCCACGGATGTCAGGTATCGGGCGGGGTGAAAAGGAGGCAGTTAAAAAGTTCGCTCATTTTCCTGCCCGTACCGGCCTTCACAGGAAAGGGACGGAACAGCTATACGGGATCCGGGAGCCAGGCATGAGCCAAGGATCGCGTGATCCGCGGGGCCGCCTGTCAGCAGGTGTTTTTCAGGAAGTCAGGCAGGCATTGCAGTGTTGCTGCTTACCGGCCAGTACGGAACTTTGTTATGATTGTGTTTGAGCCGGAGGATCCTCACCGTTGTCTATCTTTGCAAACTGCAGCGGTTTTCTGAACCACGATGTTTTCCATGCGCCATAGAGAACCCCGAGGGTGAGCCAGCACATGCCGACAATTTTGGCTTTGGTGCCGAGGCTTAGCCACAGGTAGAGGCACACAAGGAAGCCCAGCACGGGAAGTATGAAGGGCCATATGCTTTTCTTTTCCCCGCGCAGGTAATATCTTACAAAGGCAGAGACGTTCACTCCCATGAAGGCAATCAGGGCTCCGAAATTCAGCAGTTGCGCTCCCAGCGGGTAGGAGAGGATGAAGGCCCCTATCAGGACGAATACCCCGACAAGGATTATGTTGTTGCTCGGGACCCTGGTGCGCGGGTTGACGGCTGCAAAGAATTTTTTTGGTATGGCATTGTCGCGCCCCATTCCGTACAGGAGGCGTCCGGCGCCAAGGTGGGCGCCCGATCCTGAACCGATGGTGGCAATGAGCAGGGCAATGTTTATGGTATGGAAAAGCCACTGGCCCCCTGCTTTCCCGGCCACAAAGACGAATGCCGTATCCTGGTCGGGGAAAGTGGTTTCCGGCCATACAAGCTGTGCAAAGTAGACCTGGATTGAAGCCAGTATTCCGGTAATGAGACAGACAAGAACCGATGCGCGCAGGATATTGCGGCGCGGATTGTGGACCTCTTCCGACAGTGTGGAGATGCCGTCAAACCCAATATAGGTAAGCACCGCAAGCGAAGCTCCGGTGGAAACCGCCTTGAAGGAAAAAGTTTCGGGATTGTAGAAAGGCTTTGTCCAGGCTGCCAGCCCTGAGGGCGGCTGAATGAACAGATAACGTATCGCCGAGCCCAGGAAAAGGAGAATCACCACTCCAAGCCCCGCTGCTATTACCGAATTTGTGCGGGCACTTGATTCAATACCGCGCAGGTTCATCATTGTAAACAAAACGGCGAAAAAGACCGCAAATACTGCAAAAGGTATTTCGGGAATAAAATTCATGGCTGCCTTGCTTGCCCATATTACACAGATAACCGGGTTCATTACGTAGTCAAAGATCATTCCCCAGCCGATCAGGTATCCAAGCGACGGATGAATTTCCCTGCTGACATAGGTATACGCGGATCCGGCATTGGGATATGCATTTGCCATGCGGCCGTAGCTTATTGCCGTCAGAAGCATGGCTGCCATTCCAATGAGAATGGTTGTTACGACATGTCCGTTCGAAAGGTTGCTCGCTGCCCCGAACAATGGCATCGGAGCTGTGGGCTGGATAAGTATTATGCCGTATAGAACCAAAGCCGGAAGCCTCAGGGCCCTTTTTAACCCGGGTCCCTGCATGGAATTCATTGTGTCGCCCATAATCGGAGAATTTTGTTTACAGGTTATTTATTGAAGAACCAAAGATATTAAAATTTCATTACGTTCAGTTTTGCTGCCGAACGGACAATTAAACCATGCCGGGTTATTGCAATTCCGGAAACAGAAACGGTTTTTCCACAGGTGGCTTGAACCGGATTTTAACTTAATGCCTGTTTCTTCCCCCTCCTGACCACACTGATCACCGTGTCATCCCGATCCCGGTTCACCGGGAGAGGGATCCCCCTTTTCAGGCACCGGACCTGATAAATGGTTTTGAACTGATAACAATTTATGGAACCCCTCCGGTGTTCTGCCGGGCTATGGATATGATAATACCGGCAAAAACGGATCCGCTCCGCGGAAAAGTGAACCGGAAATCCGGAAGTTATCGGATGGAACCACTGGAAGATTGAATATCAACACCATAATGAAGGTACATAAGCTTATCAACGATTAAATATTTGTGCATTGTTATAGGTTGCGAAACCTGAGTTACTTACAGTATCTGTTACCCATTTTTTATGTTCTGAGGTTGCCCGGAAACCGGCTCAGGCAAGCAGAAGATAGATTTAACCAGGGTTCACGAAAATAAAGGGATTTTTTAAACAGGGGTGCATATGTGAGGAAATAAAAAACTCATCTATCTGATTATGAGATAAATGAGTTTAAAAAAGTCGGGGTGATCTGACTCGAACAGACGACCCCTTGCACCCCATGCAAGTGCGCTAGCCAACTGCGCCACACCCCGGTAAAAGAATTGCAAATTTAAACAACAATTATGACTCTGCAAAGTGAAAAATTAAAACTGATGCCAGATTGTGCGGCAGGCATTTTTTCTCCAATGTTGCTGCTCCGGTTTATGCCGGCGAGTTTTTCATCAGACCCGGGGACCTGCTGCTTACGGGTATATCCCGACCTGCAGAAGACCCCCTGAACAGGCCGGGAGCCATGAAAATTCATTTTGTGACAAAAGTCACTGAGGCAGATTAAAGGGTTATTGTAAATTTGTGGAAAAGAAAAAACTTAAAATATGGAATTTTTTAAACCAGTTGAATTTCAAAGCGAAGATAAGAAACCTGCTGTTGAACGGTCTGAAAAGGTAAAATGCCTCATACTTGGCTCGGGCCCGGCCGGCTATACTGCTGCTATTTATGCAGCCAGGGCGAACATGAAACCGGTTCTCTACACGGGTATGCAGATGGGCGGCCAGCTGACCACAACCACCGAGGTTGATAATTTCCCGGGTTACCCCGGCGGGGTGACGGGACCTGTGATGATGGAGGATATGAAGAGACAGGCTGAAAGATTCGGGACAGAGGTGCGGTTCGGCCTCGCCACTGATGCCGACTTCTCAGGGAGCAGTCATAAGGTTATAATCGACGACAGTACTGAAATTATCGCTTCCACGGTTATTATTGCCACGGGCGCAACTGCCAGGTACCTGGGGATCGATGCGGAAGCCCGCTATGCGGGAATGGGAGTGTCGGCCTGTGCAACCTGCGACGGTTTCTTTTACAGGGGGAAGGATGTGGCAGTAGTCGGCGGCGGCGACACGGCAGCCGAGGAAGCTTCTTACCTGGCAGGATTATGCAACAGGGTTTACATGATCGTCAGGAGAAATGTACTGCGCGCATCAGCGGCAATGCAGGCCAGGGTAATGAATACACCCAATATTGAAATATTGTGGGAGCACCAGGCAGTCGATCTGTTCGGTGAGAACGGGGTTGAAGGCGCTGTCCTTGTCAGGAAAAAAGGAACTCCGGAAGAAGAGATAAAAAGGATCCGAATTGACGGATTCTTCCTTGCAATCGGGCATACACCCAATTCGGAAGTGTTCAGGAAATTCATTGATACCAGCGAAGCAGGCTACATAAAAACAATCCCCGGATCAACAAGAACAAATGTTCCGGGCGTGTTTGCAGCCGGCGACGTGCAGGATCCGGTTTACCGGCAGGCCGTTACGGCCGCGGGAACAGGATGCATGGCCGCGATTGATGCCGAACGCTACCTGGCGGAGCTCAATGGTTAATCAGCAACTCATGGTTAATACCGGCGAATCCGGCTATTGCCGGGCGCCCCGTGCAACCGGCTTCACCGGGAAGACTCCGGGGGCGGGCAGTTTTCTGCAGAGATGGTTAATTAAAAAACAGAAACTATGAAGACATTCAGCAAGACCTACCGGATTAATGCCGGACCGGCAGATGTATATGCTGCACTCACAAATCCCCGTACAATTGAATTGTGGTCGGGGTATCCTGCAATAATGCCGACTGAACCCGGATCTGAATTTTCATTGTGGGATGGGGATATTGCAGGGAAGAACCTCGGATTCACAGCCGACAGGATGCTGACCCAGGAATGGTATTTCGGCGACCGGCCGGAAAAATCGATAGTGGTCATAAGTATAAAACCCGACGGGGAACGGTCGGTTGTCAGGGTTGAACAATCGAATATCCCCGATGAGGATTATGATGAAATATGCGAGGGGTGGAACGAATATTACATGGGTGCCATCAATGCCTTCTTCAATCCTAATTTCTGAGATCTGAAAAATGCAGCGGCCCTCCTGACGGTGGCTTTACAATGGAATAAACATCCTCAACGCAGGCATGGATAAGCGTGGCAATCCCCCTGTAACAGAGTGTGCCGGCTTTTTCCTGCATCCGGATGCACCAGTCGGAGATCCATGACAGTATGTGCTTTTCAATAAACCTCCTGATCTCATTTCCCAGTTCGGCCCTGCTTACATGATCGTCAATTGTGGTGTATTTGTCAGTCAAAAGGGTAAGGAACAGCAATTCAATTCCCAGATTGTCGTCGGTGAAACTGTAGCGCGACCTGTCCTTCCATCCGTATGAATCATAAAAGTCGCTGATGCTTTCTTTCTCCTGATAGATGTCTTTTCTGAAATAAACCGATTTTAACGGCGGTGCGAGAAGGGGCCCTGAAAACAGTTTGTTAAAATCCTGCTGAAGCATGTCCCTGCATGAATGGTTATCTGTGCATGAATTTCGCAGCATGGAGGCCGCCTCAATGAATCTGGGATTCCTGCTCTTTACCGGAAGGGTCATGAGCAATTCGCCCGAAAAAAAGTCGGTGACACATTCTTCCGAGGGTTCAAACATTATCATGCTCCCGCTAAAATAGAGAAGCATGTTGTATCCTTTCAGTATCAGATTCTGATCAGTTCTCTCCTTATCTTTCATTTGAATTTCCAGACAACTCATTTTACCCGGTTAAACTTCCCTGAGGGAAGGCCACAGGGAATAAACCCACCGGATAGAAAAAAGTTCAATTTGAACTGAAATCAGTTAATGTTCCCGGGTATCCTTTAACTGCCCTTAATGAACCGGATCGCCCTTACCTGTTAAAATCCGCCAGCTCGTCGGGGTATTCGTTATTATCGATCTTTCTTTTTATTTCCCTGAAGGCATTCACCGTGTACCCGACATCCTCCAGGGTATGAACCGCCGTGGGGATGAGCCGCAGCATCACAACATCGCGCGGGACGACAGGGTAAATCACAACTGAGCAGAATATATTGAAGTTCTCCCTTAAATCATAAATAAGCTGGGTCACCTGGTTGATCCCACCCTTGATAAAAACGGGGGTAACCGGCGATTCGGTCCTTCCAAGGTCGAGCCCTGCTTCCCTTAGGCCTTTCTGAAGGGCATTGACAATTGTCCACAGCTTTTCGCGGTATTCAGGATGCGCCAGGATCAGTTCGAGCCGTTTGATTGCACCGAGCGTCATGGCCATCGGAAGCGACTTGGCATAGATCTGGGAGCGAAGGTTGTATTTGAGGTAATTGATAACTTCCCTGGTGCTGGCAACAAATCCTCCGATTCCTGCCATCGACTTGGCAAATGTTGCAAAATACACGTCAATCTGATCCTGTACACCGAAATGCTCGCCGGTTCCTCTTCCGCCTGCACCCATGGTTCCGAATCCGTGGGCGTCATCGACCAGGAGCCTGAAGTTGTACTTCTCCTTCAGACGTGCAATCTCGTCAAGCTTGCCCAGATCGCCTGCCATTCCAAACACTCCTTCGGTGATAACAAGAATGCCTCCTCCCGATTCTTCCGTAAGCTTTGTTGCACGCTGAAGCTGCTTTTCGCAGCTGGCAATATCATTATGCGGAAACACGAAACGCTTTCCGAAGTGGAGCCTCAGACCGTCCATTATGCATGCATGGGATTCGGAATCATAAACTATGACATCATGCCTGTTGACCAGGGCATCAATTATTGAAACCATCCCCTGGTAGCCGTAGTTCAGCAGGTATGCGGCTTCCTTCATCTCGAATTCCGCTGCCATCTTTTCAAACTTCTCATGGCTCGTGGTTTGCCCCGACATCATTCTTGCACCCATCGGATAGGCCAGACCAAACTGCGCAGCATATTCCGCATCGGCTTTCCTGACCTCAGGATTGTTGGCAAGACCAAGGTAGTTATTCAGACTCCAGGTCAGTACTTCCTTGCCCCTGAACTTCATTCGCGGTGCAATTTCCCCTTCAAGCCTGGGAAATGTAAAATACCCGTCAGCAATATCTGAATACTGACCCAGCGCACCCCTGTTCGATCTGATCTTTTCAAATATATCCATTATTTCAAGCTTTTTAAAAGTCGCACAAATGTACACATTTTATACGAGTAGGAGTGATACCTATTTATACCTAAAAATCCGGTTTTTTCAGGTTTCCTCAAAAACCGGAATACTTTTTGCACGTCGTGCACCGGCTGCTGCCTGAAGAGGCATAATTCATACCTGAAACACCAGAATGGAACTGAACAGCACCTATAATTTCGGATTAGTTATAAAGGATTACAAAAAAAAACAGTAATTTTGCGCAACATTTTAAAAGATGAGGTACAGGATTTATATTTTGTTGCCGGTTATTCTGCTTGTCACTTCGTGCGGCGAGTATGAGAAGCTCCTCAAAAGCACGGATTACGAGCTTAAAAAAACCAGGGCGCGCGAGTATTATGCCCAGGGCCAGTATGTAAAGGCATCGGAACTGCTGGGCCAGGTGATCCACAGGTTCAGGGCGACAACTGAAGCGGAAGAGCTTAACTGGCTCAATGCCCAAAGCTATTACGGCATGAAACAGTACGAAGTTGCCGGCCGGCTTTACAAATCGCTTGTTGATATGTATCCCTATGGTCAGTATGCCGAAGAGGCCACATTCCTTGGCGCATTATGTGACTATTTCATGGCACCCCGGGCCGAACTTGACCAGGAAAGCTCGATGAGCTCGATAGAAGGTTTCAACGTATTCATAACCAAGTTCCCTTACAGCCCGAAAGTTGAGGAAGCCAGAAAACATATAAATGAACTTCAGGAGCGCATTGTTGAAAAATCATATCTGAATGCCCGGCTGTATTATGATATGAAAGAGTACAAGGCTGCCATAACGGCCCTCACCAACAGCCTGAAAGAGCATTCAGCATCAAAATACCGCGAGGAGATGATGTTCCTCAAGCTCAGTTCCCTGTTCCTGTATGCTGAAAACAGCTACGCTGCAAAACAGACGGAAAGATATCAGTCCACTCTCGACGATTATTTCTCCTTCATGGAAGAATATCCGCAGAGCAGGTATACCAGGGAGGTCAGGAAGATTTACCAGGAAACGGCCAGATTCCTGAAAATTGAGAAAGTTGAAAATATAGCAAACAATCAATAATTAACATGGATTACAGAAAATCATCGGCCCCGGTGACGACAGTTACCAGAAATCTTGATATGCTTACAAAAGATACGGGCAATATTTACGAAACGGTAGTAATTGTTTCAAGGCGGGCCAACCAGATCTCCGTTGAAATGAAACAGGATCTCAACAAGAAACTTGAGGAATTTGCTTCCTTCACCGATAATCTGGAAGAAGTATTTGAGAACCGCGAGCAGATTGAAATCTCGAAATTCTATGAACGCCTTCCCAAGCCGACCCTGATTGCACTGCAGGAGCTTGAGGATGATAAGATATTTTACAGATCTCCCGAGTCATCGGCTATGAAGGGAAAAGCTTAATGTTCAATGCTGAAGGGTAAGAAGATACTGGTCGGGGTCAGCGGCGGCATTGCAGCTTACAAGACAGCATCCCTTGTCCGCCTGCTGGTAAGGGAAGGCTGCGAGGTGAAAGTGATCATGACCGAGCGGGCAAAAGACTTCATCACACCCCTTACCCTTGCAACCTTGTCGAGGAACCCTGTTTCCAGCGGCTTCTTCGTGCCGGAAAGCGGAGCCTGGGACAGCCATGTCGGGATGGGAAACTGGGCCGACCTGTTTCTTGTTGCCCCGGCAACTGCCAATACGATCTCAAAAATGGCAAATGGCACAGCCGATAATCTTCTGCTTGCAACTTATCTTGCTGCAAGATGCCCGGTTTTCATTGCACCCTCAATGGACCTGGATATGCTGAATCACCCTGCCGTCGGAAAGAATCTCGCCGTCCTGGCCTCGTATGGCAATCATGTCCTCGATTCACCCGACGGTGAACTGGCAAGCGGCCTTTCCGGAAAGGGGAGGATGGCTGAGCCGGAGGAGATCATAAAGGAGCTGAAAAGCTTTCTTTCAAAAAAAAAAATCACTGAGCGGCAAAAGGATCCTGATTAATGCGGGCCCCACACGCGAACCCATTGACCCGGTCCGCTATATCAGCAACCATTCGTCGGGGAAAATGGGAATTGCCCTGGCCGATGCAGCTTGTGATTTTGGCGCCGGGCTTGTTGAACTGATCCTTGGTCCGGTCAGCCTGCGGCCCAAAAACAGGTCGGTAAGGGTCATAAATGTCACAACGGCCAGGTCAATGGCTGATGAGTGCATTTCAAGATTCCCCGGATCAGATATTGCCATTCTTGCCGCTGCAGTTGCCGACTACACCCCGGCTTTTGCTGCCGGAAACAAACTAAAGCGCGGAACAGGCGGCATGGTGCTCAAACTTAAACCAACCGAAGATATTGCCGCCATACTGGGCCGGTCAAAAACCGACAGGCAGATCGTTGCAGGTTTTGCCCTGGAAACCGACAATGAAATTGAAAATGCAAAGGATAAGCTCCGGAGGAAAAACCTCGATATTATTGTATTGAATTCACTGAGAGACAAAGGTTCGGGATTTGATCACGATACCAACCGCATTGCCATTATTGACAAAAACAATATTATTGATAAATTTGAACTGAAAACGAAGGAGGAAGCAGCAAGAGATATCCTCGCAAAGATCGTTGCAATGATGAACAGTCAGGGATTATGAGACATTTTATCCGCAAAGGGCTATTTCCTGCCATGGTTCTGATAATGTACCAGGGGTCACTCTTTTGCCAGGAACTGAATTGCAACGTTCAGATATCAGCGCAGAAGATTCAGGGTTCGAACCGTCAGGTCTTTGAGACCATGCAGCGTGACATTTACGAATTCATGAACAATACAATCTGGACCAATAATGTATTCAGCTATGCCGAGCGGGTCGACTGCAATATGCTGATTAACCTCACCGAACAATTGTCGGCCGATGAATTCAGGGGAACCATCCAGGTTCAGTTGCGCCGGCCCGTCTTTAATACAACCTACAACTCGACAATGCTGAATTTTGTGGACAATAATTTTCAGTTCAGGTATGTTGAGTTCCAGCCTCTCGAGTTTGACCCGAATTCATACAGGTCAAGCCTCGTTTCCGTGCTTGCCTATTACACCTATGTCATCCTTGGAATTGACTATGATTCCTTCGCCCCGGAGGGAGGTACCGAATTTTTCCGGATCGCGGAAAAGATTGTAACCAATGCCCAGAATGCCTCGGAACCGGGATGGAAACCATACGACGGGTCGAGGAACAGGAACAGGTACTGGCTCGTTAAAAACCTTCTTGACGATGAATACAAAGGTGTGCGGAGATTCATTTATGACTACGACAGGAACGGCCTCGACCGGATGGAATCGAGCATCCCGGAAGCACGGACAAACATTGTTGAAAGCCTCAGGAGCCTGCAGGAAGTGTACAGAAACAGACCCGACCCCTATATGTACCTGATACAGATAATAATGGAATCAAAATCCGATGAGCTGGTGAATATTTTCTCCAATGCGTTCCCCGAAGAAAAAGCCAGGGTTGTCGAGATCCTCAACGAAATAGACCCGGGCAACAAAGCAAAATACCAGAAGATCCTCGCAGCAAATCAACCTTAGAAGACGGTTATGCTTGTAAGACTTTCCGTTAACAACTATGCACTTATCAGGGAGCTCGACCTTTCTCTTGAAAACGGTCTTACAATTGTTACCGGGGAAACGGGTGCGGGCAAATCAATCCTCCTGGGTGCATTGTCCCTGATACTTGGTGCCAGGGCCGATACATCCGTACTGCTCGATATGAAGGAAAAATGCGTGGTGGAAGGCACCTTTAGAATAAGCGGATATGATCTTGAACAGCTTTTTGCATCCCATGATCTTGATTATGACCCGGTTGCCATTCTCAGGCGGGAAATCAGCTCGGCGGGCAAATCACGGGCCTTTATTAATGATACACCGGTCAACCTTGGTGTTATGAAGGAACTTGGTGACCGGCTGATAGATATTCATTCCCAGCACCAGACACTCATGCTCAGAGACAACAGCTTCCAGCTGAGCATAATCGACGCCTTTGCTTCACTTGACACTTTGAAGGACACTTACGGCCGCATCTTTGCCTCATTCCGGAAGCTGTCCGGAGAGCTTCGGGATCTGAGGGACAAATCGGAAAAAACCAAATCCGATGTTGAATATTACCGGTTCCAGCTATCACAGCTTGAACAGGCAAGGCTGAAAAGAGGGGAGCAGGCTGAACTTGAACAGGAGCAGGAAATGCTGACTCATGCAGAAGATATCGTATCGGCATTGACAGGGGCCTCCGGCCTCTTTTCCGGCGATGACGGCCCGATACTTTTTAAACTCAGGGAGGCCAAAAACCTTATCTCTCGTATAAAATCATTCGTTCCCGAAGGAGAAAGCCTGGCCTCAAGGATTGATTCTGCTTTCATTGAACTTGACGACCTGTCAGGCGAAATCGACAAGCTTGCAGCGGGCATCGAAGCTGACCCTTCCAGGCTTAAGAGCGTGAATGACAGGCTCGACCACCTGTATTCCCTTGTGCAGAAGCACAGGGTTAAAGATGTTGATGAACTGATAGGCAGGAAAGAGCAGATTGAAAATACTGTCAGCTCCGTGGCCCTGACTGATGAAAGGCTGGATGAGCTTGAAAAAGAACTTGCCGGAACCCGGAACAAACTGGCTTCACTTGCTGATGAATTGTCGGAAAAGAGGCAATCAGCCATCCCGCTGATCGAGACAAGGGTGACAGATATACTTCGGCAGCTTGGCATGCCGAATGCCCGTTTCAGGATTTCCATTCACCGGCTTGACGATTTCATTTCTTCGGGAAAGGACAGTGCCGACTTCATGTTTTCGGCCAACAGGAATACGGAGCCTGAGGACATTGCCCGCATTGCCTCCGGCGGGGAGCTTTCCAGGGTTATGCTCAGCCTTAAATCATTGATGACCAGGAGCAGCAGCCTGCCAACCATTATATTTGACGAGATTGATTCGGGTGTCTCGGGTGAGGTGGCGGACAAGGTGGGGCAGATCCTTTCCGGAATGGGAAAATACATGCAGGTGATCAACATTACTCACCTTCCGCAGGTTGCCTCCAGGGGAACGAGGCATTTTCATGTTTATAAAACCGATGTTGACGATTCAACAATTACCCGCATTAAATTGTTATCAGGTGAGGAAAGGATACTGGAAGTTGCAAGGCTGCTCAGCGGAAGCGAGGTGACTGAAACAGCCGTCAGGAATGCCAGGGAACTGATAAGTGCAGGAAAAAGGTGAGTAATACGGATAATGCAAATAATAGCCTGAAATGAATGAAGGTCTTTTGAAAGGTAAGAAAGGGGTGATTTTCGGCGCCCTGAATGAAAAATCCATTGCCTGGCAGGTTGCCCTCAAAGCCTCGCAGCAAGGTGCGGATCTGATAATCACCAATTCCCCTGTGGCGGTGAGGATGGGCACCATCAACGAGCTTGCGGCCATCACCGGGGCCAGGGTCGTAACAGCCGATGCCACAAGCATGAAGGATATTGACGATCTCATTTCCGGGAGCATGAGCCATTTCGGGGGAAAGTTTGATTTTATCCTTCATTCAATTGGCATGTCGCCCAATGTGCGAAAAGATATTCCGTATGAGCAGACCAACTATGAGAATATGCTGAAGACACTCGACATTTCGGCGCTCAGCTTTCACAGGATACTCCAGACAGCCTACAAATACGATGCGATCAATGAATGGGGTTCAGTGGTTGCCCTTTCATACGTTGCGGCTCAGCGGACCCTTACGGGATATAACGACATGGGTGACGCCAAGGCCCTCCTGGAATCAATAGCAAGATCATTCGGCTATATTTACGGCCGCGACAGAAGGGTGCGGATAAACACAATATCACAGTCTCCAACCCCTACAACTGCCGGCAGCGGAATTCACGGGTTCGGGTCGCTCGTTGACTTCTCGGAAAGAATGTCGCCTCTTGGAAATGCCACTGCTGAAGAATGCGCCGATTACTGCATCGCCCTGTTCTCCGATCTTACCCGGAAGGTCACCATGCAGAATCTTTACCACGACGGGGGCTTTTCCAGCATGGGTATGAGCCTGAAAGCCATTGAGCAATACAATAAAAGCTTCGAGGAATGTGACTGCGGGGAAAAGTAAATAAGTATAAATACCTATTTTTCAGGCGATTTACATGTTTGTAAGTCGCTTTTTTTATATTTGGATACTCCTAAAACCTGAACTATGATAAAACTGGTTATCCTGATCCTTGTATATTTCACATTCCCCCTTGTTATAATTTACATGTGCAAACGCTGGACCATACTGAAAAAGCTTGGTTCGATAGTGCTGGCGTATGCCTTCGGCCTGCTCCTTGGAACATCCGGGATACTTCCGTCGGGCAGCCAGGGCTACTATCTTGAATTGCGGGGAGCCACTTCACTTTCAGATGAAAAACTGGAGTCGCTGCTTGCATCGGGATCAATCACTGGGGATGATGTCTTTGTGAATTCCATAAGGAGAACACAGGACCTGCTTACAACAATCGCAATCCCACTGGCTTTTCCCCTGCTTCTATTCTCACTTAACATCAGGAAATGGCTCAGATACGCAAAAACGGGCTTCGTAAGCATGATACTCGCACTCATTTCCATTGTTATCATAATAGTCTCGGGATTCTTCATGTTCAGGGACCTTGTACCTGAGAGCTGGAAAGTTGCCGGCATGCTTATCGGGGTCTATACGGGAGGGACACCAAACATGGCATCCCTGAGCTATGCACTCGATGTTGATCCAAGCCTCTTCCTCATTACCAACACTTATGACATCCTGGTCGGTGCAGTCACAATTTTCTTCTTCATTACTGTGGGCCCCGGATTTTTCAGGGCCATCCTGCCTCCATTCAAACATACCGGTGAAGTTGTTGATTCGGAAAAGGCTGTTGCAGAGGCACAGAGTTTTGAGGATTTCTCGGGTCTTTTCCGTAAAGGCAGACTGCTTCCGTTGCTCATGGCATTGGGAATATCCGCGCTGATCTCCGTTGTTTCGGCCGGAATAGCCATGCTCCTGCCAAAAACAGCATTTCAGCCTGCAGCGATCCTCCTGATAACCACCCTCGGAATCCTGGCATCACTGATGCCCCGGATCAACAGGATTGAAAAAACATTCCAGCTGGGAATGTATTTCATACTGGTGTTCTCCTTTGCCTTTGCATCGATGGCCGATCTGAAAACAATATTCAGCATAGGCTTTCTCGGACTGTTCGGTTATGTAATGTATGCCTATTTCGGCTCCCTATTGCTGCATCTTCTCCTGTCAAAAATCTTCAGGGTAAATGCTGATGATTATCTCATCACTACCACCGCCTTCATCTATTCACCGCCGTTTGTACCCGTTATCGCCGCCGCACTCAGGAACAAGGATGTTATTGTTACCGGAATAACAGTAGGAGTTATCGGATGGATATTAGGCAACTACCTCGGAGTGGCCCTGGGATTCATGCTGAAAGGATTCTGAGCAATTACGGATACACCCAAAAACTTGGCACCGAAGCTCCCCGGGGATTCTTATCCGGGCTCTTTACGACTCTGTGAATCTTCTTTGCCGACTTTGTGTTTCTCTGTGTAAATTCCTGATTTATTAACTAGAACAGGTAGTTTAATCCGATCGCAAAGCCAATATTCCCGTCCTGTGAATTGAATGCCTTCCCTATATCGACGGCAATTACGAAATTCTGGTTCATCACCGGCATAATACTTATACCTGCGCACTGGTGAATCTTTTCCTGACCGGGCCTGAAGAAATCCGCGAAAGAGTAATCTGACATTTTTGTGCTGAACGTGCTTTGAAGGTTATCGGGCAGACTGATTTCCTTCGTAATCATTCCTAGGTCATAGAACAGGGTTACACCCAGATACCAGTCCTGTTTCAGAAATTTAAAGTAAACCGGTTTCCAGCGGAGCTCAATGTTGCCCAGGGCAAATGCATCGCCCACTATCCTGTTGTTAAGTATTCCTCTCATTGTGCTGGTTCCTCCCAATCCCTCGCTGGAATAGCCCGTGAGCCTGTAGGTAATAACCTGCGACTGGTAGAAGAAGGGAACTTTCCCCGACAGGGTTGTCTGGTATCCTATCCTGAATGCAAGTGACAGATCATTCTCCACAAGTGTAAAATATTGCCGGTGTGTTATATAGAATTTTGAGAAGCCCCAGTCATTTCCCAGGAAAGCGGGCGATATTTCAATTCCCATCTCCGTCCAGATCCCTCTCATCGGATTAGGCCTGTTATCCCTGCTGTCCCACACCAGGCCCGCCTATAAGGTGTTCACCCAGCCGCCGTCAGCTTCATTCGCGTTTATTATGCCGAGTGAATCGCGGTAAAGTTCAAACAGCCCGGGCTCTTCTGAAAGCGGCGGCAGCTTTTTTCCTTCTTTTTTACCTTTGTTGAGCTTGTCAATATCAACCGAACCTACACTGAAGTTGTTCAATGCAAACCCGGCGCTCCACTTAAGATGATCTCCGGAAAGCTTTCCGACAAAATCATTCTTGAAACGGAACTGGTTCCTGCTGAAACGGTAGAACATTACACTTTTGTAGGCAGATGATTTATCATCCATCCAGTCTTTGTTAAATACCGACACATAGCCGTTGAAACCGTAAAAATGATTTGCCTGATCGGTCAGGTAACTAAGGTCGCTCATCCATTCCACACCCGGGATAAGGTGATTTGTCTCGTACATGAACCTGTAAATTCCGCTTCCTCTGGTAAACCTGGAAATCTCGGTATAGGTATGATCATAATATTTCGGATACACACTCGGATCCCCGTAATTGAAGAACTCGAAAAGAGCTCCGTACTGGAACCCGAGGTTGGAATCAAATGTAACTGCCGGAAGGGCGCCCCCAAACTTCCAGCCGGTCTTGACTTTCTTCTCCTGACCCGAAAGTGAAAATGAAATGATGAGACTCAGTAAAATGGGAAAGGTCTTTTTCATGGTATATGGGTTTGGTAAACAGGGATAAAGATAAAGAAAAATGAAAATCCCGTATATTTTTTTCAATATTTGCTACCTTAGGACACTTGAAAACGAATCTTTACCAGTGTGGCGCTACTGATAACAAATATTAAAGGTCTTGTTCAGACCTGTGATGAGCAACGGAATCTGGCGGCAGGAAAAGATATGTCGGAACTGGGAATGATTGAAAATGCCTATATTTTTTGCAGGGATGGATTTATAAGTGATTTCGGCAGGATGACCGAAACAGATCCGGCAGTATTGAACCCTCATGATGATAAACTTACAACTATTGATGCCAGAGGCAAATATGTGTTCCCGTCTTTCTGCGATTCACACACCCACCTGGTTTATGCAGGGAGCCGTGAACAGGAATTTGCCGACCGGATAAGGGGCCTGTCGTATGAAGAGATTGCCCGCAGGGGCGGCGGGATACTCAATTCGGCAAGGCTCCTCCATGGAACGCCGGAAGATGAACTTTTTGAACAGTCGTCGGCGAGGATCAGGGAGATAATCAGGCAGGGCACCGGCGCAGTGGAAATAAAAAGCGGCTATGGATTGAATACTGAGGATGAGATTAAAATGCTGAGGGTAATCAGAAGGTTAAGGGACTCTTTCCCGCTTGAGATCCGCTCCACCTTTCTCGGGGCCCACGCACTGCCGGAGGAATACAGATCTGACAGGGAGGGTTATATCGATCTTGTTGTCAATGAGATGATACCGGTTGCCGCATCCTGCGGACTGGCCGATTATATTGATGTGTTCTGCGACACCGGTTTCTTTACGGTTGAAGAAACCGAAAGGATACTGATGGCCGGGATAAAGTACGGCCTGATCCCGAAGATCCATGCAAACGAACTGGATTATTCCGGCGGGGTTCAGACTGGCGTCAGGTATGATGCTCTTTCTGTGGATCATCTCGAAAGAACGGGCGACCCTGAAATAGAAGCTCTTCTTGACACCGGAACAATGCCAACCCTTCTTCCCGGATCAGCCCTGTTCCTCGGCCTGCCTGATCCTCCGGCACGCAGGATGATTGACGCTGGGCTTCCGGTGGCGCTTGCCTCTGATTACAATCCGGGATCATCACCGTCGGGCAATATGAAGCTTGTCGTGTCGCTCGCCTGTATCCGCCTTAAAATGACACCCGAAGAGGCAATAAATGCCGTTACCCTGAATTCTGCCTATGCAATGGGAGTTTCAGAAACACATGGTTCAATAACCAGGGGAAAGGTCGCCAATATGTTTGTTACCAGGGAAATGCCCTCATTCGGATTCTTCCCCTATGCTTTCGGGAGCGATTTGATTGAGACGATTATATTACAGGGACGGATCATATCATAAATCAGCGGCTCCAAAGAACTTCCCTGAGCGGCTCCGGGACAGGCCTGACACCTGAGGGGATTTCGCGGGATTGCAAACAATAACCAAAAGTCGAACCAAATAATATACTATATGTACGGAAGAATTCTTGAATGTGTGCCCAACTTCAGCGAAGGCAGGGATATGGCTGTTATCAGGCAGATTACGGATGAAATTGAATCGGTTGAAGGAATCAGGCTGCTTGAAACGGATCCCGGCAGGGACACTAACCGCACCGTGGTTACGTTTGTGGGCGGGCCTGACCAGGTGGTGGAAGCCGCTTTTCGCGCTGTAAGGAAAGCAGCGGAGCTTATTGACATGTCGGGGCATCATGGCGAACATCCCAGGATGGGCGCAACGGATGTGTGCCCGCTTGTTCCCGTATCGGGGATCACAATGGAGGAAACTGTGGAATATGCAAGGAAACTTGCCAGAAGGATAGGGGATGAACTTGCAATTCCGGTGTATTGCTATGAAAATGCCGCATTTGAGGAAAAAAGGCGGGATCTTTCCAATTGCAGGGCGGGCGAATACGAAGGATTGCAGAAAAAGCTTTCTGATCCGGAGTGGAAACCTGATTTCGGACCGGCAGTTTTCAACAGGAGATCCGGCGCCACCGCTGTCGGGGCCAGGGATTTCCTGGTGGCCTTTAACATCAATCTCAACACGACATCGACTCGCCGGGCAAATGCCATCGCATATGATGTGCGGGAAAAGGGCAGGATGATCAGAAATGAGAATGGAGAAACAGTAAACATACCAGGCTCACTGAAGAAAGTCAAGGCCCTGGGTTGGTACATTGAAGAATACGGTATTGCCCAGATAACGATGAACCTTGTTGACATTTCCGTAACCCCTGTCCATGCTGCCTTTGATGAGGCGTGCAGAAAGGCGGAGGCGCGAGGCATGAGGGTAACCGGATCGGAGCTCGTCGGAATGATACCCCTAAGGGCAATGCTTGATGCCGGCCGCTATTTCCTTGAAAAACAGCAGCGGTCCACCGGTGTTTCCGATAGGGAACTGATTAAGATCGCTGTGAGATCGATGGGGCTCGATGACTTACGCAGGTTTAAGCCTGAAGAAAAGATAATCGAGTTCGTTATGCAGGAAAAGAATGAAAAAAGCCTCGTTTCGATGAGCCTGCAGGGATTCATGGACCTTACCGCCTCGGAATCGCCGGTTCCCGGCGGCGGCTCGGTATCGGCTTATGTCGGGTCGCTGGGAACGGCACTGGGTACCATGGTGGCCAATATCTCAAGCCATAAGAGAGGCTGGGACGACAGATGGAAGGAATTTTCGGTATGGGCGGAAAAGGGAAAGGTGATCCAGAACCGGCTCCTTGAATTTACAGATGAAGATACAGGTGCCTATAACATGATCCTGGCCGCCATCAGGATGCCTGCAAGGAGCGACAGGGAGAAGAAGGAACGGGAAGAAGCGATTGAGAATGCAACCAGGGAGGCTTCGCTGGTCCCTTTCAGGGTGATGGAGACTGCTTTTTCGGGTTTTGAGCTGGTCAGGGAAATGGTAAGGGAGGGAAATCCCCGGTCGGTGACCGATGCTGCCGTAGGGGCAATGGCATTGCGTACCTGTATTATGGGCGCCTTTCTGAATGTAAGGATAAACACCAAAGGTTTAAAAGATGAAAAATTTGCGGATGAGCTTGTCCGAAAAGCCAGGTTGATTGCAGATAAGGCTATCGAAAAGGAGAAATTAATACTTGATCTTACTGAAAAACGGATTTTCTGAAGTAAGATTTCATCCGTAAATCGAACAAAACCGTTGTTATTTTTGTTTGTTAAACAGTTTCGGGACTTGTAAGTAATAGGTATTTTGCACTTTGATATAAAATTATCGGAAAAAATTAGCGGATGACTTTTGTCATTCTAATATTTTAAATACATTTACACTTGATTTTTAACCTAAACTTAGTATTCTATGAAAAAAGTCATTATGATTTTTTCACTGTTGCTTTTGACAGTATCCCTTGTCATGAGCCAGACAGTGCAAATCTCGGGTACTGTGACGGGCCAGGATGACGGCCTTCCGATACCCGGTGTCTCAGTCACTGTGAAGGGTACCACCCTGGGTACCCTGACAGGCCCGGATGGATCTTACAACCTGACAGTACCTCAAAGATCTGCAACCCTGTTATTCAGTTTTGTAGGAATGAGAACACTGGAGGTGCCAATTGAAGGCAGAAACCGTATCGATGCTGTACTTACAGAGGATCTGGTAGGCCTTAATGAAGTAGTGGTAACAGCAATGGGTATATCACGAGAAAGAAAATCCCTTGGATATGCCGTTCAGGATATTTCATCAAATGAAATTGCCCGGGCCGGTAATCCTAACCTCGGAACCGGTCTTTCGGGTAAGCTTGCAGGAGTGGAGGTCAGACAGTCGTCAGGCATGCCCGGTGCCCCGGCAACCATACTCATCAGAGGCGCCAGGTCTTTCTCAGACAATAACCAGCCTCTTTATGTGGTTGATGGTATGCCTATTGCAAGTAATGCGGATTATGGTCAGGGAGTCACTGGCTCATACTCGTCAGCGCGATCAATAGATATAGATCCCAATAATATTGAGTCGATAGATGTACTGAAGGGTCAGGCTGCAGCGGCACTTTACGGCATGGGCGCCTCAAACGGTGTTATAATCATTACCACAAAAAGCGGGAAATCTGCTTCAAAGGGAGTCCCAACTGTTAATTTTACATCCTCCTATACCATGGATAAGGTTGCTGTCCTTCCTGATGTTCAGCAGACATGGGCCCAGGGATACTATGAAGGTTTTTATCCTGCCTATTCTTATTCATGGGGTCCTAAGATTACGAGTTTGCCGGAAATTTCAACTTATGGTGGAAATGCACAGGGGAACCAGGGCAAATGGTTCGATCCATATAAGGGTCAATGGGTTAAGCCGGTGGCTTACAACAATGCCAGGAACTTTTTCAGGAAAGGAGGAACCTGGTATAATGGAGTGAACATTAGTAATTCCACTGCCCTGGGTAACTATATTATGGGATTCAGTTCCACCGACCAGAGTGCAATTGTGGAAAATTCGGGAATGAAAAGATATACCTCCAATGCTTCAGGAACCGTCAATCTCGGTGATAAATGGAAAGCAGGTTTTTCAGGCAACTTTTCAGATGTAAAGCTAAGGAAAATCCCTTCGGGGAATGACAGCTGGCTGTTTACAGTTTACGGGGCTCCTGCCTCCTTTGACCTGATGGGCACCCCCTACTCACAGGAAGGGGCCCTGGGACAGTACAGACAGATATCCTACAGGCGTGGTACCGTGGGTGAAAACCCCAGGTGGGCACTGAATAACAATAAATTCATTGAGCGGACACGCAGATTCTTCGGTAATACATTCCTTGAATATAACCCGATATCATGGTTGAATGTCAGATACCAGGTCGGTGTTGATTCTTATGCCACTGACAATGAGAATGTGTATGAAAAAGGAAGTACAGCAACCGGTCAGGTGTTACCCACAGGGGGCAACTATCCGACCCCTGCCGACCCTGTTTTCGATTATATTGCTCCAACCGGCGGTCGTATCAATAACTTCGGTTTAAACAGGTCAGTCTTCAACTCCCTTCTTAACGTTACTTTTAACAAGGATATCACCGACGATTTGAACCTCATGGTAATAGTGGGAAATGAATTCAGCAATTCAAGGTCGCGGCGCTGGGAAATGACCGGTACCGGATTTACCGTACCCGGTTGGCAGAACATGTCAAATACAACAACCCAGACTGCGGACGAATCAAAAGGATGGGGAAGAACCGTGGGAACTTACGGTAACCTCGCCCTGTCATACAAAGGTATGCTTTACCTGAATGGAACCGGCCGGTATGATGTGGTGTCAAGCATGCCACATGGCGCACGTTCATTCTTCTATCCTTCAGTATCCCTGGGATTTGTATTTACGGAATTGCCAATGCTTAAGGACAATAAGATCCTTCCATTCGGGAAAATCCGTGGTTCGGTAGCACAGGTGGGGCAGGCTGGTACCTACAATGAAAAGATCTATTACCTGGGAGGTGCCGATAGCGGCTTTCTCAGTGATGGGATAGTTTATCCACTGGGTGGAGTGTCAGGGTTCAGGCCTAATTCTACTCTTTATGATCCAAATCTGAAGCCCCAGAATACCAAAAACTGGGAAGCCGGGATTGAACTTAAATTCCTTGACAACAGAATAGGAATTGATTATACATATTCATACCAGAACGCCACAGATCAGATCTTTTCTGTACCAATGGCAGGATCTACAGGCTACGACTCATTTGTGACAAACGCCGGAGAAATGACAGCAAAGGCGCATGAACTTGTTTTCTATGTGTCACCGATCAGAACCTCCAGCTTTGACTGGAATATCAACGTGAATTTCACCAAGATAAAGAATGAAGTCGTTTCGCTGGCTGAAGGTATTGAAAGTGTTGGACTTGTCGGATTTACCACACCTTATGTTGCCGCTTTTGCAGGCCAGACATATCCCACTATCTACGGAGAAATGATGGCTCGTGACAATAAAGGCAATATCCTTATTGACGATGATCCAAACAGCGACTATTACGGTATGCCCATGTCTGGAGGATCAGGCAAGATTGGAGATGTGTCACCTGATTTTATAATGGCGATAATCAATACATTCACTTACAAATGGATCAGCCTGTCGGCCCAGTTCGACTGGAAAAAAGGAGGTGATATTTACTCGGGAACAAACCGACTGATGGCACTTTATGGTTCTGCTGCATATACAGAAGATCGTTCAACTCCATTCCAGTATAAAGATATGCAGAACGCAAAGGGTGTTGGAGTACTTGCCACCACCGGCGCTGTGAATAATATTACCCGTGGCGGTGGAGAGGACATCTATGCATATCCTGATTTCTACAATGACGTAATGGGAACAATAGATGAGATGAACGTGTATGAAAATTCATATTTCAAGCTCAGGGAAGTTGCCCTCAACATTACATTGCCTAAAAAAATCGTGGCCCCCATAAAAATGAAAGGAGCTTCAGTGAGCCTTATCGGCCGTAATTTCCTGCTCTGGTCAACATTACCGAACGTGGATCCTGAAACATCGCAAGGTATGGGTAATGGTCAGATGGGATTTGATTATATGTCCCTGCCTCAGACAACATCCTACGGAGTGACCATTAACCTTACATTTTAACTAAAGTCCAATAATTCATTAGTATATGAAAACAATTAAACTACTGTTCATTGCTTTGGCTTCACTGTTAATAACATCATGCAGTGAAGAACTGATGGACCATATCAACAAAGACGTTAACAATGCACTTACAATGAGTGCCCAGAGCGAACTTCCCGATGTGATACTGAACTCTGCATTCACAACAACCGGAACAGATATTGCATGGTATGCAACTGTCTACATTGAACATAGCGCTGGTACCTGGGCTCAGTCAGCTGCAGCTGATAAACGTGTCGGTCAGACTGCATCCACATTGTTCAACAACAACTGGAATTCTCTTTACGATAATCTCATGGTTCTTGACGATATGATCAAAAAAACCGACCCGTCCACCGGAGATGAAGATAATCTTTATGCCCGCGGAATTGCCCAGATACTGACAGCGTATAATCTTGCAGTTCTGACGGATATGTGGGGTGAAGTTCCATGGATAGAAGCTCTCAAAGGATCTGAAAAACTGCAACCTAAATATGATAAGCAGTCAACGATATATCCTAAGATCATCCAATACCTCGAAGACGGTATCGCTTCCTTGAACGCTGCTTCAAATATTTCAGTTGCAGGAGATTATATTTATGGCGGATCAGCGGCCACGGCAAAAGCAAAATGGATCAAGGCTGCTAATTCGTTGAAGGCCCGCTATTGCCTCAGGCTTACAAATGTCGATCCCGCATCTGCCACAAAAGCACTCGCTGCTATCCCTAACGGGTTTACAAGCAATGCTGATAATTTTGTGTTTGCAAAATATGAGGAAACCGCTACCGGGGAAAACCCCTGGTATCAGTTCCTTGCAGACAGGACGCATCTGTCGGTCAGCACGACTCTGTACGACATCATGGTGGCCAGGAATGATCCCAGGATCCCTGTTTACTTTCTTAAGGTAGGTGATAACTATAATCCTGCACCAAATGGAACCGCTACAGAGTCACAAGGGGGCATTTACTCAACTTCAAAGCTTACTGCTGACGGCCGTACTGCTCCAACACCCCTGATGACATATCATGAATTAAAATTCATCGAGGCTGAAGCTAAATTCCGGACCGCTGATGCAACCTGGCAGACAACCTTACAGGAGGCTATAACAGCTAATTTCCTTTTCCATAAGCTAACTGCTGATAATGCAAACGATTACTTCACAACCAGTGTGCAACCACTGCTTACAGCAGGAAATGAACTCAAGGAGATACTTACCCAGAAGTACATAGCGTTTTATGAGTTTGAGGCTATCGAGGCATATAATGATTTCAGAAGAGAACCCTCATTCCTGACTCTTAAGAATCCTAACAACGCAACAGCAGGGTTTGTATGGAGATTCCCCTACGGTACATCAGAATACTCCTCCAACTCAGCAAACATTCCTCCCGCTAAGGTCTTTACAGATAAGACGTGGTGGGCTGGCGGTACCGAATTCTAACATAGGAATTCATGGAGAAGGCTGGAATTAACCAGCCTTCTTTTTTTTATCTATATAAACCGGGAAACATTATTCCCAACGATTATTATTATAAACCATAATCCATATCTTTATATAAGCCTGGGATGATGTGATTTTTTACGCTGCCTGAAAATGCCCTGCTGATCGTATCGGTCAGCACCATGTGTCCGACCCGTGGATACCTGGGAAATCCTATACGCAGAGGTTAACTTCACTTCTGGTGGCAGTATTACTTCTTGCCGGCGGCAGCTGCAAGGTTACCGTCAATCCCAACGGAACACTGGTGATCCCTGAGCAGTATTTCTGCGAAACCGACTATATCGACGGATACAAGATCAAGGGAAGCGGTACATGGGATAATTGCGGGGCCAAACCCACAATGAAAATTGACTATGATATCTGGTTCCCTGAAGATGGCTTCTGGATAGCAGCCAAATACGGAGCCAGTTACCTCGGGGGCAAAACCGTCCTGACAGCAAACCTCACCCAGGAATAAAGTATCAAATATTTAAACAGAGGGTGTTTCTCATGAAACACCCTTTTTTTTTCTTCCAGCCAGGCTGAATAGCTGCTCCCGGGGTGAATATCATCATCAGGTTGCCGGGTGGGTTTTGCCAATATGAAAGCTTTTATGCCTGAAATGTAAATGAATTCTAAAAAGCTGTTAAAATTAATTAATAGAAATACCGTAAATGCTGAATTTTTTTTTAACTCTTTATCTTTGGCGGCTAAAATTATAAACCAAATGCTTATTTGTATGAAAAAACTACTATTGTTGCTTGTAATGTTTGTGTTCTCAGGAACTCTGTTTCTGTTTGCACAGACAAGAATAATTACCGGCACGGTTAGCTCCGCCGTGGAGGGAGAGGGACCCGTCCCCGGAGTAACCGTTCAGGTTAAAGGGACCACAATAGGCACGGTGACTGATATAAACGGACGATATTCAATAAATATCCCCGGAAATGCCGCTACTCTTGTATTCTCATATATCGGAATGAAGGCCCTTGAAATTGAAACAGGCAATCGTACGGTTATTGACTGCAGCCTGGAATCCGACCTTGTAGGACTGGATGAGGTTGTTGTTACTGCACTGGGTATTTCCCGTGAAAAGAAGGCCCTCGGCTATGCAGTGCAGGATGTGAAGGGGGATGATCTGTCGAGGGTTCGCACACCCAATGTAATAGGCACTCTTTCAGGAAGGGTTGCCGGTGTTCAGATCACATCTGCATCCGGACAGATGGGCGGCGGAGCCAGGATAAATATCCGCGGCAATACTTCACTGACCAAAAACAACCAGCCATTGTTCGTCGTTGACGGAATTCCGATCGACAACTCCGACTATTCATATGGAGCAACCGGCGCAGGCGGCTATGATCTGGGCAACCTTGCTTCCGACATTAACCCCGATGATATAGAATCAGTTTCGGTGCTGAAGGGAGCAAGCGCTTCGGCCCTTTACGGTTCCAGGGCAGCAAACGGTGTTGTAATGGTTACCACAAAAAAAGGCAGCACCTCTGCCGATAAACCATTCGGGGTTTCTGTCAATTCCAGCCTGAGTTTCGAAGAAGCGAAATATTTTCCCAGATACCAGAAACTTTATGGCGGCGGCTACGGGGGCTTCAATGAGATTGAAATCGACGGCAGAACATACAATTATCCGTCATATGAGATAGATGAAAGCTGGGGGCCAAAACTTGACCCTTCAGTGATGGTGCTGCCGTGGAACGCATTCGATGAATCGAACACACAATCCTATCTCAGGGAGGTTCCATGGGTATATCCGGAGAATGATTACACTTACTTCTTCAGACGTGGCGTAAATGTTACCAATAACGTTGCAATTAATGCAAACAACAGCAGGGGAGGCCTGCGCGTTTCATTCACCAATATGGATGTGAAAGGGATTTATCCGAACAGCACCCTGAAAAAGAACACTGTTAACCTCAGCGGAAACATCACTGTCAACAAATACCTCGACACATGGATCAATGCAAATTATGTTCAGAACATTGCGGTCGGACGCCCTGAAACAGGATACGGTGACAGGAATCCCGTACAGAAGATGTGGCAGTGGATACACACCAACGTCGACTACAAAGCACTTGAAGATTATAAAACTCCGGCGGGTGACCAGCGTACCTGGAACAGGAGGGATTATGACGATCCGACACCGGAATATACGGACAATCCATACTGGTCAAGTTACGAGAACTATGAAAACGACAGGCGCGACCGTTTCTATGGCAACTACGGCGCCAACCTCAGAATCACGCCCTGGCTCAGGCTTACCGGAAGGATGGGTGTCGATTACTATAAGCTCCTTGCCGAAGAAAGAATGGCAATCGGCTCCCAGGCAATTTCCGAGTATTATAAGAGCGTTTATACCAACCTCGATGTAAGCAGCGAATTCTTTTTCACGGCTGACAAACGGTTCGGTGCCGACAAGTTCGGGCTGACAGCTCTTTTCGGAGGGAACCGCCTCGACAAAAAATATTACAGGGACGGCGGCGTGACAATAGGCGGACTGATGATACCTGAACTGTACAACCTTTCCAACTCCTACAATAAACCAAGCGTTTATGATACCCGTACATGGAAGCGGATCAACAGCCTCTATGCAAATGCAAGTTTCGATTATAACCGTATGATATTCATTGAGCTTACGGGTCGCAACGACTGGTCATCGACTCTGCCCGAGGGCCATCGCTCCTACTTCTATCCATCGGCAACACTGAGCTTTGTAGTGACAGAGCTGGAAGGACTTAAGAGAAATAATATCCTTTCATTTGCAAAGTTACGCGGTGGAGTTGCTCAGGTCGGAAATGATACAAGCCCTTACGACCTGTTGAATTATGTCACTCTCAATACATCATTTACCGATGTTTACGGAGTTCTTAATCCCAGGATGGGATTCTCAGATACAATGGCCAATGCTGAACTGAAGCCGGAGCGGACGAATTCATGGGAAGTTGGGGCCGAATTCAGATTCCTTCAGAACAGGATCAGTCTTGACCTGTCATATTATTACAAGGCTACCATTGATCAGATCGTTGCTGTCCGCATATCAGGCGCAGGCGGTTACGGCTACAAGAATATCAATGCGGGGAAAATGGTCAACAAGGGGCTTGAGATTGCTCTGGGAGGCACACTTGTCAGGACCAGGGATTTCTCATGGGATATTATGCTCAACGTTGCAACCCTCGACAATAAAGTAAAAGAGATCGGACCCGGACTTGACTACCTGACGCTTGGCAGCGGACCGTTTAAAGTTCAGAGCGGCGCATTCGTCGGCATGACCTATCCGATCATTTATGGTACCGATTTCGTTAAGGACAATCAGGGCAATGTGATAATTGATCCGAGCGGCAACTATATTCCATCAGAAATTAAGCCGCTTGCAAAAGTAACTCCTGATCTTACTGCAGGATTATCAAATTCCCTGAGATATAAAGGTTTTGATCTTAATGTGCTGTTCGACGCACAAAAAGGGGGCAGCATGTACTACCTGTCTTATATGTGGGGCATATATTCAGGTATTCTTGAAGAGTCGGCCGCAATCAACGGGAACGGCATGAATATCAGGGATGACGTTGCCGACGGCGGAGGCGTTCTCCTGGATGGAGTTTACGGTTCATACAACTCTGTAACCGGAGCAATTACATATCTTACAGCCGACGGTGATGCCAGCGATTCACCTGTTAGGAATTCCACACGCCTTGATGGCCAGATATGGGCTGAACAGCACTATGACGGCCCCGACAGGCAGAGTATTTTCAAGACTGATTTCATAAAACTCAGGGAGGTCAGCTTCGGCTATAACTTCCCGACAGCCTGGACCGGTCCGGTGAAGGGAGTACGACTCTCAGCCTTTGCACGCAACCTGGCAATCTTCGGAGCTGCCACCAGGCATTTCGATCCCGAGTATCTTCAGATGGCTGGAAGCAACGCTCAGGGAATTGAGGGCGGATACCTTCCAAGTACCGTATCTTATGGCGTGGGTCTGAACTTTAACTTTTAATAAGAAACAAAATGAATACTCCAATGAGATATAAATTATTGATAACAGCCTTCATCCTGATTACTTTTTCCGGATGTGAGAAGGACTTCAACAAGATCAATACAAATCCGAACGCGGTTACGCAGGTCTCAACTCCGGCACTGCTTACCCAGGCTATCAGGGACTTTGCCTGGAACGACTTTGACGTGTGGTATGCCGGACGGCAGTCTGCACTTGCCGCACAGTATTTTGCACAGAGAAACTATACATCCGAAGACCGCTATGCTTTCAGATCAGGTGTTACCGACGGATTTTTCAGGAATAACTATATCTACATGAATAGCCTTCAGAAAATAATCAATCTGAATACAGATCCCGAAACCAGGGACAGGTATGCAAATCTGTACGGCGACAATAACATGCAGATAGCGATTGCCGAAATAATGAAAGCATGGGTGTTTCAGTTGCTGACTGATTATTTCGGGGACGTTCCCTACTCTCAGGCCCTGGATGTGGATAACTTCCCTCAGCCGGTCTATGACCCGCAGAAAGCAATATATGACGGTCTTATTGAAAAACTGAATGAGGCCCGGACAATGCTTGAGAACTCCACGACCGGTGGTTTCGAAAGCGGAGATGTTTTCTATGGCGGTGATCTTGAAAAATGGATGAAACTTGCCAATTCCCTCAGGCTGAGACTGGCTCTCAGGGCTGCAAATGCAGATCCTGCATACCTTGAGGAAGCCCGGAATGCAATTGCCGATGGTGTGATGGAAAGCAATGAAGACAATGCAATGTTCCGGTTTTCAGCTTCAGGAACCCCCAATGAGGCTCCCTGGTACAATGGCTTTTATGTTGAGCAAAGGAACGACTTTACTTTTACCGCAGGCTTTATTGAACTGATAAAAGGCAATAACAACCAGTCTTTTGTCAACCCGTTTCAGGGACTGAGAGATCCGCGATATCCTGTTTTTACAACTTTTTTGACCGAAAGAGCAGGTGTTCCCTATGGAATGACTGAAGTTGTCACGCAAAAATGGTGGGTCGACAATGCCAGCAACAGGATCAGCCTGTATGCCAGGAATCCTGTGTTTCTGAATGCCAGCTTCCCCACCACATTTCTCGATTATTCCACGGTTTGTTTCATGATCTCCGAAGTTGAAGGATGGGATGCGGACTGGTTTGAGAAAGGTATCAGGGCTTCATTTGAGAAATGGGAGGCAGTGGACAGGGACGATGCATATCTCACCGGAGTAATGAACAGATTTAATGCTGCCAGCGGCGAAGGTAAAAAGGAGATGGTTATCACCCAGAAATATATCCATCTTCTGATGCAGCCCCATGAGGCATGGGCAGAATACAGGAGAACAGGCTACCCCGGATCGCTGGTTAAACCTGGTGACGTCACTGCTGTTATTGACGGAACAGAGATTTTGTTCACGCCCTCTCCCGGTGCCGAATCAGGAAGTGATGTGGTTGCAAGATTCAGATATCCGGCATCTGAATTCACACTGAATAAAGCCAACGTTGAAGCAGCTGTTGCGCATATGGGCGAAGACACACATAAGCAGAAGGTCTGGTGGGCCGGCGGCGGTTCACAGTAACCGGCTCTGTTGAAAAAATCAGGGATGCAGATTACTGCATCCTTTTTTTTTCTGATTGTTACAGGGAAGTAATATAATACTCTTCAAAGAAAGGATTCTGCTTCCTTACAGCGTTCCGTTCCTTTAAGGAAACTATCCGGTATGGAACAAACCTGACTTTAAAATCCCATACCTGAATAAAGGCCGCTTCGGCGGTGATTATCAGATGCAATTACCTACAGAATTCTTTTTATCAGCCTGAGATGATGTGAATATTTACCCTGCCTGAAAATGCCCTGCTGATCGATAATATCGATCTTCACCCTGCCCGATGAATGAATGATGAGCCCTTTGGCCAGGATGAGCCCCACATGGGTTATCACCCCTCTTTCATTGTCAAAGAAGGCAAGATCGCCCGCCATGGCTTCCTCAAGAAAACTGATGCTTTCTCCCTTTTCTGCCTGCTGCCTGCTGTCGCGGGGAATACCAGTGCCAAGAAGCTTGTAAACCAGCTGGGTGAAACCTGAACAATCAATCCCGGAAGGAATTCTTCCTCCCCAGATGTACGGACTGTTCAGGAACCTCATGGCAGTGTCGGGAAGAGAAAGGTCATTCCTGATAATGCCTTCGCTTAATTCATCCCCGGCAGTGTATGTTTTTCCAGCAAGCAGGAATGTCTTCCTTTCAAAATCAGGATGATATATTTCACAACCCGGCTCAAGTACAAGCCTCGTCCCGTCGGGTCTGAAGCAAAGCAGCGGTTTTGTAATTACATTGCCCCCCGAACCGTCAGTATCGGCAGAATGATGCAGATGGTCCATGTCGATCCAGCCGGAATAGCCGTCAAAGCAGGTCCTGATCTTGTACCAGTGGCCGGCACTGCCGGTAATGGTATATTTCTCGCCAAAGAGCACCTGGCTGAGCATCTCTGATTTATGCGACGGAGCAGAACGCAAAGGAACAAAGACGTTCTCACAGATATATTTTTCCATTGGTTTTGATTTTTCTCAAAATTAACAAATTAATGACTCCCCTTGCGAAGGCATGCAGCGGGATTTAAATGACCCCTGCAGGTGAGGGATAATGAAAAAAAGCATATTTTTGCCATTGATCGTCAGTTAAGTCTTTAACAGGAACATAATGGCTGATTCAAGGAGGGTCCCTGAAATAAAACCGGACCGGAAGTATCTCTTTCATCTGGCTTTCTTTATTGCAAGTGCAATTATTGTGGTGCTCATCTCTCCCCGCGAAGGCAAATTCAGGTATGAATTCCAGAAAGGAAAGCCCTGGCTGAATTCATCACTCATCGCACCATGGGATTTTCCGGTGCTGAAGCCCGCTCCGGTAATTGCAAGGGAGCGTGACAGCATATCCAGGAATTTCACTCCATATTTCAGGGCAAACCCGGAAATATCATCCCGGGAAGTCGATAATTTTAAGGAATACCTCGATGCTTTCATGAATAATTATCTGTCAGCACACAAACAAGTGCCGGCATCGTTGAAAAACAGGCTCCGGGAAGAGCTGGCAGCGATCCTGTCGGAGATCTACCGGAAGGGAATTCTTGAAACTGATGCAATCGGGTCGTCCTATAGCCAGAATTTCAGCTATGTTACCATAATCAACGGGAAAATCGCTGAAAAAAAACCAATCGCTTCCTTCTATCTTCTAAAGACTGCCTACCTGGCTGCGGAGCAAGAAAAGGAAGAACTTATGGGCAGTTTCAAAACAGCTGCGGATAAGCCGGCTCATGATTTTCTTGAGAATGTTGCATTTTACAATTTTATCAGGCCAAACCTGATATATGATTCACAGACCTCATCAGCGGTCAGGGACAGGATGCTGAATGAGATAAGCCCAAACCGGGGAATGATCCAGGAGGGTGAACTGATAGTGAGCCGCGGAGAGATAGTGAATGATTCAAAATACCTGATTCTCGAATCGCTCAGGGACGAATCGGAAAGGCGCCTTGGGATGTACGACAGATGGCTCGTGGTGCTGGGAAGGCTGATACTGGTCTGTTCATGCTATATGGCTCTTTACCTTTTCATGTACAATTTCAGGTTTGATGTTCTCAGTTCAACCCAGAAAACATTCTTCATCATCCTTATCATACTTCTTTTCATTGCCATTATCAGGCTGATGCTACTTGCACCTGCAGATGTGGTTTTTCTTGTGCCGCTGCCAATCATTCCGATTGTGATCAGGACCTTCTATGATTCGAGGCTCGCACTGTTTGTTTACCTCATTGCCATCATGCTGGCAGGGTTCATTGTGCCAAACTCATTTGAATTCGTTTTCATCAGCTACCTGGCGGGGGTTATTGTGATCTTTTCACTGACCAACATTAACAGAAGGGCAAAGTTGTTCTTTACCGCATTCATGGTTTTCCTTGCATACTCGGTGGTTTACTTCGGTATTGGCATAATGCAGGAAGGAAGCCTTGAGAACATGAAGTGGAGGAATTACATCTGGTTCGCAGGAAACGGGGTTCTGCTGCTCCTTTCATATCCGCTGATCTTCGTGTTCGAAAAAACCTTCAGGTTCCTTTCCGATGCCACCCTTTTTGAGCTGGCAGATACCAACCAGCCGCTTCTGCGAAAGCTCTCCGAGAGTGCCCCCGGTTCCTTCCAGCATTCCCTGCAGGTTGCAAACCTTGCCGAGGAGGCTGCAAGGGAAATCGGCGCGAACAACCTCCTTGCCCGGACCGGCGCCCTGTACCATGACATCGGGAAAGTTGTCAATGCACAATACTTCATCGAGAACCAGTCGGAAGGATTCAGCCCTCACGACAGGCTTGATCCGGAAAAGAGCGCAGAAATAATCATCGACCATGTGAGGGAAGGGGTTGAACTTGCCAGGAAATACAAGCTGCCCTCACAGATAATTGATTTCATCCAGACTCACCACGGAACTTCCGTTGCATATTTTTTCTACAAGAAATTCCTCGATAAGAATCCCGACAGAACCGACATGCAGAAGAATTTCTCCTATTCCGGCCCCAAACCCTTTTCAAAGGAAACTGCAATTGTGATGATGGCCGATTCGGTGGAAGCATCCTCAAGGACTTTGCCTGATTACACGGAAGACAAGATAAGCGACCTGGTTGAAAGGATAATATATTTGCAGGAGCAGGACGGTCTTTTTTCCGAGACACCTCTTACGTTCAGGGATGTGACTGATATTAAGCGGGTTTTTGTAAAAAGACTCCTGAATATCTATCATGCGCGGATCGCATATCCCGAGAGGTAGGCTTGCAGTGTCATCGCATGTCGATGACTTCCACACCCCTGTGTTTTTCCGGCTCAAAAATGAATGTGGTGCCCCCGGGGCTCTTCTTCAGATCGAATGATGTAACATCAATGGTTATGGTTGTCCCGTTCTTGTACTTGTATTCAAGACTTTTGAGATCAGGGGCGGGCTTTCCTATTTTCAGCCTTATCCTTACATGATCGCTTTCAAGCTCCTCCGGATAGAGATCGATGAGGTATGAGTCTGCTTTTTCTTCCAGCAGCCTTGATTTGTAGCCCTTTCTGTACAATGAAAATATCTGTGAGGGCCTGCTCAGGAACGAATCATCATTCTTTCCGGGAGCGGTGATCGTAACTTCCTTTTCTGCCGGCAGGAGGTTCCATGAAGTTGTTCCGTTGAACCATATGATATTGTCTTCGAGATCCAGCATGTATTTATCCCCGGCAAGGATAACGGAGCCTTTCCGGGTACTGACGGTATTGTCAGCCTGGTTTTCGGTACGGAGGTTAAATTCCATCGAAACGGAAGGTGCACCGAGGGCCCGGGCGGAAAACCTGTCAAGGACTGCAAGGGCCGCAGCGTCATTCTGTGAAAATCCCCGGGCCCAGGGGAGCAGGAGAAGAAAGGCAGGAAGCAGAATCTTTTTCATTATATATGTGATCTAGTCCAGACTCTTCAAAATCTGTTCCAAATGCATAAAGTCGGAGATCAGGACTTCCCTGGCCCTGCTTCCCTCGAACGGACCGACAATACCTGCAGCTTCGAGCTGATCGATTATCCTTCCGGCCCTGTTGTATCCTATTGACAGTTTTCTCTGAATGAGGGAGGTTGATCCCTGCTGATGCTGAACGACGAGCCTTGCCGCGTCATCAAACATTGAATCGCGCTTGCGCAGATCCACCTCAGCCTGTCCTGATTCACTGTCGTCAATGTATTCAGGAAGGTGCATGGCATCAGGATAGCCCTGCTGTGATCCGATGAAAGAGGTAAGTTCTTCAATTTCAGGAGTGTCGATAAAAGCGCACTGAACCCTTACCGGTTCGGCTCCTGACGAAACGAGCATGTCTCCGCGTCCCACCAGCCTGTCGGCTCCGGTAGCATCAATTATTGTGCGGGAATCAATTGATGAAAACACCCTGAATGCGATCCTGGTGGGAAAATTCGCCTTGATAAATCCGGTTATGATATTGGTGGAAGGCCTTTGTGTTGAAATGATCAGGTGCACCCCTACAGCCCTGGCAAGCTGTGCCAGCCTCCCGATGGGAGGTTCGATCTCCCTGCCTGCTGTCATGATCAGGTCGGCAAACTCATCTATTATGAGAATAATATAGGGAAGATACCTGTGACCTTTCTCCGGATTCAGCCTTCGTGAAATGAATTTGTCATTGTACTCCTTTATGTTCCGCGACTGGGCCTCCTTGAGAAGTTCCAGCCTGTTGTCCATCTCGAAGGTCAGTGATTTGAGCGTATTGATAACCTTCTGCGTGTCGGTGATTATTGCGTCCTCATCTCCGGGGAGCTTCGCAAGGAAATGCCGTTCGATCTTTGCGTAAAGGGGAAGCTCAACCCGCTTGGGATCGATCAGTACAAATTTTACTTCAGAGGGGTGCTTTTTATAAAGTATGGATGTGATTATTGCATTTATGCCAACTGACTTTCCCTGTCCGGTTGCCCCGGCAACAAGCAGGTGGGGCATTTTTGTCAGGTCAACGATAAAGGGTTCGTTTGTAATGGTTCTTCCGAGGGCAAGCGCCAGGTCATATTTCGTTTCCTGGAACACCCTCGATGTTATCAGGGAGCGCATGGAAACGATCTTTGGATTCTTGTTCGGAACCTCAATACCAACAGTACCCCTGCCGGGAATGGGTGCTATTATTCTGATCCCAAGCGCGGAGAGGTTAAGCGCAATGTCATTTTCGAGCGATTTTATGCGGGATATTTTAACTCCGCTTTCGGGAACAATCTCGTAGAGAGTGACCGTGGGCCCTACGGTTGCAGCCTTGTGCCTGATATTGATCTTGTGGTCAGCAAGCGTCCTGGTTATGATCTCCTTGTTCTCAAGAACTTCACTGTCATCAGAATCAGCAGAGGTTTTATATTCCTTCAGGATCGAGACGGGAGGGAACTTATATCGCGACAGATCGAGCCTTGGATCGTAGTCTTCCATGATCTGCTGAACTTCTTCTTCCGTCAGGATGCCGGTGATTTCCGGCCTGTTTATTTCAGGCTGATCAGGCTTCGGTTCCGGTCCCTGCACGCCATCCCTGTCAATCACATGAATTATCGATCCTCCCTTCCGTATGCTTCCCCTGTCATTGTCATCATTTCCGGGCCTGTTAATTGCATATGATGAGTTTTCCGGATCCTTCTCCCCGGAAAATTCCCCGGAATCACCTTCTTCCTCAGCATCAGCCTCATCTGCATCCCGGCCCCCGGATCCTGCTTCATCAGCAATGTTCTTGTCCGATGATTTGCCGAATCTGATGACGGGAACAACGCCTTTTATTGTTGCAGGAATCCTGCCGGTAAAGGTTTCAGGCTTGAATCTCAGGGCAAATACCAGGTATGCAAGGGTCAGGGTCAGAAGCATAATTGCTGTGCCGGTATTTCCTGCAAATGACTTCAGCCAGCGGGTGATCTCGTATCCCTGCTTCCCGCCCGGCCCGCCGTAAAGATAACCGTCCATGTCCCCGAAAACAAAGCCCAGAAGAAGGGATAAAAGAATGGCAGCAAGGGTGAATTTTGTGATAAGTTTGAAAAGACTGATTCCCGGGAAATGAAGAAGATACAACCCGGTTACCCCGATGATCAGGGGGATGAAGAAAGCCCCGTAGCCAAATCCGAACCCGATTATCATCTTGGCCAGGAAATGACCGCTTTTCCCCGACCAGTTCCTTACGTTCACACCGGGTTCAGAGAACACCTCTGAGTCGGGAAGGCTCAGATCGGTCTTCCATGATATAATATAGGAAATGCATGCAAGCAGGAGATAGATGGCGAAGCCGGTGATCAGTGCGCCCAAAACAAATTTAATTCTCTCATCTTTGAAGAATGAACTGGTTTTCCCACTGTTTTGCCCTTTTTTCCTGACTGATTCTTCCTTCTCCTTTTTCATTGCCGGTTTTGATTTCTGCGGGGTAAGGCTGACCAATTGCCATCGTACCCCGGAAAAGCATCACAAAGGTAATAATTTTGAACTATCAGGGATTGAAAAACAAAATGAATGACTGAATGGGTTGAGGATATCGGACTTTTTCCGGACATGCAGAAATAACGGCTTTTATTGAACCATTTTGCCTCCCGGCTCTGTAACGGGACGCTTATCATTACAGGCTCACCATTTTGCTTATGAACCTTATCAGATCGTTTTTTGAAACTTCATTGAACCGGGATCTCCTGTCAAATGCATCGTCGGGAATTTGCTTCCTGTAAATATTCGCTGCCTCAAAATGGAATTCCGATTTCCCCATAAGATAGAAAAAGCTCATAAGAACACCGTCTATTTCAGCATAGGGTGTTGATGCATTGGGATTGCTTATCGGGATATCATTTGTATACCAGATATCGTATATGCGCCCCGGAGCAGAGGGGACAGTGACTTCTGCGTTTTTGCAATGAAGGCCGCAGATCTGTGCAGTTTTTGCGGTCTTCCTGATCTGCATCCCTTCCATTGACTCGAAGCCCGGATATGTTTCTCCAGGTTTGGCAGGATAAAAACACCTTATTGTGAACAGGCTGAAATAGGTGTCGTAGATCTTCTTCGACGGATTGGAAAGATTGGTTATCCCCGAATTGCCAAAGGGAGAAACGAGTTCAAACAGGAGGTTGTTGTTTTTAAATGATACCACCATGGTTTTGGGCATAAGTTCAGGGGGAAGAATGGTGGAATTCTCAGGATATTCCACAATGTAGTGGATCTCACCCTGATCCAGATTACCCGATCCGTTCTTGCTGCACGAATAATTCAGGGAAATTGCAAAAAAGATAAAAAGATGAATATATCCGGACCTGGTCACGCTCTGACTTGAATTACGCATCTAAATGTAGATATTTTTTTTAATTCCGGACCGTAAAGATATCAAAAATAAAACTTAATATGTTTAGTGGCATCCGGCATCTGATTTCATGCCCCGGCGCCTGCACGCTGAAATGCGGGTGTCCGGTGCATCCCGCAAATCATCCGCAAGGTATATAATTCCTGCAAATTTAATGCCGGCTTCATTCTGTTGCTCCGGATATTTCAATCATCATAAAAAACAATTACTTTTGCTCCCTTCAAAGAATCGGCCAATCATCATTTCAATCATAAACCGGTAAATTCATGACAATAAGTTTTCGCAACCGCAGCTTCCTTAAGCTGCTTGATTTTAAGACGGAAGAAATACAATATCTCCTTGATCTTGCCGCCAGCCTGAAGAAAGCAAAAAAATCGGGGACCGAGAAGCAGTACCTTAGGGGGAAGAACATAGCCCTTATTTTTGAAAAGACCTCAACGCGTACCAGATGTGCCTTTGAGGTTGCAGCCTATGATCAGGGAGCCAATGTGACGTATCTGGGGCCCGCAGGCACCCAGATCGGACAGAAGGAATCGATGCGGGATACTGCAAGGGTACTGGGAAGGATGTTCGATGGAATCGAATACAGGGGGTTCGGGCAGGAGATTGTAGAAGAACTGTCGGAATATTCAGGCGTTCCGGTCTGGAACGGACTTACCAATGAATTTCATCCCACCCAGGTTCTGGCTGACCTGATGACAATGGCCGAGCACTCCGACAGGCCCCTTGAAAGCATCTCTTTCTGTTATCTGGGTGATGCGCGGTACAATATGGGCAATTCCCTGCTGGTCGGGGCTTCAAAGATGGGAATGGATTTCAGGACTGCAGCTCCGCCTGACTTCCAGCAGGGAAGGGATCTTGTTGACCGCTGCCGGATTATTGCAGGCGAAACAGGTGCCAGGATACTGATCACTGATGATCTTGATGAAGCTGTAAGGGGAGCTGATTTCCTTTATACCGATGTATGGGTATCAATGGGCGAGCCCGATTCGGCATGGGAAGAGAGGATAAGACTGCTGAAACCATACCAGGTGAACATGAGGACAGTTGAAAAAACCGGAAACCCGGATGTCAGATTCCTTCACTGCCTGCCCGCGTATCATAATCGTGCGACAAAGGTGGGGGAGGAGATTTTCAGTAAATTCGGACTTGACGGCATGGAAGTTACTGAAGAAGTCTTTGAATCAAGGCATTCAGTGGTTTTTGATCAGGCTGAAAACAGGCTTCATACAATTAAGGCTGTGATGGTTGCAACATTGACGGACTGACGGCAGCGGTGAAAAAGGCACATGGACAGGCTTTTGCCTGCTGTCAGGCAATCAGCTCCTTAACAAAATAAAAAGTCATTGTAAATGACGCTGCCAGTTTCAGTCCTATGCCGGTCAGGAATCCGAGAAGACTTCCGAAACCCGCTTTCAGGGCATACCTGATATCATCCTTGAAAATCAGCTCTCCTACGAAAGCACCTATGAATGGCCCGATTATTATCCCCGGCGGTCCCAGGAAAAGCCCGATGATCAGGCCGACTGTGGCTCCGCGGATCCCATATTTTGAACCTCCCAGCCTCTTCGTGCCCCAAACGGGTACAATGTAATCGAGCACTGTGACCAGAACTGCAATGGCAGCCATGATGATAAGAATATTGGCGGAAAAGTCAGCAAATCTGGAAAAATGCAGAAGGATCATTCCCAGGTAACTCAGCGGCGGACCGGGAAGTACAGGCACAAGACATCCGATTATTCCAAGGATCATCAGAACAATTGCGAGTATCAGAAGTATATAGTCAGACATTCAGAATGATACTTCTTTATTATTTCCCAGATCGTCAAATTCGATATTGGTAAATTCTTCGGTGGAAATGCTTTGTGATTCGTGTTTCGTATCATTCCCGGGCCGGGATACTACAAGCTGTTTTAATCCGCCGTCACCATTATCAATAAAGCTTACGGCATCTTTGAGGCCATCGGTAAATTTCTCAAAATCCTCCTTATACAGGAATATTTTGTGTTTTTCGTAAAATACCTTGCCCTCTTTACCCAGGCGTTTTTTGCTTTCCGTAATAGTCAGGTAATAATCATCTTTCCTTGTAGCCTTGACATCAAAAAAATAGGTTCTTTTTCCTGCTCGTACAACCCTGGTAAAGATCTCTTCCTTGTTGGCTTTTTCTTCAGTACCAACTGTAGCTTCTTTAATTCCGGCTTCTTCTTCCATTTCTGCGTCAGTTTAGGTTAGGCTGGTGTTATCCCTGTCAAATGTAAAAATATTTTTTAAAATAATAACAAGCTCAGTCAATTGTGTCATATTTTAGAGATGGTGTGCTGATGGAAGTTGAAAAAGATTATTTTTGCAGCACAAATTTGAGGTTCTTTACTGATGATAAGCCGTAGACTTTTGCGCATCAAAGCCATGATGGCCCTGTATGCATTTAACAGAAGAGATGATGGAAATCTTGAACTGGCTGAAAAAGAGATGATGTTCAGCATAGGCAAGACTTACGATCTCTATCATCTTCTCCTGCTCCTTGTCCTTGAAGTTGCAGATGTTGCCGCCGGAAAGATCGATCAGGCTCTTCAGAAACGAATACCCACTCCCGAGGACCTGAACCCGAAAAGAAAATTTATTGATAATCAGGTTATTGTCCAATTGCGGAAAAACAGGTCGTTCAATGATTATATTTCTTCCAGGAAGCTTTCATGGTCAAATTATCAGCATATACCGAGGCTCATGTATGCAGGTATGATCGCATGGAAGAAATATGAGTCATACATGGCTTCTGAAGAATACGGCTATGCAGGCGACAGGAAATTCATTATCAGCCTGGTTACGGAGCTTTTTGCGGTTTCGGAAGACCTTGAGGCAAACCTCGAGGAGCAAAGCATTTTCTGGAACGATGATACAGAGTATGTCGTGCTGATGATCGAGAAGACCCTCAAGAAGTTCAAACCAGAGACAGGTGAAGGAACTGAACTTATGCCATTGTTCAAGAACAGGGAAGATGAGGAATTTGTAAGGCATCTTTTCAGGAAGGCAGTACTAAATTCAGGCCAATGCAGGGAGTTGATTGACAATAACACCACCAACTGGGAAGTTGAACGCATTGCCATGATGGACATAATTGTCATGCAGCTGGCAATTACGGAAATCCTCGAGTTCCCTGAAATACCCGTCAAGGTGACCCTTAATGAGTATATTGAAATAACCAAATACTATTGTACTTCAAAAAGCAGTACATTTGTCAACGGTATCCTTGACAATATAGTCAGGGAAATAAGGGAAAAGGGCAGTTTCAATAAATCAGGCAGGGGACTGGTGGGTGAAAGCATTGAATCGGCAGACAATTGACAATCATCCGGATGACGGGAACATAAAAACGCTAAATTAAATAAGTCAGTAATCAATAAATTAAAACTATGATCAGTCAAGCTTTCTTGTATCTGATGGGTCAGCCGGCCGGCGGAACTGCAGGTCAGGGCAATGCACTTGTCACCTTTCTGCCCCTTTTACTCGTATTTGTGGTTTTCTATCTCTTCATGATCAGGCCTCAGATGAAAAAGCAGAAGGAAATGAACAATTACAGGAGCTCCCTCAAAAAGGGGGACAAGGTTGTTACAACCGGCGGAATTTACGGCAGGGTTTATGAAGTGAAGGACAATCATGTCATGCTTGAGGTCGGAGGTGATCTGAAACTCAAGGTAGATAAAAATGCCCTGCTCAAGGATCCCACGGCCACCGATTAAATATTTTTTTCATCCGGCTGCTGCGTGAACGCCAAAATGGTGATATGGCTCCGAAATAAAGCAGGCAGGGGAATAAGCAGCATTAACAGGGATTATATTATTTTTGGCTTTTTTCTCCTGCTGTCGTTTATTTTCTGGTATCTTAATTCACTCGGTAAGGAAATTGAAACAGAAATAAGATATCCTGTCCGCTATGTGAATCTCCCGAAAGAAAGGGCCCTGGCCGATGAACTTCCGTCGCGGCTCAATCTTTACATCAAGGGCCCCGGCTATGCGGTTCTCAAACTCAGATTGACCGGCCCCAGGGCGCCTGCCATACTTGATATCTCAACCCTTAATTACCGGAGGGTCCCCGGAAGCAGGGAGCTCAGCTATTATCTGAAAACCTCGGGCATTATTCCAAAACTTAAGAATGACCTGAGGTCGGAATGCCAGATCCTTTACATCAGGCCGGATACACTGTTCTTCAGGTTCGACCGGATAGTAACGAAAAAAGTACCCGTTGTATCGGCTGTTGAAGTGATCACTGACCGGCAATACTTTATCAGGGGAAGTATAGGCATTGAACCTGAAACCATTAAGATTACCGGACCTTCCAGGATCCTTGATACAATTTCTGAAGTGCGGACAAAATACAGGAAGTTCACCAGGGTAAACGAGACGATGAGAAAAAGCATTAACCTGGATCTGCCCGGTTACTATTCGGCATCTGTCAGGAAGGTATCAGTGACCATACCGGTGGAGCAGTTCACCGAAGCTGAAATGACGGTTCCGGTGAAAATACTGAATCAGCCCGATTCGATTGATCTCAAGATCTTCCCGGATGTTGTTACCGTAAGGGGGCTTGTTGCAGTGAATGATTTCAAGAAGCTGGCGGAAATTCCTTTTGAAGTTATACTTGATTTGGAAAAGGTCAACTTAAGATCTTCTGAACGGATCCCCCTGGAAATACGCAATGTGCCTCCATTTCTGACTTCATTGAGGATCACTCCGGGAGATGTGGATTTTTTGATTGAGAAAAACAGGAAATGAAAAAGCCGGATAAAACTGTTTTCAGGCTCGGTGTTACCGGGGGCATCGGAAGCGGCAAGACTACCATTTGCAAGGTGTTCGCTGCACTTGGCATACCGGTTTTTTATGCTGATCATGAAGCCAGGCTGGTTATGGATAATGACCGGACCATAATGGATAAAATAAATTCGGCTGTCGGCAGAGACATGTACCTGAACGGTTCGCTTGACCGTGGTGAATTGGCCGGACTGATATTCAACGACGGGTTCCTTCTCGGTAAGATCAATTCAATTGTCCACCCTGTGGTTTTTGACAGATTCACCTGCTGGTCGGCCGGACAGACGGCACCTTACGTAATTATGGAAGCTGCAATCCTTTTTGAAAGCGGGGCGTCGGAACTTGTTGACAAAGTGCTTACCGTGGTTACTCCCATGGAAGAAAGAATAGAGAGAATGATCAGGGGAAAGAAGCTTACGAGGCAGCAACTGACTGAGAGGATCAATAACCAGATGGATGATGAGGCAAGGATCAGAAAATCGGACTATGTTATTTATAATTCTGAGAATGACATGATTGTTCCTGCTGTCCTTAAAGTGCATAATGAGATCATAAATAAGGTGAAAAGGTAGGCGTTGATGGGAAAGTTTGCAAAATGGATAGGAGGCGGGCTGGGTTTCGTCATGGGCGGCCCCATCGGAGCACTCCTTGGATTCCTGGTCGGCTCCATGGTCGACAGCACCGTTGTAAGTGCAGGGACGTATACACAACCGCAGCACCAGACGGCCCGGGGTGATTTTGGCGTCAGCCTCCTGGTCCTTATAGCAGCAATGATGAAGGCTGACGGAAAAGTGGTGAAGGCAGAGCTTGACTATGTAAAGCAATTCTTTCTCAGACAATTCGGACCTGAATCTGCCAATGAGGCATTGAGAATGCTGAAAGATATACTGAAACAGGATATCCCCGTCAGGGACGTTTGTATTCAGATAAGCAGGAACATGGACTACTCCTCGAGGCTGCAGCTTATTCATCTTCTGTTCAACATATCAGTTTCGGATGCAGCGGTCCATCCATCGGAACTTGAAGTGATAGAAAGGATGTCGGGATACCTGGGTATTTCTTCCTCCGATTTTACGTCAATAAAAAACATGTTCGTTCCGGAAACCGGCTCAGCCTACAAGATCCTTGAAACTGATCAGACCGCAACTGACGACGAGATAAGAAAAGCCTTCCGGAAAATGGCGATGAAATATCACCCCGATAAAGTGAGCCATCTGGGAGAAGAGTACAGAAAAACTGCTGAGGAGAAGTTTAAAAAAGTCAACGAGGCATACGAGAAGATAAAGAAGGAAAGAAATATCATTTAGTGCTGATAAACATTAAAGAAACAGTTATTTGAACAGGATTTATTTTACCCACAAAACAACAGTTGTATGGTTTTAAAGGATATTGTTGCGATCTCCGGCCAGCAGGGCCTTTACAGATTTATTGCCCAGGGAAAGAACTCGATGATTGTCGAGCATCTCGAAACAGGTAAAAGAAGCAGTGCCTTCAGTTCTGCCCGGGTAAGCTCCCTGGAGGAAATCTCTGTTTTCACTGACAGTGAAGACATGCCCCTGGGCAGGGTGTTTGACAGGATCTATGAGAAGGAGAAGGGAGGCGAGGCCCTGGATCCCAGGTCAGATTCTGACAGGCTCAGGGAATACTTCAGTGAAATTATTCCTGATTATTCAAAAGACAGGGTGTACACAAGTGACATTAAGAAGATCATTATGTGGTATAATATCCTGCAGCGCAAAAACCTGCTTGTTCCGGAAGAACCCGGGAATACCTCCGGAACCGGCACTGATTCATCCGGAGCTGAGGGAAAGGCTTCCGATGAAGGGAATACAGCCGGGGATGCCGTGAACAGGAGTGAAAAGAATGGTGAATGAGCAGGAGGAACCTGAATTTCGGGGGCGACGAAGTTGTTTATGATTATTCCGGTTCAAGGATAATCATTGTACCTGTACCGTATGACAGGACAAGCACCTGGATAAGGGGAGCAGACAGGGGACCCGATGCCATAATGGAGGCATCGGCAAACCTCGAGTTCTATGATGTTGAGACCTCGACGGAGGTGCATCTCCTGGGGATCCACACAGTCGACCCGGTACCGGAGGAAGAAACACCGGAGAAGCTTGTTGATGCTGTCTGCAGGCAGGTGTTGTCCGTTATCGATGACGGCAAGTTCCCTGTAATTGTAGGAGGAAATCATACCGTCAGCATTGGTGCTGTAAAAGCGTTTGCCTGCAGGTATGATGACATGTCGGTTCTTCAGCTTGACGCACATTCTGATCTCAGGGATGAATATGAAGGATCGCGCTACAACCATGCCTGTGCAATGGCCCGGGCGCGGGAGTATGCCCCCCTGGTGCAGGCAGGCATTCGCAGCATGTCGGCCGGTGAAAGAAAAACTGCCGACATGGACCGCATATTTTTTGCCCACGAGCTTTATTCTGATAAGAATCTTTATTCCAAAGCGGCCGGCAGACTCTCCGGAAATGTTTATATAACTATCGATCTTGACGTTTTTGACCCTTCCCTCATTCCGTCGACAGGTACCCCCGAACCGGGCGGCCCGGGTTATTTCGAGATAATGCATTTCCTGCGCCAGGTCATGGCAAGCAGGAACGTTATTGGTTTCGATATCGTTGAACTCTGCCCCTCACCCTCGAACAAGGCCCCTGATTTTGTTGCGGCAAAGATCATTTACCAGCTTCTGAGCTACAAATTCTCCGGATTATCTGCCTGATCAGTCTTTTTTGCCTCCTCCCAGATCTCATTCATACTGTCAAGGCTCATGCTGTACAGGGAGATCCCCTTTGCAATTGTTTCCTTTTCGAGGTAATTGAAGCGTTTTATGAATTTTCTGTTTGTTTTTTCCAGGGCAGCTTCCGGATCAATTCCGTAAAGCCTTGATGCGTTGATGATTGAAAACAGAAGGTCGCCAAGTTCAGATTCAATGCCCGCAATGGAACCACTGTCAATTTCATTTCTAAGTTCGGTCAGCTCTTCCTGTATCTTATCCCATATCTGTTCGCGCTTCTCCCAGTCAAAACCAACACCCCTTACCTTTTCCTGGATCCTGTTGGCCTTTATTATTGCCGGAAGGGAAGAAGGAACTCCCGACAGTACCGGTTTCTGAAATTCATCCTCCTTCATTTTGAGATGCTCCCAGTTCTTTTCAACCTCGGCAGAATCATTGACGGTTACATTTGAGAAAACATGCGGGTGCCTGTAAATAAGTTTCTGATTGATGCCATTAAGCACATCCGACATTGAAAAAAGATCCCTTTCCAGGCCTATTTTCGCGTAGAAGACTATATGCAGCATGAGGTCGCCCAGCTCTTTTCTGATACCTTCATCGTTTCCCGATATTATTGCATCTGCCAGTTCGTAGGTTTCCTCGATGGTCAGTTTTCTCAGGCTCTCATTGGTCTGTTTCCTGTCCCACGGACATTTTTCCCTCAGTTCGTCGATGATGTCAAGCAGTTTTCCGAACTCCTCACATGCTTTTTCCCTGTCTGCAGTCATGTTTGTCTCTTAAAGCAGCTGATCGGGCTGCACCGGCTTGTTAATATTGTCTATCCTTATTGTGGATCCAATGTTTAGGCTCAGCAGTTCCGAAACATTGTCGCCGTTTATTGATACTTCGAGGAGATCGAGTGCGTTGAACCGCGCAAGCAGCTCTCCTGCCGGAACATCACCATAAGTTTCCGAGATCTGTTCGGTGAAGTTCTTATTGCTTTGTATCAGAATCCTGAATTCCTTTCCTGTAAAAACACGGTAGAACACTTCGCGGGTAATATTGGATATTGCATTGCCGTATGAATCGATGAAGATGATGCTGCCGATAATGTTATCCCTGTCAATAGTGGCCCTTATCGGCAACCGTTCACTTATTTTGCCCAGTGTTTTTCCAAGCTGCGAGAGCTTTCTGCCCGAACATATGCCTGCTGCGGTCCTGGCATAAAGATCCAGTTCATCACCTGATCCGCTCCGATCAATACTTACAATTTCGTCAGGCTCGGAGTTCAGTATCAGAAAAAAGATCCCGTTGTCGGTGCCAATGAAATAATGACCTTTTGATTTTACCGCAAGATACTCTTCATTCCTGCTGGCTTCTGAATGCACACACAGAATATGGATCGAACCGGGCGGGTAATTCAGGAAAGTATTTCTTACAATAAAGGCCGCATGGGAGATGTTGAAAGGCTGGATTGATCCGGCATTGTCGATTATCGATGTTCCCGGGCACAGGCTGCACAGTTTGCCTTTTATGATACCATTGTAAATATCATCGGGTCTCCATTCGGTTGTTAATGTTATTACCGGCATCAGGAAAAAACTTACGACAAAGATAATCTTATAAAGAAAAAATAAGCTTACTTTGTGTGCTTCAGAAGATCTTTTTTCCGGCGGCAGGCCAGCATTTTGATAATTGATGACAGAAGTTGTAATATTTCTCGAAGACATTGATCCTGTGGTTTTTTACGGTGCAAACAATGCGCTTCTTGATAAAATCCGGGGGTTTTTTCCGAAACTGAAGCTCATTGCGAGGGGTAATGAGCTGAAATGCCTGGGAGAAGAGACGGAATTGGCATTTTTCGCTGAGAGATTCAACGGGCTTATCGAATATTACAGGAAGTATCACCGCCTTGAGGAGCATGATCTTGAGAAGTATCTGTTTGACAGGGATCACATGAAGTCGGCCTCAAGCGGTGAATTTGAAAATGTGATCGTTTTTGGCACCAGCGGCAGGCCGATAAGGGCAAGAACAGTAAACCAGCTGCTTCTGGTCAGTGATTACCGGACAAATGACCTGGTTATTGCAGAGGGCCCTGCGGGAACAGGAAAGACATATACGTCAATTGCCCTGGCTGTGAGGGCACTCCGGGAAAGGGAGGTGAAGAAGATCATCCTTACGCGTCCTGCCGTTGAGGCCGGGGAAAGGCTGGGCTTTCTTCCGGGCGACATGAAGGAAAAGCTGGATCCTTACCTTCAGCCGCTTTACGATGCCCTCCATGATATGATACCATTTAAAAAGCTGGAAACCTGGCTGGAAGACGGAACCATCCAGATAGCCCCCCTTGCATTCATGAGGGGCCGTACGCTGGAAGATGCCTTTGTGATACTCGATGAGGCACAGAATGCAACAATCAGTCAGCTTAAAATGTTCCTTACCAGGATGGGAATCAGCTCCAAATTCATAATGACCGGCGACACGACTCAGATCGACCTGCCAAGAAAAAATGAGTCGGGGCTCCTTCAGGCCATAAGAATACTTGCAAACATCGAAGGAATTTCAGTTATCAGGTTTGATGAAAGAGATATAGTAAGGCACCGGCTGGTAAAGAAAATAGTGAAGGCCTATGAACATGAGGAAAACGGAGGAACCGGCAATGACGCCTGATCCTTCCCCTGCCCCTGAGCCTGCCGGATGCACCAATGCCGGCCCGCCCGCAGATGACAGAAGGCTGCCAGAACGATATTAAAAGATTATGAAACACTCCATTACAGACTCAGACTTTAAATTCCCCGGACAGACAGGCATGTACAGGGGAAAAGTAAGAGATGTTTACAGTATTGGGGACAAATACCTTCTGATGGTCGTGTCAGACAGGATCTCTGCCTTTGACGTGGTACTTCCCAGGGGAATCCCTTACAAGGGACAGGTACTGAACCAGATTGCAGGGAGATTCCTGGATGCCACCGCCGACGTCGTTCCGAACTGGAAGATAGCAACCCCCGATCCGGCAGTAACATTCGGCCACAGGTGCAAACCTTATCCTGTTGAAATGATCGTAAGGGCATATCTTACAGGAAGCTCATGGCGCCTGTACATGACCGGCGCCAGGGAGATATGCGGAATTCCGCTGCCTGACGGAATGAAGGAGCACCAGAAGTTCCCGGCCCCCATTGTCACCCCCACTACAAAGGCTCAGCAGGGAACACATGATGAAGATATTCTGCCTTCTGAAATAATACGAAAGGGCCTTATAACCGGGGAAGAATATAAACTGATTGAAAAATACGCAATGCAGGTTTTCACCAGGGGAGCGGAAATAGCTGCAGAACATGGCCTGATACTTGTTGATGCTAAATATGAATTCGGGAACAGGGACGGACAGGTTATGCTTATTGATGAAGTCAATACACCGGATTCTTCGAGATATTTTTATGCTGATGAATATCCGGAGCGTTTTCACAGGGGCCTACCCCAGAAACAACTGTCAAAGGAGTTTGTGCGGGAATGGCTGATGGAAAAAGGATTCCGCGGAGAGAAGGACCAGAAAGTCCCGCACATGACAGACGATTTCGTTGAGCAGGTGTCGCAAAGATATATTGAACTTTATGAAAGGATCACCGGTGAAAGATTTAAACCCTCGGACATAACTGATGTCAGGGCAAGAATTGAAGGGAATTGTACCGGATTTCTCAAAAGCTGCGGCCTTTGATCAGGCAGATGAGTATTCATGAATAACAAATAATATGACGGGAAGTTACGTTTGCAAGCGTGTTTTATGGAGAAGGACCCTGTCATCGCTGATAACAGTTGCAGCGGTTTTTTCAGTCATTGCCCTTTCGTTTGCAACGCACCCCGCAGCTGCCCAGGTTGCGGTTGAAAGGTCGAAGGATAAGGCAATAATCGGGGGGGAGCCCTACTATATCCATGTTGTAAGAAAGGGAGAAACTGCATATTCAATATCAAGGGCATACGGAATTACCGTTGACCAGCTGACTCATGAGAACCCACTGGCAGGAGCCGGTCTGAAGGAAGGAATGAGCTTAAGGATCCCCGTGAGGATTGTTGGCGCGGGCCCCGCGGAACAACCCGTGCCTTACCGGCATGCCGTTCATGACGAAGGCAGGTTCATATATCATGTACTGAACAGGGGAGAGACAATCTATTCCCTGTCAAAAAAATACCAGGTCACGGAGCAGGAGATCACAGATGCCAATCCGGGACTTGATGTTACCAGGATAACACTTGGCTCGGAGATTGCAATTCCCCGGAAGATTGACGAGGTTCTTGAGAAAGCTGTAACAGTGGGCACATCTGAAGGATATTATCACAGGGTCACAGGCGGAGAAACCCTTTCTTCCATTGCCAGAAATTACGGAGTAACATTGAAGGAGCTGAGGCGGGCGAATCGTAATATCCGTTTTCCGAAGGTTGGGGATTACATTGTGATCCCCGGACTGGAAGCCGCGAAAAAGGAGATCGTTGCCGAAGCAGAACCGGATACCTCAATGAAAACTGCTGAAATCATGGATAATCTTCCTGACAGGCCGGACGAACCCGTGCATATCCGGAATCTGAGCGGATCCGTGAACATGGCCGTGTTACTGCCATTCTTCCTCAGTGAAAACGCAAGGAGGATTGAAGCGGATACCTTAAAAGCCGCAAAAGGCAGGAAGGACCCTAAAACCACTGCCAGGCCTGAAGAATGGATTTATCCGGCCAGCATCGAATTCATCGAGATGTATGAAGGGATCCTGCTGGCTGCAGACACATTACGGTCGCTTGGGCTCGATATCAACATTCACACTTATGATATCAAAGGCGATACCATTGAAATAACCCGGCTGATCAGATCCGGCGCACTTTCAGGGATGGATCTCATTATAGGCCCGGTGTATTCAAGGAACTTAACCATTGTGGCAGCATATGCCGGGGAGCTGGGTATTCCTGTCGTCTCACCCGTGCCCCTGTTCAGCAATTCGCCGCTCAACGGCAATCCGCTTCTTTTTATGGCAGGATCGTCACTGGAAGTGGCACAACGGGCCATTGCCAGGAAAATTGCAGAATACGCAGGCCATAATATTGTTCTTATTCATTCTTCAAACCCGGAAGAGAGTAATGATGTTAAACGCTTCAAAGAGATTATTTCAGCAGAATTACACAAAAAAAACCCGTATGATATGATAAGGATCAGGAGCCTGCCTTTTTACAGCAGATCTGAATACGGTACCGATTCGCTGCAAAGATTGTCGAGGGCATTGTCTGCTGAAACCGGAAATGTTGTTGTAATTGCTTCGGAAAGCGCCCCTGTAATGAGCGAGTCAGTTATGGAGGTCAGAAACCTTTCAAGAAAATTTGACCTGAAAGTATTCGGATATCCCGAAATGCGGGAACTGAGCAATATCGATCCCAAATTTCTCTTTGACCTTGGAATGATGGTTTATTCATCATACTGGATTGATTATTCCAGTGAGGATGTCAAAAAGTTCTTATCCCGGTTCAGGAAGAAATACTATGCTGAACCTTCAGAAAAGAGCTATGCCTGGCAGGGTTATGACATTGCCTACTATTTTCTCGGGGGCCTGGCTTTATATGGCAGGGAGTTTGCAAAGCATCCCCGGATCCTTTACACTGATCTGCTTCATACTGATTTCGATTTCAGGAGAAAAGGAAGCAATGACGGCTTCGAAAATCAAAAACTCTTCCTTATAAGATATTCCAATAGTTATGATCTGGAGATGATACCGGAAAACAGTGCGGTAAGCTATGGGATGTCAGTTGAATAGAAGACTGCATTCTCCGGCTTCCTGGTATTTTGTTATTGGAAATTAACAGATTGGAATATTTAAATGTTTTCATTTGTCTAATTATCATATGGTCAGAGAATCCTTCAGAGACAGGGATGACAGTGATCTTGTTGAGGCTTCTGTCGGAGGCGATAAGCTGGCGTTTGGTGAGATTGTGAAGCGGTATCAGAACATGGTGGCCAGAACGGTAAAGGGAATGCTTGGAGATACTGTTGTATCTGAGGATATAGGGCAGGAAGTTTTTATTAAGCTCTATCACTCACTTCCGGAATTCAGGGGTGAGGCCAGGCTTTCCACCTATATCCAGAAAATGGCAATCAACTTCAGTCTTAATGAGATACGGAGGAGAAAAAGGTTCTTGTCGATGTTTTCACTGAAGGAGAATGCAGAATTGCGTGAGATTGAGTTTGCCGGCGCTAATGAGGAGGAAAAATCGGATGCGCTCGAACTTGTTAACAAGGCACTAATGAAGCTCGACCCGAAGTTCAGGATCATTGTGGTAATGAGACTGCTGCAGGGATATTCAACAAAGGAAACCGCTGAGGTTCTTGACCTGCCCCTGGGAACGGTGCTTTCACGCCTTTCAAGGGCACAGGAACAACTGAAAGTGATTATGAAGGAATTGTAGTTTTATGGAGTCCGCCTGGAATACAGGGGTAAACGCGCATGTCAGCCGCGGGGAACAAAATGGCAGGAGCAGTTCAGTTTCGTATTCTCCCGCCCTGCCGGATATGAGCGTGATCTTTTAAAATTAATTGCTTATGAAAACAGAAGAATTGAAAGGTCTGATTTTTAAGGCGCTTGAAACAGAACAAACGCCGGACAGTTTTCTCCTGAAACTGGAAGAAGCCGGTGTCAAATACACATTCAGGGAGGATCTTGCACAGAAAGTACTGAACAGGATAGTTGGCGGGAGCCCTGCAGGAATTGCCGAATCAGAATTTCTGAGCAGCATGAGAATGGTTTTCTACCGGGTTGCACTGACCGGCGTCGCTGCCATAATCCTTCTTCTGATTTCAATATTGCTTGGACAGGGTACCCTTTCACTCGATTCAATACTTGGAATCGGAGATTTCCAGGCAGAAAGTATAATTTGTTTAATGACAGGATATTGAGTAAAATTATGAAGCTAAAGCCATTGATTTTAGTTATAGTTACCTTAATTATAGGCTTCTTTATCGGGATGCTCACTTCAGCTCAGCTCAGGTTGCACAGGCTTGAGCCGGTGAGGGTCTTTTTTTCCGACGAACGCTTCAGGGAAGGTATCTACCGGACCATTCAGCCCGACGAAAAGCAAAAGGAACAGATAGAGAAGATCCTTGACAAATACGCAAGGATAAACGGAGAAACCCAGGCCAGGTTCTGGAAGGAGCTGGAGTCAAATATCAATTCTTTCAGAAAGGAACTTGATTCCAAACTTACAAAGGAACAGATTGCCCGGCTCAGGGAACTGGATGAAAGACGGCAGGAAATGATCCGCCACGACAGGCGGGGAAGATGGAGGGACACTACCGGTCTAAGCCGCCACGGTGAAAGGTATCGTCATGACAGCTCACCGCATATGCCGCGGCCGAGAATGGATATGGCCCCTTCGGGCCCGTCAGGAGCCGGTCATCCAAGATACCTTGGAAGCGACACTTCATCATGCAACTGAAAATGCCACATAATCGAGAATTATAGGCAGATCGTCGGGATTTACTCCCAGGGAAACCAACAGGGGCTGATCGTCCCAGAATGCAGAAATGAACTCTTCGAGTGTTATCCCGTTCGCCTGAATGCTGTGACGGTAGTGATCAGCTGCCTCCTTTTTCCTTCCGCGGCACAGTGCAAGATGCCCCTTGTTGATATAGTCGTGAGGATTAAGATGACCTGAAGCCAGCCGGTCGTAATATTTTTCAGATTCATCAAACCGCCCCAGTGCAAGATAACAGAATGCAATGGGCCTCAAGATGTTAATATTGCCCGGATCATTGTACTCCACCCTGAAATAATACCGGAGGGCCGATTCATAGTCATTCAGGTCGAGGTAGCAGTGACCCGTCATAATTGAAGTATGGATATTCTCCGGATCCATGACTCCTGCCTGAAGATAACAGTCGAGAGCTTCTTCTTTCCGGCCAAGCCTCCTGAGGCATAGTCCTGTCTTTTTCAGGGTCCATACCTTCCGCTCTATCAGCTCTGCTCTCTGATAAAATTTGAGGGCACTCTCGTAATTTTCTTCCTTCTGGTAACAAAAAGCTATTTTTTCATATAATTGCGATTCATCGGGCCTGGTATTCAATTGTTTCAGGAAAAGCTCCAGGGCGTCGGAATAATAGTTTTTGCTGAAAAAGTAATCTGCCAGACCAGCTTCGGCCTCGGGTGCATTGCATGTCATCCTGAAAAATTCGGAATTGTAGATGTCGAGCCTGCCGGTGAACAGATCCTCAAATTCCTTTTTATACGGCGATAACTTGTAAAAACGGTATAGATCGTGAAGGTACTGGGTGGCACTTGTCCTGAAATTCCTGTAAGGATCTGTTGATGCTTCAGCATCATCATTCTGATGCAGACCCTCAAGCTCGAGCCTGAATACTTTCAGCATCATGGTTTTTTGCGACGCCGGCAGGTATTTCAGGTTTAAAAGCAATGAGAACTTGTCGGAGTTGCAGATGAATGGCGTTTTATACAGAGCCTCTGCCAGCTCATTGGTCTCCCTGCCCAGGATCTCATCCCTGAATATTTCATTGATCAGTTCATGGTCGGGATGGAAAGGTACAAACCAATTCTGAAAATCCCTGAAGAAATCGAAATGCTTCAGATTGGCGAAAGCCGACATGTAAACATCGGCCCCTTCCATCTGCAGCTTTGTAAGCTCTTCCATGGTTTTGAAGATCTCTTCCGGGTCATCGAACATCTCTGTCCAGTCAGGGTTCTTATCCTCATTCTTTTCCCTTGGCAATATATTGTCAAGGTCAAATTTTTCCTCAATTCGTGGCTTCAGCTTCGCCACTTTGGGAAGGATCTCTTCGTGAAGCTTTTTACTAAGGCCCTCAGTCTCACGCGACCTGATGATCTGCAGAACTATTATCCTCGACCGTTCCCTGAACCCGGCATCACTGCCGATATCTGCAATTTTTGCAATCAGTTCAGGATAAAGCTGCACCCTTGAGTTATAATAATGAAGAATGAGGATCAGGCCCGAAAGAGACCTTGCCATTACCTGCTCAACCCCCGACTCATAGAAGTCAATAAGAAAAAAAAGCTTCTCAGGCTGCCATACCCTCAGGGCACTCAGTGTTATTGCGCTAACAAACAAACCGGATTCAAACCATCTGAATTTGCCTGAGCCCATGATGATCCTGATGAGGCTTTCCTCAGCCTCACCATAGTAATCTGTCAGCCATAAATGGTTGAAAATATTCTTTATCAGGTTCTTGTGCTGAAGCGACAGTTGTGATTCAGGATCGGGATTTATTTCATTGCTTAATTTGAGCCATTCATCAAGCTCAGATTTAAACATCAGATCATCAACTGTTTCTACAATTGACTTGCCTGTAAGTCGCTGCTCTTTTTCAGTCTGCTGTCTCACCCAGTAGGTGTGCCAGCCTGAGTAATGTGACAATATGTCCTGTTTTGAACGGTCAGATAGTTCCAGAATTGACTGAATCAGTTTCATATACACCTTGCTTCGCTCAGGGTCATTGATGCCGTCAATAGTGTAGGTCAGCATGTTCCGGTAGGTCATTTCAATGTTGTTGTACTCATCGCGAAGATCGCCCTGCAATGATGCATTGATCATATCGTGCAGTATGTCAAGGCTTTGTTTGACCCTCTTCTCCGAAACCAGCTTGCTTAACTGCCTGTGTTGCTGTATGACTTTTTTTATATCCATCGAATTAATTCCTGAATTCAATTCAGGAGGCATGATTCCCCAAGCTGTTACATACAACAATCGGGCCGTAATATCAGGCTGAGAATGAACAGCTGATACTGCTCGGACCGGCAAATGACATACCTCGCCTCTTGGCGGTCAGGTTGTCAGAAATTGAATCCGATGGCGATAAATCCCTTGAAATCACTGTAATATCTTTCACGGCTGCTTAGCCCGTACATGAATCCGGCTCTTACCGGTCCAATTATCGACATGTATCCAAGGCCCAGCCCGATTCCTCCCATATATGAAAGAGCCGGGCCCGCTTCAACTTCACGTGCAATACCTGCATCTGTCATCACTTCGAGATGAAGGTCCCTCAGAATTTCGATGTCGGCATCAAATCCGAACGAGGCGAATCTTTCAGCGGGAATCTCGTTGGCGTGAAAACCCGTCATGGGAATCGATCTCCGGGTAGTGCTGCCGGTTCCTCCGATGAAATAATAATTGTTGTGCGAAAGGGTTGAATCTGTATGATATGTGTACAGCAGGCTGCCTTTTACGGCAAGGGTTGTTTTTTTGCCTGTGTTGAAGTAATGCCTGATATTGCCGGTAAGGGTGTATGTCCTCCTGAATCCGAAATCCTCAGGAAGTTCCCTGTCGTATCTCCTGTCATATTGTGAGGTTTTTACCCTGGCTGAGATAAGCTTTGATGTGTTTATTTCAATATTGGATATTGTGCCGCTGTGCGGGTAATATTTGGTGTCAACGGTATTTGCCTGGTATTGATAACTTGTCGAATATGAATTAAATGAAGCTCTTTTCAGACTGGCTGCCGAAATATATCCGGGAACAAGGTTGATACTTTCAAGAGAGGTTGACAGGATGCTGATGGCATTGAGCCCTATCATCCTGCTGAGACCAATGCCCCAGCTGAATGTCCTGTCTGAAAACCGTCCGGTCTCCTCCCTGAATGTCATTGCAGGGATTATTGTGTTACCGGCATTCATTGACATCGACAGGCCCAGCATCTGGTTTTTGTCAACAAACTGGAGTGCATTTAATCTGAACCTGAAGTACTGGCCGATGAATGCATCGATGTCAATCGAGCTCCTGGGTGAGAACAGGTTTTTAAGTGATGCATTGAGGATTATTCCTGATCTGATTGCATTGTCGTAGTAAACGGAACCATAAATGATTGCTTTTTCCCTTTCAATGCAGTTTATAACCAGGTGCAGGGAATTATTTACGGGTTCAATCCTGTAATTCACCTTGTCGAACCACGATTTCCCATACAGCAATTCGATCTTTTCCGTAATGAATTGCTTGCTGACAAGGTTGCCGGGTTTGATATCCAGAACACCCAGTATCTGTTCATCGGTATAAAAATTGTTCCCTTCGACCCTTATCTGATCGAATGTATAATACTGCCTGTCGAGGATGAATTCAGGAGGTTTCTGCGGACCCAGGCGGTTGAGGGAGTCAGCCAGTTTTTTGAAAAGGGGTTTGAACGGAAGTGCAGCCATGTAACCTCTCTGAACGATTGAATCCACATTCGTAAAAACGGTTGAGGAATAATCCTTCAGGTCCGGCTCGATCGCGATGTAAAGTTTTTTCTTCTGCTCGTTGTAATCTATCACGCTTTGCAGGAATCCGATCTGTTTCAGTATGCCGGCAGCGGAATGCAGTTCCTCTTCCCTGTACCGGTGAAATCCCGTATACGATCCGATAATGATACCCGCACCCATTTCCTGCAGTTCGCTGACAGCAATGTTCCTGAGAACTCCTCCGTCGATAAGCAGGGATGTGTCGATCCGCACGGGTGTGAATATGGACGGTACTGCCATGCTGGCCCTCATTGCTTCGGGGAGGTATCCGGATTTCAGCTCAACGATACTTGTTGTGATGATATCGGTACCCAGGCATCTGAACGGGATTGGAAGTTTCATGAAGTCGCTGATTGCTGCTGACGGCCATGCATAATAACTAAGCATGTTCTCAATCTGCTGTCCGTTAATCAGCCCCGAGGGGAGGCTTATTTTTTTCCCTGACGTTACCGGAAGTGACATAATGCTGTTCCTGAAGTTATGCTTCTCGGTGAAAATGACTTTGTTTTCCGGCAGGTTATTGGTAAGTATGTAACTCCAGTCGGTGTTTTTCAATATCTTATGCAGGCTGTCGGGGCTGTATCCGATTGCATACATTCCGCCCACAATGCTTCCCATGCTCACACCGGTAATCAGATCGGGCCTGAGTCCGGCTTCCTCCATTACTTTGAGCACCCCTACATGTGCCATGCCAAGCGAGCCTCCTCCGCTGAGGGCCAGGCCAACCCTGGGCCTTGCATCACCCTGTTGTGCGGGAAGGGCAAGGCACAGGCACAACAGTAAAACAGCCGCAATGACGGGTTTGCCGGGATGACCGGGTTTGTTTCTTTGGCAAAGGCCGGAAGCAGGGCTCATGCTGGCAGAAGGGATAATATTGCCGGATCTGCTATGTTCAGTGAACGGAAGCAAATCTGAACCCTTTGAGGTGAAATGGCAGCGAAAAGGTATGTTTTCCCGCATGAATCAAGACATCCGGATGGTATTATTCTAGTAATTGACAGTTACTTCCCAGGTAGCCGGTTCGTTAATGGTAAATTCAAAGTTGGCTTCATATTGTGCCGTGTGGAACAAGTTCCAGGCTTTGAATCTTATTATTACTGCCAGGGGAAACAGCGCGTTCTGGATCCCGTAGCTTTGGCCGAGGCGGTATTGTTCCCCGCTGTCGTGGGCAAGTGAGAAGTCGAGAATATCAACATTTTCACTGCCTCCCCTGATAAACTTTATCCGAATATAGTTCCCCGTTCCGGGAAGTTTCTTGAATGATGTTCTTGTTATGCTGATACTTCGTGTGATCTGGTAAGGGGGGACAAGGTTTTTGCCAATGTACCTGTCCTCCTTCCAGTACCCGGTGACAGTTGAATCCCTGTGTACCAGTGTGCCTTTCCCGTCCTTGAGCCCGTCTTTGAACTGCCCTGTGTAGTGGGTTCCGTCGGCCCAGATATATGTGCCCCTGCCATTCGGCAGCCCGTTCCTGAACTGTCCGATGTATTTGTCAATGCCCTCGGCGGCTCCTTTCCCGTTGGCGAGCCCGTTTTTGCAATCGCCTGAATATTTTTCCGACAGGGCAGGATGTCTGACAACGCAGGGTTTTTCCTGTGCCGTCAGTTCAGATACCGTTAAAATCAGAAATCCCGCAATGAAAGCAATAGCAGCTTTCCTGAGATCTGCACCATTGTGAACATTCATTTTCAGTAGATTTGAATAATTATTCCTGTCTTTAAAGTTAATAATATTATTGTTCATTGCAGGCAGCAGAAAAAAACCGGGATCGACATGCAATCCCGGTTTTTTAACCTAAAAATCAATCATTTAAAAAATCACTCATATTCCTTCAAGATTTTCTTCACATCATCGGGAGCCACCCGGCCATAGGTTTTGTCGCCTATAAGCACCACCGGTGCAAGGCCGCATGCGCCGACGCATCTCAGGTTTGACAGTGAGAACTTGCCGTCGCTTGTTGTCTGCCCCACCTGCAGGTTAAGCTCTTTCCTGAATTCATCAAGAACCTTCTCAGCGCCCCTTACATAACATGCCGTACCCATGCAGATGCTTATGGGATGTTTTCCCTTCGGAGTCATGGTAAAGAATGAATAGAACGTAACGACTCCGTAAATTTTGGCAACCGGTATATCAGTTTCGGCCGATATTACCTCCTGTACTTCTGCCGGAAGATATCCGAAATGCTGCTGGCAGGCATGGAGAACATTGATAAGTTCCTGGGGATCATTATTAAAAGAAGCACAGATCTCTTTTATTTTATTGACATCTTCCTGTCTCAATTCTATTTTAATACTTGACATGGCAATTGTTTTTATTGTTTACCATAATGGATCATGGTTACTGTTTTACAACGACTTTCTTCTTCTTGTCAAAATACCCGGTATGAAGCAGGTGATGAGCCCTTTCGCTGTTGGGGCTGCCGAGATATTCTTCATAAAGCTTTATTATGAACGGATTCTCGTGCGATTTGCGCAGCGGCTTCCTGCTGTCTTCCCTGTATATTGCGGCAGCGCGGGCTTTTATTATCTCGGAGTTGCCGTGGTGCGCAGGCTGGCCGCCGCCGCCGATGCATCCTCCCGGGCAGGCCATTACCTCAATGGCATGGAACTGTGATTTGCCTGAGCGGACATCATCGAGGAGCTTCCTGGCATTTCCAAGACCGTGAGCTATTCCGATGTTCAGCGGGAGACCGTCGAAGTCGATTGTGGCGGAACGGACACCCTCCAGGCCCCGGAGCTCGGTGAAATCAATCCTGTCAAGTTTTTTGCCGGTATAGAGTTCATAGGCAGTTCTGCAGGCAGCTTCAATGACGCCGCCCGTTGTGCCGAATATAACTCCCGCGCCTGTCGATTCACCAAGCGGGGCATCGAATTCTTCATCCTCCAGGTTGTTCAGGTCCAGATTTGCCTGCCTGATGAATGCAGCAAGTTCCCTCGTTGAGATCGAATAGTCGACATCCCTGTTTCCGTCGACCGAGAATTCTTCCCTCTGGCATTCGTATTTCTTTGCCAGGCAGGGCATGATTGAAACGACTACAAGATCTTTTCTGTCAACCTTGATTTTTTCGGCGAAGTATGATTTTGCAATTGCACCGAACATCTGCTGAGGTGATTTGGCAGTGGAGGGAACATCCTTAAGGTCGGGGAAATATTCTTCGAAGAAGTTCACCCAGCCGGGGCAGCACGAAGTAAGTAAGGGGAGCCTTGCGGTGGTATCGCCGCTGAGATGTCTTTTGATCCTGTCAAGCAGTTCGGTGCCTTCTTCCATTATTGTAAGGTCGGCGCCAAAGTCGGTATCAAATATATAATCGAATCCGAGCGCTCTCAGTGCTGAAACCATCTTGCCCGTCACCAGGGTCCCGGGGGCCATTCCGAATTCCTCTCCCAGTGCTGCGCGCACTGCAGGTGCGGTCTGGACCACAACAGTCTTTGTCGGGTCGGCAAGCGCTCTGAGTACCTCCGGGGTATGGTCAACCTCGGTAAGCGCACCTGTCGGGCACACTGCCACGCACTGGCCGCAATAGGTGCACGTGGAATGTTCGAGGTTCTGCTCGAAAGCAGGCGCCACGGCAGCCATGAACCCGCGGTTCACAGCCGACAGTGCACCCACCGTCTGCACATCATTGCACATCATCTCGCATCTCCTGCACATGATGCATTTATCAAGATCCCTTACTATTGAAGGTGAAGTGTCGGGTTTATATTTCGACATCTCCGCATATTCCGAACCCGGGATCTCCCTTATGCCGAGCAGGTGAGCCATACTCTGCAATTCGCAGGTGCCTGATTTGGGACAAACAAGGCAGTCGGTGGGATGGTCGGAAAGAATAAATTCCATTACCGTCCGCCGTGCATTGAGCACCCTGGTTGTGTGGGTCTTAACAACCATGCCTTCTTCACAATTGGTGGAGCATGAAGGAGCAAGATTGCGCCTGCCCTGAACTTCGGCAACGCAAATACGGCATCCGCCCGGCTTGTTCTCAATGTTGAGATCATCGAGGCGGAGATAGCAGAGCGTTGGGATCTCAATTCCGAGCTGTCGGGCTGCCTTATGTATTGTGGTACCTTTTTCTACCTCAATTTCCTTGTTGTCTATTGTAAGTTTTACTGTTTCCATCACTTTTTCCATTATCTGATAATTATTGCATCAAACTTACATTTCTCCATGCATGCGCCGCACTTAATGCAGACCTCGGGATTAATGTAATGAATTTCCTTTCTTTCTCCCGATATTGCATTTACGGGGCAAACTCTTGCACATGCCGTACAGCCCACGCAGTTCTCGGGTATAATGTAATATTCCATCAGATCCCTGCACTTCCCTGCAGGACATTTTTTGTCCTGCACGTGTGCCATGTATTCATCCATGAAATTGTCGAGCGTGGAGAGAACCGGATTTGGAGAAGTCTGACCCAGTCCGCACAATGAAGTATCCTTGATAACCAGGCTCATGTTGCGCAGCCGGTCGAGGTCGCTCACATTTCCCTTTCCTTCGCAGATATGGTTCAGGAGTTCATAGAGTCTTTTGTTTCCTATCCTGCAGGGAGAACATTTGCCGCACGATTCCTCAACGGTAAAATCGAGGAAATACTTTGCTACTGAAACCATGCAGTCATCCTCATCCATTACGATCATTCCACCCGATCCCATCATTGACCCTGCGGCCACAAGATTGTCAAAATCAATGGGCACGTCGAGGTGCTTTTCGGTCAGGCAGCCGCCAGAGGGCCCTCCGGTCTGGACAGCCTTGAATTTCTTGCCATTTCTTATTCCTCCTCCTATCTCGAAGATGACCTCCCTCAGTGTGGTTCCCATCGGTACCTCAATCAGCCCAACATTGTTGATTTTACCCGCAAGGGCAAAGACCTTGGTGCCTTTTGATTTTTCCGTACCGATGCGTTTATACCAGTCAGCGCCCTTAAGGAGGATTATCGGGATAGAGGCAAATGTTTCGACATTGTTCACATTGGTGGGTTTTCCGCGATATCCCGATTCGGCCGGGAACGGCGGTTTTATCGTAGGTTCGCCCCTGTGCCCTTCCATCGAGTGTATCAGTGCGGTTTCCTCGCCGCAAACGAAAGCACCGGCACCGAGTCTGAGTGAAATGTCAAAGCTGAAGTCGGTTCCAAGAATATTCTTCCCGAGAAGTCCGTATTCATGCGCCTGTTTGATTGCTACCTGAAGCCTGTGAATAGCAAGCGGATACTCGGCGCGCACATAAATAAGGCCTTCTGACGCACCGATGCTGTAGCCGCATATCGCCATCGCTTCAAGAATCGAGTGCGGATCGCCTTCGAGCACCGACCGGTCCATGAAAGCACCCGGGTCCCCTTCGTCGGCATTGCACACAACATACTTTTCGTCGGATTTGTTCCTGCGTGCTATTTCCCACTTGAATCCCGTCGGAAATCCGGCTCCGCCGCGACCCCTGTGGCCCGAATCCTTGACAATCTCAATCACCTGCTCCGGCGTCATCCCGGCAAGTACCTGTCCCAGGGCCTCGTATCCGTCGCGCGCAATATATTCATCAATGTTTTCCGGATTTATGAATCCACAGTTCCGGAGAACTATCCTGAGCTGTTTCTTGAAAAATCCCATGTGTTTCGAATCGCCTACCGGCTCTTTTGTCTCGGGATCATGATAGAGAAGCCTTGTAATTTTTCTTCCCTTAATTATGTGTTCTTCGACAATTGCCTGTGCATCATCAGGTTTCACCTGAACATAGAATGTATTGTCGGGCATCACTTTTACAATGGGCCCCTTTTCACAAAACCCGAAGCAGCCGGTCAGGATCACCTGAACCTTATCCGATAATCCCTTAGCCTCCAGCTCATCTCTTAAATTCCATAAAATTGCATCACTTTCGGAAGCATGGCAGCCAGTTCCGCCGCATACCAGAAGATGCATACTGTATTTTGACATTTGCTATCCTCCTATTCTTTAGAATCTATTGTTTCATAATTTACCGGGATGATGCCGTCGATCAGCTCACCCTCCTTGATGTATTTTTCAATGATCTGATCGGCTCGTTTCAGATCGACAAACCCGTAAACCACAGGTTCCCTGCCCGGAAGGGTAATTTCAACAGTAGGTTCGGCATAGCAATAACCCATGCATCCGGTCTGTGTAACCACTCCCTGGATATTCCTCCTGTCGAGCTGTTCAACAAAGAACTCCATTATTTCCTTGGCCCCTGCGGCAATTCCGCATGTCGCCATGGCGACCTTGATCTGAACATGATTCTCAGGATCAATCGCCTTGATCCTGATATCCATTCCTGTCTTGATTTCTTCGCGTTTCTTCCTGAGATCGGCGAGTGACTTGATGTGTGACATGCCCGTTCTTATTTAGTTAATTCAAATTGATTGATTTATATGTAATATTATTCCAATTATTTTGATTTTAGTCATTTTTCAGCATAAATCCATGTGTTACTGGTTAAAGTCAGAGGCCCCTATGTCGCTAAGGTTATTGTTCAGCATTTCCTTTATGTCATTAAGCAGCGAAACGTCGCTAAAGTCTTCATTTCCCAGATATTCCCTGACTTCCCCTGATGAAAAACAATATTCCCCCCTGTCGGTTTTGTGAGCGTAAAGAAAGTCAATTCCGGGATTGGCCGACATGAGAATTGTCATCATTCCGGCTATATCTCCAAGTGGCTGTCTGTCAGGGTGATGAAGTTTCAGGGTGGCGCATACGCTTGTACCCTGGCCTTCGCGGGAATTAATTACCAGGTCTCCTCCGGCCAGATTCGCATGATATTTCAACAGCGGAATGCCCAGTCCGGTACGCCTTGTCTTTCTGGTGGTCACAAACGGATCGGTAACCCTCGATAACAGTTCATCAGGCATTCCCCTGCCATTGTCCCTCACGGTGATCTCCATCATGCCGCCATCGGCAGACTCCGTTATTTCCACAGCAATCTCGGAGGCCTTTGCCCTTATTGAATTCTGAACGATATCAAGAATATTTAAGGCAAGTGTTTTCATGTCAGTTAATCTTCCTCCCGTTTCTGCCCGCCAGTGCCATGCGTATTTCCTCAAATGAAATTTTTTCCATATGGAAGTTGTTGAATACCGTTCCTATTGACCCGGGATAGTGTGAATCGGAATTGGTAATAAGGGTGTATCTTTCAGCTTCCGGATGGCTTTTCCTGAACTGTGCGGGCGAACTTCTTTTTGATACTTCAAGGGCATCTGCCTTCAGGTCGTCGGGAAGGAATCCGAGCTGGCTGTAAATGCTGTTTTTCATTCTGTCGATGTGGGCAGGGATGAAAATTCCTCCGTTAACATGCACCCAGGCTTCCAGTTCTTCGAGTGAAAGCGCCACGGCATTTGTCAGCAATCGCTCCTCGGTGTAAACAATGTCCTCGTTTTCATCCACCACAACCTGATCCCCGAATATCAGCGGATTGTTTGGTATGTCGGGCAGGGAATCGTCAAGCAATTCCTGGAACCGCTCAAGGGTATCATTTTCTTCAAAGAACGCAAGGCAATGTATCTCCTCCCTTGTTGTTACTTCCGCGCCCCGCAGCACGTATATTCCTTTTTTTCCGGCAAGTGTTCTGACAAGGTTGCTTTGCCTCGTGGTGTTGTGATCGCTTATCCCAATTATGTCAAGTTTCCTGTGTTCTGCCGTTTCGGTGATTTTTGCCGGGCTCATGCTCAGGTCGCCGCATGGTGACAGCAGGGTGTGTATGTGCAGGTCAGCCCGGTATATCTTCATTTTAAAAGTAACTTATACAATTCCCCGGTTATCCTGAACGTATCCAGATCGGTGGAAAGCAGGGGTATGTTTTCCGCATTGCTTTTCCTTATCGTTTCCGCATCAGGGGCAGAACCTTTTACCACTATGATTGCCGAGAGTTCTTTCAGGGAAGCCACGGCAACAATGTTCTGGTGCGTTTGAAGCGTAATCCATACGTTCCCTTCAGCTGCATGCCCGATAACATCACTGAGCAGATCGGAAACATAGCCTCCGCTAACTTCCGCATCCGTCCCGTTGCCTCCGGCAATTATTTTAAGATTCAGCTGCTTAACTATTTCAGATATTTTCATCTTCTGCACCGATTTTATTACAGTTTTTTTCCAGTCTTTCCGCTCCCCATATTTCCTCAGTTAAGCTGAAGGCCTTTTTCTGGCTCATGAGCTTTTGCTTTATCATCTGCTGCTGCATGAAGACACAATGCGACAGTTGCCCGTAACCCTGAACTGCATCTTCTGCAAGTGTTTGACAATCAGGCGCACCGCAGGCAGCGCAGTCAAAACCCGGAAGAAAGCACATTAATCTGCGTTTCCTTTTCATTTTCTTCATGGCTACAGAGAAATCCTCATCGAGCTTTTCAATATTCCGGGGTTCAATTTTACCAAGAAAGCTTTGTTCTTTCAGATTGATAAATCCGGCGGTGAGTTTTCTACTGCTGTCTGTTTCATTTATTGAATGATCTGAGGCCAGCTTCCGGAGCCTTTCAACAGTTACAAAACGGTTGCCGGGCAGTAGTATCCCTCCTGCACATCCTTCATCGCAGGCTCTCAGTTCAAGGAAGTCGACATTGTCAAGTTTTTCGTTTTCAACGCTTTCCAGTATCTCGGTGACATTCCTTATCCCGTCGACCGAAAGTGACCGTTTTTTCCGGTGTGAAGATTCCCCGCGGGTAAGGCTCCACAGGATTCCCCTGGAACTCAGGAGGTCATCTGTTACCGGCATCTCCGGGAAAGCTTCCCCTTTCTGAAGAAGCTGATGGAGCCTGTTATACAGGTAGTTGATATTGATGACTCCGCTCACCACCGATTCAATTTCCCCGACAGGGCTCTTAATTGCTGCAATCTTGGCTGCACATGGGGTTGCGTAAAACAAGCCTGTATTCTGTTCCGGAATACCCGAGCTTTTGAGTTTCTCCCTGTAATATACCGCCGACATATCGATAGGAGGGTTCACCTTCATAATATTTCCGACAAGGGAAGGGAACCTTACCTGGATGAGCCTTACCACAGCCGGGCAGAATGAAGATATCAGGGGGCGGCTTTCATTTTGCAAAGCATACTCATTATAGGCATCGAGAACCATATCGACTGTATTTTCCACGTGATAGACATGGGTGAAGCCGATTTTACCGAGTGCCCCGTAGATCGCCGAGGTCGGGATCTTATGGGAGAACTGGCCTATAAAGACACTTGGGATCAGGATCACCCTGACGGGAAATTTCAGTATCAGGTCGAGATCATCCTGTTCGACACCTATTGCAGATACCGGACAGGCTCTGTAGCACTCACCGCAATCCACGCACCTGTTGGCGATGATCATCGCCTTGCCCTTTCTTATCCGTATGGCTTGTGTCGGACACACGATCATACAGTGCGTACAGCCTGTGCATAAATTATCGTGCACTTTCAACGCATGGTGAAATTCCCTGTTATGATCCTTACCCTTCATTGCCATTGAGATATGTCGTCAGTTCAACTGCAGTGCCTTTGCCTGGTTCGCTGGTTATCTGCATCGAATCGCTGTTCTTCTTCATGTTTGAAAGACCCATCCCTGCACCGAATCCCATCTCCCTTACCTGAGAGGAAGCGGTTGAATACCCTTCCTCCATCGCCCTGGCTATATCAGCTATGCCCGGACCTTTATCGGTTATCAGTATTTTTATCCTTTCCCGGTCTATGTCAATATCAATTATCCCGGAATAGGCATGTGCCACCACATTCACCTCTCCTTCATACAGAGCTATTACTATCCTTTTTGAAAGACGATGGTCGATATTGAGCTGCCGCAGAGTCTTCTTGACAGAACTTGCCACTGTCCCCGCATTCGAAAAATCACCACCTGCTATTTTATATCTGTATTGCATTTTCAATAGAGCGGCTTGATGCCGGCCTTGTATAATTCCCCCGAGATGCGGAACACCGAGTAAGGGCTCTCAATCAGAACTATCCCGTTCTCTGCTGCCAGCTTTATAATCTCACTGTTTATTTTTTTGTTTCTTGCAATGACAATGCAGTTGATATCCGACATTTCCGATGTCCTTATTGCCTGAAGATTGGCCAGCCCGGTAATCAGCAGTACATTTTCCTTTTCCACTTTCAACACATCGCTCATAAGATCTGAGGAAAAAGCATATTCAACTTCCCCCGAAACCTTGTTCTCACAACAGACTACCCGTCCTTCTATCTTGTTTGCTACTTCAGTGATTATCATTGCAATATAGTAAGTCCTAAAAAAATCACGATTACTTAACCGTTGTTTTGACCATGCAAAGATAATAATTAATTGTGAAATATATAACAGTGTTAATAAAATAACAATAAATATTGAAAATGCTCCGCGGCATGATTGCAGAATACTGAACGATAGCGGCAGGAATTTTATATTCAGTAAATCATTTCATTGCTGGCACAGGCTTACCAAACGGGGTTGCCTGTTCAGTATGTGCCTCGCAGTAAGGCAGGAATAATAACCGGCAGGGCAGGGCAGGAAGAATTTGCTTTCTTCTTCTTCTCAGAATTCTTATTTCTGCCTTACCCGGTGCATTTCAGTGAGCCGGTTCCTTTGATCCTATCTGAAAATAACATTCCACAAGAGCACTCTTCCGCTTTTCCAGAATGCCCTTAGGTACGGATCATCGGCAATATACACTGCTTCACCGGCACCGATGTTCTCGGATCCGATAACAAGTGTGTTCTTTACCTGTTTCCTGAATTTGTAGCCTGCAAACCCTGCCACCGGATCGTTTTCAAGAATGTAGCCGATATTGCTTCCTTTGCTCAGGAAGGGATATGACGAACTTCCCTTAATGACAAACCACTCGTTTCCCAGGCCGAACCCGTACGGATGACTGCTGTCTATCCTGACCCTGTAGATGCTTCCTGCCGATTTTTCCGACAGCAGATATCTCCTATCGTCTTCATATCTCCTCAGGAGCGAACGGGCATCGCTTTTCTCCCTGTCTGCTGCTGCTTTCTGCTCCGCTTTGCGGGCTTCGGTATCCTTATGAAGCGATGTTGATTTCTCGGATGCGAAAATGGAAATTGCATTCTCAAGTGCAATCACCCGGCCTCCTTTCCTTGCAAAATCAATAATGGTATCATTCAGTTGTGAATAACTGCCGCCGGCAAGGATGAGGACATCATAGCCGGCGAAGCCCGTCTGTTCCGCATTTGATGTATTGATCAGGGTTACAGGATAATCCAGTTCCCTTTCGAAGAAATACCATATTTCGCCGACGGTTCCGGAAGATGTGCCCTCACCGCACAGGAGGGCAATATTTTTCTTTTTCATAAGGAGAGAATAGTCGGATCCGAGATCCTTTCCCTTATCCACAAGTCCGGTTGAAACGGGTTCCAGGTTCACCCCGAACCTGCCGGCAAGGCCGGTAACAATCCGGTCGAAATTTCCGGCCGCCGTTTTGTTGTCAGCCTTCGTAATGATAAAACTGCCTCTTCCAAAATTTGTTCCGCCTGCCGTGAACGGTCTGGTACAGGATCTTATTTTTATATTCTTTTTCTGGAGTGCCGACACGAACTTCATTTCATTGAATCCGCCGAAGTTCAGCAGGTATGCGTAGGGATCCGCATTCCCGGGCAGGTTGGCCCCCCTGGCTTTTTCAGGTATGCCGGGCCCTGGCTCTATCTTTTCCCTGACGGCATATGCCTTGATGTTGAAAGCATACGGCAATGCCCAGGCCGTAAGGTCATAGCTCAGTGAGTCGGTGATTTTGCTGTCGGGCTCGAAAAGCACTTTCACCAGCCTTGACTGCGGCTGGAAGGCGCTGACAAGTATGTCGCCGGCTTCGATTGTCGTTTCTCCTGACGCGTTGGCTGCATAATCAAAACCCCGGTATTTTTTTCCGGTATTCCCGGCCGGCGAGTAACTGATCTGGTTCCTGTCAAGAAGCTGAAGCAGGTCGTTCAGGCTTGTTTTTTCGTTCGACCCCTTTATTATCACTGATTTATACTCAAAAGCAGGATTTTCGGCATTCTCCCTGAAGTATCTGTTAAATTCCGAAACCAGCTTTTCCCTGTTCTCATACGATACCTTCAGTGTTGCCATTGATGCAGTAAAGTGGCCGTCGATCCTTTTCTTCAGGGTCAGTGTATCGTCGTGTTCCTGTTTCAGGGCCAGCCCGGCATAGCCTCCTCCTCCCTGTTCAAAGGTAAAACCGGCAGCACCGTTGAAAAGGGGCCAGGTATCGCTGTAACCCGGACTAAAAAGATCGTAGCTCTCTTTTGTGAAATAGAGCTTTGACTTTTCATCGAACGCAGCCGCATTCCCGTTACCCATTATTTCGTGGAACTCACGCTGCCAGGGAGTGATTGCCTCGTGCCAGGGCTCCGACCCCGGGGCAAAAAAGTATGTTGAGCCGGCGCTCATTTCATGAAAATCAGCATATACATGAGGCATGAATTTCCTGTAAAGACTGAGCCTTGCGAGTGTTTCGGCCTGTGTCTGCCAGGCCCAGTCGCGGTTCAGATCAAAGAAATAATGATTGGACCTTGCACCCGGCCACCCCTGATTGTGTTCCCATGAGTTGCCGTCAGCGTTGGGACCGAGGTTCCGGGAACTCCTGTAACGGTTAACATAAAGCTCATGCCCGTCAGGGTTCTGGCAGGGATCTATAATTATTATGCATGATCTGAGCCAGTTGTCTGACCCGGGGAAGGACCCGGAAACAAGGGTGTAAAGTGTTTTCATTGCCGTTTCCATTCCTGCCGCTTCGTTGCCGTGAATATTATAGGCGAGCCATATGACCGGCAGCCGGAGTCCCGTGAAATTGTTCCCGGCCAGGCCGGCCCTGATAAGATTATTGTTCCCGTATTCATCGACCATGGCCAGGCCGGCCTTCCGGGAAACGACGCAAACACAAAGCGGCCTGCCTTCATATGTGGTTCCGTACTCTATAAACCTGGCAAGCTCAGACTGTCCGGCAATATATTTGAAATACTCAACCGCACTGTGGTGAAAAGTGAACTGGGTCCCGAGTTCATATCCGAGGAACTCATCAGGTGACTTAATTTGCTGGCTGAAAACATTAACCAAAATCAGCGTGCTGATAAAAAATATGAATGCAAACCGTCTCATCAGTTGAAAATTTGTAAAAATGCACGTCAAATATAGTATTTCTCAGGAACAGGCCGGAAAAATTATTGCCTGATTAAATCTTATCCTCCCTGTTCAACGGCCAGGTGTTTTAAAAAAGCTATTTTTACATTTTTTTGTTTAATCCGGGATAAAACGATTCAGGTATGAAAGCAAACAACAGTTCAGGATTCGCAATAATGATCGCGTCAGCGTTCCTGTTCTCAGGATCACCGGCACAGACCGGGATGCAGCCCCGCAGTGCAAACCAGGTCAGGATCGCGGGCTGGAAGGACGACAGTCATTATCTTATTCACACTCCTGACGAGAAGCGGAACATGGTGCTTAAGAGTGTGGACATCAGGACAGGCAGGGGAGTGGTGGTGCAGCCTGAAAAGACGGCGCGGGAAGTCCTGACGGATTTGCTGCCCTCAGGTACGGTGCCCGGTTTTGACGATCCTTTCAGCCAGGACGGAAAAAGTGCGGTAATAACAAAAGACAATGACCTGTTCTATTTCAATATTGATGAAAGGAAACTCCGCAGACTGACAAATGATGCCCAGCAGGAAATTAATCCGCGTTTCTCCGGCGACGGAAGGAAGATTGCCTATACAAGGAACCGGGACCTTTATGTTTATGACCTTGAAAATAACCGTGAGACAAGGCTGACCTATGATGCTTCGGACAGGATATACAATGGCTATGCCTCATGGGTTTACATGGAGGAGATACTGGGAAGGCAGAGCAATTATGCTGCCTTCTGGTTTTCTCCCGACGGCAGAAGGATCGCATACCTGCGAACGGATGAAACAGACGTTCCCGTATTCACCCTTAACCGCCTTGATGAACCTGACGGCATACATGGAATCCTGGAGCAGGTACCGTACCCTAAAGCCGGCGACCCCAACCCCCGGGTAAAAATGGGCATTGCCGATATTTCAACCGGAAAAACCACATGGGTTAAGACCGATGAGGGCATTGATCAGTACATTGCATGGCCTTTCTGGACGCCTGACAGCAGAAGCCTCGCCATTCAGGTAGTCAACAGGGATCAGAATGAGATAAAAATCATCCTGGCCAGTCCTTCAACGGGCGATTTCAGGGAGATTTACCGTGAAACCCGGAAAACATGGGTGGAATTCTTCGAAGATATCTATGTTATGAAGAACGGGACAGGATTTATTCTGAAGAGTTTTGTGACGGACTGGGAAAACCTGTATTGCTATGACTGGAACGGCAATCCGGTATCGCGTATTACCGGTTTCGACTGGAGGGTTAACCGCATTGACCGCGTAGATGAAGCAGCAAAAGTGATATATTTCTATGGCACCGGGCCCGAATCAACCGATAATCATTTTTACAGGATAGGCCTGGATGGAAAAAACCTTCTTCAGATATCGAAAGGAGCCGGCACACACGATGTAAGCGTATCACCTGAAGGTTCCTGGTTCATCGATACATGGAACAATATTGACAGTCCGGGATCAATCATTGCCTATGATAAAAAGGGAAGGTTGCTGAGGGAAATACACCGGTTTGACAACACGGAGCCCGGTGCGCCGGGAAATGCCAGGGCTGAAATGACCAGGATAAGGACCTCAGACGGGCTTTTTGATATGCCTGCCATAATAACATATCCCCTTAATTTTGATGAGACCCGGCAATACCCTGTAGTGTTCACAATATATGGAGGTCCGGACTCGAAAAATATCAGCAGCAACCGATGGCAGGGGAGCGCGCCGTCGTGGTATGCCCAGAACGGCATTATCACTTTCACCGTCGATCACCGTGGATCAGGTCATTTCGGCAGGAGGGGGCTGGATTACCTTTACCGTTCACTGGGAAAATGGGAGATACTTGATTATGAAGATGCTGTTAAATGGCTGCGGCAGAAGCCATGGGTTGACCCGGCCAGAATGGGAATAACCGGAAGTTCATACGGCGGCTATATGACCTGCCTGGCGCTCACCAAAGGAGCCGGGTACTGGACGCACGGGTTTGCAGGGTCGTCCGTTACGGATTTCAGGCTTTACGACAATGTATACACCGAAAGGTACATGGACACTCCTTCGGATAACCCGGAAGGTTACAGGGACGGATCGGCGCTTTCATGGGCCGGAAACTACTCCGGGAAATTGTATATGACCCATGGTGACATGGACGACAACGTTCACATGCAGAACACGATATACCTTATTTCAAGGCTTCAGGACGAAGGGAAGTCCTTTCAGTTCATGCTTTATCCCGACAGGCGCCATGGATGGGGAGGAAAGAAGGCCGTTCATTCACGGAACGAGGCGAACAACTTCTGGCTCAGCAGTTTTTTTGGAGGCAGGTAGCCGCGGGTTGCTAATGCCCCCGTTGCGGTTTGACCTTCTGTTTCCTGAGCATTCTGTATTCTGCAAGGACCTTCCTGAAAACAGGGTTTGTAAGAAACCCTCCTTCCGACAGGTTGTTGCCTGTATTGTCATAATCGGAGTTGCCCTCAATCAGAACAGGTCCGCCTGCAGATATTGCCACATCCCATCCGACCAGGCGCAGCCCCGACATGAGGCCCGCGGCTTTAAGCACAAGTTCCCTGGCCTCATCAAAGTACGGAACCTGGAAATTTTCAAACACTGTTTTTGAAACCGGATGTTCAGTGAAAATTTTGGTGCCAACATTCCTGAATGCCGAAAATCCTTCCTTTCTGAGCCGTCCGGTATTTTTGTCGACTCCCACCTGAAGCCCTCCTGAGGTGATGTTGTCAACAAAGGCGTTCCTGTAGCTCATCCTGATGTAAGCGGAAATGATTTCAACCTGCCCGTCAGGATTGATGAAGGTATCTATCCTCAGTGTATTCAGACATGAGGGATTGAGCTTGTCAATCCTGCCATGCTGAACAACGACTTCCTGGAAAAGATAACCCGATCTGATAACCGTTGAGTACAGCTCCTTCATCAGAGCCTGGTCTTCCCGGACCTGGTTTTTAAAAATCTTGAAAACCTTGTCGCCGCCATAACTCCAGTAGGTTTTTTTGATGATTATGGAACCTGAAGACACATGCGAGCCGAAGATCTCATCCAGAAGCGTTTTAAACTCCTCAACGTCTGACACCTTTCTTGTTTTTCCATTTATTGCAAAAACATCCCTGTGATTGAACATTAATATACCTGGGAGGCTCACCCCGAACGGCCTGTAGTAGTAATCAAAAAACAATTTGTTTTCGAGGGCATCACGAACATCTTTCTCGATAAAATATTTTTTAATGCCATAAAGATATTTCCAGGGAAGATAGTCAAGGATATTGTTCTTCCCTTTCTTAAAGAGATAGCACGACATGTACTGGCGCGGAAATTCGCGGTAATAGATATAAAGCCAGATAAACTCAAGGAACATTCTGAAAAGCGGTTTCCTGTCCGGATCCCTGAGCAGATCCTTAATAAGCTGCTTTTTTGTCATTAAAGACGACTTTTCCATGGTCAGCGGAATGATTATTTATTTAGAACATTATGAATATACTGTGCGGTGGCATTCTCCCTGCTGATTATTTTCCCGGGGTTGCCGATTACAAGTGAATTGCCGGGGACATCAAAGTTCACAAAGGAATTCGGGGCTATCAGAACGTTGCTTCCGATGCTTATTTCTCCCACAAGAACGGAACCGGCTCCTATCCATACATAATCTCCTATTGTCGGCCTTCCGGCACGGCCTTTCCTGTAGGCTCTTCCGATAGTTACAGAGTGGCTGATATTGCAGTTTTTGCCTATCTTGACAGGACCTATTACAACCGGACCAATATGAGGGGTGAGGAAGAAACCTTCTCCAATGCTTGCTTCGGAACTGATTTCAAAATGGTATTTGTGACGGTACCTGTATTTCAGCAGTCTGAAAAAGATGCCGCGAAGGGAGTATTTCCCATGCTGCATTGTCATCCTCAGGATGTAGGTGTACCTGAAACCGGGTCTGAACCATCCCCTGATGAAGCCCTTTGTTCCTTTAAATCCGTCATGACGGAAGAGGTCTGCTTTTACTATTTCATTCATGTTCATGATAAAACCGGATAAACACACTAAACGGGTGGTTGGTTCGATACCTCCATTCAAATTCGTGTATTGATTTAATAACTCACAAACAATGGAAATATTACATGCCGGAAACCGGTTGAAAAGCCGGCACATGAAACCCGGGCAGATGACGGCTGCGAAACAATTGACTGTCAGTATTAAGATTAAGTTGTGTTTTTTTTGATCCATATGGCGAAAAAACAGACTGATGACAGCTTGCCGTTAGCTTTTTGTTCATTATCTTGCCCGACCAAAAAATAAGATTATTCCTGATCGTATTATTAAACCTTTTTTTAAAGATGATTGCAGGTATATTAAAGGAGGCCGGCACCGAAAAAAGAGTAGCCATGCTGCCAGGTGAGGCTGGCCTGCTGGTGAAGATGGGAGTGAGGGTGTTTGCGGAGAAGAATGCCGGCGAAACTGCCTTCGCTTCTGATTCACAGTATATTGAAGCAGGTGTTTCAATTGCCGGGAGGAAGGAGGTACTCACGGGCTCTGATTTTCTGCTGTCGGTCAATCCGCTGCCTGAAGACGAGATCGGTTTGCCGGGTGAGGGACGGGTGTTATGTTCGTCCGTTAATCCTGCCGTTGCCGGAACCTGGCTGGAAAAGGCAAGGCTTGAAGGGCTCACTGTTCTGGCGCTTGACCTGGTGCCAAGGTCAACCCTGGCTCAGTCGATGGACATACTTTCATCCATGGCCACTGTGGCCGGATACAAAGCGGTTATTGAGGCAGCCTCGCTTCTGCCCAGGTTTTTCCCCATGTTCATGTCGGCCGCCGGCACAATCAGGCCCTCAAGGGTATTGATCCTCGGTGCAGGGGTTGCCGGCCTGCAGGCGGTTGCCATTGCCAGGAAACTCGGGGCAGTTGTGGAAGTTTTTGACGTAAGGTCCGCAGTAAAGGAGGAGGTAAAGAGCCTCGGAGGAAAATTCATTGAGGTTGAAGGAGCACAGGAAGATGTGTCAGCCGGAGGTTATGCCGTTGAGCAGAGCGCCGAATACAAGAAAAAGCAGCAGGAACTTATTCAAAAAAGAGCCATTGCTGCCGATGTCATTATAGCCACGGCTCAGATACCAGGGAAAAAGGCACCCGTGCTCATTACGGGTGATACAGTTAAAGCTATGAAACGGGGGTCGGTGATTATCGATCTGGCTGCTTCAACAGGAGGAAACTGCGAACTTACAGAAGACGGCAGGAGGATTGAAGTCAATGGCGTCAAAATAGTCGGCAAATCAGATTTTCCGTCGGAAATGCCCTCAGATGCAAGCAAGATGTTCGGCTCAAATGTCGTTAACCTGCTTAAGATCATGATCAGCAGGGAAGGAAAGCTTGATCTGGACCTCGGGAATGAAATAATCAGCCATACCTGCGCCGTTCATAACCGGGAATATGTAAGCCCGATGTTACGTCAGATACTCAATATAAAATAACAGGAAAATGGAACAGTTGTTTGGATTCTTCATGCAGCACAGGGAAGCCATCTTTATAGTTATCCTTTCGATATTTCTTGGAATTGAAGTCATAAGCCATGTCCCTGCAATACTGCATACGCCCCTCATGTCGGGTGCAAATGCAATACACGGAGTGGTTATCATTGGGGCAATAATCGTCCTTGGACACGCTGACACAACGGGAGCCCTGATCCTCGGGTTCCTGGCTGTTGTTCTGGGAACCCTCAACGTTGTAGGAGGATTTGTTGTCACCGACAGGATGCTCGAGATGTTCAGGAAGAAGAAACAGTAAAAAAGAAATTTTAAAGATACAGGAATGATAAGCGCCGCAGCCAGCTTCAGTTTTGGAACACCGATACTGGAGATCACTTATATTATTGCATCAGTTCTGTTTATTATAGGATTGAAAATGCTGAGCCATCCCTTGACCGCCCGTAGGGGGAACACTATGGCAGCAACCGGGATGTGCCTTGCAATTGCCGCAACGATCATCTTTCACCGCAAGGATGGTGAGCCCATTGGCAATATTCCATATATTCTGGCAGCGATTATCGTCGGCACCGTGATAGGATGGGTCATTGCAAAACGTGTTAAAATGACGGCCATGCCGCAGCTTGTCTCTTTCTTCAACGGAATGGGGGGAGCTGCTGCAGCGCTGATATCCATAATGGAATTCCCGCATGTCTCAGCCGGGCTCATTGAGCGTACAGGAATGGCCAACGGTCATGTACTGTCGATTTTGCTGGGCCTGCTGATCGGTACCGTATCGTGGGCGGGAAGCATGATTGCCTTCGGGAAGCTCGACGGATGGATCGGTGATCTTAGAGTGAAGGCGATGAAGTACGTCAATCTGACGATCCTTGCCGTCATGCTGGGGTTGATTGCCTTCATCATGACCCGGGACGTGGAGGCCAGCAGGGAGCTGATGCCCTATGTTTACCTCCTGTTTGGCATTGCGGTAATATACGGTGTGCTTTTCGTGATGCCCATCGGCGGCGCAGACATGCCGGTAGTGATATCACTGCTTAACTCATTTACCGGGGTGGCCGCAGCAATGGGAGGCTTCCTTTACAATAACCAGGCAATGCTTACCGGCGGTATACTGGTGGGCTCGGCCGGAACCATCCTTACTGTTCTGATGTGCAAGGCAATGAACCGGTCGCTTCTGAATGTGATAATCGGCGTTTTCGGCGGCGGCGGCGCCGCTGCCGCCACAGCGGCAGGAACAGTCAGGGAAATATCCATGTCTGATGCCGCTGTTCTCCTTGCCTACTCCAAAAAGGTTGTAATTGTTCCGGGTTACGGACTGGCTGTTGCGCAGGCACAGCATATATGCCATGAGCTCGACAAGCTCCTTGATGAAAAAGGCGTTGAGGTGAGATATGCCATTCATCCCGTCGCGGGAAGAATGCCCGGACATATGAACGTTCTGCTGGCAGAAGCCGATGTCCCCTATGAACAGCTCATCGAAAGCGAAGAAATCAATCCTGACCTCCCAAACACTGACGTAGTCATGGTGATCGGAGCCAATGACGTTGTAAATCCGGCGGCCGAAGATGATCCTTCGAGCCCGATTTATGGAATGCCCATCGTCAGGGCCCGTGACGCAAAAAACATTATCGTGATGAAACGGGGAATGGGCAAGGGGTATGCTGCAATTGAGAATATGTTGTTTTTCAATGAGAAAACCAGGATGTTGTTCGGCGATGCCAAGCACACCCTGCAGAACCTTGTAAGTGAAATAAAGAACCTGTGAACTGATTAACACTAAAAAGACAGTCATTTAGGCGGAAAGCCGGATTAAAACAGGATACCCGGGCCCGAGCCCATTACAAGAAACCGTATGGACCCATTTGGCAATAAACTGGAACGGCTTCGCAGATCGTTGCAGATAAGCGGTACGGATATCTATATTGTTCCATGTTATGATCTGCACCTTGGAGAATACGTTCCCGGCCACTGGCGGATAATTGAATGGCTGACTGGCTTTACCGGCTCATCCGCAACAGTGGTGGTCACTGATTCATTTGCCGGCCTCTGGACCGACTCACGGTATTTTATTCAGGCCGAAAGACAGCTGGCAGGTACCGGATTCATGACAATGAAACCCGGTCAGTCTCCCTGGAGCGGGTATCTCGATTTTATCTGCGAAAATGCGCAGTCGGGGAAAAAGATCGGGGTTGACGGCCGGATATTCCCGATCAGGGAATTCAGGAGCCTGACGGAAAAACTTAAGTCGGGCGATGTTTGTATCGACACCGGGTTCAATCCGATTGATGATATCTGGACCGGACGTCCTTCCCTGCCCGGGTCACAGGCTTTCGATCACCCCGTTGAGCTGGCAGGAAAGGGAAGGGATGAAAAAATTGCACTGGTACGCAAACTGATGAATCAGCAGGGCGTTGATTTCCATCTTCTTACGTCCCCTGACGACATTATGTGGCTCCTTAATATCCGTGGCAATGATTTGAAATACAGCCCGGTATTATTGTCTTTTGCATTGATCGGCTATGAGCAGATACTTCTTTTTGTAAATGAAGCCGCGATTCCTGTGAAAACAGCATCTGAATTTGACAAGTCAGGAATAGTCATGCTGCCCTATCAGGAGACCACTGAAATCATAGCACCCCTCACCCGGGGGCAGTCTGTACTGCTTGATCCCCGGACAACATCCGTCAGTATTTTCAATTCATTGTCAGGTGCTTCCCGGATCATGGAAGATATTTCGGTTCCGGCAAAGCTGAAAGCCGTTAAGAACAGAACAGAAACGGAGAATATCGGCAGGGTAATGATAAGCGACGGGGTTGCACTTACCAGGTTTTTCCATTGGCTGGAAAACAACCTGGGCAGGTCTGCCCTGACAGAGAGCTCACTCTGCTCCAGGCTGGAGGAGTTCAGGTCGCAGCAGGCCGGTTACCGCGGACCTTCATTTGCCCCGGTGGTTGCATTCAACGAAAACAGCGCCCTTCCCCACTATGATCCGTTTGCCGGCCCGGCCGCCGGAATAGGAGACAGGGGAATCATCCTTATTGATTCCGGGGGTCAGTATGACGGGGGAACAACTGATATTACCAGGACAATTGTTTCAGGATCGCCGACACAGCGGCAAAAATCCGATTTTACGCTGGTGCTGAAAGGACATATTAACCTGGCTCTGGCAAAATTCCCTGCAGGTACCCGGGGTCACCAGCTCGATATCCTTGCACGAAAGGCATTATGGGAGGCAGGCCTTAATTATGGCCACGGAACCGGGCACGGCGTCGGATATTACCTGAATGTTCATGAAGGACCCCAGGGCATCAGCCCCTGTGCCGGCACGGCCCCGATCGAAAGCGGCATGCTTCTTTCTAACGAACCCGCAATTTACAGGGAGGATGAATACGGGATAAGAATCGAAAACATTGTGCTGTGCTTTGAAGATGAGATCTCAGAATTCGGATGTTTTTTAAGATTTGATACTCTTTCCCTCTGCTACATTGAAAAATCACTTATCGAAACATCGCTTCTTGATCAGCGGGAAATCAGCTGGCTGAACAACTACCATTCGGAAGTTTTCCACAGGCTGAGTCCGCATCTTACGGAAGATGAAAGGACCTGGCTCAGGAAAAAGACCGAAGGAATCTGATACAAACTAAAACAATATGAAAAGGCTTTGTGAGCTCAGAAAAATTATTGCTGCCAGCCTGGCAATGACTTTGATCCTGCCGGCCTGTACAGGTCCGGGGACCAGGTTCGGCGCAGTCGGTCTGAGGTGTGAGTATCTTGTAAATCCGATGGGCATTGATTCGGAAAAGCCGCGGCTTACGTGGCAGATGGCTGACGGACGGATTGGGGCCGCACAATCGGCATTCGAGGTTTTTGTCGGAACAGATTCCGCCGGAGTATCTGCCGGGGTTGGCGACAAATGGGATTCAGGTGTGATAAGGTCAGGTTCAAATCTTGTCCATTATTCGGGCCACGATCTGGCTCCTTTTACAAAATACTTCTGGAGCGTAAGGATCCGGGACCACAGGGGGAAAGTGTCGGATATCTCCGAAACCGCCAGCTTCGAAACGGGAACGATGAAAGAAAGTAACTGGAAGGGAAGCTGGATAAGCGACAGCCGTGACACTGACCTGAAGCCGGCTCCTTATTTCAGGAAGTCATTTATGGTGAATGGAAAGGTTAAGCAGGCAAGAGCCTGTATTGCCGTGGCGGGTCTGTATGAATTATATATTAACGGGCGTCTGGTCGGGGATCACAGGCTTGACCCTGCATTTACCCGTTATGACCGGCGCAATCTGTATACGGTTCATGATGTTACCGGCTTGCTCGGGGATGGAGAGAATGTTATCGGCGTTCTTCTGGGAAATGGCTGGTATAATCATCAGTCATCTGCGGTGTGGTTCTTTGATGCTGCTCCCTGGCGCGGAAGGCCGGGATTCTGCCTCGATCTGAATATTGAGTCCGGAGACGGGACCCGGACCAGTGTTGTTACCGGAACAGGGTGGAAGACTTCCCTCAGTCCTGTCGTATTCAACAGCATTTACACGGCGGAACACTATGATGCAAGGCTGGAGCAGCCGGGCTGGAACAGACCCGGTTTCGTCGATTCGGCCTGGAACGATGTCATACTTGTGTCTGCTCCTTCCAGGAAGATCGTATCCCAGGCCATGCACCCCATAAGGGCCACAGAGGAAATACCGGCAAAGTCGGTTATCCGCCAGGACAATAACACATGGCTGTTTGATCTTGGCAGGAACATCGCCGGCGTAAGCAGTCTGACTGTCAGGGGAGCCGCCGGAACGACGGTAAGGCTTAAACATGCTGAAAGGCTCAGCCAGAACGGACGGGCCGATCAGTCAAACATTGATGTCCATTACAGGCCGAAAGACAATGGCGATCCGTTTCAGACCGACATTTTCATTCTCTCCGGCAGGGGGGAGGAAACATTCATGCCGCGGTTCAATTACAAGGGGTTCAGATATGTGGAGGTTACGTCCGATAAACCGCTGAACATCGGTATTGAAAGCCTGAAAGGTTATTTCATGCACTCCGATGTGCCGGCGGCCGGAGCGATTGAGTCGTCAGAGCCTTTGCTGGAAAAAATATGGAAAGCAACCAATAATTCATACCTGTCAAATCTCTACGGCTATCCGACCGACTGCCCGCAGCGCGAGAAGAACGGATGGACCGGCGATGCCCATATTGCAATCGAAACCGGGCTGTATAACTTTGACGGCATAACGGTGTATGAAAAATGGCTCAATGACCACCTCGACGAACAGCAGCCAAACGGGATCCTCCCGGCGATAATCCCTACAGGCGGCTGGGGATATCACTGGGCAAACGGCCCCGACTGGACCAGCACCATTGCAATCATCCCCTGGTACATTTATCTTTTTTACGGCGATGACCAGCTGCTGTTCAAATGCTACGAGAGTATAAGGAACTATGTTGATCATATTGACAGGATCAGTCCTGCGGGCCTTACCGACTGGGGGCTGGGTGACTGGATACCGGTGAAGTCGGAGGCCTCAAGGGAACTTACTTCATCTGTTTATTATTATGCCGATGCACTGATACTGTCAAAGGCTGCACAACTATTCAACAAGGAAGAGGATCACCGGAAATATCTCTCCCTGGCGAACAGGATAAGGGATGCAATCAATTCCAAATATCTCAGCCGCGAAACAGGTTGCTACGGTCAGGGTTTTCAGACCGAGCTCAGTGTTCCGCTATTCTGGGGAATAGTCCCCGAAGATATCAGAACCAGGGTTGCAGATACCCTGGCAGGGACGGTAAGGGCCTGTAACAATACACTGGATGTCGGTCTCCTTGGTTCAAAGGCTATCCTTAACGCACTGAGCCAGAACGGCTATCCCGACATCGCATACAGAATGGCTGTCAGGGATACTTACCCTTCGTGGGGATGGTGGATCAGGAACGGAGCCACCACTCTTTATGAGAACTGGGATATTGATCCCAAATCGGATATCTCAATGAACCACATAATGTTTGGTGAAATCAGCGCCTGGATGTATAAGGCACTTGGAGGAATATTTCCCGATGAAAGGCAGCCGGGATTCAGGAATGTGATACTCCGGCCCAATTTTGTAAAAGGGCTTGATCGTTTTGAGGCAAGGCACCAGGGGCCGTACGGCACGATTGTATCGTCATGGAGGAAAGAAGGACCGGAAGTGGTGTATGATGTAACCATTCCTGCAGGGAGCACTGCAAGCCTTTACCTTCATGGAAGCGACCTGTCTGAAAACAGGAGGGATCCTGAAAGAAACAGGTACCTGAGAATACTGAAGCATGAAGGCAGTGAGTACCACATTGCACTTTCCTCAGGAACTTTTCACTTCAGGATCGGAACGGCCGGGATGCCGGACTGATTTTTACCTGATCTCATCCTCCATCAGGGTGGCATCGATAACGGGAAACTCTGTTATTCTGAGTTTTGCACAGCCATAGGGAACCATCTGAATGACTTCCGCAGTGCCTGAAGGCATGAGCGGACCGGGCGGAGGAAGGTCTGCCGAATTATTCTTCATTGTCCAGGCAGGGATCAGCATTCCCCTTGCATTGATCACCAACGGGGCGTCTTTTTCATATTTCACGTGTTTTCCCTGTCCGTCTGACCATATCATGTCTCCCTTGTCTGCAAACGGATAATCGCCCGGCTCGTTTTCAGTCAGTTCAAATCCCCTTGCGGGATTTCCCCGGTCAATCATAAGCCCGTAATTCCACGGATGGGGAGAAGTTATTTCCCAGTCGACGCTTCCCTTGTATCCTGGATTATCATAATTCAATCTGATGCTCCTGTATTCCTTTTCCATCCTGAGTGAAAAATACAGCGGGCCCCTGAGTACCGCATATGAATTGTTGTATCTCTTTTCAAACCTGATGCCCATCGGTATATCCATGGTGATCACATCACCGGGGTCCCACCTGGAGAACAGCCTGACGGTCGCGCCGCCTTTTCCAATGATGCTCCGGTCCTTGTATCTGATTGTCACGCTGTCAGCCCAGCCGGGCATTCTGAGATAGAGAGGGAACCTTACCGGCTTGCTGCCGTTTATTGTGAACTTCACCGCTCCACTGAAAGGATAATCAGTCTCTTCACTGACTGTAACTTCAATACCACCGGCAACCAGGGCAGTCACCCTTGACGGGCTGTATGCGGCCGCGACCAGTCCGTTGTCGTTTGTAGCCATCCATAGCGACTGGGTGAATTTGGGCCACCCCTGGTGCATGTTGGCAAGGCAGCAGGCGAAGTTGGGCATCAGACCGTAAATATTTGAATATTTTCCGTTTGTGCTCCATGCTCTTTCATCGGTGTTTACAATGACCTGGTTTGACTGCTGGTCGTACTGGTGGGCCCACATGTCGGCGGTGCTTGTTCCGGGAAGGGCATTGAATGCCAGCAATTCAAGCCTGTCTGCAAGAGTGTTGTCACCAAATATTGCAAACAGCTCCTCAAGTGAGTACATGTATTCAACTACTGCACAAAGTTCGGTACCCCGGTCAGGGCTTTTTCCCGAAAGATGCTCGTCTCCCGAAAAACGCCCGCCTGCCTGGCCATGGTTTTTATCATATTTTTTTATGCCTTCTGTCACGGCATCCCTGAATCGCCTGTCATTCGACTGCTGGTACCAGAGGCCGGGATACTTGATTGCCATGGCATTGTTGACAACATGTGCAGTCAGGCCGTCAGGACCCCAGTTAAGGGGGATCCTTTTGTCAGCCGAAGCTGCCGAATCCCATGGGAATTTTTCATAACAGGCTGTCCAGTCAGGGCTGTTGTTCTGTATCGATTCAATAACCTTCAATACCCAGGGTTCCTTTGTCATGCGGTACAGCCAGTAGCCTGCCACGGCATTTTCCATTGCCCTCGAACCGCGCCATTCCTTATCGGGCCAGTCGGGTGGAGCTGAAAGCAAAAACCTGAAATATCCTTTCAGGACCTCAATCGCCCTCTCATCGCCTGTAGCTTCGAAGTATTGCATCAATACCTTGTTCGCCACAGCCAGGGGCCATCTGTCCCTGTTTTTTGCCGGTCCGTACCATCCGCTGTCAGAGCTGCTGGAAAGAACCGGTTCGATCCATTTACTGACCTTATCCTTCAGTTTTTCATCGCCGGTCAGGTATGCAAGCGGTACAAGCCCGTCAAGATAATACGGGCCCCTTTCCCAGGCTTCGCCGTCGCCGCCTTTCCAGGCTGAATACATCAGATCGGGCCAGAATTCATCAAGATTTCCGGTCAGCCCCTCTGCCTGTGCCCTGAGCTGGGCCTTCAGCCAGCCTTCCGGCTTTATCGTGCCAAGGGGAAGCCTGATGTAGGCATTCTGAACCAGGGGCCCGGGATTTGATTCGTAGCTTGCATTCTTCATTTCATCCTTGCATCCCGTAAGCAAAAGGGAAATCAGAAAAAACCAGATGGATGTTTTCATGGAAGTCAGGTCAGGTTCAATATTTTTGATTTGTCAGTAGCAATATCGCAGAAAAATTTGATAAGTTTATAAAATGACGGCAACATTATGATGCCATTCCGTGTTATTGGTTTTAACCAGCCGGAACACATATTCATAAATGATTTTAAACATGGAAAAACCTGACAACCTCATCCTGGTTATTTTCGGGGCAACGGGCGATCTTACGTCGCGGAAGCTTATACCCGCGATCTATTCATTGAAGGAGCAGGGCCTCCTCCCCGAAAGGTTCGCACTCATCGGTTTAGGCAGAACAGAATTAACTTCCGGTGTGTTCAGGCAGATGATGAAGGAAGCCATTCTCAGGTATTCAGGAGAAGTGACTGATTCAAAAGATAATATACGTAAATTCCTGACAAACATCTCATACAGAAGGATAGCCTATGACAATCCGGGGGATTACGCGGATCTTGAGAAATTCGTTTCACAGACATGCATGACTCTGAATATAGGCGACAACCTGATTTTTTACATGGCAACTCCGCCCAGCCTCTATGAGGTGATTGCCGGCAATCTTGCATCAGCAGGTTTGACCCGGCAGGCCGGTGGCTTCAGGCGGCTGATCATTGAAAAACCCTTCGGGTACGACCTTGAATCGGGAAAAAAGCTTAACAACACACTGCACAGCCTTATATCAGAAGATCAGATCTTCAGGATAGATCATTACCTGGGAAAGGAAACAGTCCAGAATCTCCTGGTGACCCGCTTTGCAAACGGGATATTTGAACCTTTGTGGAACAGGAATTACATTCATCGCGTTGAGATAACCTCTGCCGAAAGCATCGGGGTTGAAGATCGCGGAAGCTATTATGACTCCTCAGGCGCCCTGAGGGACATGGTGCAGAATCACCTCCTTCAGATGACGGGACTTACCGCTATGGAGCCGCCATCATCACTCGATGCTGATGCAATCCGCAATGAGATCCTTAAGGTTTTTCAGTCATTTCAGCCCATAAAGGAATCGGAGGTGCCTGATCAGGTTATACGGGGGCAATACACCGGGTCAAGGATAAGAGGCGAATACGTACAGGGATACCGGCACGAGAAAAACGTAAATGCCCGGTCGCGCACAGAAACATATGTTGCCATGAAATTTTTTATCAATAACTGGCGCTGGGGAGGGGTTCCCTTTTACATACGCACCGGCAAGCGCCTTCCGACGAGGGTAACGGAGGTTGTTATCCATTTCAAGCCGACACCTCACCATCTTTTTCAGCGGGTTATCGGCAATCGCTCAGGCAACCAGCTTATTGTCAGGATTCAGCCCGATGAGGGGATACTTCTTAAATTTGATATGAAAGAGCCCGGGGCGGGTTTCAATGTGAAGAATGTGAATATGGACTTTCATTACAGGGATCTTGCGGATGTAAGGGTGCCTTCAGCCTATGAAAGGCTCCTTTTCGACGTAATGATTGGCGATTCAACGCTCTTCTCAAGAGACGATGAGGTTGAAATGGCCTGGAAATTCATCGAACCTGTCCAGCTCGCATGGAAGAATAACCCTGATATAAAGATCTATGGCTACCCGGCAGGAACCTGGGGACCTGAATTGTCAAATTCCCTGATAGAAGGAGAGGGTCTTTCATGGAGGTATCCGTGCAAGAATATGGCTGATGAGGAACTTTATTGTGAGCTGTGAATTGTTTCACAGCAGAAAACGGCGATGATCTGAATTTAATCCGAAGTAAGCCCGCAACACTGACGTCAAATGCAAAATATGTTTTACAACCTGTTCTGCAAGGCACTGCAGGGTTGGCCAAACCCTGATCGTGTGCTTCCTGCCGTATGCATCATATCATCTTAACCATAGCCAAATCATGAGGAAAGGATCAGTACGAATATTTGATTCCAGGTATGAACTGGCCGAGGGCCTGGCACTGGATATTACAAGGATGGCGAAGTCCCGGGAAGCTGAAGGGAAGATTTTCACCATGGCCATCCCGGGCGGTAACACTCCACGGATACTTTTTGCAATCCTGGGCGATCATTACGGCGGTTCGGTAAACTGGGAGAATGTTCATATATTCTGGGTGGATGAAAGGTGCGTGCCTCCGGACGATGCTGAAAGCAATTACGGAATGGCAAGGACATCCCTGCTTGACAGGATAGAAATTCCCGAAGGCAATGTGCACAGGATAAGAGGCGAAGACGATCCGGAAAAGGAAGCGGTCCGGTATGCAGCCGTACTGAGGGAAAACACCGGTGCCGGGGAGGGCAGCCCTCAGTTGGATCTGGCAGTGCTGGGAGTGGGAGGAGATGGGCATGTGGCCTCAATTTTCCCCGGGAACGAGGCTCTTTTTTATTCGGATGTGCCGTGTCATGCAACCCGGAATCCGCAGACAGGACAGAACAGGATCACTTTATCAGGCAGGGTTATCAATAACTCAGTGAGAATTTGTTTTATGGTTACCGGTAAGGATAAGGCTGAAATGGTCGGTAACATCCTTGGAGACGATGGAAAGCTCCAGCCTGTTCCCGCATCTTTCGTTCGCCCGGCAGGCGGAACGGCTGTATGGTATATCGACAGGGATGCGGCTTCGCTGATTCCCCCGGAAACCGCTGGGGGTTTAATTTTGTAAGTTTTGATCGGTTTGTTTATATTTGGCTGTATTGTTTGAAAATAAAAACCTATTGTCATGTCACACGAAAAAGCAAAGTCACAGGCAAACGTAAAAAAACAGGCCACCAAGTCATTGAAGGAAAAAAGAGCGGCAAAAAAAGCTAAAAAGACAAGCCAGGGTAAGCAGTGAGTCGTTTCATGACACTGTATATTGCCGCAGTTCCGTATCTGGCAATGAGAACTGATCCCCGCTGATCTGGCGGGAAAGGGTACAGCCTGCCGGTGCGCAGGCAGAAATATTCCCTGTATGGTTTTCGCTCCAACCGATTCACCTGAATATACTGCATAAAAAAACGGAGGCTGATACTTCAGCCTCCGGTATAATGAACTGTGATGTTTCAGTCTATGTAAGTTTCACATTCACGGCATTTACTCCTTTTTTGCCTTCAGCAAGCTCAAAAGTAACTTCGTCATTCTCCTTGACCTTATCAATCAGTCCTGTGGCATGAACGAAATACTCATTATCCGAATCGGCATCTTTGATGAATCCGAATCCCTTTGATACATTAAAAAACTTAACTGTTCCTTTGTTCATTTTGATATGTTTTAAAAATTTAAGGCCGCTAAGATACGCATATAATTTCAATTTTACCAATTCTTTTTATGATGCCGGCCGGGGATGACTGGAACTGACATGTTTTTTGTTCAATCAGCGGCTCCGGAGGTGTTGGAAAAAAACCTATTTTTATCACTTTGAATCAATTTCCCCCGTGATGAGTAAATTACTGAGATCGGCATTTTTCCTTATTCCGCTGCTTATTCCTTCTGGAGGATCATTTGGACGGGACCTGCTGACAGTGGCAGAACGCACCGGCTACCAATCCACTTCCACCTACAGTGATGTTGTCTCATTTATCGATGAGCTCAGAGCCATGTCGCCTTTTATAAGGGTTGAATCAGTGGGCCGGTCGGTGAACGGCCACGACATTCCCCTTCTGGTAATAGGCGATCCCTTTCTTCAGGCTTCCGGAACTGACAGGGAAGCCAAACTTGTAGTGTATATTCAGGCAGGCATACATGCCGATGAAGTTGAAGGCAAGGAGGCTTCGCTCATGTTTGCAAGGGATATTCTAAAACAGGGCGACCCCGTTATTTTCAGAAACCTGGTGATCCTGATATGCCCCATATTCAATATTGACGGGAATGAGAAAATATCTCCGCAGCACAGGACACACCAGAACGGGCCCGTAAATGGTGTGGGGGTCAGGTATAACGGTCAGTCGCTCGATCTTAACAGGGATGCCATGAAAGCGGAATCTCCCGAGATCAGGGGGCTTTATTCAAATGTTCTCAATAAATGGAACCCTGATGTGTTCATGGATTGCCATACAACCAACGGATCGTATCATGTTGAACCCGTAACTTTCACCTGGATGGTGAACCCTAACGGCGATACCGCTCTGATCAGCTATATGCGCAGGAAAATGATGCCCGGGATTTCCGGCACCCTGCTGGAAAAATACGGAACTGAAAACTGTTTCTATGGCGAGTTTGCGGATATGCTTAATCCCGGGCTCGGATGGATTTATGAGGTTTTACAGCCAAGGTATCTTACAAATTATGTCGGCCTCAGGAACCGCCTGTCAATCCTCAATGAAAACTATGTGTATGCCGATTTCAGGTCGAGGGTTCAGGGTTGCTACAATCTGATGCGGTCGCTTATTGACTATGCCCTCGACAATAAACCGGAAATAAAGGGTTTATTGAATGAGGCGGACAGAAATACAGTGAGGAGGGGCTCTGATCCCGGACCGGAGGATTCGCTGGGAATAGAATTTGATGTGCGGTCAGCCGGAGATGTGACAATAAAGACATATGAGGCTGAACTGGTTCCTGGCGATAACGGATGGAACAACTATCGAAGGACCGACAGGCGGGTTGATGTTACCGTTCCTTATCTGATTGATTATTATGCCACGAAAAGGGTGAAATTCCCTTTTGCCTATGTGCTTGCCGTAAACGATCCTGAAATTATTGATCTCCTGCGGATGCACGGCATTAAGATGGAAAAGCTGAAAACGGCATCAGTCATCGAAGTGGATAAGTTTGAAATAAGCAGGCTCACCGGAGCAGCAAGATTGAATCAGGGTCATTATACCAACACAATTGAAGGTTCTTTCAAGAAGGCAGGAATCGCATTTCCCGAAGGTACTATCATAGTCAGAACATCCCAGCCGCTTGCCGGCCTGGCTGCCTGTCTTCTTGAGCCGCAATCCGACGACGGCCTGGTTGTGTGGAACTTCCTCGACAGGTATCTTGTACCGCAATGGGGCCCGGGATTTAATGACCTGCCGGTGTACAAAATAATCCGCAGGACGGATCTTCCGACAACTGATTTCTGACTTCCGACATGAAAATGACCGGTAAAGGGCGCGAACTAATAAATAATTGATTATTATTGGCGCTTTTTTGGGGTTTATTTCATAAAATTGAGGGAAATTTCAGAATACCAGATCTATAATAAGAAAATTGACTTGAAATGAGAAAATGGAGGATCGAGGACTCGGCTGAACTTTACAACATAAATGGTTGGGGTGTCAACTATTTCTCTATAAACGGCAGGGGAAACGTTGAAGTCAGACCCCAGAAGGACGGTGCAGCCGTTGATTTGAGGGAACTTCTTGACGAACTGATACTCAATGATGTTTCCACTCCGGTGCTCCTGAGGTTCCCCGACATTCTTGATGACAGGATAATCACTATCTCCACATGCTTTAAAACAGCTTCGGAAGAATATGATTACAAGGCCCAGAATTTTATAATCTATCCGATCAAGGTAAACCAGATGAGGCCCGTTGTCGAGGAAATAGTCAGCCATGGAAAAAAATTCAACATCGGCCTCGAAGCCGGTTCAAAACCCGAACTTCATGCTGTCATTGCAATCAATACGGATCCTGAATCCCTTATAATATGCAACGGCTATAAAGATGAAGACTATATTGAGCTTGCGCTGCTTGCTCAGAAAATGGGAAAAAGGATATTTCTGGTTATTGAAAAGCTGAATGAACTTAAGCTGATAACCGCTATCGCAAAGAAGCTGAAAGTAAAGCCAAACCTTGGGATAAGGATTAAGCTGGCCAGCGTTGGCAGCGGTAAATGGGAAGAATCGGGCGGGGACATTAGCAAGTTCGGCCTTACTTCAAGTGAACTTCTTGAAGCTGTCGATTTTCTCGAGCGGAACAGATTGTGCGACTGTCTCAGGCTGATTCATTTTCATATCGGCAGCCAGGTAACCAAGATAAGAAGAATAAAAGTTGCTTTGAGGGAGGCCTCGCAGTTTTATGTCCAGCTCCGGAAAATGGGATTCAACGTGGAATTTGTCGATATTGGAGGAGGGCTTGGAGTTGATTATGACGGGACCGGCTCGTCAAACAGTGAGAGCAGTGTCAATTACACGATACAGGAATATGTGAACGACTCAATCAGCACATTCGTTGATGCATCAAACAAGAACAATATTCCGCATCCCAATATCATTACGGAATCTGGCCGGTCACTGACTGCCCATCACTCAGTTCTGGTATTTGAAGTGCTTGAAGCCACCACATTGCCTTCCTGGGACGTGGAAAATACAATAAGCGACAGCGATCATGAGCTGGTAAAGGAGATGTATATCCTCTGGGAAAACATTAATCAGCCGCGGATGCTCGAGACATGGCATGATGCCCAGCAGATCAGGGAAGAGGCACTCGACCGGTTCAGTCTCGGACTTATCGATCTTAAGACCAGGGCCCAGATTGAAAGCCTTTTCTGGTCAGTCGCCCGCAAGGTTTATCAGCTGGCCAACATGATCAGGCACGTCCCTGAAGAAATCAGACAGATATCAAGAATGCTTTCAGACAAGTATTTCAGCAATTTTTCTCTCTTTCAGTCATTGCCCGATGCCTGGGCCATTGACCAGATCTTCCCCATCATGCCTATTCACCGGCTTAACGAAGAACCGGTCAGGACAGCCACAATACAGGATATAACCTGCGATTCCGACGGCAAAATAGATAATTTCATTTCAACCAGGAACTCTTCATACCACCTGCCCGTTCACCCTCTGAAGGGGAAGGAACCATATTTCCTGGGTGTCTTCCTTGTAGGAGCCTATCAGGAAATACTCGGAGATCTGCATAATCTTTTTGGTGACACCAATGCGGTGCATGTAAGCGTTGATGAGGACGGCTATAAGATCGACCAGGTGATCGATGGCGAGACCATTGCAGAGGTGCTTGACTATGTACAGTATAATCCCAAAAAAATGGTCAGGACCGTCGAGACGTGGGTTACATCATCAGTAAAAACGGGGATTATATCGCTGGAAGAGGGAAGGGAATTCCTTTCAAATTACCGCTCCGGATTGTACGGATACACATACCTGGAGTAACAGGATTTATATTTTTCATCCAAAGTATAGGTCAGGTTAAAAAAAAAATCTAACTTGACGTTTTGTATTTCAATTTTGACTGATCATATCATTTAACCCTTTAATTTATTTGTTATGAGCGAAACTTCTGCTTTCGATTTAAATGCCTTTATAAAGGAATCAAAGGAAACACTGCTTAACCCCAAAGCTTATTTCCCTACAATGAAAACTTCCGGAGGCTGGACGGAACCATTGATCAAAGTGGTTATTTACGGTGCTGTGGCCGGTATTATTGCATTCTTGTGGAGTGTTGCGGGATTGAGCGGAATGAAAGCCGGCATGTTCGGCGGAGCCATCGGTGCAATGGCACTTGTCTGGTCCATTGTTGGCGCAGTGATCGGATTGTTCATCGGCGCAGTAATTCTCCTCATAATTTCATCGATATGCAAGGGGAACACCGACTTTGAAGCAAACGGCAGGGTTGTCGCCGCTTCAATGGTGATCATGCCGGTTAATGCACTGCTTGGCTTTACCACTGCCCTGAGCTCCTGGCTTGGATTGATAATAAGCCTTGCAGTGAGCCTTTATGCACTCTATATAATGTATCACGGGCTCGTTGAATCACTGAAGGCCAAACCCGAAACTGCCAGAATAGTGATGTATATCCTTGCGGCCCTGCTGGCTCTGTTCATGCTCCTGGGAATGAGCGCCCGTAACAAAATGAATAAATACCTGGATAACCCTGAACTGAAGGAAATGCTTCAGGAAATGGAAAAACAGGGATAGGGTCAGATGCCGGCTGATACTTCCGGTGCGGCCATGTAAATAACTTTCCTGTTGTATTTTAATACTGATCTCCATTACCTGAGCTGCAACCTGCTGTTGTTACTGTAACTGCAACTGCAACTGCAACTGCAACTGCAACTGCAACTGCAACGGGTACAGCTATATTAGTGAACTTCGGATCGCCTTTCCAGGAAGTTTATTCTCATCCTGCCTCAGATAGCTGACTGAACAATACGTGGCATTCCCCGAATTTCACGGCAGTATGACTTTTAAGATCAGTAATTTTTATCTTTGACAATTCTATCAATCCGTCCTTTCAGGAGAATGAAATGATTTCATGAGTCAGGGATGAAAAACCGGATCAGACCCGTAAATATCTATACGGCCCTTGCTTGCAGAATGGCGCTGATGATGTTCATTTTTACATTGTGCCGTACGGGATTTTATTTATTCAACTATAAAATGTTCCCGGGCCTGACAGCGACAGAGTTCCTTAACATACTCAGGGGCGGACTGGTGTTCGATATCTCGGCACTGGTTTATATCAATGCCTTGTTTATTTTGTTACAGATAATACCGTTTGAGGTAAGATACAGGCGAACATACCAGGATATATCGCGTTATTTGTTCTTCTTCGCAAACGGCCTGGCAATTGCCATAAACTGCGCTGATTTCATTTATTACCGGTTTGTCCTTAAAAGGGCCACTGCTGACGTCTTCAGAACTTTTCAGAATGAGTCGGGCCTGCTCAGGCTGTTATTCAGGTTCCAGATCGACTACTGGCCGGTGGTCCTGTTTGGTTTGGCCCTGATCTTTGTAATGATATTCCTTTACAACAGATTTAAAACCAGGAGCCCGCTGCCAAAAACCGGAACCTGGCCCTTCGTTATGAATCTTCTTGCGATCCCCGTCATTATTACTCTCCTTGTTATTGCAGCACGGGGAGGATACAGGCATTCTACAAGGCCTATAAGCATAAGCAATGCAGCAAAATATGTGAAAAATCCCCGCGATGCGGCAATCGTCCTGAATACACCATTCAGCCTTATCCGGACCTTCGACAAGAAAACTCTGGTGCGTTACAGCTTCTTCGATGACACAACACTCAATGAACTTTACAACCCTCATCACAAACCCGGTGAAAAAAGCGGGTTTACTCCCTGCAATGTTGTAATAATTATTCTTGAAAGCTTTTCCAGGGAGTATGTCGGAGCCCTGAACAGGGACCTTGACGGAGGCAGCTACAGGGGTTATTCACCCTTTCTCGACTCATTGATCGGGCAAAGCCTAACATATACGGTATCCCTTGCAAACGGAAAGAAATCGATTGATGCCATGCCTTCTGTTTTTGCATCGATCCCATCGCTTGAAACCCCCTATGTGATATCGCATTATGCCAATAATACCATTAACGGGCTACCCCGGCTGCTGAAGGATAAGGGCTACTATTCAGCTTTTTTCCATGGCGCCCCGAATGGCTCAATGGGATTTGACTCCTTCGCCAGAATGGCCGGGTTTGATGATTATTTCGGCCTTGACCAGTATCATGACAAGAATGATTTTGACGGAATGTGGGGAGTGTGGGACGAACCTTTTCTCGACTTCTTCCGTAAGACGATCGATACCTTTCCCCAGCCATTTATGGCTTCCGTGTTTACGGTTTCTTCCCATCATCCGTTCATGGTTCCGGAAAAATACAAAAACAAATTTCCCAAAGGTCCGGCTCCTGTCCTTGAAGTGATAGGTTACACCGATTACGCCCTTCAGAAATTCTTCGCCGCCAGCCGGGAACGACCCTGGTTCAATAATACCCTTTTCGTGATAACAGCTGATCATACAAATGAATCGGTGAGGAAAGAGTTTCAGAATGACTTCGGATCATATTGCATTCCCATTATATTCTATAAACCGGGAAGCTGCCTGAATGGGATAAAAAACAAAATTGCCCAGCAGATTGACATAATGCCCTCGGTGCTGGCATATCTTAATTATGACGGGGAATATATTGCATTCGGAAATAATCTTTTTGACGATTCAGCTGAATCATTTGCATTCAATACAAATGGCAGCACTTATCACCTGTATATGAAGGACCATTTGCTTGAGATGCTTGATAATCAGGTAGTGGCTCTTTATAACTTTATTAATGACAGGATGCTTCAGACCAATCTCAAAGACAGCAACGACAGTCTGCGTACCACGATGGAGAACAAGCTCAGGGCAATTATCCAGAGCTACAATAACCGCCTGATCGATAATAATCTGATCCCTTAATCCCAATGAGGATCAGGAGGATGAAGAATGCTTTTTCCTGTTTCACCGCCCTTGTTTGTTTATATATTTCAGGATTTTTAATGATTTGTTAACGGTATCTGTATATTTGTATATATTGTGATCAGAAATTTCACTGATATCATGTAACAATCGGATGACCAACTTCTTCATGTCTTTAATGAACATACCCTGCCTGATGGTCATGAACTTGCTGTGCCAGTGATAAATTTGATTTTCAGATAATTGAATCAATTAAACAGATATATTATGAAATCTCGCCGTAATTTTTTGAAGCTGACAACAACAGGTTTAATCGCCGCCGGAATTTCCCCGGTCCGCGTTTCTGCCGCAGCCGTACCGGGTAATCATTCATTTGCCGGCCCGCTGACCCTTGGTATGGCAGGTTACACGTTCAGGGAATTCACTGTCGACCAGACGATCGGGATTATGAAAAAGACGGGGGTCACATTCCTTTCCATCAAGGATTTTCATATGCCGATGAACAGTACAAAACAACAGATCGATTCGGTTATCGGCAGGTTCAGAAGTGCCGGAATAACAGTGTATACGGTTGGTGTTATATATATGAAAACTCCTGAGGAAGTTGACCGTGCATTTGACTACGCAAAAATGGCCGGGGTCAGCATGATCGTCGGAGCCCCGGATTATGACTTGCTTCCCTATGTTGAAAAAAAGGTAAAGGAATATGACTTCAGGCTGGCAATTCATAATCATGGTCCGGACAATCCATTGTTCCCCAATGCAACCGACATATGGGACCATGTGAAAAACCTCGATCCCCGCATGGGGATCTGTATCGATATAGGTCATACCATGAGGGATGGCGCAGATCCGGCGGCTGACATATTAAAATACGCAAGCCGCATATACGATGTACACATTAAGGATGTTGACAAAGCGGCAAAGGAAGGCACAACAGTTGAAATCGGAAGGGGAATAATCGACATCCCGGGGGTGATATCAGCTCTGGGGAAGATCGGCTATACGGGCAAGTGCAGCCTTGAATATGAAAAGGATATGAACGATCCGCTTGCAGGCATTGCAGAATCACTGGGCTTTTTCAGGGGAGTTATGGCATGCCGTTAGCCTGCGGCATAAAACAGAATCAATCATTTTATTCGATAAAATCATGGCAGATTCAAGAAGATCATTTCTGAAAAAAGCTGCTGCCGGAAGTGCCATCCTTGCAATTGAAGGTGGTTTTTCAGGCCTTACGGCAGCTAATTACAGGAGAACAGCAGGTGCGGACAAGCTTATCAGGGTTGCGGTTATCGGATGCAACAGCCGCGGTGCTTCACTGGCCGGAACCTTTTCCAGGCAAGCCGATACTGAGGTGAAGTATATCTGCGACGTGGAAGAAAATGCGCTGAAGAAGGGCGTGGCCGCAGTCATTGGCGCGGCAGGAAAAGAACCCCTGGCAGAGAAGGATTTCAGGCGCATCCTGAATGACAGGGATCTTGATGCATTGGTTATAGCCATGCCCGATCACTGGCATGCGCCGGCCACTATCATGGGATGCGCCGCAGGAAAGCATGTTTATGTCGAAAAGCCCATGAGTCATAATCCCTATGAGGGGGAACTGGTTATCGGGGCAGTGGAAAAATACAGGACCATAGTTCAGGTCGGAACCCAGCGGAGATCGTGGCCCGTGCTGGCACAGGGACTGAACGAGCTCAAAAACGGTATCATTGGCAGGGTGTATATGGCCAAAGCCTGGTATGCAAACACACGGGGTCCCATTGGTACTGGCAGAACGGTTCCGGTTCCGGCAGGACTTGATTATGAATTGTGGCAGGGGCCCGCCCCAAGAAAACCATTCAGGGATAATCTCATCCATTATAACTGGCACTGGTTCTGGAACTGGGGAACAGGAGAAGCACTGAATAACGGAACTCACCATCTGGATATCATCAGGTGGGGACTGGATCTCGATTATCCATCCATGGTAAGCTCGGCAGGGGGCCGCTATCATTACCATGACGACTGGGAGGTTCCCGACACCCAGGTGATTACCTGGGAAGTTCCCGGAATCACCATTACATGGGAAGGAAGAAGCTGCAACGGAGGTTTGATCGACAACCGTTCACACGGGGTTATTTTCTACGGTGAACAGGGCGCCCTTCACACAGGTGACAACAGTTTTTCTGTTTTCGACAATAAGAACAAGCTGGTTAAGGAAGTCAGGTCAGATGTCATTATCTCCGGGAGCCTCAATACGACAAGCCCGGGCGAAGCACTCGATGCCGTGCATATTAAAGATTTCCTTGATAATATACGGAATGGCAAAACACCCTCGGCTGATGCGCAAAACGGCCATAAAAGCGCACTCTGGCTTCATCTTGGAAATATCTCCCAGAGAGTGGGGCGCTCACTTGCAATTGATCCTTCCAGCGGCCATATTGCCGGCGACAGGGAAGCAGAGGCCCTGTGGCGGAGAGATTATGAAAATGGCTGGCAGCCGATTGTCTGAGAAATAACCTGCCGGATATGAAAACATTAGTCAGTGCAGTGGCATTTCTGATACTGTGTCACTTTTACGGATGTTCAGGCGACAGCTTATCAGACGGACCGGGGAAAACGGATGTGAACGCGGTTTCCCTTGAACCTGGAAACACGCCCCTTTTAAGCAACGGTGCGGGCACCACAGTGGCCCGCATCAGCATTGAAGCAGTTAAACCGGGAAAGGGAACAAGCATCAGAAAACTGATCCTTGAATTCCCGGGTGAGAGCAGATTGGAAGACCTGGCTTTTGTCCGGGTCATATGCGAGGCAGATTCCGGTGCGCGGGTTATCAGGGATTCACTCGATAAATTCATCGTCAGGGGTAAAAAGATAATAGTAAAAGGCAATTGTGCACTGCAGAAGGGTGAAAACAGGCTGTTCATCAACGCAGGCATCAGGGCGAATGCGAATCTTGATAATGTCCTCGAGCTTGAAAAGGCTGACATTGTCCTTAACAGGGGAAAACAGTTGACTGTCAGCGGTCATGAACCCATACGGCTGCGCTATGCCCTGGTTCTCAGGGCCTCTGGTCAGGACGGGTGCGACACATACCGGATTCCCGGCCTTATTACCACTGGCAGTGGAACACTTGTGGCAGTTTATGATGCAAGGTATAACAGAAGCAAGGACCTTCAGGAAAACATTGATGTGGGAATGAGCAGAAGCACCGACGGCGGCCAGACATGGGAACCGATGAAAATCATTATCGACATGGGCGAATACGGGGGCCTTCCGCATAATATGAATGGCGTTGGCGATCCTTGCATACTCTACGACGATAAAAACCATGTTATCTGGGTGGCAGCCCTCTGGATGAACGGATCATCGCCTGATGAGATGGCATGGTGGGATTCAAAGCCGGGCATGCTGCCTGGTGAGACCGGACAGTTCATTCTTGTCAGGAGCAACGATGACGGACTTACATGGTCGGATCCGGTTAACATCACCGCCCAGGTTAAAAAACCGGAATGGCAGTTGCTGCTTCAGGGCCCCGGAAAAGGGATCACAATGAGCAACGGAACACTCGTTTTTCCTGCCCAGTTTAAAATGGATGCCGGGGAAAAGGCGCTTGACGGCGGGAGCTTCACCTCGTACTCAACGATCGTGTACAGCAGGGACGGGGGCAGGACATGGAACATTGGAACAGGCGCCAGAAGCAATACCACGGAAGCACAGGTTGTTGAACTGCCTGACGGCACTCTTATGCTTAACATGCGCGACGACCGCAACCGCACAGACAAGGGGCCGGCTAACGGCAGAGCCGTCTGCATATCGGCCGATATGGGGAGGAGCTGGTCTGTGCATCCTTCATCCAATTCACTGCTGCCCGAACCAAACTGCATGGCCAGCATCATAGCATCTGACGTAAAGATCAACAATACCCTGAAAAGGGCCCTTTTCTTTTCAAATCCCGACCATAAATCCGGGAGGATCAATATGACAATAAAAGCAAGCCTTGATAACGGAAACACCTGGCCGCAGGAGTTCAGGCTGCTCATTAACAGTGCCCCGGGCTACGGCTATTCTTGTCTTTCAATGGTGAATGACAGTACTCTGGGTATTGTTTATGAAGGCATGAAAGATCTGTACTATCAAAAGATAAGAGTGAGAGATGTTTTGGGTTACTGACGGGATGATCCGCGGCCCTGCAAACGGGAAGAAGAAAGGAATATAAAGATGCAGTACAGATAAGTGAATGACAACAGAAGAGAATATCGCGAAAATCGCAGCCATAATCCTGGAGAATGAAAAAGGAGAATTGCTGCTGTACAGGCGCGATAATAAACCCGGAATACCTTTCCCTGGTCACTGGGACCTGATAGGAGGGCACCTGGAGGACGGAGAGACTCCCGAAAAGGCACTTGTCAGGGAAGTGAAGGAGGAATTGGACCTCGATCTGAAAGAGTTCACTTTTTTTAAGAAATTTGAATGTTTTGAAGGAGATGCCTATCCAAATATAAAATATATCTATACCGGCAAGATAAACCTGCCTGTTGAGGAGATCACACTTCTTGAAGGCGACATTGCAAGGTATTTCAAAAGGGATGAGATTTCAGATGTGAATTTTGCCAATATACTGAAGGAAATCGTACTCGAATACCTTTCGGTAAGTTAATTAAATGCCGGAATCCATAGCTGTCTGGCCTCATAATATTTTGATATTATTGATTTTCCTTCAATTTTAATCATAATTCCACGGCTGTTTGTCAAAATCAGGTTTACTGGAATATCCGGAGGATTTTCATTGGCTGTCTTTGTATTTAATGCATTATCAGAGTATTGGAAATATATCTGTCCGGTATTCAGGATCTGAATCATGTTTTTCCAGCAAAATTCCGATGATTTTTGATAAACGCCGGTGACTCGTTTACCAGTGCATAAGTTTGGTCAATGAATAGGCCCGTTTAATTGACGGACAATGAAAAATAATGGTTAAATAACTCACAGATAGAAGATTGCATGCCTTGGTTCAATCTGTTTCAGCATTATTTTTATATCATGGCTGAACGGGTAGATTACTTAAAATTATTTGTAATGAAAACCAGGGCATGGCTTCTGTTTTTTGTTCTATTTTTCACTTCGCATGCGGTAAGATCGCCTGAAGTCGATTTTCAAATAAAATTTGCCAGGATCAGGCAGGCGCTGAACTATCTCGAAAGACAACATTATGAAATGGAGTTTTTCAGGTTTGTTACCGATCTGGGCCGCAGTGAATCACTGAATAACTGGTTTTGCATAAACCGCATTGGCTGCTTTGGCGAGTGGCAGTTTGCCGAGTCGACGCTGCACTGCCTGGGATTCAGGCACATTACGCTTAATAAATTCAGGCAGGATCCCTCGATCTTCCCCCGCGAAATGCAGCAAAAGGCTCTCGAATCGCTTATCAGGGTGAATCTGGCTCTTTTAAGGGATTATGAGCATTTTATCGGCGACACCATAAACGGAACCATTGTTACCAAATCGGGGCTCATTGCTGCAGCGCATCTCGGAGGTGCCGGATCGACAAAAAGATACCTGAGGTCAGGAGGGAACGTGAACAGCAAGGACGCTCTCGGTACTTCTATCCATGATTATATGGGAAAATTCAGGGATTATGACCTGGAGTGAGTGCTGAATTGCTAAAAGGGAAGTTGCCAGAGTCATAAATGTTTTATGGCGGCCCGGGTCAGTTACAAACGGGCATTTAATATTGTTCTGCACGTTTTGCAGAACACCGCATCTTTCTGGTCAATATCTTCCACATAGGTACTTGATCTCATAACACATACGGGGTCAATACAATGAATCAGCCCAAACATGTGTCCAAGTTCATGAATGATTTCCTTGCTTAACCTCCTGATCAGCTGCCTGCCGTTCCTGGCGATACCATACCGTTCACCGGCCAGCCGGTAAATAGAAATAATTCCGGTATTTCCGTTGAGATGTGCCTGTCCGAAAATATATGTAAGGATCGGGATATACAGGTCAACTGCAAATAACCCCATTGTTTTGGATGACTTCTGAAGATACCCTGATTCCAGCTTCTTCAGTATTGAGTCTCCGTTATACTGCCTTCTGGCGGGGTCATAGAACTCACTCAGATCGAGATATCCTGACCTGAGTATCAGCGGGAGTTGAAAATTACCGGAAACTTCGCCGGAGACTGCCCGTAAAAGATCCTGGTCAGGAAGTCCGAATGCTATCAGTGTTATGTTTTCATAATTCATCAGCCTGCTTTTTTGGAGCATAAAACAGGACCCTTCAGATCAATTATAACTCATTTTGTCCGGCCCGGGCAATTAACCATTCTGATTCAATCCGTATTTTCTAATCTTGTTGTACAGGGTTACCCGGTCAACTTTCAGTGCTTTGGCTGCGGCTGATATGTTCCATCTGTACTTTTCAAGGATATTGGCTATATGATTTTTTTCAAGCTCTTCAAGGCTTTCAACCGAGGGACCAGCTGCTGAAGCCCCTATTGGAAGATCCCTGACCTGTATCCTTTTGCCGTTTCCGACCACTATTGCCCTTTCAATCATGTTCTCCAGCTCCCGGATATTTCCGGGAAACGGGAATTCCCCGAGTTTTTTTATGGCTGCGGGATCGAATGCTACAGGAGGCTTGCCCATTGCCGAACAATACTTACCGGCAAAGTATTCAGCGAGCACTGGAATATCTTCTGTTCTCTCGCGAAGGGGAGGGACCTGAATATTGACAACATTGAGCCTGTAGTACAGATCTTCCCTGAAAAGCCCTTTGTCTACCATGCTTTTAAGATCCCTGTTTGTTGCACATATAACCCTGAAGTCAGATTTGATCTCCTTTGTGCCTCCCACGCGGACAAAACTCTTTGTTTCCAGCACCCGGAGAAGCTCCACCTGCATTTTTACGGATATTGTGGCAATTTCATCGAGGAAGATTGTGCCGTTGTCAGCCATTTCGAACCTTCCTTTCCGGTTATATACTGCACCTGTGAAGGCTCCCTTTTCATGACCGAACAGTTCACTCTCAAGCAGGCTTTCTGTTAAGGCACCGCAGTGGACGCTTATCATCGGGAAGAACCTGCGCGGTGAATTTGCATGTATTGCCCTGGCCACAAGCTCTTTCCCGGTACCGCTTTCGCCCGTAATTATCACAGAAGCATTTGATTGTGCGACACTTTGTATTTCCCGCAGCAGTCTCTGCATCGCTTCACTGCCTCCTACCAGGTTATCTACATTCTCAAGTGCGGTAACACGGTCCTTAAGGATCTTGTTTTCTTCGGAAAGATTGATCTGTTTTGAGGCATTCCTTATGAGATGGGTAAGATCGTCGGGATCGAAGGGCTTTGTCACATAATCGAAAGCACCCTCTTTCAGGGCCTGCACTGCAGTGTCGACAGTGGCAAATGCCGTCATCATGATCACCACAGAATCTTTTTTTATCGATTTTATGCGCCTTAGCATTTCCATCCCATCCATTCCCGGCATTTTGATGTCGGCCAGGATTATATCGAAATCCTGAGATTCCAGGATCGACAAAGCTTTTTTTGCGTCCCCGGCGCACTCTGCCGTGTACCCGTCCTCAATGAACCAGTTGTAAAGCGAATCCCTGACTGATAATTCGTCATCGACAATGAGTATTGAGATACCATGATCCATAATAAATTCCTTTAACTGTTAATTAATGGCAGTATGACTGACATTGTGGTGCCGCTGCCTCTTTCCGACCTGACCTCGGTTCTCCCCTTGTGGTTCTGAATGATGCCATGGACTATCGCCAGTCCGAGGCCGATGCCATTGCCTTTGTCCTTGGTTGTGAAAAAGGGCTCAAATATATGAGGCAGATCATCATTCGAGATGCCCGAACCATTGTCAGTCACATCAATACGGATGTGCTTATCATCAGGATTAGTGCTGCTGAACACCACTTCCCCGTTTTCACCGGTTGCTTCAATGGCATTGACAAGCAGAGCCACGCAAACCTGCTTGATCTGATTGGGGCTGCAATATACCAGGTCATCTCCGGCTGAAAAATCATGCAGAAACCTTATGTTGGCCACTTTCATCGGATGCTCCATCAGATCATGGGTTTCAAGCAATACGGGGTTAATGTTCCTCGGTTCAAAGTCATTCTGGTCCTTGCGTGAAAAGTCCAGCAGCCCCTTTACAATGTCTCCGCATCTTTTGGCTTCGCTTTCAATAAACTTAAGGTGTTTAAGCACCGATTCCTTCTTTTCTTTCTGGAGTTCCTGATTCTGAAGCTGTTTATAGATGAGCTTGGCGTAAATGAGAATTCCTGACAGCGGATTGTTTATTTCATGTGCCACCGAGAGAGAAAGCCTGCCCAGGGAAGCGATCCTTTCAACATTCATCAGCTCATTCTGTGCCTGGCCGAGTTCCTCCGACTTTTTCCGGACCTTGTATTCAAGCTGCTGCGACCAGTTCTGAAGTTCTTCTGATGCCTCCTGCAGATTGTCGAGCATATGGTTGAATGCGGCCGAAACCATACGCATGTCAGAAAGCTGGTTTGGCCTGATTTCAAGCCTGGTGGTGTTGTCCCCCCCTGAAACAGCCTCACTTGCCCTGATCAGTGAATTGAGGGGCTTTTTAATCTTCTCACCGGTAAATACAACCAGGATCACAAGAAGCAGTGCGGTCATCACCGAGGCTATAATAAAATAATTCTTCCTCGACCTGTCGAGCGAATCATCTATGCCTTTCAGCGGAAGCTTGATCAGCAGCGAGCCCAGTACCTCCTCAGTCTGATCATGAGCATGACAACCTGCAGTGTAGCACGACGGCGCATTGAGAACAGGTGAGCTGATAAGCAGATGCCGGCCGTTATTCTTTTGCCGGCTCATCCTGCATTCACTGTCCCCGTCAATTATCCTATAAGCTTTCTCTTTCTTCGGAAACATGGTTGCAATGCCGGCATGGCAGCTTTTGCAATCAGGATCGATGTGCTTTTCATCATCCCCGGAGATCGACGAGTAGGCAAGATTGTAATCGTTATCATACATGTTCACATCGTCTATTCCGGTCATCCTGTTTATAATATCAAGCGTGCCCTGAAGGGAGGTCCGGTCATTCTCGAGCATCGATTTGTACAGCGCACCTTCAACAAGCGATCCGATATTATGGCCGTTCTCTTCAAGGATCGACTTCATGTACCGTTCGTTGACCGACCTGAAGATCATCCAGAATGATATGAAAAGGAGTATTGATGTAATGGTTATGATAAAGACCACCCTGCCGTAAATGGAGGACCGGAACCTGACATAACTGTCAAGGATTCTGGCCGTCGCCTTGTTTTTATGTTTTTCCTTTCCTGACCGGAACATATATTGCTGCTTTCTGCTTTTTAGTTTTTCAAGATACCTCAGTATTCTCTGATGACTTGCCAGAGATATCAAAGATAATACAATGAATATAATCCCGGCACAGGGGGAACCGTTTTCCGGTTCCCCCTGTGCCGGGATCAGCCGCAGGAACCATATTCATGGCTTGCCCGCGAAAAAATTGTACTGCCTAAGCCGTTTTGTCCAGAAAATTCCTCTGGAAGTCTTCCCAGATTTCAGGTTCAAGTTCAGCAAGGACATTAGCGGTCAGTTCACCTCCGTCCTGAAGAACAGCATGGGCATGTACAAGCTTATGCTGAACAAACGAAGCAGCCAGAAAATCCTTCAGCCTGATGATTTCATCCCTGATCCATTCATGGTACTTTTCTGCCATGAACATGTAACGGATCTCCTTTTCCCAGTTGACCGGCTCGACCAGGTATATCCAGCCGTCACCGAACGGTGACCTGTTAATTGCCGAGGAATCCCCGCCGAGCGAAATATTTATCTCTCTTATGATGCCTGAAACAGGGGAATGAACACTAATCTGCTTGCCGTTTCTTACAAGAGTAAATATCTTCTCACCCCTTCTGACATGCTCGCCCGGCTCCCTGAGCCTGACCTTTGTCAGGTTCCCTGTTACATGCTGCAGGAAATCATCTATGCCGATCCTTACACAGCCATCCTTTTCCATGAACGACCAGGTGTGCGATTTGTCATAGTAGATCCCCTTCAATACACTTATTGCTTTTTCAGTGAAAGGCCTTGCACCGCTTGCTTCTCCTGAAGGCATCATTATCCTGGTCCTTCTCCTTGCACCGAAAACCATGATCAGGAAAATGCCCGCCAGTGCAACAAGCGATAACAGAAATATCCACAGGCCGGCCCCCGACTGATTTCCGGCATCTGAAGCAATTTGTTCTGACCCTGCAAGAACGGCAAGGTTTGCTTCTTTTCCGATGTTTGAAAGTTCACTGAACCCGGCAGCTGCCAGATATTCTCCGCCGTCATTCATTATCCATGACAGGAAGTCATTAATGGCGCCGTCACGGGATTTTTCAGCGGCGACCGCACAGATATTGCTGCAAAGGGCTTTTGGATACTTCCCGATCCATATTCCCCTTGCCAGTGCTTCCTGATTCGCATATATATTTTCAAAACTGTCAATTCTTCCATTCGAATTCTTGTCGAGCGGCATAAGCCTGATATTGCTGTTTGTGCCTGCTGCCCGGGCTTCCATGAGTTCATTGAGCCGGCAGAAACCCACAGCATCCCTGTTTTTCGCAACAGCCTCAATAACCCCTGCCGTCCTTTTGGCCTCAATGCCCGGCTGTTCCGTGATATTTTTGCCGCAGAAACCGCCAAGCAGTTCTTCAGCTTCTTTATTCCCGGTGATAAATACCCTTATGCCGGAATTATGGGCACCCTTTATTATATCGTTCCATCCGGGATTCCCCGAGAACATCCTTGCGATACCCTCAGCTGTGATGCCCTGCTGCATTATTGCTTCAGAGGAAGGATTTCCGGCATTGAAAACAGCAACCACCGCATCGTGTCCTACGATCAGCCTTAGCCCTGAAACGGACTGATCCGTTCCGTCATTGTTCTCCGGGAAAAAGCCCAGGCAGCCTGAACCGGCCACATTGCCCTGATCCCCTGTGGAAACCGTATATCTGAATCCAGGACTGACCGAACTGTATTCCTTTGCCCACAGGGCAGCAAGACGGTCAAGCCCGTCTGCGCAAAAAATTTTCAATGTGTCGCCTGAAGCAGGCTTCGCAGCTGAAATATTGATGCCGGGAAAAAGGAAAAGAAACAGAATTGCTGCACAGATGGTCCTGAACCAAACGCTTCTGATCCCTGAGAATGCTGTTTTCATCATAGTATATTTTTTTATGGTACTATGGAACCACGCCTGAGCAGAAGATTTATGCTCCCTGTGGTTTTTAATTGTGGTCAGGCATGCGGATTCCATAATATTTTCTTCCTTGTATTATTTAATCTCAATAACTATGCCATTCGATGTAAAAAACACAATATCAGCATAATATGAAATCTGTGTTAAATAATTAATCACAATGCTATGTTGAAAATATAAACACAACATAATATATAATTCTTTAAAGCGCAGATATATAGCTATATAAAACAGATGTTGAAATAATATACAGTGTTGCATAATACAACAGCCGGTACGGAAACGCAATATTCCATTTGCAGTTTCTGCATGTTTCGGCGATTTCAGATTCATGTGGTAACGTGCATTATTTCAGGCAGATTTTGGTATCTTTGAATAAGCTTGAATAAGCTTGAATAAGAAGGATCATGCGCAGGGGTATTTATGCAATATTGCTTCTTATGATCTTTCCCGGTATGTCAGGACAGACAGATAACAGGGATGCCCTGGCTTTTTACAATAATGCCATGTTCCTTATCGGCAGGAAAGACTATATTGGCGCAATAGCCAATTTTACGGCAGCTGTCAGGATGGATTCATTGTTTCTGCAGGCTTATGAAAACAGGGGAGTTGCCCGTTACTATCTCAATGATCATGCCGGAGCCATAGCTGATTACAACAAGGCACTGAAGATCAATCCCGATGACTGTAACACCTACGGCCGCAGGGGCTGGGCGAAATTCCGGCTTCAGCAGTATTCGGAGGCTGTAAGTGACTTCGACAAGGCAATTGAAGGCAACAGGGATTATGCCGGGCATTACGTTATCAGGGGGCAGGCAAAATTCTGGCTTCAGGATTATGAAGGAGCCCTGCTTGATTTTAACAGGGTTCTCAGACCATTCTTTGGTACAAGGGACGATAAAATGAAAGCATTATTCTGGAGGGCGATGGTAAGGATCGGGCTGGGACAGAAGGAGGGGGCATGCCATGATTTCAGGGAATCTGCAAAAATGGGATTTAAAATGGCAATTGAGCTGCTTGATATTTACTGCCCTGAATTGACATTTCCTGACTGACCGGCACGGCTCCCGGATGCTGCGCGGGGAAAAGCTTAATGGCTGCCGGCGGTCAAAAGAAACCCGTCACATCCTTCATCTGTTTTCAGAATGGCCGCTGTCTGTTTTTTCCGACTTATGATGAGGTAAATTACAACCTGTTGGTTTGAACAAACTGACGGAATGCTTTGTTTCTTTCCTGACCGGAATGTTATGAAAAAGGTGTTCATCATATTTGTTACAATAATTCTGATTGCATCAGGGATAAAGGTGGGCATTGACCGGCATTACTGCTGCGGGGAGCTTGCAGGAATAAAACTGACCCTGGCCGGAAAACCGGCGGGGTGCGGCATGGAGGGCAGTGCCGGCGCCTTTCCGGGGCAAACGTCTGCCGGCAGCATGTGCTGCGAGGATCAGGTTGTGTTTTATAGTGTCACCGGCAAGTACCTTCCTGTATATTTCAGGTTGCAGCACCCCGGCCCCGGGAATGAGCATCCGGTTTTTTCAAATTTACTGTTCGGGTCATCTTCCGCATACGGGCAGGTTTCATGGGTTTTACCGCCCGGTCCCGTGATGAAGAGGGATATTCCGCTGGCGGGGATCTGTATCCTCCGCATCTGAAAATTTGCCGTAGATTAAATGGATCGCCGGCTGACCGACTTCTTCACTGATTGAATTTGTCTGTTATGCACCGGTTCCGGTATTCATTCCAATTCAGTTTTTAAAATTCTTAAAGTCTTTATTATGAAATCATTGAATCTTTTTCTTGCTGTTCTGCTGGCTGCAGCATTTTCCGTACCGGGGCTTTCCCAGACACGCTCAGGCAACTCAACTGATCCTGTACCGGCCACGACAGAGTCGTTTAAAGTATGGGGGAAGTGCGATATGTGCAAGGCGCGTATTGAAAAAACCGTAAAGGAAGCAGGTGCAACGAGTGCCACATGGGATGGCAGGACACAGCTGCTGACTGTTACATTCGATCCCTCCTTGACAGGCAGGGATGCAATGAGCAAAAAGCTGGCATCAGCCGGCCATGATACCGAAAAGTACAAGGCACCCGATGATGTATATGCCAAGCTTCCGGGGTGCTGCCATTATGAAAGGGCGAAATAAGGATGGCCGGCTCATGCGCAAGGCTGCTTGCTGTTTACTGCAAATGGTTAATATTCCGGCGCCATGTTTAACCGGCTGGTAAAATATTTTCTTGAGAACAGGCTCATAACCTTTATTTTACTCGGTGCTTTCATTGTGACGGGTCTTGTCACGATGCCTTTTAACCTGAAAACTTCCGTTCTGCCCCGTGATCCCGTTCCTGTGGATGCCATTCCGGATATCGGGGAGAATCAGCAGATTGTCTCAACTGAATGGATGGGCCGCTCACCCAGGGATATCCAGGATCAGGTAACATATCCGCTTACCACTGCCCTGCTCGGGATCCCCGGGGTTCAGACGATAAGGAGCACGTCAATGTTCGGCATGTCTTTCATATACATCATCTTTAAAGACAATGTGGAGTTTTACTGGAGCAGGTCGAGGATACTCGAGAAGCTTAATTCCCTGCCATCAGGAACCCTTCCGGCAGGTGTTCAGCCTTCCCTGGGGCCTGATGCGACGGCGCTGGGCCAGATCTTCTGGTATACCCTGGAAGGCAGGGATCCGGAAACAGGGCAACCTGCCGGAGGCTGGGATCCGCAGGAGCTGAGATCCATCCAGGATTTTTACGTCAGGTACGGCCTGTCGGCCGCTGAAGGGGTTTCTGAAGTTGCTTCCGTGGGCGGATTTGTCAGGGAGTACCAGGTCGACCTCGATCCGGGCGCCCTCAAGGCATCCGGTGTATCAGTTATGGATGTAATGAATGCAGTGAAGATGGCCAACCTCGATGCAGGGGCGGAGACCATGGAGCTCAACAATGTCGAGTATATAATCAGGGGGCTCGGGTATGTTAAAAGCATTGAGGACCTTGAACTTTCAGTGGTGACAGTGAGAAACGGCGTGCCTGTCAGGATAAAGGACATTGCAAAAGTTGGTTTCGGGCCCGGAACCCGGAGAGGGGGACTTGACAAATCCGGGTCCGAAGCTGTCGGGGGCGTTGTTGTGGCACGATATCAGTCAAATCCCCTCGAAGTAATAAATAATGTAAAAGACAGGATCAGGGAGATTGAAGCGGGCCTGCCGCAGAAAACTCTTCCCGGCGGTACCGTTTCGAAGGTCACGATTGTTCCCTTCTACGACAGAACGGGCCTGATAAAGGAAACCCTGAGAACTCTTGAAACCGCCCTGTCGCATGAGATCCTTATCAGTATAATCGTGATCATCGTGCTTGTGCTGAACCTCAAGGCTTCGCTGATTGTTTCTGGCCTCCTGCCTGCTGGAGTGCTGATGACATTCACCCTGATGAGGCTGTTCGGGGTGGATGCGAACATTGTTGCACTATCAGGCATTGCAATCGCCATCGGGGTGATGGTGGATATCGGAATCGTTGATGTAGAGAACATACTGCGGCATCTGGAAATGCCTGAGAATCGCGGATTGAAAGGTAAAAAGCTTCTAAACGTCATTTACCTGGCCACCACCGAGGTCAGGGCCGCGGTGGTAACTTCAGTCGCCACCACCATTGTAAGCTTTCTTCCGGTTTTTGCCATGCAGGCACAGGAAGGGAAACTGTTCCATCCCCTTGCATACACCAAAACCTTTGCACTTCTGTCGGCATTTATCCTTGGTATAGTTGTATTGCCCACCATGGTCCATATTTTTTTCAATGTTTCATTTGACAGGAAGAAGATCAAACGGGTGTTGAACGGGATCCTGATCCCGGCCGGAGTGGTCATATCAGCGGCCTGGCACTTCTGGCCCGCGCTTGCCCTGACTGCTGCCGGTCTGAACAATCTCCTTGGGTACCGCTGGGGTCCGGGGAGGGAAAAGTACCCTGATTACATCAATATAATCATTACTGTCCTCTTCGCCACATGGTATCTTGCAAAGGGATGGCTGCCGCTCGGGGCCCGCAACAGCGGGCCGGTCAATTTTCTTTTTGTGGCAGCGGCCGTTTCTTTCATACTCATTGCACTGATGTCGATGGTTCATTTTTACGGGAACATAATGACATGGGCCCTGGAAAACAAGCGAAAATTCCTGCTGATCCCGGCAGCCACCCTCGTTTTCGGACTGCTTGCCTGGCAGGGTTTCGACAGGGTTGCAGGTTTTATTGCCGGAGGCTTTGAAAGGGCCGGGTGGAAAAAAGTCAGGCAGACATCCTTCTGGCAGGGTGCGGCAGGGGCTTTCCCGGGGACCGGAAAGGAATTCATGCCTGCCCTTGATGAAGGTTCATTTCTGCTCATGCCTACAAGCATGCCCCATTCGGGTATCGCGCAGAACCTTGAATACGTGGAAACCCTCGACAAGCGGCTTTCGGCCATTCCCGAAGTGGAGTCGGCCGTTGGCAAATGGGGCCGGGTGAATTCGGCCATCGATCCGGCGCCTGTACAGATGTTTGAAAACACCATCAACTACCGGCCCGAATACATTCTCGACGAAAATGGACGCAGGATGCGGTTCAGTACCGACAGTGAGGGGAATTTCATTCTGAAGGGAGGCAAAAAATACAATCCTGTAAATGAAAAATTCAGGGTCATTCCGGCAGACAGCCTGATTCCCGGGAAGAAAGGCAGGTATTTCCGCCAATGGCGGCCGGATATCAGGAAATCCGATGATATCTGGAGGGAGATTGTAAAGGTGACTGATATTCCGGGCCTGACATCCGCCCCGAAACTGCAGCCGATTGAAACGAGGCTCGTAATGCTTTCCACCGGTTTGCGTGCTCCCATGGGCCTCAAAGTGTACGGCCCCGATCCCGGATCCATTGAACTGGCCGGAAAGCTGTTTGAGAAAGCCCTTAAGGAGGTGCCTTCTGTTAATCCGTTAACAGTATTCTACGACCGGGCAATAGGAGCCCCGTATCTTGAAATCAGGCTCGACCGGGAGGCGATGGCACGCTATGGAATGACGGTCAGCGGAGTGCAGGATGTACTTCAGGTTGCTGTGGGAGGCATGGCTTTGTCGACATCGGTTGAGGGCAGGGAAAGGTTTCCTCTCAGGGTGCGCTACGCAAGGGAACTCAGGGACAGCCCGGAAGAAATGGAAAAAATTCTTGTCCCTGCATTGAACGGGGCCCAGATCCCCCTCGGGGAAATCGCCGACATAGTTTACACGCGCGATGCGCAGATGATCCAGAGTGAGAACACTTTCCTGGTAGGCTACGTGATCTTCGACAAGCATGAGGGTAAGGCGGAGGTGGATGTAGTAAATGAAGCCGGAAAGATACTGAAGTCGGGAATTGATTCGGGTGGGATAGTCCTTCCTGCAGGCGTGACGTACAAATTCGCCGGAAATTACGAAAACCAGGTCAGGGCAACCAGGCGGCTCGCAGTTGTTATTCCGGTCAGTCTTATTGTGATTTTCCTCCTTTTATACTTTCAGTTCCGTACTGTTACAGCATCATTGATCCACTTCTCTGGTGTTTTCGTGGCCTTCTCGGGTGGATTTATCATGCTCTGGCTGTACGGGCAGGAGTGGTTCATGAATTTCTCCGTGGCAGGGCTCAACATGCGCGACCTCTTCCAGATGCATACAGTCAATCTCAGCGTTGCCGTGTGGGTTGGATTTATTGCCTTGTTTGGTATTGCGACAAATGACGGGGTCATCATGGGAACCTATATTCACCAGGTCTTCGAGGAACGTAAGCTCACCACTGTTCATGAAGTCAGGCAGGCTGTGCTGACAGCGGGCAGCAAGAGGGTCCGTCCTGCAATGATGACGACCGCGGTAACGGTGATTGCCCTGCTGCCGGTACTCTCATCATCAGGCAAAGGCGCTGACATTATGGTGCCGATGGCCATCCCGGCCTTCGGGGGAATGGTGATACAGGTTATGACAGTCTTTGTGGTTCCGCTTTTCCAGGCAATATGGAGGGAGAATGCCCTGAAGCACCAGACATTGGAATCTGTTAATCAAATTGCAAAATGAGAGCATTGTTCAAACCGGTGTTTTTACTCTGGATATTGATGACAGGCCCGGCATGTTTATCCGGCCAGCAGATTCCCGACTCACTTCTGAAATATATGGAGGCTGCCGTGGTTAACAACCCTGCTGTAATGCAGAGATTCACCGAATACGAAGCGTCACTGAAAAAAATACCGCAGGCTGGCGCCCTTCCCGATCCTCAGCTGGAGCTCGGGGTCTTTCTTACCCCGATGGAAATTGTGTCAGGGTCGCAGATGGCCGATCTGAGGCTTATGCAAATGTTCCCGTGGTTCGGGGTACTGAGGAATGCGAGGGATGAGATGAGCCTTATGGCAAGGGCAAAATTCGAATTGTTCAGGGATTCAAAGCTTCAGGTCTGTTATGATGTGCAACGGGCCTGGTATGAATTATTCAGGATACGGAAAGAAAAAGCTATTTCTGAAAAGAACATTGAGATACTCAGGATCATTGAAAAGCTGACCCTGGCGAGGTTCTCAGCACCCGAAGGGGGACAGTCGGGTTCAGCCGGCGGACAATCAGGAGTCCGGGAACAAAACGGCTCCGGTGTGCCTCCAGCCGCCGGAAACGGAATGCAGGGAATGGGAGGCAATCAGACTGCCGGGGGCGTCATGCCCTCCGCGCAGGCCGCCAGCTCCATGCAGCCCGGGTCGATGGGATCTTCGACTGGCGGCTTGGGACTGACTGATCTTTACAGGATCAGGATCGAAACCGGAGAGCTGCATAACAGGATAGCCAGCCTTAATGACAGGGAACGGACAGTAATTGCACAGTTCAACGGTTATCTCAACAGGCCGCCAATAACCGATGTCTACACGGTTGATGTGTTAATGCCTGACACGCTTTCCACGGATCTTTCAGTCGTTTCCGACTCGGTCCTGAATAACAATCCGATGCTGGGTATGCTGAACTATGAGCAGGAAGCGTATAAGGCAAGAAAAAAAATGGTGACGGGAATGGGCTTTCCGATGGTGGGCATCGGACTCAGTTATTCATTGGTGGGGAGAAGCGCCATGTCTGTATCTTCAATGAACGGCATGGACATGATTATGCCGATGGTCAGCGTAACCGTTCCGGTTTACAGGAAAAAATACAGGGCCATGAAGGAGGAAGCTGATCTGTTGGGCAAGGCAGGTTCCTACAGCCTTCAGGCCGCGTCAAATACGCTGAACACGGAATATTACTCCGCAATCCGGCTTTACAATGATGCCCGGCGGAGAATGGAACTCTACGATGAACAGTATGAGCTTGCATCCAGGTCGTTTGAGATAATGCTCAAAAGTTTCCGGGCATCCTCTGCTCCCCTTGCTGATGTTTTAAGAGCCAGCCAGCAGCTTCTTGATTATGAACTTAAACAGGTTGAGGCAATTACAGACCTTGGCACGGCCAGGGCCCGGTTAAACAGGCTGGCGCCTGCTTCAAAATTTAATTAATTGAAATACAATGAGAATCCTGAAATCATTCAAAGCATCCTCTGTCAAACTGCTGAAATACGGAATCTTTCTTGTACTTGGACTGATTCTGGGGCGGATTCTCTTTCACTCTCCGGTGAACAGGGAAGCATTGCACGATCATCAGCCGGAGGTTGCACAGGCTGCAGTATGGACCTGTGCAATGCATCCGCAGATAAGAATGGATCAACCAGGCAAATGCCCCATCTGCGGAATGGATCTTATTCCGCTGCTGAAAGGCGGGTCCCCGTATACTGATCCGGATGCAATTCATCTCTCGAAGGAAGCTGCGGAGCTGGCCAATGTTCTTACCACGAAGGTTTCGGGACAGAAACCTGTCAGGCAGATCAGGCTCTATGGAAAGGTGCAGATTGATGAAAGGCTTTTCCAGAGCCAGGTCGCCCATGTGCCGGGCAGGATAGAGAAACTCCTTGTGAACTTTACGGGTGAGCAGGTCAGAAAAGGACAGAAGCTCGCTGAAATCTATTCTCCCGAGCTGGTGAACGCGCGCCAGGAATTGATTGAAACAGCCGGAACCAGGAAGTTGTATCCTGAATTCTATGAGGCGGCAAGGGAAAAACTCCGTAAATGGAAGCTGACTGACGATCAGATTGAGGCATTGGAAAATTCCGGACCGGCAACGGACAATTTCGACGTTTTGTCGAACACATCCGGGACGGTCAGGGCCCGCAGGGTAAGCACAGGGGATTATGTTTCGCAGGGGGCGGTGCTTTTTGAGGTTGCGGACCTTTCAAGTGTATGGGTGGAGTTCGATGCCTATGAAACCGATCTTCCCTTTATCAGGCGTGGCGATAAGGTTGATTTTACTGTCCGGGCCATACCTGGTTCAGCTTTTTCAGGGAACATCGTGTTTATCGATCCGGTGATCGACCCTGTTGCGAGGGTTGCAAAAGTGAGGGTGGAGGCGTCCAATGTTTCAGGAAGACTGAAACCTGAAATGTATGCAACGGGAATTGTGTCGTCGGACCTGAAGGAGTACAGGGATAATATGGTCATTCCCGGTTCGGCCGTCCTGTGGACAGGTAAACGATCCATAGTGTATGTTAAGGATCCCGGCGGCGGTGAACCTGTTTTCAGAATGAGGGAAATCGGATTGGGCCCGTCGCTTGGCGACAGTTATATTGTTACTGATGGTCTGAAAGAAGGTGAAGAGATAGTGACGCGCGGGGCATTCAGCGTGGATGCCGCTGCCCAGCTTGAAGGCAAACCAAGCATGATGAATCCGCCTGACAACGCTGCAGCCGGCCCGGTCCACGGTATGGATGCGGCCGGGAATTCAGGATCAGGCAACACAGGGAAGCTCCCGGCTGAGAACCTGGGAGGCGGTGCAAAGGACACTCCTGTGAAGATCAATGTGAGCAGTGATTTTAAATTGCAGCTTGCCAGTGTTCTTGACCAGTACCTGACCCTTAAAAACTCACTGGTGGAAAGCGACCCGGAAAAGGTAAGACAGGAGTCGGAAAAATTACGGCAGGCACTTTCGAAACCCGACCTGAAACGTCTTTCAGAGAAAGAGCGGTTGCAATGGAATACGTTGTCAGACAGCCTTCTGAAGAATGTTGCGGAATTGATTGCTTCAGGCGGACTGATGAATCAGCGGCTGGCTTTTCAGAAATTAAGCAATAATCTTTATATTGTCATCAAAACTTACGGACCGGCAGGTAAAACCCTGTATTACCAGTTCTGCCCGATGTTCAACAACAACAATGGTGCTTACTGGCTCAGCGAGACTGAGGAGATCCGCAATCCTTATTTCGGGGAGGAGATGCTCACTTGCGGGGAGACAAAGGAAAGTCTGGATTTTTGATGAATAACGGCCAATGGAACATTCTCATACCGACAGACATGATGTTAAGCTTGGCAATGCCTTTAAAACAGGCATTATTATCAATGTTATTTTTATCGTAATTGAGGTTATATACGGTTTCCTGGCAAATTCAATGGCCCTGGTTGCCGATGCGGGCCATAATCTGAGTGATGTGCTGGCACTTATATTCTCGTGGATGGCATTGATCGTGTCACAGCGCAAACCAACCCTGAAATTCACCTATGGATTCAGGAGATCGACGATACTGACCGCAATGCTGAATACAATATTGCTTCTGGCTGCCGTGGGGTTTATTGCATGGGAGACCATATCAAGGATCGGCAGGCCCGTTGAAATAAGTTCCGGCAAGGTGATTTTTGTGGCTTCTGCCGGCATTCTGGTAAACGGATTCACTGCCTGGCTGTTCATGAAGGATAAAAGGAACGATCTTAATGTGCGAAGCGCGTTTCTGCATTTCCTGGCAGATGCACTGGTGTCGGCAGGAGTGGTCGCGGCCGGGGTGATCATTGCACTGACAGGCATTGCCTGGGTGGATTCAGTGGTTTCATTTGTAATTATTGCGGTAATACTTTACAGTTCATACCATCTGCTTATAGATTCGATAAGCCTATCGCTTGATGCAGTACCTGAAAATATCAGCATTGAGGAGGTCAGAAATTACCTGGGCAGCTTACCTGAAGTAAGCGGAGTGCATGATCTGCACATCTGGGCACTGGGTACATCAACAGCGGCTCTCACGGTCCATCTGGGCACCAGGGTGCCTACCGGTGTTGGCTTTATCTCGGCGCTCCAGAAACAATTGCATGAGAAATTCGATATTGAACATTCAACCATTCAGATAGAATACGGAGAAAACATACCTGAATGCGTAAGCAATTGCAATTGAATTTCAACGGATGTTTTTTTTTGCCTAAATTGTAATTCCTGAAGGATCAATCTGCAGTCGTTGACAATGAGCCTTTCAAACATTGCATCACTGCCGGCAGGGATCGTTCCTCAGATCAGAAAAGCAATGACAGTATCGGAAAAGGAAACAGATATGACCCGCAACATGGATAATCACAGCCCTGAAAGCCGGAACATGCACTCCCGGCCGATATTCTCGGTAATAATTGCTGCCTTTAACAGGGCGCGGCTCATTGAACGGGCCCTTAAATCGCTGCTGATGCAAACCGAAAAAGACAGGGAGGGGATTATTGTCGATGACGGAAGCACCGATGACACCTGTTCGGTAATTGCTCCATACCTGAAACCGGAAACAGGGATCAGGTATTTCAGGATACCGCACAGTGGCGAATCCCATGCGAAGAATTACGGATTAAAAGTTTCGAATGGCAGATATATAACTTTCCTCGATTCTGATGATGAATATCATCCTGACCATCTGTCAGAAAGGCGCAGATATCTGACGGAAAACCCAGGTGCCAGGTTCCTTTTTGGCGGTGTAAAAATTCTGGGTAACCAGTTTGTGCCCGACAGGGAAGATCCCTCTGCAGTCATTAATCTGAACGATTGCGTAATAGGAGGCACGTTTGTAATTGAAAGGGATGTACTGATCTCCCTCGAAGGATTCAGGGATATTCTTCTCGGCCCTGACAGTGATCTTTTCCAAAGGGCGGTGGAAAAAGGTATCCCGATGGCTGAAATCGACAAGCCGACCTACATCTATCATCATGAGAATCCTGATTCAATAACGAATATTCTTCTCAGGAAAAAAAAAAGCCCCTGAGCGTCATACCTCAGCCGGAAGGAGAAATCCTGCGCGCCTGCCCGCCTAATCGCTGGTTTTATCCGCATATTCCGGTTTCAGCGATGCCAGCAGAAGGATCACTGCAGCTGCAACAGGGATGGCCAGCAGGGCCATATCCTTTCCAAGGTTGCCTGCGTCGGTCGATCTGCCGAGCCATTCTGTGATCAGCGCGCCGGCAAACACCCCGGTCATGTTCATCAGTCCGTAACCTGCTGCCCGGTGCCGCGGTGAAACAAACTGGCAGAGTATCGGCATGTTGTTGGCGTCGAACATCCCGAAACCAATGCCGAAAAGTATGCTGCCGCCCATTATCGCAGGAAGCCAGTTCCCGTAACCGACGAGAAAAAGGGCAGGTACGGTGAGCGAAAGTCCTATTGCTCCGGTGTAGATCCTCCCTTTCAGATTCCTCATGATCCACCGGTCGGCTATAACTCCCCCTGTTATCACTCCGAACAATGATGACAATGCTATGGTGATAGTGCTTGCGGGTCCGGCAACTGACATCTCTGTCTTCAGGGTTTCAGAGAACAGGGTAGGGAGCCAGTTCTTAATTGCCCAACCCGGAAAGCTTGGGACCGCAAAATAAAAGAGTATCACCCAGAAACTTACCGTTCCGAGAAGGAGACCGAGGCTTTTTCCGACCGATCCAAAGCCTGAGGAAATCCTGAATGATCTTTTTTCGGCGGGTTGCTCCGGCCTTTTCTCGGCAAGGAAGAGCATAAGCACGACACTGTAGATAATGCCGATGATACCGAAACTTTGAAAGGCTGTGTGCCACGACCAGGCATGAGCCACTGTTGCCCCGAATCCGCCGAGGGCCTGACCGGTGTAAAGACCTGTCATGTGTATCCCGATGGCCAGTGAACGCGTATTCCCCCGGTGATAATCAGTTATCAGGGCAAGGCCCGCCGGAATATACAGGGCTTCACTTACTCCCATGACGGCCCTCAGAACATAAAGCTGACTGAAGGTGGTGGCAAATCCCATCCCCAGGGTGACTGACGACCATACTCCGAGGCTCCCTATTATGAGCCATTTGCGGTTGATGCGGTCAGCAATCAGCCCGGCCGCCGGGGACATTAACCCGTAAATCCAGAGAAAAACAGCCATGAGCCGGCCAAAATTCTCTGCTTCATTGAGTTCCCTGATATCGGTCATGATGGCAGTCCTCATCGTCGAAAGCATCTGACGGTCCATATAGTTGAGCAGTGCCACTCCCCACAGGAGCGCAACTATAAGCCAGGGATACCAGGTTTTGTTCTTAAGGCTGATGATTTTTCAGTTTAATGGTTCGAAAACAATATCTGATCCTGAAATTAAAAGTACAGTTACCCGGTGTCATCCGAAGCTTTCTTGTTACAGAAAGGATCAGGCGAGAGGCGGAATAGATTTCCTTCCATGCGGTATTGCATTTGATAACCACCGTGTGACATGACATTGAGCCTATAATATTGAAAAGTACTCCTCCATGCCTAATTTCTCAACATCCTGCTTAAAAGCCATATAAGATTCGTCGGACATATTGCTCACAGGAAGCCTGAACTTCCCGGCATTGATTCCCCTTAGTTTCATGTATGCCTTTCCCGTAGCTATCCCTCCGTATTTTGAAAGGAGCAGTATCATTTCAATTGATTTAAGCTGAAGCATCCTGGCTTTTTCCAGGTCGCCGCCGTCATATGCCTTTATCATTTCATGATAGAGTGGCGCAGCATAGTTGAAGGTACTGCCCACGAAGCCCCTGCAGCCCAGAACCAGGGCTGAGAGCGCACATTCATCCCTTCCCCAGAGAAGATCATAGCGCCCTCCGCTGAAATTAAGGCATAGAAGGAAGTCCATAAAATCCTCATGAGTGAATTTTATGCCGGCAAAATTGTCAAGCATTCCCGATATTCTTTTCAGGAAATCATGCATGGGAAGGTTCACTCCGGTAAGTACGGGAATATGATAGAAGTAGACAGGCATGCCGGGTACGGATTCGCCTACCCTGGCAACAAACTCGGCAAGCTGACCGGCCCCGGCGGGTTTGAAATAATAGGGGGCAACGAGTGCCGCGGCAGAAATGCCTGCCTCAAGTGAGAAAATGGCATTTTCGATACATTCGGTGTATGAGGTTCCCCCGACGAGGTTTATTACCCGCATCTTTCCGCCGTTCTTCATGCAGCCGGCCCATGCAGAGGCATTGAGCTCCTTTTCCCGTTGCGACAATGAGGCACCCTCGCCCGTTGACCCGTTTATGAACACAGCTGTTACCCCGTTCTTTTCCAGGAATTTGTAATATACCGGAATAAGTCCGGTATTGAGGTTTCCCTTTTCATCCATCGGTGTGAAGGGAGCTGCAACAAGACCCTCGTATTTGATTATCTCTGGCATGATCTGTAATTTTTCAGTCCTAAAAATATTGTTTTTCCGCTGATCCTGCAACAGACTGAAAAAAACGTTGAAACAACCATGGTGTTAAGCACGGATATGGTTCCGGAAGAAAATTCTTTTCCGGCAGGGCGTGCAGCTATGTCCTGAAAATCTGTGTTGCTCCCCTTACTCAGCCACGGTGTGTAAGCCACGTTGCGGGAGGAGGACTAGTAACTGAAGGTCACGGAATTAGGGAATTTTGCAGTTTCGAATTCAAACTGCCTGATCCCGGCTGCATTGTAAACAACAGCCCTGGAACCGACTGCATCGAGGCAGGCGATATTTCCTGTTTGCGGATCCACTTCCACTCCATAGAACAACTGGTCCACAATCCTGGATGGCGTTAAGGCGGTTGCAGTTACAGGCAGGGAATAAAGAGCATCGTTGAGGTAATAAATGGTGCTGCCATCCCTGCTTGCCGCGATATTATTGATCCCCGGGGAGGCCATGTTGTCAATCGCAAATGTGGTGACTGTTGCGGCCGACGTGTTGACCCTGCTTAACCCTGCACCCGAATAGGTTACTTCGGGCCAGTTTGTGTAATCCGGAATCCCTTTGCAGTATGCCCATACATTATTGTCTTTATCGGATACTATATCAACGGGAATTGAGGCCACGGTGTAGGTGTTGATGACTGAAAAGGAAACAGGATCGATCTCGATAACCGTGTTGCCGTCATTGTTCCAGCCGCCTGAAATTGCTGCAAAAACTTTTGATTTCACGGCTATCAGCTTTTCGGGTCCTGCATTTAGCGTCAAAGTTCCGGTTATTTCAAGGGTCGACAGGCTGATCCTGCTGATATGGTTATCAGAGATTCCGTTGCCATTGGATACATATACGGAATTATCATCGGCACGGACAACGCTGCGGGGATAGGAAAAACCGTCAATGGTTTTGACAACTCTGAAGTCCTTCATGTTTACAACGGTAACCTTCTGTGAATTATTAACAACAATGAAGCCGAGAGTATCCGCTATTTCAAATGCCTGGACCACATCGCCGGGTGCCACTCCGTTAACGGAATAGAAAAGACTTTTTGTCGTCTGGCCGGTCCGGGAATCGTAAAAACTTATTTCACTGTTTGCCTGGCCAAATATACCTTCACACGGCACGAACATCCCTTTCAGGTTGTTGATTGTCAGGGGTGGTTCATCAATGGTTTTTTCACAGGATGAGACTATCAGCATAATTGCCGTTAAAACAGGAAGCAGGTTTTTCAATTCATTTCTTTTCATAAACGCTGGGTTTAAAATGATTCACTATAAACTAGAAGGAATAACTTATTTTGACTGACCAGTAACGGCCGGGCATCGGAAACAGACGGATAAGCTCATAAGTGGTATTTGTAAGGTTATACACGCCCGGGTGGATCCCCAGTTTTCCTTTTCCTGCCGGAATCCTGACACCGGTCCTTATGTCGAGAATCTGATAAGGATTCAGTAAGGAATTATCATCGTAAAAGCGGTCTGCTGTAAAACGATGACAGATGACCAGATCAAATATTCCGGCCGCTAAGTTGTTCTCCCATGAGGTGATTATCCGCGGAGAATACAGCATTTTTTCATGCTCTCCCGAATCATAGGTTTTTATATCCGGCTTATTCAGCATCAGATTAAGAGTCGAAAGATATTTTAGCCTCCCGTGTTTTACGTCCAGGATCAGTTTGCCGTCCACCCCTGCAGAATGAACACGCTGGTAATTCATGGCGGACCAGTATGCACCGTCGGGCCGCCAGACTATCATATTATTTATTTCTGACCAGTAAATACCCGCATCGGCTGAGAGTCTGGCGTTTCCTTTATCAAAAACCGTTACCGATGATCCGGCCTCAACCGAATAACCTGTTTCAGGTTTAAGACCGGGATTGCCTCCCGGCATCCAGAAAAGGTCATTGAATGTCGGTTTGCGAAACTTCTGCGAAACATTGAACCTCAGTCTCCACTTATCGGGTATCATCTGCCTTGCTATCCCGAAGGAGGACAATACACCCGAGCTGAAATTGGAGTTCCATTCTTTTCTGAACTCAGCCTGTACTGAAAGCCGGTTTTTATCGTACTTTAATCCGGTAAAGGCGGTCAGTCCTTTCTCCACTTTTCCCTGCCCGTAAGCCTGCACGGATGCATTGATGAATGAGCCGGTCAGCCCGGCGTCGACCGACAGGCTGGGAGCAGGATGGTACCTGAAATTAATATCACCATAGTATTGATTTGATCTGATCCTTGAGTCGATGCTGTATGATGCTGACTGTGCAGATGCTTTCTGAGCATATCTCTGGTGATCGGTAAACACTGCGGCCTTAGCTTCAAGGTTCCAGCGGTTCCCTGATTTTTTATAGCCGGTATGGAATTTCAGGGTTGAATCCCTTTGAAACTCGTAAGACACCGATCCTATGCGGGATGGAATGTTAAATGCCTTTACCTGGTACCATAATCCCGCTTCAATGGTTGATGTTGATGACAACCGGAACATAAACTGCTGAATGGCGCCTGCATTGGTCCATTGTCCGTCTGTCTGTTTTCTTTCGGTCTGTCCGATATAATCGTAATAGTTAAACTCATTGCCGGAAAGAGCGCCCCACACGTTAATTTTCCAGGCCAGCTTCGCAGTTCCTAAAGTGATTGATACGCTGCCGCTTATCGTTTTGAGTGATTCATAACCTGCATTTACTGATCCCTTAAACTTATCCGCTGTTTTCAGGTCATTATTCAGGTTGACAGCTCCGCCAAATGTTCCGCTTCCGTAGAGAGCTCCCGGGGCCCCGTAAACAACAGATATATTATCGAATCCGTCAACCGGTATAAGAGAAAAATCACATGAACCCAGGGTGACCGAATTGACAGGAAAACCGTTCCAGTTAACCTGGACCTGGCTTGTTGATGAACCCCGCAGGGAGATATTGCTCAGTGCACCGCCAACTCCATAGCTCCTGACATTCAGGGCAGTTTTGCTGATCAGGAAGCGTCCCAGTGATTCACCCGAAAAAGGACTGAGCTCATCCTGGTGAAACTCATCTGTTTTTATATCGTTCCCGAATTGCTGATACCGGGAGGCTTTGATTTCCACATCAGGGATCCGGATCACGGTATCGGCAGCGGACTGTGAAAAGATCACGGTGCAGGAAGCTGTCACTGACAATATTATCAGCAGCGTCAGTCTGGTATGCAATAAGATCCTTGTCCTCATTCCTGTCAATAATTCTTTGCGTAAACATTGCGACAGCTGCATCATTGAATAAAAATGCAGTTTACGTGCAGGATCCTTCGCAGAAATAATCAAAAGGCAGGGATGGAAACATGACAGGTTTCATTCTTTGCCTTTCACCCGAAAGCTACGAAGCATGTTACAGGCAGGTCTTCTGGCTCATCCTGTTTTGGCTGCCTTCCCATTTCACTTTAAGCTTAACAGTGGCAGGGTATGCCAAAACGCTTGCAGGACTTACAGCTGCGGGTACAGCTCCTGATTTTGACAGGATTCCCTCTTCGCCCACGTCAGTCAGGTACTGACATGAGAACCTGTAATCGCAGCACAAATATATTGATATTTCAAATACTGCTTCTTCCTGAAACTGAAAAGTAATTAACAATCTACCGCACACATGGCAGGTTACAGTGTGATGGATCTGGTGGCGGAAGGAAAAGACGAAGACTGCAGTTTTGGTGTTTTTCATTTCATGAGAAAGAGACAGTGTGATATTCAGTCGATTATGAAACATCCGGGTTCCAACGGATTTAAGATCTGTTACAGGAACCCGGAGAATCCCGGCCTTGAATTTAATTGTTCCCGGCTTCAACATTTCTGCTGTGCTCAGCCGGTACCTGCATGATGCTCATTTTTTCAGTTAATTGATAAGGAAATCACAATATTCTTATTATCAGTCAGGAATTATTTATCTTCGATGATATTTTCATTCTGTTCCGGGATGCTTTTAACCAAGCTTCATATTCCACCTGCCGGAATTAATATAGTTCACCGGGCAGCTCTGTTTGAGAAGCTGAACCCCGGCCTGGGCAGAAAGCTGATCCTTGTATCGGCCCCTGCAGGTTATGGCAAAACGACACTGACCAGCGACTGGATCGAGCAGCAAAAAATACCTGCCGCATGGCTCTCACTCGACAATAACGATAATGACCCGGCAGTGTTTCTGAGCTATATTATTTCGGGAATTCAGAGTATTCAGCAGGATTTCGGCCAGAGCGCCCTTCGGCTCATAAATACCCCCAATTCAGCCTCTGCAGAATCAGTTGCCGGCCTGTTAATCAACGATATTCTGGGCATTAACAGGAATTTCATATTGGTTCTTGACGATTTTCACCTTATCAGGAGCCCGGAAGTACTGAAACTTGTGGCTTATCTCCTGGAACATATTCCGGTTAATATCCATATTGTCATCCTGACCCGTTCCGACCCTTCTCTGTCACTTTCCAGGCTGAGGAGCCAGGATCAGCTGGTTGAAATACGTTCGTCCGATCTCAGCTTTTCGGCAAATGATATATCAGTATTATTCAACAGGAAGCTGAAACTGAAATTATCTGTTGACGACGCGTATTCCCTGGAAACAAAAACAGAGGGTTGGGTTGCAGGTCTGCAGCTTGCGGCCATTTCAATGCAGGGACGGGAGGATATATCTGAATTTGTCAGGGCCCTGAAGGGCGATAACCGCTATATAATGGATTACCTGATGGAGGAGGTCATGAAGATACAGACAGACGGGATCAGGGAATTTCTGCTGCAGACCTCGATACTGGAGCAGATGTCAGGTCCCCTGTGCGACGCTGTACTGGGCAGGAACGACAGCCAGGTGATTCTTGAGGCGCTCGAACAAAATAACATGTTTGTTATTCCCCTGGATACGGAAAGAACATGGTACAGGTATCATCATCTGTTTGCGGATCTGCTGAGGCAGCGTTTCCTGCAATCTGACCTGAGAAAGATTGAGGGAATTCACGAGTCAGCCTCTTCATGGTTTGAGGAAAACGGCCTGTATGAGATGGCGATACATCATGCACTGGAAATCGGGAACCATGAAGGCGCCATCCGGATACTGGGCCGGATCGTTGAACGAATGTGGGAAACCGGCCACCATTCTGCAATCCTCAGGTATGGCAGTCAGCTGCCTGATGAGATAATAAAGAGCAACCATGAGTTTGCCATGTATTATTCATGGATACTGACCAACGCGGGACGGGTGGCAGAAGCTGAAAAATACCTTGATTATGCACAAAAGGCGATAGATACCATGCCCGCGGGTGACGGATTTGCAAAGGGAGTCTTTGCAGCCGACAGGTTTCTATCAGGGAAACTTGCGACCACCCTGGCCTATATGCAGTTATACACGGCCCCGCCGGATGCAATAATACAATACTGTCGGATAGCCATTGATAACCTATCTGACAGTAACGCCTTGTGGACAGGATGGGCCTGGTTTTTCATGGGGAATGCCGAGCTTGTAAGAGGTGATGTGCATAAGGGCCTGGATGCCTTAAGCCGTGCTCTTGAATACAGCAGGAAAACAGACAATATCTATCTGATAGCCACGATAACATCAACAATTGTGTCGCGCAGGTGCGGATTGGGACAGTACAGACAGGCATATACCCTTTGCACCGACACACTGTCACTCATGAATAAGCGTGGTTTCTCAGGCGTTGCGAAGGTTGAATGGGTTTTCTCCGGCCTTTTTTCAATGATGTCGGTGATCCAATGTATCTGGACTAATTTTGACGAGGCTCTTGAAAACGCAAAAACGGCATACAGGTTATGTGAAAATGCCGGAGATATCCGGTTCCGGTTAATGGCCCTTCTGTCTTATTCATATGCCCTGCATGCTGCCGGTGATAAAAATGGGGCTTTTGACAGGATATGTGAACTGGAGGATGTTCTGAAGAGATATAAAATAGCTCCGTTTCTTGCATCCACTTATATCGGATGGAAAATATTCCTGCTTATCGGGAAAAATCAAATTGACAAAGCTGCATATTTTGCTGCAGAAGTCGGATTAGGGCAAGATCTGAAGATGACATTTGAAACCCTGTACTCTTATATCCATTTTGCCAGGCTGTTGTTCCAGATGGACGAAGACGCCAGGGCCGAAAAGCTCATGTCGGAGATATATGCAATTGCAGGAAAGTCGAATGGAATTGAAAGACTGATAGACCTGAAACTTGCTTACGCCTTGTTTTATTTAAGGAGAAATGAACAGGGGAAAGCAGTATCAGTATACATTGATGCGCTTGAGATGGCAGCCGATGAAAACCTGATTGTGCATTTCCTTCTTGACCTGAAACAGACAAATGTCCTGCTGAATGAAATATACGGAAGGCATGCAGCCGGGAAAACCAGGATACCTGACAAATTCATGCATAGGTTCAGGCTGGCAGCGGAGGCAAGAATCAGGCAAATGAAACAGAATCCCGAAACCGGATTGAGCGACCGTGAGATTGAAACACTGAAGCTGATGGCTGAGAACCTGTCAAACCAGGAAATTGCCGACAGGCTGTTTGTTTCAATCAATACAATCAAGACACACCTGAAGAATATTTTTCTTAAGCTCGGCGTTGACAGCCGCTCAAAGGCGGTGAAGAAAGCCAATGAGCTCAGCCTGATCGGAAACCGGTAAGATCATCATGAAAATCACCCTGTAAATCACCCGCGAGGGTGATTTTTTTTTATTGGATGACCCTGACCTTTGTTGTGTAATGAAAAATGATAAAAATGAAAGGAAGGATCAGAATAGTAATCAAAGGACAGCTCGATAAGAAATGGGAGAGCCGCTTTGAAGGAATGAAGATCAGTTACGAAGGGGGCGGAACAGTCCTTTCCGGAAACCTCAGGGACGACTCGCATCTTCATGGAATCATGGAGATCATTCGTGATTTGAACCTGACACTCATTTCGGTTAACCCGGCTGAAATATAGAAGCACCAAAATGAAATATTAATAAAAACTCACCTGTTATGAAGAAGTTAATTCCAGCAGCACTATTATTTGCTTTGTTTTCAGCAATGGCTGTTTGCCAGACAGATAATAAAGACCCTGATTTCAGAAGGCACTCTGTCGGAAGTTCGGTTTTTCTGCTTGGCAATATAGGAGACTCGGTAAGGTTCGCACAGCTTAACTATGGATACAGGCTGTCACCGCACGATAACATTATAGCTGAAGCTGTCACCTGGACCTATTATGAACCTTTAGGTATTTATGGATCCTCTGAGGAATTTTATCCCGGCAAGATTACTGCCTATGGAATTGGGTTGGGATATCAGCGATTCTGGTGGAAGAATCTGTTTACGACTATTGAGCCAACTTTCTTTCTCCAGCAATTTTATGATAATGATGACAATAAGATACAGAAAGGGTTTCAGCTCTATCTTCAGTTTATCGCCGGCTATCGCTTTGAATTCTTTAAGAAAAGAGTATTCATTGAACCTGCCTATGCTCTCAAGTACTGGCCTGTAAACACCAATTTCCCTTCATCCTTTGCAGCAGTTGAAAACGGTGTGCAAAGATACAAGTTTGAGCCTGCCCTGAATTTCGGATTCAGGTTTTGATTTGCTTTTCAACAGATACGATAGCCAATAAATACGAAAAACAGAACAAAAATGAAAAAGTTAATTTCTACAACATTTATGATTGCCTTGCTTGCAGCAATGGCACTCAGTCAAAACCCCTCAAAAAAAGTGAGGGACACTGCCAATTCCCCCTTTCCTGATCATAAATTCTCACTCGCCACAATATGGCTGACTTTTATGAACTTTGGTGAAGAAAAAACAAATACACACCATTTTGAGTTCCATTTTGGATACCAGTTGACCTCCAGGGATAAAATCGGTATCAAAGCAGCCTCGTGGAAGCTTTTTGCCCCGATGGGCATTCCAATGTGGGACCCTCTTTTCCGGAACGAAAGTGAATTCTTCCCGGGCAGACTGGCGGAATGTGGTATCGGTGTCACGTATCAGCGGATGATATGGAAAGGACTATTCGCTGCTATTGAAGTTTTGCCTTTATATAAATCCTACCTGGATGAAAATAAAAATGAAATTGGTGATGGTTTCAAGTTATATACAACATTCCATGCCGGGTACCATATAAGGTTATTTAGAAACAGGATGTTTGTGGAGCCCCAGATTCACTGCAATTACTGGCCGGTAGATACAGAAGCTCCACAGGGTTTCAGGGAGACAGAAAGTAAATGGAATAATTATTTCCTCTTTGAACCCAACTTGTATATTGGGGTAAATTTTTAAAAGTAAGTCTGTGCCATAATTCATCATCAAGCTATGTATAATCTTATTGATACTTTTAATTGTGCAATGAAACCAAATAAATATGAACAACGAATTAATTTACCAAGAGAATTCAGGTTTGAAAAAATTAAGTAAGAACACGACTAATAATCCGGAATATGAAAACGACAATCTTAGCTTTAAGCCTATTAGTTTACGGAGTATCTTTTTTTGGCCAGACAATTACCCGCAGATATGATTTCCTTATCCGAAAGGCAGACTCCCTGTATCAGGTAAAAGATTTTAAGAATTCTGCGTTTACGTTTTCTGATGCTTTTAAAGCACCTGATTCCAAGGTAACAAGAAACCATCGTTATAATGCTGCATGTTCCTGGGCACTGGCAAACTATCCCGACAGCGCTTTTTACCACCTGAATTATATTGCCGCTAAAATGAATTACACCGATTATGGTCATATAAAAGGAGATCCGGATTTCAAATCACTTCATGCTAATAAGAGATGGCAGCCACTTATTGATCTGGTTAAGGCAAATAAAGACCTGGCCTATTCCAAAATAGACTTCATTACCATTAACGGGCATAAAGTTGAAACACTGACCTCCGGATCGCAAAATATTAAATCGGATAAGCCGGCTGTAGTTTTTGAAAACGGAATGGCAGGCAGTTTTGGAAGCTGGGATACGGTAGCGGCAGAAATTTCCAAAACAAATGTGGTGTTCCGTTACAATCGTCCAAGGATAGGGGAATCGGAAGATGACAGCCTTCCACCGACTACCGGGCATATTGTTGACAATCTGAGAAAGATGCTTTTGCAAAAAGGATTAAAACCACCTTACATGCTGGTTTCTCATTCATTTGGCGGAGCTTATATACGAAGCTTTGCTTCCATGCATCCGGAGGAAATTGCAGGTCTCGTTTTTGTGGATCCGGTTGACTTTACTCAAAAAAAAGGGGACGGTGATTTGCCTTATCTCGAAATTGGATTAACCCAGCATCAGATTGATTCAATTTTTGGGAAACCATATGAAAATTTTGTAGAGAAACTTTACGAAGAGATGCCTGCTTTCTATGTTGAAGAAGTAAAAATCTCAAGGGCTTTATATAACAGCGAGTTTAAAGAATGTGATCATACTCCACTGCCTGATGTACCTGTTCATTTTTTACAATCGGGAAGATTTATATCAAATGAACCGCCGACTATTTATGATAGGGAAATAATGTGGAGAATTGCCAATAATCTTAAAATGAAACGCTGGCTTGCACTGATTAACCCGTTGAAATATGGAAAGTATTTCTATAGTTCACAATCCGGTCACTACATTCAGCAAGATGACCCCGATTTAGTAATTGCAAGTATTAAACTGGCATTAAAGGATTATGATAAAATTAGGAAAGTTAAATGTGATTAGAAAGCCATGAAAATTGAAATAATAAAAAAGAAAGGATATGCAATTTCACTAATTGCATTTCCTTTAATGTTACTAACAGGGTTTATGATGCACCCAAATCTCCTGAAGTTGGAGGCGCTGCAAACTGTTGAACAACTGGTTGGAAGGTTTCACAATCAACCAATTTACCACATTGGGCATTTCATTGTAATGTTCTCTGTCCCTGTAATAATGATTGCTCTTTATAGTTTCATGAATGTGTTGCAAGGTAAAGGCAAACAATTAGGATTCTGGGGCGGTATTGCAGGTTTGTTTGGAGCATTCATTTTAGCTGTCGATAAGGGTGCTTTATGTTTGGTGCTTTCTGCATTCGACACTTTGCCTGACGCTCAATTTCAGAAGTTCGTTCCATTTCTGAGTGTTATTGTAAACAAAGCTGGATTACTCGGGGTGGCTTGGTTGTTGCCATTATTACCAATTGGCGCAGCAATTCAGGCATTGGGATTAATGAAGGAGAAATTTATCAGCAAATGGCAAACGGGATGCATAATTACAGGGCTATTACTATTAAACAATCCGGATATTGAACTCATTAGTGCCACAGGTGCTCTGTTGATGTGTGCCGGATATATTGCCTGGGGTGTAAGAATACTTCAGGGCAGGATGAAATGTTCTTCAACTGCCTGCCCGATTTATGAAAAAAGAATAAGTAGTGATTTTAAATGCAAACAACCATGTGGATAGTATTTGGAATCCTTCTTGTCAGGGCAATGGTTTTTAAATAAGTTAAAAGAAAGGAAAGAAATGAAAATATTAGTTACTGGTGGCACCAACGGAATGGGAAAAGGAGTGGCCAAAGTTTTGGCAGGAATTGATAACCAAAATCATGAAATCATCCTGTTGGGCAGATCAAAAGAACTTGGTGAGGCTACAATCAGAGAGCTTGAGAGATCCACGATGAATAAAAAAATATCATTTGCTTTATGTGACCTTGCAAGGCTCAGCGGTGTCCGGAATGCCATTAGGGAGATTAAAAATAAACACGAGTACCTGGATTGTATCTTTATAAATGCAGGGTTGGGTTATGCGGCAAACAGGGTGGAAACTGAAGATGGGATGGATTCACATTTTCAGGTTAACTATCTGTCTCAATTCATGCTGACTTTAAACCTGTTGAGCCTGCTGGAGAATTCAGAGAACGGGGGGAGAGTGATATTCAATGTAACCCGTGGTGGCAAAATATTCTGGGAAGACATCCAGATGGAAAGAAATTGGGGTTTTGAAAACGGGATCCATCAGGCCATGGTTGCCAAAAGAATGTTCCTGGTTAAGTTAAATGATTTGTACAGAGGATTGAAGGGATCAAAAGTATCCTTCATTGGCTTTGAAATATCTAAAACAGTGTGGAGCAATCAGCTTAATATAATTCCTGTCTCCATGAAAATTATGGCAACTATAATGAAGTTTTTCGGGACATTCATTTCGATTGAGAAATGTGGTATGATAATGGCTCCGTTATTCACAGAAAGTCAGAAGGAAAACCTGAAAAGGTCAGGGAAATTTATCACATGGAAGAATAATGAGTTTATACCGATGAAGGAAGATGAATCAGTCTTTGATCGGGAAATGCAGGAAAGACTCTGGAAAATCAGTCTGGAATTATGCAATGATGAAACAACTGCCAGAATTTCGGAAAGCCTGCAGAGTCAAAATTCTCCTCTTCTGCAACATTAGAGAAAGTTAAAAACAGATCAAATTAATAAAGAACTACATATGAATAAGATAACATTTATTATAATTCTTTCTATACTCCTGGTCTCCTGTGCGAATGAACAAAGAAAGAGTAAAGATGAGTTTTTTGTATTCGAACCCGATATAAGACTCTTTACCAGCTACGCATTTATGAATGCCGCAGGTTATGGCCATGACTGGAATGCTACAATGCATCCGGTCAGGACTGAAGTCAGGGAGTACCTGGATTCAATACTGACAGATGACTATAAGAGTGGCATAAGGCAGTATTATGAAAAATTTGGAGGCGGAGATTTTTACGGATATGGCGTATATGCCATCAATTCGAAAAATCCGCCGGAATTCGGGTTGAAATCTGATTCCAGCCATAATGAGGATATAGCCAGGTTCGAATCTTACGATTCTCTGCTACAGGATTTCTACGAAAGAGCAAAAATAGCTGTACTATGGGAACGGTATTATCAGAAACTCTATGAGATCAACCTGCAATATAAACCGTTTGCTGAGATTGCCATAAAACAAATTACCGATTATTGCCGGGTGGATTCCGGTTATTTCAGGAATAAAACCAATGGGAGGTTTTACTATCAGCAGATTCCATTAATGTCATACTTTACCGCCTTCTTTCACGAAACGGGGAGTGATTATTGGGTTATAAGCGGCCCCTCAAAAGGAGAGGCTGATCCGAGTGCATTTTATCATGAACCTCTTCATAAGATAATCAATCCAATTGTTGAGAGTTATCCTGAACTTAATTTGAAGATAAATGATCTGGTTGTTATATCACAGGAAAAATTACAGGGTGATTACAACAATATTACTCCACTGATCTGCGAATCATTTGTAAGGACAATTGACAGAATATTGTACGCCAGATACAATAAGATCACGGAGGATGAACTCAGGGAGATAATAGAGGATGAATACCGGCTTGGCCATATCCTCTCTTTTTATTTGCTGGAGAACCTTCCTGCTTATGAAGTGGACAATAAAACATTGAGGGAATACTATCCTGAGTTGATTTCCAATATCGATATTGCAAATGAAGAGGAAAGGTGGGTAACCTATTGGAAAAGCCAGGAGAAAAAATAGTATATGATGCACTGCCAGATAATATGTATTATGAAACAAGCACCATGTATAATTGAGTTTTTTATTTTTGTTTTTCTTATAACCTCCTGCAACAGGGTGGAGAACTCTGTTCTCCCGGCACCGGTCAATGAAAAGGGAGGATACTTTTTTACAGCCAGGGATGGATCGAAAATATATATTCAGGAGTATATTCCTATGGTGAATCCTGCCAACACCCTTTACATAATATCGGGGATAACCGGTATTAATCACAAAAGTGAACAGCAGATCACGGAACTGTTGTGCAATAATTCAAACCGTGTCGTTGTGGTACATCCGCGTGGCACAGGTTATTCTGAGGGTGGAAGGGGCGACACGAGTCCCGAATCGGTAATCTCGGATTATTGTGAAATCATTTCGGGCGACAGTTCCTTTTATTCTGCTGATCATAAGATAGTATTGTTTGGACACAGCATGTCATGCGCCTTTGCCCTTGAAGTGGCATTGCGGCTGCGCAGAACAGATGGCCTGATACTTGTCAATCCGCCATACAGGCTTAAGCCGGCAGAAGGAATGAGTCCTGGTTTTAAAGACTATCTCAGGTATGCCGGGTATTATTTGTTTGCACCTCATACACCGGTAGTAAATATGGCAGGTGATCCTTCCCTGATAACGGATGAAACTGACCGGCTTGAATCAGAACAAAGAAACACGGATCCTCTTTTGGTTAAATATTTCGTTATGAGCTGTATGGCGGTAACAAGGAAGATCATGAAGTCAATGGTAAAAATAGCCCGGCAGGCAGATTATACGTTGCTGTTCCTATGTGGGGAAAATGACAAGATAGTTGACAAATCCGGTTGCGATGAGATATTTTCTGCCTGGAACTGTCAGCGAAAAAGCTATGTAATCATAAAAGGCGGGTCACACGGTAAATCGACTGTGGTAAAAGGGGCCGGAATCATTGCCGGATGGCTGGAGGGCATTTAAGCAGACTGTCAGATCAAGTATTGACTGATAAGCTTCATAATCCGATAAGCACCCAAAACCATTAATCAGGCGCAGCGACCAGCCTCAATACCCTGAATACATTTAAAAGATCGAAAAAGGGGCCGGGTCAGTACCATATAGCTTCCGCCTGTTTAAGGTGTGAAAATGCAGGAAAGATTTGTATTCGGGTAAAACCTGTGAATGATTAAACTTTCCACCCAAATCGTCAGCCAATATTTTTTACTGTATTTATTACAACATGTGTTTTGATTTCATCAGCGATTTAATTCACGGCTTTTTGTATTTTAAGAATTGCTTCTGCAAAAAGTTCCATGTCTCTTTTAGAACCCAGCATAGCATTTTGCATGATCCATATTGATTCCTCGTAACAGGCTTTTTCAGCTACCTTGCACTTCACATTATTATAAGTAACTATTTCAGGAATTGCATAACACATGAAATTTTTCTTCTGAAATAATGGCTGCCTGTACAATGGTTCCGGATATCCCATGAAGCACGGAACCCCCTCAGCTGTCAGCATCTTTGCAAATTCCGGTTTTGTAAGATTGTTGAATTTACTTTTATCGTATTTGAAGATATATATATGATAACTGTGAATTGTTTCCCCTTTTCCTCTTTTCAAAGGTTCAATTCCATCTATTTTTTCAAGAAGGGAATTCAGATATGTACCGTTCTCATGCCGCCTTCTGGTCTGTTCTTCCAGCCTTCCTAACTGGCTAAGAAGCAGTGCGGCCTGCAGCTGCGTTATCCTGTAGTTACATCCAAGGTAGTGATGCTCATACCATTGGCCCCCTTTCACCCTACCAACGTTTCTCAGTGAATCAATCATGTCAGCCAGTTGCTGGTCATTTGTGATAACAATACCTCCTTCACCGCTGGTAAGGTTTTTGGAAGACTGAAAACTGAAACAGCCTGCGTGTCCTATATTACCCAGTTTCTTACCCTTATATTCGGCGCCGTGGCCATGACAGGCATCCTCAATAACTGTTAAGTTATGAGTTTCAGCTAGTGCCATTATCTTATCCATATCACATGCCTGCCCTGCAAAGTGAACGGGTATTATTGCCCTGGTTCTGGGAGTGATTGCCCTTTCAATCTCCGCCGGATCAATGTTATAGGTGTCAGGCTCAATATCGGCAAATACCGGTACACAATTTGACTCAAGTACAATGGATGCTGTCGCGATGAATGTATAGGGAGTAATTATTACCTCATCACCCGGCTTCACACCAGATGCTATGAGAGCTATCCTGAGAGCAACGGAACCATTTACACAGGCAATTGCGTACTTTGAATTACAGAAGTTTGAAAATTCTTTTTCAAATCCAGCAACAAGATCATCACATTCAGGGTTGCCCCATTTACCGCTTTTTACAACATTAGTTACTTTATCAATCTCCTGCTGGTCAAATACCGGCCAGGGAAAAACAGTACTGACAGTTTTAGGTCCTCCGTTAATAGCAAGCTTTTCTTTCATTTGTAGTTTATTTTTCAATGTGTTTATAGCATAGTTTAATTGCTTCTAGCGATGATTCCGGCAAACAAATATCAGGTTGCCTGTCCATCTCAAGACAGTTTATAAAATATTCAAGTTCATTATTGTAACCGGCAGATAAACTGTCTGTTATCAATTCTTCCATATTTTTGTCATCAGCGATACATATAACATTCTCACGCAGCGATGAAAACATTACGCTTGCTTTTTCAAACTGCGCCAGGTACCCGGTATGAAACGGCAGATTAATATGGAATCTGTTACCTCCTTCAATGCTTATATTTAAATTTCTTCTCCTATACGTCCAGAAGGAGTTTATATAATCATGTTTACTAAGAGATCCGGGCAAGTAGCTGCATTCGATTGAATCAGGCACCCCAGAAATATAATTGGCGAAATCAATATCATGAATTAAAAGATCGAATAATGCACCGCCCGATGTGTCTGCAACCGATTTATCAATCCATTGTCCCCATGCGGGCTTTCCTGAAAATCTATGGAGTGAGAGGAAAATAAGGTCCCCAAACTCGCGAGTGTCAACCCATTCCTTTAATTGTTGATATGGTGGCATAAAACGAACCACATGCCCGATCATAAATACCCTGTCCTTTTGCTGCGCCAGACCAATCAATTCTTCGGCCTGAGAAATATCCTGACAAATTGGTTTTTCCAGAAAAACATGAACGTTATTTAACAATGCCTGCCTGGTTATTTCATAATGAGAAGAAGTGGGGACACATATGATCAGAGCATCAGGTTTTTCCTTCTTCAGGCATGAATCAAGGTCAGAGTATTTCTTTATGTTCCTCAGACTTTCCGATTCCAGATTTCCGGTTGAAATATTGCCTGTTTTGTTTATCAGCGCTTTTTCAATAAATCCGGTATTCTTGTCTACTATTGCCAATAATTCAAGATTTTTATTATTTAATATATTGATTGTATGAGTTATTCCCATAAATCCAAAACCCACAACTACTATTCTCTTCATTTTATATTTATTGTATACTAATTGCTTTATTCTTTGAACGTTCCATTATCGCTGGTAGCGAAAATAATAATAAAAAAGCAGCATGATTAGCATAGGATTATCTGAAAATAATAGTATATTGTCTTGATAAATATGTTTTCTAGTGGGTAGAATATAATTATGTACAAATTGAAAGGCCAGTTTCAGAAAATACTGTTAAACACACAATCCTCCTTCGTGGCAAAACATTTGACTCTGCCATATTTTGACAGTGTGTATCATTTCCATCCTGAATATGAAATTAAATATGTCATCAGGAGCAGAGGGAAACGATTCATAGGTGAGAGTATTGAGAATTTTATGGAAGGAGATCTCGTACTTGTGGGGCCCAATATAATGCATTACTGGAAAAATGATCCGGTATATTTTGAATCCAAAGAACTCAGTGCAAGTGCGTATCTTATAATGTTTTCTGAAAACTGTTTTGGAGAAGATTTTTTTTCAATTCCTGAGATGCATCCTGTTAAAGAGCTCTTTTCGCGGGCTAAAAGAGGACTTATTTTTACTCCTGAAAACAAGAACAGGATTGCAAACAAGATAAAACGTCTCATAAATAGCGAGGGGCCGATGAGAATTACTGGTTTTATAGATGTACTTTTCGAACTTGCCCATACAAAAAGCCGCCCGATAATTTCCGACAGATTTAACAATGATCTCCCGTTCATCTATAAAGATACTTCCGTAAACAGATTACGGAAGGTGCATGATTATGTAATTACAAATTTTCAGAATAGAATCACCCTGCAGGATGTTGCAGAAAAGGCAAGTATGACACCCCATTCCTTCTGCAAATATTTTAAAAGGAGCACAAAGAAAACATTCTTCACCTTCCTTATTGAGTTAAGAATCTGTCACGCAAAAAAATTACTTATTGAGAATAGTATGACCATAATGGAAGTTTGTTATGCTTCAGGGTTTGATAATCTTTCTTATTTTAACCGGGCTTTTAAATCACTCACAAACATGACCCCCAAGGAATACAAGCACAATTATACCGATTAATGCAGCAAGACAGATTAGCCAACCCTTGACAAGTCGTGATTCTAAATGAACTAAAACAGTGGTACATTTTCACGAAACGGTTGCCGGGCAGTAAGATCAAAACAAGACATATGGCATTCCGGTGCTGACTTATTCTTATCATCATAAATCTCATAATACCGCTTTCATTCTTATTTTATGCCCTTTGGCAGCATAAAACAAGATATAAAGATAAATCGGAACAACAATCCAGTATGCTACTCTCGGATCAAAAGCATCCGCGATTCTTCCGTATAGGAGGGGGATCAATGCTGCACCCGAAATAGCCATAACCATCATTGAAGACCCTGTTTTGGTAAAACTTCCCAGGCCTGTGATCGCCAGTGGCCATATCGAAGGCCACATCAGGGAATTTGACAAGCCAAGTAGTGCAATGAACAGAACGGAACTAAATCCTTTGGCTATTAAAGCAAAAAAAGCAAATATTATTCCAAGGACCGCTGAAATTACAAGGGCATGTTTCTGCTGGAAATATTTTGGGATGCAGATGATTCCCACAACATACCCTATAAGCATTGCAAATATTGTGAATGAAGAAAAAAATTTTGCCGTGGAGATTGGTATACTAAGGGAAACGCCATAGCTTATAATAGTGTTCCCCGCAATTACTTCAACTCCTGTATACAGGAATATTGCCAGAACTCCCAGTAAAAGGTGGGGGAACTGGAAAATACTGGTTTTAGAAAGGCCGTCCTGCTCTGAAATGGCGTTTTCTTCTTCCGAATTAATGTCAGGAAGATTTGAAAAATAAAGAAAAACTGCAAGAAGCATAAGTGAAATCATAATGAATAAATATGGCAGAATAACCCTTAAAGCCAGTGCTGTCAGTTCAACATCTTTCTGGTATGGTGTCATGGTTGTTATTTTAGCTACTATTTCATCAGCACCTTTCAATGTTATAAATCCCAGGATAGCCGGTGCAAGTACGCCGGCAATCCCATTACATATACCCATTATACTGATCCTTTTAGCTGCACTGTCAATGGGCCCGATAATAGTAACATAGGGATTTGAAGCTGTTTGCAGTAAAGCCATTCCTGCCCCTTGTACAAACAGTCCGGTAAGAAACAAACCATATGTCCTGGTGATGGCTGCGGGAATGAAAAATCCCGATCCAACAGCCATAATTATTAACCCTATTGTCATTCCCCGCTTATATCCGGCATATCCCAGAAGCCAGCCGGCAGGAACTGACATGAAGAAATACGCAATATAAAAAGAAAATGCAACCAGGTAAGATTGAAAATTATTGAGCTCACAGGCAATCTTAAGATACGGGACAAGAACTGCACTCAGCCATGTAATGAATCCAAAAATAAAGAATAATGTTCCTATAATTACTATAGGGCTTGATATATTCCTGTAGAATACTTTTAGTGCATTCATTTTCAGTATAATAATAAACGTGTCTTATGGTTTTTAAAAAGGTCCTTTAGGTAATGAGAAATATCAGAAATCAGCGGGCCAGTTTTTCAATGCTGTTTAAAATGGTATTTTCCACACCTTCGGGAAAAGTATTCAGCATTCCATACCAGAAGAATGAAATTAATCCCTCATAATTTTTCTCACGGATATGAAGTGTTGTCGGTAGATAACTTGACACATCATTTGTATAACCTGCCACTGAGATCATTTTATCTGGCCATAATCCTTTCACACCAAGGCCATATTGTGAAGTTGTTTCCCTTGAAAATCCTGCAAGTTTCCAGTTACCAATGTTTAATGTATGGTAATATACCGGCAACACCCTGGGCATTGTTCCTTCATCAAGATGCTTTAACATTAAATTGCACCATCTGACATCTCTTTCCGCGCTTATATCTCCGGGTTTAGTAATACTCTCGGCTTTCAGTTTCAGGATTTTATCCCTTTCCCAGGCTTTAACCGGAATATTAATTGTATCCAGGAAGTAAGAAATATTCCCAGTGATCTCTTTCATGGGTTTGCCAATTACTGAAATTACTTCATTAGCCAGTTTTTCCCCACTTATATATTCCCCGTTATCCCGCGGATTAATATCACCGGCTGTACCCTGCAGGAATATGGCATCTGTGGTTCCTGTTCTTTCTTCAATCAGTTTACGCGCGACGCCTGGAAAATTGGCGCTAACAGTGTAGTGTAAGGTTCCTGCTGTACTGAATACAGGGTGACATGCCGCAATGAAGAGATAACTCTCGTCATTGTCAGAATAATCAACTTTCAGAACGTCAACATCATCATCATAGAGTTCCGGATGTTCTTTCAAGCTCCTGTTATAACCAATGTCTGTTTTCCCTTTCCCGAAAAAAAGACTAGCAGGTTTGAGTTTTGAGACTGCCTCGTCAATTGATTTCATAATACCTTCCTTTATACTTGCATAAAGGAACATGCTGTCAGGCAACTGGTTTGGGGGTTGCCAGGTAAGCCATTCTTGGGAAACAGGTGCAAAATGGGTATGAGTTGAGTTAATAAAAACCGCGGCCGCAGGTATATCGTATTTGTTTAGTATATCTTTTTTTACCACTCCGGAAAACGCATCATTGATGCCGCAAACATCAAGGGACACAATCAATACTGTACCGGTAACATTCTGTATTGCCATAGTCCTTGCCGTAAGGTTACCTTCGCTGCGATGTTCTCCCGTAAAAAGTACATCATTCTGATCTATTCCATACAGTACACCGGCCCCGACAGAAATTAGCTTAATATCCTGTTTAATTGTAGAATTATTTTTATAGGCCGCCACAAGCCAGCTTGCATCTCCCTTTTCAGGCTGGCATCTGTGTAATGTTCCATCTCCCGTAAGCGCGTATAGATGGAGATCATTCGCAGCCAGGCAAACAATATTGTCCAGAGGAATTATTCTGGACCACCCGGTTTTAACTGATGCAACCGGTACAGTCCATATTTCTCCATGATTGTTTGCCACATAAAGATTGTTTCTGTAAACGGTAATACTGTTAACGGATCTGTCGGTTGAAGTTAATTTCCTCCACTTTAAAGTTTTGTTGTCTGATTGAAGTAAGTCTCCGTTTTTGTTTACGCCGAACAGCTTTCCATCAGAAGCAGCAATCGCATTAATATCAGATGCAATACCGGCTTTGTGCCATATTCCGTTACCAGGAACCTCCTTCCAGAGAATCTCCCCGTTGCTAATAATAAAGACCTCGTTATCGGTTCCGGTAAAGGAAGTTACCCGGGATAATTGTTCCGCGTTCTTCCACTGAAGCGTAAACCGCCCGGCTCTCGGACTGCCATATCCTCCCAGATGCAGGGATATGGCAGACTGATAAGGTTCTATACTTACGGTTGAAGTACCTACTTTAAACTCCTTTGAAAAAGCAGGTACCGAGAATATATTGGCAACCAGTACTGTTAATCCAAAAACATATCTCATCTTATTAAACTTTTTAATTGTTTCTTTCACTTTTGATCGCAATAATCCCGATAAACATCATCATCTCGTTTTTACCTGTTAATGCGTGCCATCCTTTAAAGATGTTTGAGATTCTTTAAAAATCAAACTCCTGACGACTTCCTGACCACCTTCATTAATAACTCCGGTAATAGGAATATTAAGCACGACTTCATTTCTCCATGTTTCCGTTAACAAGTTCTGGGACGGATAGTAGTTTTTAATGTATTGTGCATAATTCACACCAATGCCGCCTTCTGATCCGGTGAATCCTATATCATACCTGAAACTCATAGCCTATACCAGTTGTTGAATTCCGCTCAAATCCCATTATTTATTACCTGAATCTCGGCAGAGGAGTCAATTGTCGCTCCACAGCCCTTAATATATAAAACCGTTCTTCCTTCGCATCCTTTTTCCGGCTCAGATCATTTAAAACTTGCATAACTGCCATTTATCACATTGGTGTCCACCAAATATAGTGGTATTGCGGCAGGGATACCTGAATATCGCCGCGTTTATTATTACTTCAGGGGATGAGAAATCATATAAAGGTATATCGGAATACTTTGGATGGATCCTGAGTATAACATCCGGCCCATTTTTGACAGAATGAACAAGTCCGCGAAATGAAAGCGCCTTTGTTGGCTGTAAACAGTTCCATGCCTCAGAAAGTACCACATCAATTCGATTTATCTTTTTTTCACCCGTGTGCATTTTATTTTTAAAGCTCAGATGACTGTCTGCCCCCGCGAGAGGGAATCCCACATGACTGACTGTGATTATCTTCATTCGTGTCAGTGTTTCTGGTCAATCATGCAGGTTTCAGCATTGCATTATCGTTTCAAAATTTAAAGATAAACAAGAATCAATCTCCAAATGTTCAGCATGAGCGACAGTTCTGAAATGAGATTTAAATTAAGAAAGTCAGGCAAATGTACATACGGATTTTCTTATCATGTCACTCGTTGCTGAGTTGAATTCATGATTTCATTATTTCACCGGCGTTTTTATGTATTTTCATTATTGCTTCAGCTATCTGTTCCATGTCAGTTTTTGAACCCAGAAGCATTGTTTGTGTAAACCAGATCGCCTGATCGGTAAGCTTGTCATTTTCGGGACATTGATTGCGTTCCAACCATTGATTCATATATTTTTCCCCATAAATGGCCAGGTAATGCTTGTTTTTTGCCAGGTCGGTAACATATTTGTCTTTATTCATTTTACCATATCCTTTCCCACATGGTATACCTTCTCTGTTCATGGCCTCAACAAATTTGTTAATTCCCAATCCCCCGAATTTTTCAGAATCATATCTGAACATAAATAAATGATATGCGCTTTTGGTTACGCCCTTATACAGTTTTGCAGGATATATCCCAGGGATATCTTTCATCATTTTTGTCAGGTAATCTGCATTTGCCGAGCGGGTATTAGATTGTTCAATTAGTCTGGTCATCTGGGCAAGTAATATACCTGCTTGAAATTCAGTGAGACGAAGGTTTGTTCCTCTGGTGCCTTTTCCAGGTTCCAGACTGGCTGAGTTTACTCCCTGACCCTGGTGATGAAAAGCATAACAATCCTGGATAAACACCTCGTCATTCGAGATTATTGCGCCACCTTCACCAGCATTTAGGTTTTTGCTTCCTTGGAAACTGAAAGCACCTGCGAGACCAAAATTGCCGATATGCCTCCCTTTCCATTCTGCAAGATGTGCCTGGCATGCATCCTCGATAACAGGTAGTTTGTGTTTTCCAGCAATTTTCATAATGGAATCAATGTCCGAAGGAGAGCCTCCGATATGAACCGGCATTATCACTTTTGTCCGTTCGGTTATCTGCGCTTCAATTTTAGAGGGATTGATCTGGAATGTTTCGAGATCAGTATCCACAAACACCGGTAAGGCGTAATGCAGTACCACAACATTATAAGTTGCTATAAATGTGTAAGGAGGGATTATTACCTCATCTCCGGGTCCTATATTCAGTGCTCCGAGGATAGTATACAAAGCAGCTGTTCCGCTGGATACACCCAGGGCGCCTTTTGCCTCGAATAGTTTCCTGTATTCTTCCTCAAACCTGTTTGCTGTTGTGGCGCCAAGCCTACACCATTTACCACTATTTAAAACCTTAAGCAGTTCATCCTGTTCAATCTGGCCGAAAACAGGCCACGTTTTCCACTGGCCGATGAATGCTTTCGGTCCGCCAAGTACTGCCGGTTTTACGGATGTTCCAGTGGTGTTGCATGCGATGGTTGGTACACCCAATGTTAATCCAGCTCCAATTATTGAAGCTGTATTAATGAATTCCCTGCGATTTAATTCTTTTTTCATTTTCCAAGTTTCGGTTAAAATATTGAGGCTGCCGGTTAATAACATAACCCTCTTTTTCCACCTGATACCGGCAGCCCCAAAGATTTAATTAATTTGCTCTATTTTGTCAAAACTTCACTGTAGTTATACAGATTCCCTGCGGCATTTGAGCGGGCAAATGCACGGAAATAGTATTTCTTGCCACTTGCAAGGCCTGTGATTGTAAAGGTTCTCGTGCCGGAAGTCAGGTTTTCTGAAGATACATCCTGTTCCAAAATCTTGCCGCCGGAAAAAGTTGTCACATTGGGATTGTTATATGCACTTGCAACAGCCCCCATTCTGTTCAGGGTTTCGTTTGCATGAACCTTTTCATAATCAACTTTTATTGTTACTGTACCATTCTGGACAGAAACAATACTGGCAGATAACCTTACATTAGGAAGTACCTTGATCTCGAGTTCTGTGTTGCCCGAAACCCTGATTGGAATGGTATCTTGTGTCATTCTGAAAGGACCTACGGCCCAAACCCTGTAATCACCATTAAAAAGAGTCTTATTCACGAAGCGGCCATCCGGAAAGGATGTACTCAGGATGGGTTGTTTTGATCTGCCTTCAAAGATCTGGATAATGGTTCCACTGTTTGCACCCCCGTTCTGTACTGTTTTACCGGTCACATCATCAATGACGTGACCTGTTAACGTAGCATTTGGTAGTTCATAGTTGTCAATCGAACAACTCACGAAAAACAACATCAATAATGAATAAAAAATATTTTTCATATTTACTCCCATTTTATTTACTAATTACCATCCTGGATTATTAATTATATTTTTATTAGTGGATATATAACCTGCAAGATTGCTGTAGTAATCTTTTTCCTCCCATGTTCTTGCAAAGCCGTTATCTATCGGCGCGCCTTCCTTTTTGATAAAGATCCACTTATAAACCCCTCCGCCATAGTATTTCAGATATGGCCACAACCCATGAACATATGTGCTTCTAAAGAGGTCAGTCCCTATCCGCCATCTTCTGATATCCCAGAATCTTTTATCTTCAAAGGCAAGTTCGATTCTTCTTTCATGTCTGATTCTGTCTCTGGTAAGCTCAGCAGCATCAAGAAGTTTTATTCCGGCTCTGTCTCTTATCATGTTTATTGCATTCAATGCACCCGTCAGATCGGAGTTGCTTTCAAATGCAGCTTCGGCATAGTTAAGGAGTATTTCAGCAAATCTTATATCAATATAGTTTTGATCTGATGTATTCTCGGCAACTATTGTTGTCATGTTCAGATATTTTTTAATATACAGTCCTGTTTTTCCAACATCTCCGAGTGTGTGGGGGCCATCCCGCCCGACCTGGGACATTGACGGATCCGGAGGAAATGCGGCACCCTGGGCTTCAAACAATGTACCATCTGTATCATATATGCCGCGGTATATCTGAACGGGTCTGCCGATATAAGGATGCTCGGGATACATGTAGGTTCCGAAGAATCTGGGATCTTTATTGGCAAATAAATCAACCGGTTTATCATATTCAACATTATCAATTACGAGTTTCCCCGGTGTTCCGTCAAAATATTCATATTCTTCTACCATCTCAAGTGTCGGGGTAAGTGCATTCCCGCAACAACCAGGCTTGAAACTCTGCGGATAGTTGTGATTATCAAAACCATGTTGTTTGTCTGGCCTAGTATAAGCCTTCTGAAATATCACTTCTACATTATTTTCATCAGAAAAAATAAGCCGGTAGTTTTCAGCAGGGTCTCCTGAATTGGAAGCCGGATCATAGGCCTTTGTATATAATTTGAATCGGCCATCGTCCATTACATCTTTTGCCGCTGCCATGGAAGCGGCAAAATAGGCACTGGCTTTTTCGGGAGGAATACCAATCAGACCATTCAACTGGACAGATCCATATTTTGCAATTGAACCAGCATATAAGGCTACTCTTGATTTCAACGCCTTTGCCGTCAGTTTTACGGCCCTGTTGGAATTAGCTGCATCCCTGGTATCAGGAAGATCTGCTGCCGCTGCATCAAGTTCAGAAAGGATAAAATCATATGTTTTCTCTTCAGTGCTTCTGGCTGTCAGAAGGTCTTCAATATCACCCTCAAATGTCTGAACCTTATCTATGATGGGCATGCCGCCATATTTCTTCACCAGGTCGAAATAATAATATGCCCTTAGAAAACGAGCTTCTGCAATAAGTTCGGTTTTTCTCTGCTCAGTGATCTTAGTCTGAGGTATGTTTTCAATATAATAATTTGCCCTCCTGATCCAGGTATACATCCCTGTGTTAAGTGCAAGAGTCTGATTTCCATAATTATTTACTATTGTAACCCCGGCATATGGATGTGATGATTCATCAGTCAAATGAGCTTCATAGATATAGCTGTTTCTGTCAAAACCAAAGGGAATAGCATTGTATAATGAAATCAGATAAATATCCACCAGTTTGTCCGATGACCATACATCATTCTCTGAAATCATATTCAGCGGTTGCCTGTCCAATACATCCTTGATGCATCCGGAAAATATGGTCAGTATAAAAAGTATCGAAAAAATCTTGATTTTCATTTTCTAAAAAGTTAAAAGGTTAGACTTATTCCCAAATCGTAAATCTTCTGTTGGGGATACAGTGATAATCGTCCATTAGGAGTCTCTGGATCCATATATTCAAGTCCAGTTATTGTGATAAGATTCTGGCCACTCAGAGAAAACAAAATCTTATCTATTCCGTTTCTGTTAAGGAAATCGTTCTTCAGCTCATAACTGATATTTAATGATTTTAATCTCAGGTATGATGCATCCTTTAACCAGAAAGATGAAAATTGTCTGTTGTTTGGATTTCCGTCATTGATTGTGGTGGGATATTTGCCTGGAATCCATTCTGATGTCGGGTCAAATGGATCAGCATGATGCCACCTGTCCATGAAATAAGCATAAGTACTCATTGCATTTGCAAATGGTTGAACAAGGAAGTGCTGCATTTCAACGACATAATTGGCAGACCCTTGCCAGTTCATTGACACCATGAAATTCTTCCATCCCAAGCTCATTCCCAGTCCATAATTTAATTCAGGTTCAGTTCCTCTTCCAAGAGGCTGATGATCTTGTAAGTTTATGACACCATCTCCATTGAAGTCTTCGAATTTAATATCGCCAGGTCTCAATGTTGAGTTCTGCTTACCATCCTGCACAGGTGAGTTATTTAATTCATCGACAGACTGGAACTGACCTATAGCTTTTAATCCCATATATCTGTTTTTCCATCGGCTTTCAGTACTGTTTCTCCATGTGTCGTACTGAGAGGTAAACTCTCTTTCTTCAACATGAGTCCATTTTGATTTTGTAAATGCAACATTAGCCTGAATATTATATCTAACACTGCCGATACTATTATTATGTCTCATAAGAATCTCAAAACCTTTTGTATTGTCAGAATTAAGATTCTCACTCGGCAAGGTTGCACCGAAAGTTATTGGTAGTTGCAAAGCACGTGTGGCAAGAAGACCGTCCCTGTCACGATTGAAAATGTCTGCCTCTATCTCAATTAATTGATTCCACAAACTGATGTCCATCCCAAAGTTGAAAGTCTTACTTGTTTCCCAAGTTATAAATGGATTTAGTGTACCTGAACTGACAAAACCATTTGATACAACATTACCTCCAATTACATAATTTCCACTTGGGTATGTGAATCCTGTAAGAAACTGAAAATTACCGGTATTATCACTTCCGAGAATACCATAAGATGCTCTGAGTTTTAGGTTATTGATGGTACTAATATTGTCCTTAAAGAAACTCTCCTCTGAGATTCTCCATCCGGCAGAAACTCCTGAAAAATATCCCCATCGTTTACTTGGAGGAAATTTGGCAGATCCATCGTAACGAAAGCTGTATTCAAACAAGTATTTTCCGGAAAAATCATAATTGATTCTTCCAACAAGAGACTGGCGCCCGTTGTCAGATGCTCCACCCGAGTTACTTTTATTAAGATCTGGTCCCGCGAAAATCTGGTCAATCGGAATTACATAGTTGATTCTTGAAGCACCAAAATTAGATTCAATAAATTCATATTCTTCATATAGCATTAAAGCTGACAAATTATGGAGATCGGCGAATTTCCTGTCATAAGCAAGGGAGGCCTGAATTCTTGCAGCCTGACTTCTTCCTTCAGTCAAGGTAAGATTATTTGCTTCCCTGGCTCCGGTTTGTGTCGATATACTCGTTGTGGCGTTATATGTAAACAGTCCATACTGTTTAAGCCAGTGCTTCTGGTTTTCAAAGAAAAGATCCATGGATCCTTTCAATCTTGCTGAAAGCCCCTGGATAAACGGTATCTTGTAGTTTAGTGCTATTGAACTTTCAAAAGTGTACCTGTTATTCCTGATATACCCTGTGAGGTCACGGTCAAGATAGGCTGTTAAACCATAGTTTGTAGCCTGGATCTTTCCATCCGGAGTTCTGGGGTTGTATATTGGCCACTGATATTGCATCCATGAAGCCATCAGGTAAGAATCCTGTACCAGATTATCACGGTCTTCCCTTCTTCCACCAAGTTCGACTGAAAAATCAAGATTCTTATTGATAGTGGCATCTACGTTTGAACGGAAATTATATTTTGTGAAATCCTGATCTCCACCGCTTACCGTATTCCACATAGCCGCCTGCTTCATTCCTCCGACAAGAAAAAAGTATTTAAGTTTTTCTGTTCCACCACGGACAGTAATGCTAGTAGAAGACTGAGGGGCGTAATCTCTGACGAAAACATGGTAATAATCTACATTAGGATAGTTAATAGGATCTGTTCCATTACGGAATTTCTCTATTTCTTCAGCTGTGTAGACCGGAGCATTGCCTATATTAATTGCCGCCTCATTCTTTAAAATAGCGAATTCTTCGGCGTTGACAAATCTGGGGTATCGTGTCACATGCTGCCAACCATGATTCGTCTGGATATTAATTGTTGGTTTGCCTATATTACCTCTCTTAGTTGTAACAAGAATAACACCATTTCCACCGCTAACACCATAAACAGCTGCTGATGCTGCGTCTTTCAGAATTGTAAAACTTTCAATTTCATTCGGATCAAGACGCGTAAAATCACGCCCTACAACTCCGTCAACAACTACTAGGGCCTGATCAAATCCCCGGATTGAGAGTTTCACCGGGTCGTTCCCCGGTTGTCCGCTTCTTTGAGTTGCAATAAGACCGGGAAGATTCCCGTAAAGAAGTGTTGAAACGTTTGCTGTTGGAACAGCGGCTAATTTTTCTGATGTCATGGAGGCTACAGAGCCTGTAAGATTAACCTTTTTCTGAGTGCCATATCCTACAACCACTACTTCATCCAGTGCAGCAACCTGTTCAACCAATGAGATAGAAATATTGGTTTGAGAACCAACCCCTACTGCCTGATTGACATAGCCCAGAAATGAAAAAACCAGAATTGCTTTGTCATCGAGAATAGTTATGGTATACTTCCCGTCAATGTCTGTTGCAGTGCCAACAGTGGTACCCTGGACTATTACATTTACACCAGGAAGAGGATCACCGGTTAATTTATCTGTTACTACACCGCTTACGGTCCTTTGTTGAGCACCGTTCGCATTTAATACAAATAAACTAACATTCAGTATTAAGATCAGAAATAAGAATATTCCGATTTTGAGATGACTTGAGACATTACTCAATTTAATCAGATTTTGTTGAAAATTCTTTCCTCTCATATTTATACATTTTTAATTTCTCATCACATATTAGTATTTTAAAATATCTTCCCGGTGTGATGACGGAGGATCACATTAGGTATTATCATCAGTTTAATCTTCCTGCCATCGCCGGGCTACATTTTTATCTTCAGAATTTTTCATAGGCATATAATTTGATGATTTAGAAATTTTTATTTTCATTTTTACAGGAAGTTTTTTACATGGGTTACCCGAAAAAAATCGATTTAAATTTATAATGACTAGTGACCAGGATTGAAATACTATGTTATCATTAAATGATACTATTTTGTCATTTAATTATAAGATAACCGAGTTTTTTAGTCTGAATAATAAAATAAAATAATTACCGGCAGATAGTCTGATTTCTTCATTCTTTCTGTATTCCGGAATATGTATGAACCATGCCCAATCGATCTTTAAACTCTGTCTAATGGATTGATTGTTAGTGTTAAATATAATTGGTATATTATGATTGTCTGAATGTTATGATCCAGCCAAGGGGTATAGGATATTCGGACTGTTCCAGAGGAGCTGCTGATTTTAATTCATTAGCAGAAGATTATTGATAAATTCATATGAGAGGTGGTTTTATTTCAACAGGAAACCGAGAAGTAATTCTGTTAGGACACAGTTGACAAATCCGGTTGCGATGAGATATTTTCTGCCTGGAACTGTCAGCGAAAAAGCTATGTAATCATAAAAGGCGGGTCACACGGCAAACCGACTGTGGTAAAAGGAGCCGGAATCATTGCCGGATGGCTGGAGGGCATTTAAGCAGACTGTCAGATCAGGTATTGACTGATTCCACTGAATTCTTGATTTCAGGAATGATATATCCTTGAGACTCGTTCTTTTATCAGTTTGTGAAATGAACTTTTCATGTCACCTGGGAGAAAGCTTATATCTATGAATTCATGCCATTGTTCTTCGGCATTTTTGAATTTATCGAAGATGTTTTCAATTGCCCTGGCATCAATGTCAAATCTGTTTATTGCTTCTAGGAAATCCTTTTTCCCCAGTTTTTTCTTTTTGCCATTTAATGTCAAAGCCAGGTCTTCTTCATCTCCTTCCACAACAAGACTTGATGCAACCATATCATAAGCAGGACTTAATACATAACCCAGTTCCGGATTATCAACAAGCGAGAAATTCTTTAAATGCATATCTGCATTTCCTGTAAGGAATGAGAACAGGATCTGTTCAAAGAAATTAATAATATCCAACCCGGGATTTGCTGAGTATTTTATGATGGCTTTCCCGATTTGTTCATGTGATCCGTTATATTTTTGCTCAGTCAGCCTTTCTGTCAGTTGACACATATCCTCAATATGGATTTTGGTTTCCTTAACCCTGTCTATTCGCCTGGTTATATATGAAAGTTTTCCTGAACCAAGCCTGATAAGAGAATGAGGTACAACATCTATTCCTGAAATTTCAGCAAGATGCATAGTAAGATCCTCGACTTCAGGAAGGAACCTGTATTGTTCTGTTGGTGCTTTTAGAATATACCCTCCCCAGAGTCCCACTATTGTGAACCGCCGGGGTTCATCTTTCTTTGCCAATTTCTCAAGATGCAATGATAACTTTGGTTGTACACCTGTTACAGAGGTTTGAGATTTTATTACTTTTTCTGCCAGCTGTAACATTTGATCTTCGGAATAGGGCAATACAGGGGGATTGGGTGTCCCGAATATTTTTCTGGAGCAGGCACCATGAAATTCCGATTTCTCTGCTCCAAGTGGTTCATAACAGAATAAACATCTTCTCATAGCATGAAATTATGATATTTCTTCCACGATGCCGACAGCACCAATACAATCCCTGCAACAGGCAAGCAACAGACCCATCCTGTCTCTGGCATTCAGCTTCCAATTCTTTTCAGCGATTTCCAATAACCATCCCTCCGGGATCAAGCCATCAAAAAAGGGGAACATCGTTTTGCTTACATGAGGCTTGTCCTGCAGAGGCAGAGTGAGGCTTACCGGCTTGGCCAATGATCCGGTCAAATATTTGATGTCATATATAAATGAATAACCATCCTCTGATTCAGTTAAGAATCCTGCCAGTTCATTATGCATATATACTTTTGCTTTTCTCATTCATTTAATAGTTTTTCACGATTTATTGGTTGCGGTCCCAGTTCCTGGCCAAATAATTTTAATACCTGGTTCACCTTGTCCATCCTTAAAGTTGTTTTTCCCTGCTCCATATCACGGATAAAACGAAGTCCCACACCAGCTTTTTCGGCAAGCTGATGCTGTGTTAGCTTTAATTTCTTCCTCTTTTCTTTTAAAAAATCAGATAATAACATTGTTACCTCTCTTATTTGTATACCGTATCGGGTACAAAGATAATAATATTTTCAAATAATATACCTTTTCGGGTATAAAATACAGGGATAAAATAATAAATATACCCGAAAGGGTATATTGTTAATATAATAACACCTGATTATACCCGATAAGGTGTCATTTTAATAAGCCTGGCATTTGCTATAAAAGATGTCCTACCTTTTAATAATCTTTAATCTGGCTTCAGTATGTTCTAAGAATGCATTACAGTGATTGAGGTAGTCCAACATTACATTATAATCGTCTCCATATATGTTTTCACTAAACTCATGTACCCGTTGTAACATTGCAATATAAGGTAAGGGATCGCCTTGTCTTGTCAATTTTCTCAGAGTCCCTAAATAATCATCACGATAGACAGTAGGTATAATAATCTTTGATTGCCTGTCTTTTACTAATTCTGCATTCATCATAATTCTGGCAATACGACCATTCCCATCAAGGAATGGATGTACTTCACTTAACACAAACATAATGAATGCTGCCTTAGCAAAAGGGTGATCAAGTGCTTGAAAAAAGTCAAATGATTGTATTAAAGTGCCACGTACCAGATTAAAATCCACAAATGAAGTCGAACCTGCAAAATTGTTTCTATCTTTTAGTACACCAGGATTCTTTTCAGGCCTGGCTTCCAGCAATATTTTATGCCGGTATGTGATAATCTGAAGTAGATCATCAGCTTTAGCCGGTGTTACTGACATCTCATCCCTATTCGAAACTATCCTGTAAGTTCCCAGTACATCGTGGCTATCTTCATTTCTGGCTGGTAATGGTTCATTAGTATCTATAATGCTCTTTGCATCATCTATTTCAAAGACAGTTCCTTCAATATAATTGGAAAAATAACTTTCAAAGAATGCAAAATTCCTGAAGGATTGTGTTGTTATATTTTTATCTGGTCTGCTTTTAAATTCACCTGTCTTTAATGCTCTGAATAGACCCTCAAAAAGTTGTATTCTGGCTGGATCATATGGAAATCCAAATGCCCTGGCAACAGCAATAGGAGACGATAAGATCTTTGGTGTATGTGTAGTTAAAAGAGCACTAATTATTTTATTTAATTTTTCAAATTCTCTTTCCATTTTGAGTTCAGGAGCAATTTCCCTGGCTCTGTCCCGTATATTATTTATTTCTTCCTCTCCATTTACCCTGATTATCTGTTCTAATTTACTTTCTAATGTAGCTATAGGCAAACACTTTGAACTTCCACTTACATTTTTTGAAGTTTGCAGATTCTCCAAAAATGCTCTTGCTCTCTGGGATGCATATAATCCGCCAGAGATTTGATTATCGCCTGGTAAGGCTTTATGTCCCTCAAGAAACCTCATAATGATCCCAGCCAGATTTACCTTTTTTGTATATGTATATGTTAAAAAAATATGGCCTTCATTAGTTGGTTCAAACTCAAAAGCTGAACGATGGCTTAGAATTGCGCCAGGATAAAGCCTGCCAAGCACGATAAATAAGTTTCTTCGAATTATTGTTTCCGGTTGGTCAGTAAGGTTCGAAGAATATAATCGTTGAGCAATTTTCCTGATCTTCCCATTCTTCTCAAGTTTTGATATCTGTTTTGAAATTTTTTGATCCGAAGAACTGAAAATTATCTCCTGAAGATGTATTGGTAAAATATTTTCCATAATAATCTTGTTAAAATACAAATATAGATAATATTTTCCACCAAGAGACTAAAAACGGCAAATATTTTCCATCAACACAAATTTCAGAGTGAAAAAAAATTCCAGTAAAAACAAGAATTTGCTCTAATTGATCAATTATTTTCCAGTATGAAGGTACAATTGGAAAATAATTTCCAGAGAGATGCCTCATTCCTGTGATATAAAAAGCATTACTGCCATTCCTTCAGGAACTCTTTAAAAAGATCCGTTTTATGCTGATCATTTAACAGGTGGTCCGGGATGACAGGCCTAAGTTTTCTCATTTTTAAGACTCAGGTAAAAGTTTTTGTTTCGTTGTTTTTTGAGGAACCGTTCTCTGATGATCGCGTCTTTTTTCGAGAGTCCTTCTTCGGAGTAGAATAATATCCATGGTCTCTTTTTAGAGGTATAGCGGGTTTTGCCTGAATTGTGTTCATCCAGTCGTCTATTCAGGTCAGAAGTGTATCCGGTGTAAAATGATCCGTCGGCCTGGCTTTGGAGTATGTATACTGAGTATGTCATAAAAAAAGGGGGAAAATATTTTTTCCCCCTCTCAGCGGTGCGGACGGGACTCGAACCCGTCCCGAGTCCTCGGGATGACAGGCCTAGGTTTTCTCATTTTTAAGACTCAGGTAAAAGTTTTTGTTTCGTTGTTTTTTGAGGAACCGTTCTCTGATGATCGCGTCTTTTTTCGAGAGTCCTTCTTCGGAGTAGAATAATATCCATGGTCTCTTTTTAGAGGTATAGCGGGTTTTGCCTGAATTGTGTTCATCCAGTCGTCTATTCAGGTCAGAAGTGTATCCGGTGTAAAATGATCCGTCGGCCTGGCTTTGGAGTATGTATACTGAGTATGTCATAAAAAAAGGGGGAAAATATTTTTTCCCCCTCTCAGCGGTGCGGACGGGACTCGAACCCGCGACCCCCGGCGTGACAGGCCGGTATTCTAACCGACTGAACTACCGCACCAATTATTTCAATTAACA
>CAYSXP010000004.1:0-171309 GCA_964435015.1 uncultured Rikenellaceae bacterium
ATGATATGTTCAGGTTGCATGACTTCCTTTTTGTCATCAGCCTCCTTTTTTACCAATGGTCGGCCTTTCTTACTGCTCATCAGTATGCGCTCAAAATAAAGACTGTTAATCTGCCTCTCCAACTGACGTGTGCTCCAGTTACCTTCCACGCATTACTGCTGGTAAAATTCCCTTGCCGGGTCTTCTTCAATACGCATCAGTATCCTGTAATGTGTCCAGGATAATTCTTGACGCAGTGCGTCGAGAATCGGGAACGAACGATAGAACCGGATCATGTTCCATAAATTGGTCTTATCAAAGCCCTTTCCATATTCTTTGGCCAATGTGACTGATATATTTTCTACAAGGTAAGTACCATATTCTGCCCGGTTACCGCCTTTTTGCTCTTCTTCAACAATGGTACGGCCAATGTTCCAGTAAGCTTGCACCATGGAAAAATTTATAGCCCTGTAGGCGTTAGCCCGGGCAGTCTCAATAATGTTTCTTACATCATTGTATAATCTTTCAAGTGAGGGAACTATCGTACCCATTTTGCTGTTATCGGTTTCAAAACTACATCTTTTTTCTTAGCGATACTCGTTTTTAAGGTCACAAATTGTGATCTTAAAGCTGGCCTGGCGGATTGACCTGCTAATTCTTGGGTACATGCAAAATCAATAATAGTGAACCATATTCCTGGTTGAAAGAAACTCTAACCCTGATCCCGGATCACTCAATCCAGAGACTGGACGAGTTGTTACCACATTGATTAACCATAATAACAATCATTCCCTGAAAAACAAGAGGCATCAGACAGAAGGCTTACGTATGTAATTGAATGAAATTTACACAATCAGAATAAACAGGTGTAAAATGAAGAATTTTATTGCCTAATTTTATGTTTATGAATTAATCAGGACAAATTTAACCATTATGAACATGAAAACACCGCCTTCATTTTCCGGTATGAGAATACTACCCGTGGTTTTTCTCATTGTTTCATTTTGTTTCTGTTCAAAAGAGAAAGAAGAAAATGACCAACTGGATAAAGATTACAAAGGCACCCTCAGGTTTGAGTATACCCGCTCATTCCCGGCTTTTTCAGCGATCATTGATATGGATGTTGATTTATACAGGTCGGGGGATATTATAATCAGCCAGCCTTCGTCTGAGCATTTTGATGCGACAGGTGAGGTTCCTAACACTGTAAAATTACGTGAAACCGGCGATATAATCATAACATCATTAAGTGGCAGTTATAAAACTATAGATGGGTCTCCTTATGTTATAATCAATGCCAACACCCTGATTGATGGCACAATGACGGTGTGGGGGTGGGATGATGACCGTGGATGGATATTTCCGATAGATATTCCTTATACAAATGAGAATCCGGTTGAAAGCCCCATGAATTTTGATTTTCACAAGGTTACAATGAGCGAGGATATCATCGGGGGAACTGTCCCGGCTTTCCAGGGTGACCAGACTGTCAGATGGATACTGGGCCTCATGCCGGCACTTCCGAAATAACGGGGATCAATAGTGGTGGACAAACATCTGCCCCGGGGCAGGCAGACCTTATCAAATTAAAACAGAATTATTTGTTAAGTGATTAACAACTTGCTAATTAAACTTGTATGCTCGAGATACCCGAATCAAAAACGATCAGCCTGCAGGCCGGGAAAATCCTGTGCGGCAGGAGAATAACGGATGTTTTCAGTCCGACCAGTCATCATAAATTTGCCTGGTTTTCAGGCGATCCCGCTGAATACGCCAGGCTTCTTTCAGGCAAAACCGTGAAATCAACCCTTGGGCACGGGATGTTCGTTGACTTCCTTTGCGACGGGGAAACCTGCATTACAGTCGGGGAAGGAACCATCATGAGGTATCATGCCCCTTCTGAAGAGCCTCCCGGGAAATACCAGCTCCTGATAACATTTGATGATAACAGTCATGTTGCCTTTAACGTGGCGATGTATGGCGGGATATGGGCATACCGGGGGATTTTTGACAACAAGTATCACCAGCTGAGCCTTAACAGCACCTCACCCCTTGACGATGCATTTGATGAAGATTATTTTGATGTCATCCTGAACGATTCGCCTGTAAGTATTTCAGCCAAGGCCCTGCTCGCTACCGAACAACGCTTCCCCGGTATCGGGAACGGGGTCTTGCAGGATATCCTTTTCAATGCAGGGATCCATCCGAAACGGAAGAAATCGTCTCTCTCCGGTAAGGACAAAGCCGACTTGTTCATAAGTGTCAGGGATACACTTAAAACAATGACGGAAAAAGGAGGCAGGGATACCGAGAAGGATTTTTTCGGGAATGAAGGGGGCTATAAAACCATTCTCTCCAGGAACACACTTCAGCACCCGTGCCGGGTGTGCGGCGATCAGATCAGGAAAGAAGCTTACCTGGGAGGTGCCGTGTACTTTTGCCTGACATGTCAGAGGCTATGATCAGCTTTTACCGGCGGCAATACCAACGAAACAACTTTTTTCGCCGGGTGGTCGCGTCAACGCCGATGAGAGTCATTTCCATGAATTTCCCTGCATTATAACCAGCGAAATCCATCCATCCCGGTAAACTTAAGCGCTTCTGCATTGTTACAACAGAATATCCCTAATTTTGTATCCCGGTTGCTGACGGGCGCTGTAACCTGGCTCAACGGTTAATTACCGGGGCTTCAGGAGAAATACGGGAGATTCAATTTTGATTGAAAGATGTCAGATACAGACTCTATAAAAGAAAAAAAAGAGACAGTTCAGAAGATTGTAAAGAAACAATACCCTGTGACAGGCATGTCATGTGCTTCCTGTTCAGCCAACGTGGAAACGATGCTTGGGAAGCAGCCCGGGGTGCTGAATGTTTTCGTGAACCTTGCCTCTGAAGCGGCAACGGTGGAGTTTGACAGTTCCATGGTTCGCCCGGAAGATCTGAAGGCGGTGGTCACCTCGATTGGCTACGACCTGATAACCGACGAGTCGGAAACGGCAAAGGAAGAACTCGAGAGTCTCCAGCTAAAAAGATACAGGACGATGCGCCGGAGGACGATATGGGCCGTTATACTTGCCGTTCCCCTGGTGCTGATAAGCATGGTGTTCATGAATATTCCCTATGCCCCCTACATAATGTGGGCCCTGGCAACTCCCATCGTTTTCCTGTTCGGGCGCTCATTTTTCATCAATGCCGGGAAGCAGATCATTCATGGCGCCACTTCGATGGATACATTGGTATCCCTTAGCACCGGCATAGCCTATCTGTTCAGCGTGTTCAACACGCTTTTCCCGGGGTTCTGGGAAAGCAGGGGGCTCCGGGCGCATGTTTATTTTGAAGCCTCGGGAGTGGTGATAGCGCTTGTCCTGCTCGGAAAATTTCTTGAAGAGAGAGCAAAGGCAAATACTTCTTCAGCCATAAAAAAGCTGATGGGTCTTCAGCCCAGGACAGTGTTCAGGGTCCTTCCCTCGGGCGAGATAAGGGAGTTTCTTATCTCAAGGGTCAAACCGGGCGATATTATCCTCGTCAGGCCGGGTGAAAAGATTCCGGTTGACGGCACTGTCACCTCGGGCGGCAGCTACGTGGATGAAAGCATGATAACGGGCGAGCCGGTCGCCGTGTACAAGGAGGAAGGCTTAAAGGTGTTCGCGGGTACCATAAACCAGAAAGGAACTTTCCGGTTCACCGCCGAGAAAGTTGGTGCCGACACCCTGCTCAGCAGCATTATAAAATATGTTAAGGAGGCACAGGGGAGCAAGGCACCCGTGCAAAAACTTGCTGACCGGATTGCAGGTATATTCGTGCCGGTGGTCACTGTCCTGGCGGTGATTACACTTGCAGTCTGGTGGATCGCGGGTGGTGAAAACGGGTTTGTACAGGGACTCCTTTCGATGATAACCGTGCTGGTGATAGCCTGTCCCTGTGCCCTGGGCCTTGCAACGCCCACGGCCATAATGGTGGGGATCGGAAAGGGAGCTGAAAACAATATTCTTATCCGTGATGCCGAAGCGCTTGAACTGGCCTGCAAAATGGACACCCTGATACTTGATAAAACGGGAACCCTCACGGAAGGACGACCAACAGTTGAAAATATTGAATGGGAAACACCGGGAGACAAGGAAGAGCTTGCGGCGATACTGGCCGGGTTGGAACGTTTGTCGGAACATCCGCTGGCGGAAGCAATTGTAAGGCATTTTGATAACAACATGCCGGAGACCCGGTTTGAGAATGTTAAAAGCATCACGGGGAAAGGGATCGAGGGTTCTCATAACGGCAGGAAATACCTGGCTGGCGGACAGGGGTTCATCAGTGAAAATAAGATACCTGTTACCCCGCGGCTTTCGGGCCTGGCAGAAACCTGGGAAGAAAACGCCAGGACAGTTGTTATGTTCGCGGACGAGACTGAAGTACTGGCTGTTTTATCGATCAACGACAGGCTGAAGGAGACTTCCGCCGATGCCGTGGAGCAAATTAAAAAGCTTGGAATAGATGTCAGGATGGTTACAGGCGACAACCGTAGGACAGCCGCGGCTGTTGCGGCCAGGGCGGGAATAGGAGAGTTTGCGGCGTCAATGCTCCCGGCTGCAAAGGCAGAATATGTTGAAGCTCTTCAAAAGGAAAACAGGGTTGTAGGGATGGTCGGCGACGGGATCAATGACAGCCAGGCCCTGGCCAGGGCCGATGTAAGCATAGCCATGGGCAAAGGCTCGGATATTGCCATCGACGCTGCCAGGATGACTATAATCAGCAACGATCTGGCTGTAATCCCTGCAGCCATCAGGTTGAGCAGGAACACGGTCAGGACCATCAGGCAGAACCTCTTCTGGGCCTTTATTTACAATATAATTGGTATCCCGATAGCCGCGGGCGTGTTATACCCGCTGAACGGCTTTCTGCTCAATCCCATGATCGCGGGCGCGGCCATGGCTCTCAGCAGTATAAGCGTGGTAAGCAACAGCCTGAGACTGAAATATACCGGGTGAGTAAACCGGAGGCACACCACCAGTTTCCGGGATCTGATACCCAAACCATTGTTTGTCTTTCTTCCGGGAAAGAAAGTTTATTTTGCAAAGAACCTGATTTAAAATAAATTTGCGGAAAATTAATTCATCATGTTAACCAATGAGCAGATAAAAGATCTTTCAGAACGCTGCGAGGCGTTGAGGAGGTATCTTTGACGTGGATGGGAAACTATTGCAGATAGCTGAAAAGGAAGCCCTTACCCGGGCACCCGGTTTCTGGAACGATCCCCGCGCGGCGGAGGATCTTCTCAGGGAGATTTCACGAATAAAAAGCTGGACGACACAATTTGAGAAAGTTAACGGAAGCCTTGAAGATCTTCGGGTTATATATGATTTCTACAAGGAGGGTGAGGCTTCTGAGGAAGATGCAGATGACCAGTATGAACTGAGCCTCGGAATGATTGAGGACCTTGAAGTCCGCAACATGCTGAGGAACGATGAAGATCAGCTGGGAGCAATCCTGAAGATCAATTCAGGTGCCGGCGGCACTGAAAGCAATGACTGGGCGTCGATGCTTATGAGAATGTATCTGAGATGGGCCGAAAGGAACGGCTATAAAGTCAGGGAGCTTGATTTTCAATCAGGAGATGAAGTGGGGGTAAAGTCAGTAACACTTGAAATAGATGGTGAGAGGGCATACGGATATCTGAAAAGCGAGAACGGAGTGCACCGGCTTGTGAGAATCTCCCCTTTCAATGCCCAGGGAAAACGTCAGACCACCTTCGCCTCTGTTTTTGTCTCCCCGCTTGTCGACAACAACATTGAAATTGAGATCAACCCGGCAGATATCAGCTGGGAGACCTACCGGTCAAGCGGAAGGGGAGGGCAGAATGTGAATAAGGTTGAAACGGCCGTCAGGCTCAGGCATCACCCGACAGGTATTGTTATTGAGAACCAGGAGACCAGATCGCAGCTCAACAACAAGGAAAATGCGATGAGGATACTCAGGTCGCAGCTTTATGAACTCGAATTGAGAAAGCTGAGGGAAGAACAGGCCAGGATCGAGGGCAGCAAGAAGAAGATAGAGTGGGGTTCGCAGATAAGATCGTACACCATTCATCCGTACAAAATGGTTAAGGACCACAGAACCAATATGGAATCGGGAGACGTTATTTCGGTTCTTGACGGTGATCTGAATTCATTTATCAGGTCGTACCTTATGGAATTTGGCGGAAACTGACAGCAGGCTGAACTTAAGCAGGGATAGCTGTTGTTGCACGCGCCTGAAACCCTGAGGGTTCGGCTCTCATGATACGGAACGGGGAAATAAAAATCCATTATTATAAATGCAAACAGCATCCGGGTGAAACAGAAAAAGTTATTTGAAGAATTTCCTGCCACGAGCACAGGCGAATGGCTTGATAAGATCAGGGCCGAACTGAAAGGTGCCGGTTTCGGTGAAAAACTTCTATGGAAAACCGGCGAAGGTTTTGACCTGATGCCGTTCTACCGGCGGGAAGACATGGAGAAGCTGCGGTTTACAGATGCCTTTATGCCGTTGTACCTTGGAAAGGATGCGTTAAAATGCCGTAATGACGAAAAGGACCCGGGGCAACCGGGTAAAAGGGGCGGGGATAAAGCGGCATCCTGGCTTGTTCGTCAGGATGTCAGGGTTTTGAGTTATGCTTCTGCGAATGAAAAAGCGTTTTCGCTTCTGGAAAGAGGAGTTGATTCCCTCGGTTTTCTGATAAGTGATCCGGAAACAATCAGCATTGAAAATTTTTCAATTCTTCTCAGGGATATTGACCCTTCATGTGCCGAGATCAATTTTTCATCCGAAGGGAAAGCGGTTGAGATAGTCTCACTTCTTGGTAATATACTGTCTGAGAAAGAGCCGGGCCGGGAAATGGTAAGAGGTGCCGTTGAAGCTGACCCGCTGATCAGGCTTTTAATACAGGGAAAGCTCTGCATTCCTGTTGAAGCAGGGCTTGACTACCTCGCGGCACTTGTCCGGAAGGCCCTGGTTCTTCCCCATTACCGTTCGATCCATATACATGGAACATATTTCAGGAATACCGGATCGGGTCCGGTCCTTGAACTGGCCCTTGCGGTTGCAATGGCGGTTGAATATATTGATCAGCTGACTGCAAGGGGCATTGATCCTGACACGGCAGCCCGTGCGATACGTTTCAGTTTCGGCATCGGGCCGTCTTATTTTCTGGAAATTGCCAGGCTGAGGGCCGCCCGCCTTCTCTGGGCAGTTGTTTGCAGAAAATTCGGCGTTACGGATGATTTTTCTGCAAGGATGGAGATTCATTCAGAAACTGTTACAAATACTGATACAGGAGATCCGTTCATGAATGTGATCGGATCCCAGACTGCCGCCATGTCGGCAGTTCTTGGCGGTACTGACTCCCTTACGGTTCACCCGGTTGAGTTTAAAAATGGCATGACAGGGGATTTTCCGGAGAGAATTGCCAGGAATCAGCAGCTGTTGCTGAAGGAAGAGGCTTTTTTTGACAGGGTTGCAGATCCGTCAGCCGGATCGTATTATATTGAGACCGTTACTTCCCGGGTTGCTGAAAATGCCTGGAACATCTTCCTTCAGATTGAGAAAAAGGGAGGATTTCTTCAGGCATTGAATTCCGGTATGATACATGCCTTGCTTCATGACCGGAAGGAGCACGGAGAAAAAGCTGATGACCGGAAGGCAGAAAACCACAAATAATCATGAGGCCGGAATTTCATATTGATGATCTTCATTCCATTTTTTCAGGCGGATCCGCGAAGGAAAGACTGATATCCGGAAGAAGTTCGGAGCCCCTGATCACTGCGGAACAGATACCGCTGAAGGCTTTTTACACGAAAGATGATCTTTCAGGGATTGAACATCTGGATTATGCTGCCGGCATACCGCCTTTTCTGCGCGGACCGTATTCTTCAATGTATTTTGGACGGCCCTGGACGATAAGGCAGTATGCCGGTTTTTCCACGGCTGAGGAGTCGAATGCCTTTTACCGCAGGAATCTGGCTGCGGGGCAGAAAGGCCTGTCGGTGGCCTTCGATCTGCCGACTCACAGGGGATATGATTCCGATCATGAACGTGTGGCAGGTGACGTGGGCAGTGCCGGTGTTGCCATCGACTCGGTTCTGGATATGAAGATCCTCTTCGACCGGATCCCGCTCGACAGGATGTCGGTTTCGATGACAATGAACGGTGCCGTTCTTCCCATAATGGCCTTCTACATAGTCACGGCCCTGGAGCAGGGAGCCCGGCCCGATGAGCTTTCCGGGACAATCCAGAATGATATCCTCAAGGAATTCATGGTCAGGAACACGTACATCTACCCTCCTGATTTTTCCATGAGGATCGTTGCCGATATCCTCCGCTATACTTCCGAAAAAATGCCGAAATTCAATTCCATAAGCATTTCGGGATATCATATGCAGGAGGCCGGTGCTTCATGCGACCTGGAGCTGGCCTACACTCTTGCCAACGGACTCGAATACCTGCGAACCGGAACAGGGGCCGGGCTCAATATCGATGATTTTGCGCCGAGGATCTCGTTTTTCTGGGCAACTGGCATGAATCATTTCATGGAGATTGCCAAACTAAGGGCAGCCAGGCTGCTTTGGGCAAAGATCGTCAATGGCTTTGGCCCCATGAACCCCAGGTCGCTTGCGCTGCGCACCCATTGCCAGACTTCCGGCTGGAGCCTTACTGCACAGGACCCTTTCAATAATGTGGGAAGGACCTGCATTGAGGCCATGGCCGCAGTTCTCGGCCACACCCAGAGCCTTCATACAAATGCCCTTGATGAAGCCCTTGCCCTTCCGAACGATTTTTCTGCCGCAATTGCAAGGAATACGCAAATATACCTTCAAAAAGAGACTGACATATGCAGGGCAATTGATCCGTGGGCAGGCTCATACTACGTTGAAAACCTTACGGATGCACTGGTCCGCTCAGCCTGGAATCATATCGGGGAGATTGAAGGTATGGGAGGCATGACCAGGGCAATTGAGACCGGGCTTCCGAAAATGAGGATAGAAGAAGCTGCAACAAGGGTCCAGGCGCGTATTGACTCGGGAGTTCAGGCAATTATAGGCATAAACAAATACAAGCCAGACAAAGAAGAACCCGTTGAGATTCTTGAAGTTGACAATAGTATGGTACGCCGGGCGCAGATTAAGAGACTCGAAATGCTCAGGGCCGGAAGGAATGAGGATGAGTGCATGAGATCGCTCGATGCCATAACTGAGTGTGTACGCAGCGGAAAGGGAAACCTTCTTGAACTTGCCGTCGAAGCTGCTGCAAAAAGGGCAAGCCTCGGCGAGATAACTTTTGCTTGTGAAAAAATAACAGGGAGGTACAAAGCAGTGATAAGAACAATTTCAGGTGTTTATTCTTTTGAGTATAAGTCAGATGAAGAGTTCACCAAAGCCAGGGCCCTGGTTGAGGAATTTGCCGCGAAAGAGGGCCGCCAGCCCAGGATCCTGATCGCTAAAACAGGGCAGGACGGTCACGACCGCGGTGCCAGGGTGGTATCGACGGGCTATGCCGACATCGGATTTGATGTGGATATCGGTCCGTTGTTTCAAACCCCTGCCGAGGCTGCGAGACAGGCTGTGGAGAATGATGTCCATGTGCTGGGTGTATCAAGCCTTGCGGCCGGTCACAGAACCCTTGTTCCCCGGATAATCAGTGAATTGAAAAACCTGGGAAGGGAAGATATCCTTGTGGTTGCAGGTGGGGTCATCCCTCCGCGGGATTACAAATTCCTCTTCGACGCGGGAGTGGCAGCGATTTTTGGTCCCGGAACACCAGTTTCAAAAGCCGCAAGGCAGATACTTGAAATATTGCTTCACAATAGTGATTGAAAAAATTGTAAATTGCTGAAAACACCGGAATACAGAAGCTGACATATGGGAACATATTCATGGATATCATCAAAGGGGCTCGTTCTTTTCCTTTTACTGCTGATCAGCGGAGGCTGCGGGACCGGAAAGAAGAGTAAAAGCAGTGCCGGGGCGGCAGCGTTGCCGCAGCCGGAAACCCCTTCCGTCAACTGGGCGGAGCAGTCGGTCTGGCTTCTGGGCTACTTTAATCCCGCACTCCTTTTGCGGCCACCTTATTCGGAATGGTATGACAGGGAATATGACGGGTACCAGCCGCGGCAGGATGTTGTTGAAAAACTTGCTGCCATAGATAACCGCGATCTGACGATCGTGACAGTGCTCGGGATCTGGTGCCCCGACAGCAGGAGAGAGGTCCCCCGTTTCATGAAAATCATGGACCTGATCGGATTTCCCGGCCGGCAACTGACCTTTATCGGGGTTGACAATGAAAAACTGTCACCGTTGGGTGATTATGAGAAGCTGGGCATAGAACGCGTTCCGACTTTTATCGTTTATGAAAATAAAGTTGAATCCGGACGCATCATTGAGAATCCGGTGACGTCTTTAGAACAGGATTTGCTGAATATTTTATCAGGGAAATAATAACGCATAAAACATCTTGTAGTCATGGAAGATCAGATTAACAATACAGGGCAGGGCTCAGCAGGTTCATCACCGGTTGCCGGGCATACAGGTTCCCGGGCCGGCCAGAGTCTGGGAATTGCTGCACTTATTACCGCCATAGTGACATTTGTTCTCGCAGTGATACCCTGCGTGGGACTTATTGCAATCATTCCGGGAGTGGTTGCAATCGTACTTGCAGCAGTGGGCCTTTCACGCGCATCGGAGAGCGGGTCGCGGGGTGTGCTCATAGCAGGGCTGGTTATTGCCGTGGTTGCTTCAATTATCTCATTTTCCCAGCTGTTTGTGGCAGGAAAGATCGCAGAAAAGGCAAAAAAAGGTTTTGGCGGCGATATTGAAAACATTATCAGGGACGTACAGAAAGATGTGTTGAAGGATCTCGAGGATGCAAAAATCTCAATCAAGGTTGAAAGCAACGGGGATAAGGTGGAGATAAAGACAGATACCGGCAGCAGAATCCGGATTGAAGAGCTGGAGGAGCTTGAAAGGACCGACTCCCTGGATTCCGGAACAACCGGTAAAAAATGACTGAGGTGACAGTCAGCAGATATGTCCGTCCGGGCAGGGATCCCTATCTGGTTATAAACCTGGCATTGGCCTCCGTAATTCTGCTGGTTTTTATTTACTCAGGAATATTTTCACCCGGAAAAAACAATTACCCTGTAGTCTGCATCCATGAAAAAGTTACGGGGCAACCATGTATATCGTGCGGATTGTCGCACAGTTTTTCCCTCCTGCTAAGGGGGAGAATCGCGGAAGCCCGTGCGTGGAACTCCCATGGACCGCGTATATTCATTTTCTTTGCCGCCCAGCTGGTTATGAGGATCCTGTTTTCAGCCTTCCGTGTAAAATATCTCGCAACCGGGAAGAAGCTGATCATATATGACATAGTTGGATCAACAGTATTGTTCCTGGTGGCATTTTCCCCTTTCCTCATCAATATCTTCAGTTCATCGGGCATTCATTTGCAATGAACCCGCCATTGATCAGGGATTGCCATCCGGATGCAAGAAACTCCTCCGGGCTGGCCTGTGGCTGCAGCAGGTAATTTTTGAAACAAAAACCTGTAATGTTATAAGTTACCTGAGAATCTTTCCTGACGAGGGGTTAAAAGGATGCATTTCCTGATTTAAGGATCCAGGTCATTCAGTATGTCATAAAGAAGGTGATTCTCGAAACCTTTCGACAGTCCGAATCTTAATAATTTCCCCCTGAGATCATACTGGTTCTTTGCCCTGACAAATTTACGGTGTGAGGTCAGTGTTTCCCTGATCATGTCCAGATACCGGGCGTCATCTATTTCCCCCAGGGCATTGCGGATTATTTCCTCAGCGATTTTCTTCTGCCTCAGTCCGGCTGCGATCTTTATCCTGCCCCATTTATTATATTTAAACTTATCCCTGACGAAAGCATGGGCATAACGGGTATCGTCAAGGAACTTCTCCCTGACCAGCCCGGTGATTATCTTGTCGGCCCCGGCGGCGCAAATGCCCCATGACTCCAGTTTCGAACGGATATCTGCACTGCAGTATTCACGCGCTGCACACAGGGCCATGGCTCTGTTCAGTGCCGTATCCAGCTCGCTCTTTTTATTCATTTCAGCGTACCTTTTATTATCCGGTCCCTGCCGTTAATATCACTTACTACCCTGATACCGGTATAATTCAGTGATTCCATAAGATATGCCATGGGTTCACCCATAGCTTCGCTGATCTCAAAATAGACTTTTCCTCCCCGATCCAGTATTCTGGCGCCCGACTCAAGAATTGCACGATAAAAGACCAGCGGATCATCATCGGGAACGAACAGTGCACTGTGCGGTTCAAACTCCAGCACATTCCTGTGCATCAGGGCCTTCTCACTCTCCCTTACATAGGGCGGATTGCTCACGATAATATCCGGCTTCGGAGCATCGGCAATACCGTTCTTCAGAATATCCGACAGTATGAATTTTATGCTTACCCGGTTCAGGAGCGCATTTTCCGATGCCGTTCTTAAGGCCCTGACCGAATTGTCAAGACCGGTGACCCCTGCCGCCGGAAGGTTCCGGGCAAGCGCTATTGCAATGCAACCTGAACCGGTGCCGGCATCAGTTATTGTTCCGGAAAATCCCCGGTTTTCCTTTACAACCAGATCAACAAGCTCTTCAGTTTCCGGCCTCGGGATCAATACCCCCGGCCCCACCCTGATGGTACAATCATAGAAAACTGTTTCCCCTGTTATGTACTGTACAGGCATACCGGTTTTTAGCTCATTGCAGAGCGACAGGATCCTTTCCGATTCTTCCTTTGTCAGCTGTCTTTGAGGATCACCCAGCAGGCCGGCCCTGCTTCCTCCCAGCACATGCAGCATCATAATTTCAAAGAGAGGCCGGATTTCTTCCTCAGGATATATTTCTTTAAGTTCTCCCGAGATATGGTTCCGGATATCTCTAATTGTTTGTAAATTGAAAGCCATAAGCCAAAATTAGCACTTTCAAGCAAATGCCTGAAAATAATGATGTGAAATTCATGCGCAGATGCCTTGACCTGGCCGCCAAGGCTGAGGGGATGACCTATCCCAATCCGATGGTCGGAGCCGTGATCGTGCACCGGGGAAGGATTATCGGGGAAGGTTACCATATTAAGGCCGGTGGACCTCATGCTGAAGTCAGGGCGGTGGAATCAACCGGGGACCGGAAGCTGCTGGAGGAATCGACCCTTTATGTCAATCTTGAACCCTGTTCGCATTTCGGAAAGACACCCCCGTGCGCAGACATGATAATTTCGCTGAGGATACCGAGAGTGGTTGTCGGGACCATCGATACAAGTGCCAAAGTTTCAGGCAGGGGTATTGCCAGGCTTCGCGAAGCAGGTTGTGAGGTTGTTGCCGGCGTATGCGAGGAAGAATGCCGGAGGCTCAACCGAAGGTTCCTGACCTTCCATGAGAAGAAAAGGCCCTACATAACCCTGAAATGGGCCGAAAGCAGCGACGGATTCATCGACAGGGAAAGGGATGAAGGCTACAGGATCGAGCCAAACTGGATAACGGGCCGGGCCGAGAGAATACTTGTCCATAAATGGAGAGCTTCAGAGCAGGCAATCCTGGTCGGGGCAGGAACCGTCAGGGCCGATGATCCCCGGCTGAATGTGAGGGAATGGAAGGGCAATAATCCCGTTCGCATTATTCTGAGCGGATCAGGTTCACTTCCCGATGATCCTGCTGTGAACAGATCAATCGGATCAGTGATTGTGTTTACATTCTATCCCGAGAAAGTGGTGCTCCCCGGTTCAGTGGTAATGAAACTAAACCATCGTGAATCTGCTGCAAAACAAATATCTGAGGCGCTTCACGGCTGGGGGATCCAGTCGTTGTTCATCGAGGGCGGGGCCCAGGTGCTCAGTCACTTTTTAAAGACCGGTTACTGGGACGAAGCCTGTGTTTTCACCGGCACCATGGCCTTTAAAACCGGGGTGAAGGCCCCTGAAGTCGAAGGAAAAATAATAATGGAAAAAACATTCAGCAACAGTACTCTGAAGAGATTGCTGAACAGCAAATAAAATTGACCGGGCTTGAGGTCACGGTTGTCAGGAATAGCATCTGTTGATACATATCAATTAAACAATTGATATGTATCATTTGAATCATTGAATAATATCACAGTAAGCAGTGATGGATATCCGGTTAAATCCGGGCAATTCTTCTGGGATCATCAATCCAACTGGAATTGTTTAGGAGTTCCCTGACCACTTCTTCCGGGGTATTTGCCACTGTCCAGATCCCCCTGTGCTCCGGCCTGAGAAACTGATTGCTGATCATGTGTTCAAAAAAGGCGATAAGTGATTTGTAGAAACCGAGGGTGTTGAGTATAACCACGGGTCCTTTGAAAAGGCCAAGCTGTTTCAGGGTGATTGCTTCGGCAAGCTCTTCCAGTGTTCCCACCCCGCCCGGGAGTGCCACAATTGCATCGGCTGTTGAGAACATGTTCTTTTTTCTTTCCGCCATGTCTGCAGTAAGAATCATATTCATTACCCGGGGGTGGCCCCAGCCCTCATCATTCATAAATGAAGGCATGACACCCGTAATTATGCCGCCGCCGGATATTACCGCATCGGCAAGCACACCCATAAGTCCTATGCCTCCTCCGCCGTAAATAACCTGTATTCGTGAGCGGGCAATGAGCGTTCCCAGTTCCCTGGCTGCCTCCGCATATTTTACGTCGATCCGGCTGCTCGAAGCAGCAAACACGCAGACTGTCATAGGTTTATTTTAAAAAGCGACTTGTTTATCAGTTGGTTTTGTCAGTTTATGAAGGGCGATCGGGCGGAAAAACAGCCGTATCATATTGCCGGATGCCGGGAGTGCGTTATCCGGTGATTTTTTCTCACGGGCTTTGCGCCGGTCTGGCGGGCCACTGTGTTAAAGAAATGCCTTCGGAACTTTAAAGAGTAACTTAAGTTTTTTATTGAAGAAGGATATTGAGCTTTTTTACAAAATTGGCCTTTGGAACAGCACCTACCTGCTTGTCGGCCACGGCGCCATTCTTAAAGTAAAGTACCGTTGGAATATTCCGTATGCTGAACCTGGCAGCCACCCCCGGACTTTCATCAACATCGCATTTGGCGACTACAACCTTATCTGCATATTCTCTTGAAATTTCTTCAACAATAGGTGTAATCATCCTGCAGGGGCCGCACCATTCGGCCCAGAAATCAACCATGACCACTTTATCCGACCCAAGTACTATTTCATCAAAATTACTGTCATTAACATCTTGTGCCATGCTGATTCGGTTTTAATTAAATTCTCAAGGGCGCAAATATAGTTAATTAACTTTATATTCTATGCCCGGGTAATCGTCGAGAAATGAAATTAGTTCATTGTTAAGTCTGATCCTGATTGTTCTTGAGAACATTGAGAGCGATATTTTATCCTCCTGGTCATATAACAGGAACCTTAATTCTGATTCACCCTTGTTTTCCTTCGTCAGCTCAAGAAGATCGCTGATCATGGTCTTATTAACGGCCTCCATGTTGACTTTTATTGTAACCGACTTTACAAGTTCATCCTTAACGCTTGAAAGGAGGTTAATGGTTTTGATGCTGAATTCAAGTTCATCCTTTCTGAATTTGTGTTTTTGCACCCTTCCTTTTACAAGAAGGTAATATCCTGTAATGAAGAACTTGCTGAATTCGAGGTATTCCTTGTCGAACATGACGAACCTGAATGAATCGGAATAGTCCTGCAGGGTGAATGACCCGTAGGGTTTGCCGTTTTTTCCTATCCCGTTTTTTGAATCAGTAACCATCCCGGCGACAATTACATCTCTCTCGTACCATTCGCTGAGGTTCTGAAGGTCAGCCAGTGTTGCGTTGGTGAAGTTGTTTATTTCAAGTTTGAAATCATCGAGGGGATGGGAAGAAAGATAGATTCCGATCACTTCCTTTTCCCTGTTCAGTTTTTCAAGTTTTGGCCAGTCGGGGCATGGCGGTGCTTCCGGCTTCATTATGTCGAATCCCCCGGCAGATCCAAAAAGTGTCTGCTGGCTTGAATTTTTTATATTCTTTGCATTATTTCCGTATCTGATCAGGTTTTCGATAAAGCTGCCCCCCCTGTTGTCGGTGGAAAAGTACTGCGACCTTGATATTTCCGTGAAACAGTCGAAGGCACCGGCGACGGCCATTGCTTCAAGGTTTTTCTTGTTGAGGGAATTCAGGTTCACCCTCTCGGCCAGGTCAAAGATGTTTTCATAAGCGCCATTCTTTTCCCTTTCGTCAATCAGCTGGAGGACGGCGTTTTCGCCCACACCCTTTATGGCACCCAGGCCGAATCTGATATTTCCGTCGCGGTTGACTGTGAATTTGACATTGCTTTCATTAACGTCGGGGCCTAGCACTTCCATGCCCATTCTTCTGCATTCATCCATGAAGATGGTTATCTTTTTGAGGTCGCTGATGTTCCGGCTGAGAACGGCTGCCATGTATTCAGCAGGGAAATTGGCTTTCAGGTAGCCGGTCTGGAACGCTATAAGTGCATAGCAGGTGGAATGTGATTTATTGAATGCATATTGGGCAAATGCCTCCCAGTCGGACCATATTTTGCTGACAATGGTTTCATCATGGCCCTTCCTGCTGCACCCCTCGAAAAATTTCAGCTTCATCTCATCCATGATGGATTTTTTCTTTTTTCCCATTGCCTTCCTCAGGGTATCGGCTTCACCTTTTGTGAATCCCGCCAGTTCCTGGGAGAGGAGCATTACCTGTTCCTGGTACACTGTGACCCCGTATGATTCGTTGAGGTACTTTTCCATCACCGGAAGCGGGTAATTGATTGGCTCGATCCCGTGTTTTATCCTGATGAACTTGGGGATGTATTCCATCGGGCCGGGGCGGTAAAGGGCATTCATGGCAATCAGGTCCTCGAACCTGTTGGGTCTGAGTTCCCTGAGATACCTTTTCATGCCGGTTGATTCAAACTGGAATATTCCGGTGGTTTCACCATTGCTGAAGAGCTCGAATGTTTTTTTATCGTCGAGAGGAAGATTTTCAATATTGATTGTTGTTCCCTTTGATCTTTTTATGTTCTCCACAGCGTCCTTGATAATTGAGAGGGTCTTCAGCCCGAGGAAATCCATTTTTAGCAGGCCCACGGATTCCACGTGGCTTCCGTCGAATTGTGTGGCATAAAGATCGGTATCCTTTGCAGTGCAGAGGGGGATATAATTATCGAGCGCATCCCTGCCGATTATTATCCCGCATGCGTGGACACCTGTCTGCCGGACTGATCCTTCCAGTACCTCGGCATATTTCAGGGTTTGTGACACCAGTTTGTTGGGAGAGTCTTTTTCTTTTGCAAGTTCTGGCACTTCAGTGTATGCTGCGGATAAGGTCACCCCGGGTCTTTCCGGCACAAGCTTGGCAAGCCGGTCGGCTTCGGCCAGCGGCAGTCTCTGGACCCGTGCAACATCCCTGATTGCCATTTTTGCCGCCATTGTTCCGAAGGTGATGATATGGGCAACCTTGTCGTGGCCATATTTATTTACAACATATCTTAAAACATCTTCCCTGCCGTCTTCATCGAAATCTATGTCGATATCGGGCATGGAGATGCGGTCGAGATTCAGAAATCTTTCAAACAGCAGGCCGTATTTTATCGGGTCAATGTCGGTGATCCTGAGGCAGAATGCAACGGCCGAGCCTGCTGCGGATCCTCTTCCCGGGCCCACCGATACTCCCATTTCGCGGGCAGCCCTGAGCAGGTCCTGCACTATAAGGAAGTATCCCGGATATCCCATTTTTGCAATTGTTTCCAACTCAAAATCAATCCTTTCGGTCTGTTCGGATGTTGGAACTCCCCATCTTTCCCTGGCTCCTTCAAATGTTAGATGCCGGAGGTAATCATTCTTGTCGCTGAAGCCGTCAGGTATCTGAAAATCTGGCATTATCGGATCGTGGTCAAGCTTGTATCTTTCAATTTTGGCTACCAGTTCCCCAACGTTGTCAACTGCTTCGGGAATATCGCTGAATATTGAGCGCATCTCCTCCTCAGTTTTCAGATATTCCTGTTTTGAATAACGGAGCCTGCCGGGATCATCGAAATCCCTCGCGGTGTTGATACATATCAGCCTGTCGTGCGCTTCAGCATCTTCAGCATTTATGAAATGCACATCATTGGTTGCTATGATCTTCACATTGTATTTTGCCGACAGTTTTCTGAAAGCCCCGATAACCTGCTGCTGCCTGGGAAACACGGTACTGTCGGCTTCCGGATCGCTGGTTTCATGCCGTTGTATCTCAAGGTAGAAATCATCCCCGAATATGTCCCTGAAGTCACGGAGGACCGCTTCGGCCCTTTCCATGCTTCCGTTAAGGATTTCATCCTGTATCTCGCCTGCGATGCAGGCTGATGATGCGATCAATCCCTCACGGTACTTTGCCAGCAGTTCCTTGTCAATGCGCGGTGTGTAGTAGAATCCCTTTATCCACGAAGTTGAAACAAGCTTAACAAGATTCCTGTAGCCCGTCAGGCTTTTGGCCAGAAGGATCAGATGATCGCCTGAACGGTCCTCTTTCCCTGCTGTTTCCCCTATCGGCCTCCTGGCAACATAAACCTCACAGCCAATTATCGGTTTTATCCCCTTTCTCGTTGCGGTGGAATGGAATTCCTTCACACCAAACATATTGCCGTGGTCGGTGATGGCTACGGCCTCCATTCCCAGCGATTTCACCTTATCAATGAGATTCGGGATGTGGGACGCACCATCAAGAATGGAATACTGGGTATGTACATGGAGATGTGAAAAGGCTGTCATCTGATGAGGCTGAATATTTAGAATTTGACCAATGACAAAAATACTCAAAATTGGATTATTCTTACAGCAATGTAAGTTTATCCGGGGAATTAAGAACTGATTAATTTGAACCGCATTCTGCAATCCGCTAACCGCCTTTACCATGCCGGCATGTGTCAGGATTATGCATAATGATTTGCGGAATACCTCCTGAATCGCTGAAAGCTGAATCAGAGAATGAAACGGCATTATTGAAATTTTTTTGGTTCATTTGCGTTCTAATTGAGATACTTCAGGCTCCTTTTTTTGAACATGCCTGGAAAGTCTTAATAAACAAATAGTTAAAAACACAGGGGGGGTTGATCCGGATTATGATTTTTGCCGCTGCTTTTTTTTATGTTTTTCTGTCATATCTGTTCAGGGTTTTCGGAACAGGTAACTGCCGGAATATCAGGAGGAAAAAGTATTTGATTGGTTCAGCCGGGCTTCTTTGCTTCAGAATAATGAAAGGAGCCGGGCGCCATTCAGGTATAATTTCCTGTTCCAGGTCTTAAATATTGATTATGAAAAAGTTGTGTTTGCTGGTTTTTGTGCTGTATGGTTATATGATGCTGTTATCCGGTAATGAGAAAATCATTTCCGGAACAGATGATGATAGAATGATGTTTGATCGGGCCGGTCAGGGTGACACAGTGATGATTGGGTACGGTGTCCTGGAAAGATCGCTGGTTACGGGCAGTATATCCAGGGTAGAAGGAGCCAGCCTCAGTTCAGCTCCGGTACCGGCAGTTGATATGGCCCTGCAGGGCAGGGTTGCCGGCGTTTACATTGAGTCGCTGAACGGGAAGGCAGCGGGTTCGGCAAGGATGAGGATCAGAGGCGCCACCTCGGTTACCGCGGGCAACGATCCGTTGTTTGTTGTTGACGGCATTCCCATTGCCACTGAAACACTTAATCAGTCGGGCGCAGCAGTAAATCCCCTGCTGCCGTTCAATATCAACGATATAGAATCCGTTGAAATACTGAAAGATGCCTCTGCCTCTGCAATATATGGCTCCAGGGGGGCCAACGGGGTGGTGCTTATCACCACAAAAAGGGGTTTGTCAGGCGATACACGGCTTAACTTCAGCTTGCAGAGAGGTTTCAGCCAGCCTTCAGCCAGAAGGAATTTTCTCGATTCGGAACAGTATATCCGCTATTTTGAGGAGGCCGCTTACAACAGCGACCGGTATGAGGGCCTCGACCCCGTGAATAATCCGGCCGACTATTCCGGATCGTGGCTGGAATTCGCAAGGAGCCGGTTTGTCAGGTATTCCGGCTGGGCAACATACAATGATCCGCAGCTTGCAGTGAATACTGACTGGCAGGACCAGGCGTTGCGGACAGGAAGCCTGCTGAGTGCTGATTTATCGGTCCGCGGCGGCAATGATAATCTGAAATTTTTTGCAGGCGGCTCATATACCAGCAGGGAAGGGATACTGATTTCAAACGGATTGGAGAGGATATCGGGCAGGCTGACCCTCGACAGCAAAGTTAACAGGTTCATAGATATCGGCGTCTCCTTAAGCCTTTCCGGAACGAATACCGATCAGGTTCCGGCCGATAATTCCTATTCTTCCCCCATGCAGCTGGTGGCCCTTGCTCCAATCACCCCGGTACGGGATAAAGAGGGTAAATTGTACAATACCCCTGTCACAACATATTACAACAACCTGATCGACACGGAAGATGCTTCCAGGAAAATCTCAAATCTGAGAACCCTGGCAAACAGCTATCTTAATTTCAGGATACTGAAGAGCCTTGTGTGGAAAAACGAGATCGGCATCGATCTGCTGAATCTGAAGGAGAACTGCCGCTACGGAAAAAGGACAGAAGCGGGGGAAGAGACAGGCGGGTATGGATTTGCCAATTACGGTGAGATCCGGAATATTTTGCCTAGATCGTATCTCGATTATTCACGACGATCCGGAGATTTCGGGATAAGCGGGGTCCTGGGTACGGAATACCAGTATACCGTTATTGACAATGCATGGCTCACCGGGCAGGATTTTCCGTCTGATGACCTGAAGACACTGTCGAATGCGGGTTTTATAAGCGGAAGTTCATCCACAAGGGCGGAATACAGCTACCTGTCGTGGTTTTCGCGGATAAACCTCGATTACAGGCAAAAATACATTATAAGCCTGTCGGCACGCATCGACGGATCTTCACGTTTCGGGAAAAAGCCGGGATACGGAACATTTCCTGCTGCCTCTGCCGGATGGGTGCTGAGCAGGGAGGATTTTCTGGCGGATGTGGCTGCACTGAGCTTTCTGAAGCTGAGGGTAAGCTCGGGCCTGACGGGTAATGCGGGAACAGGTAATTACAGTCATATGGGTTTGTTCGGTACGGATAGTTTCAATGGGATCCCGGGACCGGTTCCCGGTCAGATGCCAAACGAGAATTTAAAATGGGAATCCACAATTCAGACGGATTTCGGGTTGGATTTCGGAATATTCGGGAACAGGATCACCGGCGAGATGGATTATTACATAAAGAACACCTCCGATCTTATTGTGAATGTTCCCGTTCCCGGAACATCAGGAAGCAGGGTGCAGGCGCAGAACCTGGGATCCATGAGGAACGAAGGATTTGAATTCGTCCTTAACACCACCAACACTGCCGGAGCCTTGCTGTGGTCAACGAACATCAGCTTTTCCGTCAACAGGAACAGGATCACGGCCCTTGGCGAAGAGTCATTACTCGATGAGGGCAGCCCGATATTTATGAATGTGGCCATGGTTGGCAGGCCCCTGGGTGTATTTTATGGAGCCGAATATGCGGGAGTTGATCCGGCCGACGGAGATGCATTATGGTATTTGAACCCAAGGGATGCAAATGGAAACATAACAGATCATACCGCTACAACCAGCGATTTTTCAAAAGCCGGTTTCGTGGTTCTGGGGAATCCTAATCCCCCCGTTCTGTTTGCAATAACCAACAGCCTGAGTTATAACGGATTTGAATTATCATTCATGTTTCAGGGTGTAAGCGGCAACAAAATACACCTGGCCGGAGATTCCTTTATGGCCTCCAATGGCACATGGTTCGACAATCAGACAACTGACCAGCTTAAAAGCTGGAAAAAGCCGGGTGATCTGACAGATATCCCCCAGGCCCGCCTCGGCTATATTAACGGGAATCAGGCGCGGAGCAGCAGATACCTTTCGCCCGGAGGTTACATCAAACTCAGGACTGTGATGCTGAGCTATGATCTGCCCGGCAGTTTTTTGAACAGATTCGGGCTCAGCGGGGCAAGGGTATATATCCAGGGACATAATCTCCTGACTTTTTCGAAGTACAGGGGCTGGGATCCGGAAGTGTCGGCCGATTTTGGGGTTAACCCGTTGAGGTCGGGATCTGATTTTTATTCTGTGCCTCAGCCAAGGACTATTCTTGCCGGAATCAGCATCAGTCTGTAATTCAGGAAACACAGGCAGTCATGAAACGCAGGTATATCTTTTTTTCAGCATCGGCATTGTTGGTTCTGCTTGTTGCATGTGATAAAATGCTGGATCCGGAGCCCCATCAGAACCTCAGCGAAGAGATTTCCCCGGGATCGGATCAGGGTGTAAAGAAAGTCCTTATCGGAGCTTATGCACGGTTTGCCGGTCCGCGGCAGATATTCCTGAAGGAGACCGATCCTGCCAATGAGGATATAATCAGTCAATTTCAGGCTGGAAACCAGGCTGGGCGACACTCCCCTGAATGATTATAATGCCATTCACACCCGGGCGGGACTGCCTCCGGCTCATTCAGTCGCACTTGAGGAAATTGGAAATTTCTGCTGATCCTGTTCTTGCTGAACAGCAGAATGAGGGATACCAGGTTTTTTCGGGCAATGCTGCCGGAATATTTCCGGGCTGTCATCTTTATTATAAGATTGTTTCGTTAATAAAATTAGTTATCTTTGCACCCACAAATTTTTTTAGTAGGTTTAACGAACGCGTAAAATTTAGATGGCAGTTAAAATCAGATTAGCTAGAAGAGGCCGTAAGAAGAAGGTCTTTTACCACATTGTGGTCGCAGATAGCAGGTCGCCACGGGATGGCAGATATATTGAAAAAATCGGGATTTACAATCCGCTTACCAATCCGGCCACAATCGAACTTGATTTCGATAAGGCTCTTGGTTGGCTGCAAAATGGCGCCTTACCTACTGAGACATGCAGGGCTATCCTTTCCTATAAGGGGGTTCTTCTGAAGAAGCATCTTCTTGAGGGCGTGAAGAAGGGCGCCTTTGATGATGCAGAAGCTACCCGCAGGTTTGAAGAGTGGATGAAGCAGAACCTGGCAAAAATCGATGCCAAGAAATCGGGCCTCGAGAAATCACGGGAAGATGAGTTGAGCAGGCAAATTGCTTCGGAGAAGAAAATGAATGAAGCTAGGGCCGCAAAGCTTGCAAAAAAGCAGGCTGAGCTGGCGGAGCGTCAAAGGGCAGAATCCCAGCCTGAACCGGCTGAAGAGCCGGCTGCCGGAGCTGCCGATGAAACCCCGTCTGCGGAAAGTGATTCCGTTGCTGAAGCAGAAGCCTGAAAAATCAGGCAAATGCTCAGGAGATCATGGGTTCTGCATCATATAAAGACAAAGCATTACTTGGCAGGATAGTAAAGATTCACGGGCATGACGGTACCGTGATTGTTAAGACAGAACCGGGTTTTATTGAAAATATGCCTGAAACGGAATCGGTTTTCATCGAAGTTGACGGAATACCGGTTCCTTTCTTTATTGCGGATCTCGGATATTCAGGGGAAGATACCATGAAAGTCAGATTCCGTGACTATGATTCAATTGAAAAGATATCAGAATTTAACGGCTGCAGGATCCTGATTGCCGGAACCGGCAGTGAAAGCAGTGATATCCGGGACGGTGATTTAACAGGGTTCAGGGTATTTGCCGGCAAGGGAAATTACCTGGGAACAATTGAAGCCGTAATACACAAGCCCGGCCAGGATCTGCTGTCGGTCAGACAGGAAGGCAAAAAGCCGGTGCTGGTACCTTTGCACAGCGATCTCATTCTGGAAACAGATGAAAAATCGGGGATCATTATGATGGATCTGCCAGACGGTCTTACAGCGCTCAGCTGAGCCTTCCCAACTGTTTGTCAGGATAAATTTACAGATGCAGCTATCTGATAATTTATCCGTCTTTTGGAATAAACAGTTAAAAACAAATCTGACTTTAAAAATGAAAACCCTGTTATTTTCAGCATCCCTCCTGGTTGCTTCACTGTTCATTTGTGAAGATTCGTACGGGCAGACCAGGGAAAACCGTGATGTAAGCGGTTTCAGTCATGTTGGCTTTAATATCTCCGGTAAGCTTTTCATAAAGGCCGGTCCGCAATTCAGCCTTGTCCTTGAGGGTCCCGCCGGCAATCTGAATGATATCGAAACAAAAGTTTCGGGAGACAGGCTTGTGATAAGGAAGCAAAACTGGAGATCATCTTTCAGGGATGAGAAAGTGACTGTGAATCTCACGATGCCTCAGATTGAAGGTTTAAGTGTTTCAGGGTCGGGGAGGGCCGAAATATCGGGTCCTGTCGAGGCTGATCAGCTCAGCATGGCTGTCAGCGGAAGCGGAAAGATCATTGCAGCTGATCTGGAAGCGGACAGGCTGGAATGTGCGATCTCAGGGTCGGGGAATATAATCGTGGGATCCGGAGGATCGGCTGATAAAGGTGAAATCTCAATCACCGGGTCGGGAAGCTTCTCAGGTGAAAATGTAAGGGTCGCTCATCTTGATGTTAGTGTATCGGGAAGCGGCAACTGCCTTTGCCATGTTACCGGAACCCTGAACGCAAAGGTATCAGGAAGCGGCAGCGTTATCTACGCCGGCGATCCGAAGGTTGACGCAAGAGTCTCCGGATCGGGCCGTGTAAGGTCGAAGTAAACTTAAGGGCGTATAATTTCTATTGTTCCGTCGCTGTTGACTTTCAGGATTGATGATGGCGGATTCTTTCCGGTTTCCTTCCGGCGGTAATTGACAACATAATCAGCGGCACCTATTATCTTATCATCTATTTCGCTGAATATGGAAGGGGAACCGGTTCCGCTTATGTTTGCCGATGTTGACACAATTGGTTTCCTGAACCTGGTTATCAGTTCGTTGCAGAAGGGATCCATGCATATTCTGATACCTGTCGAACCATCCTTATCGCAAACTCCGGCAGCAAGGTTCTTTCCCTGCGGATAGATAATGGTAAGCGGCTTGTCAGCCACTTCCAGGATATTGATGGCGACTTCGGGAATGGCGGTTACGTATCGCTCAAGCATTCCGAATCCGTTTACAAGTATTATCAGGCTTTTGCTGTCGTCCCTGTTCTTGATCCGGAATATCCTGCTCACCGCTTCGGGATTTGTTGCATCGCATCCCAGCCCCCATATGGTATCGGTCGGAAATAAAACAATGCCGCCTTCACTTAATATTTTGAGTGCCGGCTTCAGGTCATTGTTGAATTCAGCGGGCCGGGTTATCATTTTTCAGTTGATTATCAGTGATCTGCCTCAGACGGTTTATGAAACTTCAAAGAAGTTGTCAGAGGAATTTTTCACGTAGTTCCTCTCCCGGAAGTGGTGAAAGCAATGCAGGAGGGATGTCGAGTACGGTTTTTGCGCCAAAGTCGGATCTTGCTGCAAGCCTGAAAGCGGCCCTGGCGTATGCAAGCAGGACCGAAGATGTGAATTCCGGGTTAGAATCGAGTTTCAGCGAATACTCAATGATATGCCTGTTCATTCCATTCTCTCCCGTGGCCCCGCTTCTGATTACAAAGCCGCCATGCGGCATTCTTCCGTGTTCACTGAGGAGAGTCCCGGCCGAAACAAAATTGACGGTTGTGTCATATTCATCGAAATAGTCGGGCATGTTCCTGATCTGCCTTTCGATTGAAATGAGATCGGCACCTTCCTCCGCCACAACATAGCACAATCTTGTATGTCTTTGTCTTTTTGTAAGTTCCGGATTATCTCCCCTCCTTACCTTTTCAATTGCACTTTCAACGGGTATGGTATATTGTTTTGCATCCTTTACACCTTTTATTCTCCTCACGGCATCTGAATGTCCCTGGCTCACCCCGGGGCCCCAGAAAGTGTAATCATTTCCGCCGGGAAGGATGCAGTTTGAATAAACCCTGGCTATTGAAAACAATCCGGGATCCCATCCGACTGAGATAATGCTTGTGTGTCGCGACGGGAGGGCCGCCTCATTTACCTTTCTGAAGAATTCCGGTATCCTGGCATGTGTGTCAAAGCTGTCAACCGTGTTGAACATTTTTGCCACAGCCGGAGTCTGTTCCGTGAGGTCGGTTGCGCTTCCGCCGCAGAGTATCATAACATCAATCCTGTCCTGGTAGCGGCCGATTTCATCGTATCTGAGCACGGGAACGCTCCGGGAGCGGATCCTGATACTTCCGGGATCACGCCTTGTGAAAACAGCGGCAAGTTCCATGTCGGGGATATGCTCCAGCCCTGATTCCACGCCTTTGCCCAGGTTGCCATATCCTGTTATCCCAATTCTGAGTTTCTTCATTGTGTCGGAATTTTGATTGTTCTATTCACTGCCTGTCATCCTTCAATTTAAGAATCCGCATCAAATGTAACTGAAAACCCGATATGCTCTTGCGGGTTATTCCGGGAAATCCCTGAAAAAAATGTTTTGCCGCTGTGACGCTCCGCATGATCCTTCCCAACCCCGGTTCCCCGGAATTTCGTGATAAAGCGCACGGAACAGCTGCAATTATCAGGACTGACCGGATTTTGAGGCGGATGAAAATATATCTCAGAAACAAAGAAAATTAATGGCCGGATGTGATTATTTACTTTTAAAGTTGAAAAAAGAAGACTAAATTTGATATAGATTCAGATTCTGGTTCGGTAAAGTGATTTGATCTGTTGAATGAATATTCCTTAAAAGAAACTATCATGAGCAAATATGTTTACCTGACATGTACTCCCGAAGCCCTTGTGGCTTCCATGCTCCCTCCAGAAGGATTTGGAATGTATCTTTCGACTGGCACAAAAAAACGGAATAAGGGACAGACAATTTTCCTGGAAGTGGATCTTGGTCAGATTGAAGACCTCATAGATATGGGGAGTCTTGAAAAAAGATGTGTTGCGAAAGACGACGGCAGTCCGAAAAGTTCTGTTTACCTGTCTGTTTACAGGGCTCTTGAGGTAATCCCGCTTTCTGCGCTGAAAAGCCTTTACCTGACAACTGATCATGGAACGTCCCTTGAATTGAAGAAAACTGTGTACGACAAAAGCAGGGAGGACCCCAATACTCTCCACCTTTACCAGGAATTGTGCCCTGTAACACCTCTTGTTGCCAGCGGGCTTCCTCCGTCGGATTTCATCAGGGTCCTTACTGACGGTTCGAGGCCGATTGTACTTCCGAAGTTGCTGATGGTGGAACTTAAACTCGGCGAACTGTCAGCAAATCCCCTTTACGGCTCTGCCGAGCAGCTGCCGTATTCAAACATCGGACACCTCAGGGATTGCCTCGAGATCCTGAGGGGGGAATATGAAAAGCATATGAAAACCGTGCAGAGGATATATTCGGGGATACTTCTTTACCGGACCATTGAATCGGGTTTCTATGTGGGGTCAAAAGATGAGGTTTACTTCTATCCATATCCTTCGATGAAGGAGCTTGAGGACATCAATTACGAGTTCTTCCGCGAGATCTGAGGGTTGCGGTAGTTTTTCAGACAGGCGGTTTCATGCCGTTGCCGGCCGGTTAGAGAACCGGGCTGAACAGCAGGCGGTCATGTGCCATCTTCCACTTTCAAGCTGTTTGAAGAATATCTTTTTTTTCATTTGCATAAATGAAAATCTGAATTAGTTTTGTACCGGCAAAATTTTTCATATCCAAACCTATAATTTTTCAAATTTAAAAACAGATATCATGATTAGTAGTATTTTTTGGATCGTTCCTGTAGCTGCACTTACTGCACTGCTGTTTGCCTGGATCTTTTACAGAGACATGAAAGTTCAGGAGGAAGGAACAGACAGGATGAAGGAGATAGCTGCCTATGTAAGGGAAGGTGCAATGGCTTATCTGAGGCGCCAGTATTCGGTTGTTACCAAGGTATTTATTATTCTTGTTATTCTCCTTGCCGTTCTCGCCTATTTCGGGATTCAGAACCCGTTTGTGCCGATTGCGTTTCTGACGGGAGGGTTCTTTTCGGGCCTTTGCGGCTACCTGGGGATGAAAACAGCAACATTTGCATCGAACAGGACAGCGTGGGCTGCTTCCAAATCCCTTAACAAGGGTCTCAAGGTGGCATTGAGGAGCGGCGCGGTAATGGGGCTGGTTGTTGTGGGTTTTGGCCTGCTCGACATAGCATTGTGGTTCCTTATTCTCAATTACCTGGTCTTCACTCCCGAACACATGGAAGCCGGCCTTAAATTCATGGGGCTCACCCTTGTTCATCCTGGTACTACTGAACACATCAAGCTTATAGAAATAACAGCCGTCATGCTTACATTCGGCATGGGCGCCTCCACCCAGGCACTGTTTGCCCGCGTTGGCGGTGGTATCTTCACAAAGGCTGCCGACGTAGGTGCCGACCTGGTAGGAAAGGTGGAGGCAGGCATTCCTGAGGATGATCCAAGGAACCCCGCAACAATTGCCGACAATGTAGGCGACAATGTAGGCGACGTTGCCGGTATGGGTGCTGACCTTTATGAATCGTATGCCGGTTCGATCCTTGCAACTGCCGCACTGGGAGCCGCACTGCCCCTGGCATCGGGAATGACCCAGATACAGGCTGTTATAGCTCCGATGATAGTATCGGCAATCGGGATCTTCCTGTCGATAGCAGGCGTATATTTTGTAAGAACCAAAGAATCGGCAACTCCCCAGGCATTGCTCAGGGCACTGCTCCTGGGCACAGGGGGAAGCTCCGCTCTCATCCTGGTGGTGCTTGCAATAATGGCGGCAACAGGAATGATAACATGGGGCGTATTCGGATCATCTGTTGCGGGCCTTCTTGCCGGTGTGATCATAGGGCAGTCGACTGAATACTACACATCCGATGCAAACAAACCCACAAAAGGCATAGCCAAGCAGGCACAACAAGGGCCGGCAACCGTAATTATCGAAGGTATGGCCGTTGGAATGCAGTCAACATGGCTTCCGGTGATAACAATTGTCGCCGGTATTATTGCTGCCTTTGGTTTTGCCGGCGGCTTCAGGGATTTTGCAATAGGGGTGTATGGTATTGGTTTTGCCGCAGTGGGAATGCTCTCAACCCTGGGTATAACACTGGCAACGGATGCTTTCGGACCTATTGCCGACAATGCCGGCGGAAATGCCGAAATGTCTGAATTACCCAAGGAAGTCAGGGAAAGGACCGATGCCCTTGACGGACTTGGCAACACAACTGCGGCCACAGGCAAGGGATTTGCCATTGGTTCCGCTGCCCTGACCGCTCTTGCGCTTATGGCTGCCTATATGGAGGAGATAAGACTATGGCTGGGAAGGGTTATAGACAAAGCTCCCGACGGATTCAAGCAGATAGGGGATACGCTTTTCTACAACAGTAGCGTTCCGGCAGTGCAGGAAGGCCAGAAGGCAGTGAACATTACCACGGCCACCATCCGCGATTTTGCCGCAGCATATGATCTGTCACTATTCAATCCCATACTTCTTGGCGGAGTGTTTATCGGCGCAATGATGGCCTTTCTCTTCAGTTCGATGAGTATGAAGGCTGTTGGTCGTGCCGCCGGAAAGATGGTTGATGAAGTAAGACGCCAGTTCCGCGAAATTCCCGGTATAATGGATGGTAAAGCAAAACCTGACTACGCGCGATGTGTTGAGATCTCAACCGCAGGAGCCCAGTCAGAAATGCTCCTTCCTTCCCTGATCGCAATAGCCGTTCCACTCCTGGTTGGCGTGCTGTTCGGAGTTCCGGGTGTTATAGGACTTCTGGCAGGCGGCATGAGCAGCGGATTTGTTCTTGCAAGCATGCTTAACAACGCCGGCGGCGCCTGGGACAATGCCAAGAAATTCATTGAACGCGGCAACTACGGCGGGAAGAAAAGCGAGCCTCATAAAGCCACGGTTGTGGGAGATACTGTTGGTGACCCGTTCAAGGACACTTCGGGCCCGGCTCTCAATATACTGATCAAGCTGATGTCGATGGTTTCGGTTGTACTTGCAGGGCTGACCGTTGCTTTCAGCATTTTCGGCTGATACAATACCGGCAGGCCGCAGGGAAAGACTGTATTGAAAGTAATCCCGGGACCGTAAAGCGCAACGGCACAGAACAGATATCGCAGCGAATGACTTGTGATATTGTTCTTTACCTCCGCAGAGATGAAACCGCTGCGCTTTACGCCCTGGTGATGAAAGCTTTTGATACGGTCTTTTATTTTTACCAGGGCTTTCATATATTTATTGTTTAAACATTCCGGCAATGAACCGCGCCCCGTCGTTGGACGATATCAGATCCGCACACCGCAGAATGCTGCCGTACATAAACCGGACCCCCGTTCTTTCTTCGGGCCAGCTGAACAGGATTTTCGGCTGCAGCCTTTTTTTCAAATGCGAGAATTTTCAGAAAACAGGCTCCTTCAAATTCAGGGGAGCGACAAATGCTGTTTTACAGCTGGGGGAGGAACAGAAAAAGAGAGGCGTGGTTACCCATTCGTCGGGAAATCATGCGGCCGCCCTGTCGCTTGCTGCCGCGATGAATGGTATCAGGGCATATATTGTAATGCCGGAGACCGCTCCTGAAGTCAAGAAAAACGCAGTGGCCGGCTACGGTGCTGAGATCACATTCTGCAAGCCTTCCCTTGAAGCAAGGGAGTCGGCCTGCAGAGCATTGATGAATGAAAAAGAAGCAACCCTCATTCATCCGTATGACGATTTCAATGTTATCTGCGGCCAGGGTACGGCTTCGCTTGAGCTTCTCGGAGAGGTAAATGGACTTGATTTGGTTGTGGCCCCGGTAGGGGGCGGAGGGCTGCTGAGCGGCACCTCCTGCTGTGTGAAGCGATCAGATCACAGGATCAGGGTTATAGGAGCTGAGCCTGTAAATGCTAATGATGCCTGGAGATCATTTAAAACCGGAATACTCACCCCCTCTGTTAATCCGTTAACAATAGCCGATGGCCTGCTGACATCATTGAGTGAGCTTACATTTGATATAATCAGGGAAAATGCTGACGAAATCCTTACAGTCTCCGAAAAATCGATTATTGATGCAATGAAGCTGATATGGGAGCGGATGAAGATAATTGCCGAGCCGTCGTCAGCAACCGTGCTGGCCGCCATTGGTGAAAATCCCGGTCAGTTTGCAGGCAAAAGAGTCGGACTGATCATTTCAGGAGGGAATGTTGATCTGACAAGGCTTCCTTTCTAGTTTTTCTTTCTGAAGTAAGCAATAATGGGATAATGGTCTGAATAATTTACTTTCATTATCTCAAATTGCCTGCAATCCAGGTCATTCCCATAGAGGATGTAATCGATCCTGTTCGGAGGATAGTTGCCACGGTAGGTGAATCCTGCACCGTATCCCGATGTCAGGAAGGAATCATTCAGCCCTTTTCGAATTTTTCTGTACGAGAATGAAACCGGAGTATCATTGAAATCACCTGCGACAATAACCGGATAGGTCGTTTTATTAATTCTGTCCTTCAATATCTGTGCCTGAGCGGCTCTCTTTTTATAGCCCTGGCGCAGGCTTTTGGAAATGCTTCTCAATTCGTTCACGGCTTCCTTGTCGCCCGATGCTTCCGTAAGCTCTGCGGCAAAGGATCTTTCCCTCCTTTGCAGCCTGAAGGATTCCAGGTGATTGTTAAAAATCCTGAAGGTGTCGCGATCGATGAGTACATCGGTGAAGATGGATATGCTTGAAGAACGGGGATGATAGATCTCTCCGCGGCTGACGATGGGAAACCTTGTCAGGGTGACAATGCCGTAATAGCGGTTTTTGCCAGTGGAAATAACTTTCAGGTGTGATTGGTACCTGTTGCCAAGGGCCGATCTGAGTGCTGCCTCTTTTCTTTCGGGATCACCCTGAAAATAAAGCTCCTGGAGACATATTACCTCGGACTGGTGGTTTTTCAGCAGTTCCATTATCTTCCTCTCGGAGCTGACCGGCTTTTTGTTTTCAAAAAAATTAAATAACCTGACATTGTAACTCAGAACTTCAAAGGTGCCGGTTTTATCTCCTGAGGGCTTCTGAAGCCTGATGTAGTTTGAGAAATGTGTCAGCCCCACTGCTATGACAGCGATTGATATGAGTGCTTCAGGTTTTAAAAGGATAATCCAGAACAGGGCAAACAGGATGTTTATGAGCAGCAGGTAAGGATAACTTAATCCAAGCAGGGCGGGAAACGCAAATATGTCGGGTCTGATATGCACCGAAACATATGATGCAAGAAGTGCCAGGGCAAAGAGAACGTTTACCGCCAGCACTGTTTTATATATCATCCTTCTCACGTCAGCATGTTAAATATGCACGAAAATACCGGATTGGCATTAAACTAAATCATATAAGCTTGTTTTTTTGACAAGTCAGCTAAAATTATGCCTGAGTGTAGTAAATCAACGGATCAGTTTTTTTTCTGGCTCTCCCGGAAGAGGAGATCCTTTTCTTCCCTTGTGAGAGAATCGTATCCTCCCTTTGATATCTTGTCGAGTATTATGTTGATCTTCTCCTGCCGCTCTGTTTTTATTTTGTTGTAATCATAATCGTTCACAGGTTTTTTGTAGGTTATCCTGATCTTTTTTTCCCTTGGCCTGAATATGGTAACAAAAAAATCGACCACCCGGTTTATCCATTTTCCAAGGTCGCGTCCACGATGGAGATTAACTGCATACAGGTAGCCAAACAGGGCTCCTCCCATATGTGCAAGCTTGCCGCCTGAATTCACGGAAAAATCCAGCACAGATGTGAGCACAAATATTGCCAGTGCCAGGTATTTTATTTTTACTCTGCCCAGGAGAAGCAGGCTGACGGAATAGTCGGGGACCCAGGCTGCTATTGAAATCACGATTGCCATTACCGAGGCCGATGCTCCGATGGCAACGGATGTGTCAACCACTTTGCCGAAAACAGGAAAAATATTGAATGAGAGAATATAGATTAAGGCACCGCTCAGCCCTCCCAGTAAATAGACCGCCACCATTTTCTTCTGGTCGAGATATTCAAGAAAGATCAGTCCAAACCAGTAGAGCCAGAGAAGGTTGAACAGGATATGGAGAATATCCTTATGCGTAAACATATAGGTGATAAGGGTCCATGGCCTATTCAACAGGGAAGTGAATGAGGAGGGAACTGAAAAGAGATTTACGATCTTCATCTGCAGTTCAGGCTTGTCGAGGAGGAAGGAAACCATTGATCCTGTTGTGATCAGGATAAAGACGGCGATATTTATGTAAATGAGCCTTGTAAGGCTCGTTCCTTTTCTGAATGAAGCCCTTATGGACTCAATTACATGCATCAGTACAGGGTTTTTGTTGTTTTTCGCCAGTATCTTATCAGGAAATATCCGAACAGCATCCCTCCGAGGTGAGCTGCGTGGGCAATATTGCTTCCCGGTTGTGTGACTGCCAGGTAGAGCTCAATGGCGCCGTAGCCGAGAACAAAGTATTTGGCTTTTATGGGAATCGGAGGAAAAAGAAGCATCAGCTGGGTGTTGGGAAAAAGGACTCCGAAGGCGAGAAGGACACCAAAAACAGCTCCCGATGCCCCGACTGTCGGAACATTAAGCAGCATCTGAAGTTTTTTCATGGTTTCATTCGTGAACACCTTTCCTTCGCTCAGATATGATGCGCCATCATTTAACACCTGCTGTAGCTGATCGGGGCTGATATTGCTCATGACCTTGTTGTACTGGAACATGATCACCGTTTCATGAACAAGGGCTGCGCCGAGTCCGCAGATTATGTAATAAATGAAAAAGCGTTTTGGACCCCATACGTTTTCAAGTATTCCCCCGAACATGAAAAGTGCAAACATGTTGAAGAACAGATGGAGGAAATTGCCGTGCATGAACATATGAGTGATGATCTGTACCGGCAAAAAATGGTCTGATTTCGGGAAATACAGCCCAAGTATCATGGTCAGGTCCGTACCGAAGACACTTTTTGATGCCCAGTTTGCAAGCAGCATCAGTACATTTAAAAGAATGAGATTTTTTACCACCGGTGGCAATGCGAAAAAACTTCTTCCAAATCCGTTCATCAGTACCTGCTTTTGGTTGATGGTTATTTTATTCAGGCAAAGATACTATTCTCAAACTATCCGGCAATACAGGATCCTTTTTCTGCAGGGAGAAGGGTTTCCTGAAGGACCTATTTCAGCCTTAGCTCAATTTCAGCAAGATCAAGAATACTTATTGCAGGTTTTCCCATTGGGGAGTAGTTTGGCGAACTGCAGGCAAAAAGGTTATCGAACAGATCTTCCATCTCATTTTTGAAGAGCATCCTGCCATAGGGAATTGAAGATGCTGCAGCTATGGCAGCTGCAACTTTGTTCCTTGTTCCTTCCGAAGGATCCGCAGACGTGTTTTTATATTCCTCGAGAAACTGTTCGAGCATTGATCCGGGGTCGGTTATATTCAAGTCAGCGGGGAGGCCTGTTATTGTAATCTTGCCGGGGTCAGCCAGCCTGAAGCTGAATCCGGTCTTCAGCAGATCATCTTCAATTTCCCTGATTACATAATAATCAGCAGGGTTCAGATTTATCTTAACGGGGAACATCAGTGCCTGGCTGATATTTGCAGATCCCTTGTTCCTGAGTATTTTTTCAAACAGGATCCTTTCATGTGCTCTTTTCTGATCGATGATCATCAGGCCCGATTTAACCGGGCAGGCGATATATTTGTTGCCCAGCTGGAAAAGTCTTCTTTCCTGTTCTCTGGGGGAAAGCTCCCGGCGGGGTACTTCTGCAGGGGGGAAAAGCTTTTCCCAGTGGGCAGGTTTCTCTCGCTTGAAACTGTCAATGAATTGCTGCTTGTGCCTGGCAGAATCCTCATCTGCAAATGGATCATATTGCCTGTTAATTGCTATTTCAGGCGGTGCGGGAATCTTTTCCGGCGTGGTGTTTACCGGTATCTCAATCAGCATTTCGTTCCCGAAATCGATTGATGGCACGATGTTGAACCTTCCAAGAGCTTCCTTTACCGATGCCATGAGGATTTGCCAGATGGTCCGTTCATCCTCGAATTTTATCTCGGTTTTTGTGGGATGGATATTGATGTCGATCGATGCGGCATCAACCTCCATAAAGATAAAATACGAAGGGATTGTTTCAGCCGGCAGGATATTCTGGCAGGCCTCGGTAACAGCCCTGTGAAAGTAAGGATGTTTCATGAAGCGGTTATTGACAAAGAAGAATTGCTCACCGTATGTACGGCGCGCATTTTCGGGTTTGCCTAAATATCCCCCGATATTTATCAGATTGGTTGAAGTATCGAGAGGTATGAGATCATTGGTTATTTGCCTGCCGAAAACGCCGACGATGCGCTGGCGCCTGTTTCCTGCCGGGAGACTGTATATTGCATCGTTGTTGTGCAATAGTTGGAATCTGATTCCGGGATGGGCCAGGGCTATTTTCTGGAATTCGATCACGATGTGCCGCATTTCGGTGTTGTCGGATTTGAGGAACTTTCTCCTGGCAGGAATGTTGAAGAAGAGATTTTTTATACTGAAGCATGATCCCGGCATGCAGCTGCAGGGCTCCTGTGTCTCAACCTTCGAACCGTTAATAATGATTAAGGTTCCTTCGTCAGTGTCAGCCTTCCTGGTCCTGAGTTCGACCATCGATACGGCTGCAATTGAGGCGAGGGCCTCTCCCCTGAATCCCTTTGTACTTATCGCAAAAAGATCATTGGCTGAACTGATTTTGGATGTAGCGTGCCTCTCGAACGACAACCGCGCATCTGTTTCCGACATTCCTGTCCCATTGTCGATGACCTGAATAAGGGTTTTTCCCGAGTCTTTGACTATCAGCTCGATATTATCAGCGCCTGCATCAACGGAGTTTTCCATAAGTTCCTTGACTACGGATGCGGGCCTCTGGATCACTTCCCCGGCTGCAATCTGATTTGCAACAGAATCGGGTAAAAGCCTGATAATATCAGCCATCAGATGGTATTGTTAATGCCGTTAAAAATCTGCTTTTCATATAAAGCATACAAATATATATATTTGCTGAATTATCATTGGTTCTCCAAATACCTGATCGTCATTAATAGATTGCTTTTATTTTGATATCTTTGAATAAATTCCTCATATACAATGAAAAAGTTTGTATTGTTCTCATGTGTCGTGCTGATTTTCATTTGCAGTTGCAAAAGGAAACCAGGTGAGAATGACCTGAAAGTAATAACCCTGAATGTCAGATACGATAATCCTGCCGACAGCATGAATGCCTGGCCAAACAGGATCCCCCTGGTGCTGGAATTTTTCAGGGATCAGAAACCTGACCTGATCGGCCTGCAGGAAGTTTTATTTCATCAGTATGAATTGCTTGACTCGGTGTGGACTGATTACAGTTCAGTTGGAGCGGGCAGGGATGACGGTGCAAAGTCAGGGGAAATGAATCCGGTGTTTTTCAGGAAAGATAAATTCGACCTTATCAGGTCAAAGACCTTCTGGCTTTCCGAAACACCCGAAATACCAGGTTCAATGGCCTGGGGGGCGGGCCTTCCGCGGATTGTAACATGGGTGGAGCTGGCCGATAAGTCAACCCTCGGGCATTTTTATTTTTTCAATACACATTTTGCACATGATTCCGATTCGGCCAGGATAATGAGTGCTGAACTTCTGTTGAGCAAGGTCGACAGCCTGGCTGCAGGATTTCCTTTCATAATTACGGGCGACTTCAATATGCTTCATTCAGGCAAAGGCTATTCGATACTTACCGCGCCGTATGAAAGCGTTCCTCTTTTAGCCGACACCTATGCCGTTACCGACAAGAGGCCAGTGGGTCCTGCCTATACTTTTCATGGTTTTTCGGAGAAATCGAGCACAGGGAGGATCGATTTCATTTTTGTCAGGAATGGCATGAAAGTTCTGGAACACAGGGTGTTTATAAGAAAAGACCATGGTATTTACATTTCAGATCACTGGCCGGTTATGGCAGTGGTGGAACTAAAACCTCCCGGGCACAACTAGAAGGCTTGCCGGCCCTCACCTCATCCACTGGCCCGGCCGTCTTGCAGGAAGGAGGAATATATCGGAGAAAGTCATTGTTTCTGCGCCGGCTAACCTGGAAAGAGTTTAACTTTGTGAAGGTTAAAGGTGACAAAAAATAATAAAACTACAGATTATGAGAACTGAAGGCAGGCGGACAAGCGGCAATATTGAGGACCGCAGGGGAATGTCAACGGGTAAGATGGCTGTTGGCGGAGGGATAGGGGCCATAGCTATTGCCGTGATTATTCTGCTGCTCGGTGGCGATCCCTCAACGGTGCTTGAAACGGTTCAAAGCCCGGCCGTTGAGTCGGGATCTGTTACATCTTCCCCCGAGGAGGAAGCAATGGCAGATTTTGTGTCGGTTGTGCTTGCAGGCACGGAGGATGTATGGACCCGGGTATTCAGGGAGTCGAACCTCACCTACCGTCAGCCCAAACTCGTTCTTTTCAGGAATCAGGTGCAGTCTGCATGCGGTTATGCAAGCGGGGCAAGCGGGCCTTTTTATTGCCCGGGTGATGAAAAGGTGTATATTGACCTTGGCTTTTTTGATGAGCTCAAAACCAGGTTCGGTGCTTACGGCGATTTTGCCGTGGCCTATGTGGTCGCTCATGAAATCGGGCACCATGTTCAGAACCTGCTTGGAATAATCAATGAAGTGAACGGCAAGCGGGCACGGCTTGATCAGGTGAGTGCGAACAAGCTATTGGTCAGACTGGAGCTGCAGGCTGACTTTCTTGCGGGGATGTGGGCCCATTATGATCAGAAGATGTTTAACTCCATTGAGGCTGGTGATATTGAAGAAGCCATGAATGCCGCTGCATCGGTGGGTGATGATGTGCTGCAAAAGAGGTACCAGGGCAGGGTGATCCCTGATGCCTTTACACATGGCTCAGCCGCTCAGCGCAAGGAGTGGTTCATGCGTGGTTATACCACCGGCGACTTCGACAAGGGCGACACTTTCAATACAGGTATCTGAAATTCTGAAAATGACATAATGATACCCGCATGTGAACGATACACATACATGTATAAATGAAATTTCCCACATGCGGGTTCACTGCATGGTGGATCAGGCAGGCATCCGGCCTGTAAAAAAATATATTCAAATGAAAAAGGGTAAAATGTTTTACTGGTTGATTGTCATAAGCTTTCTGGGCAGCATGAGTCTTGAGAATTGCCGGCCGGCAGTTCCGCCGGATTCAGAGGAGTCGGTTTTGATCAGGAAATGCACCGATTTCAGTATTACAGGCGACGGAAAGTCCGAAAACTGGGCAAGCACCAACTGGATCATGCTTAACAGGCAGGATCAGGGGAAGGTTGATTACCGGACCAGGGCAAAGGTCCTTTATTCAGAAACAGGGATTTATTTTCTTTTCGACTGTGAGGACAGGAAGCTGACTTCGACACTGCAGGCAGATAACCTTGACCTTTATACTGAAGATGTTGTTGAAGTATTTCTGTGGACAGGGGAAGACTTTCCGGTATATTTTGAATATGAGATTTCGCCTTTGGATTTCGAGCTTCCGATAATAATACCGAATAACAGGGGTACTTTTCTTGGATGGCTCCCCTGGAAGTATGAGGGGGACCGCAAGGTCCGGCATGCAACTTCAGTTAAGGGGGGCATGAAGGAGAGCGATGCCGCGGTGAAGGGATGGATGGCTGAATTTTTCATACCTTTCAGGCTCCTGGCACCGCTGGGGAACGTGCCTCCGGTACCGGGCACCAGATGGAGGGCCAACATGTACAGGATTGATTATGATCAGGGAGCGACTCACTTTTCATGGCGGAAGACTTCAGGGTCATTTCATGAGTACAATAAGTTTGGCATTTTCATTTTCGAGTAGAAAATTGTTTTTCTTTTTTCTTCGGGGATAACGCTGATCTTTTATCAGTTTTATCCCCGTTTTTTATTTCCGGGGGAGAAGCATGGTGTGGGTTATTACGAAAAAACAATATTGGTTTAATGAAATATACAAAATATATATTATTATGTAATATATATAACATATATTTGTTATATATAAGAATTTATAATATAATAATAGCATGATATCAAACGAACTGCTGAAAGGATCACTGAAAACAATAGTGCTCCAGGTACTCAAAAAAGAAGGACCAATGCATGGATATGCTATAACTCAGAAAGTTGAGGAAATTACCAGCGGGAAAATAAAACTTACTTTCGGAGCAATTTATCCGATTCTGCATAAACTGGAAAGTGAAAAAATCCTGGTAACATCATCAGAAATATATAACAACCGAATGAGAATCCATTACAGCCTTACTCCCAGGGGCCATTCGGTCGTTGCCCGGAAAATAAGTGAATTAACTGAATTTATTGAATCACTTCAGAAAATCATGGAACCCAGACCGGGTTTAAGCTATGCCTGAATTAAGCCCCGGCGAAATCGATCAGATCAGCCGGTACATTAAAAGCCAGGGCATAACAATCTCACATCTTCCTGATGATCTCATCGACCACTTCTGCTGCAAAGTGGAAAATGAAATGATGAAGGGATCATCATTCAATGACTCATTCAACGCGGTCAGACGGAAAACAGGCTCACGAAGACTGGTTGAAATACAGGAGGAAACTCTTTATGCAATTGATGCAAAATACAGGAAAATGAAAAAGAAAACACATCATTAATTGTAGGTCTTCACTCAATGGCCATGCTGTTTAAAATTATGCACTGGCCCGGGGCAGGATATGTGCTCCGGGTATCACTTCCCTTCCCTTTTGTTGTTTTCCTGCCGGTATTCCTGGCTGCCGCTTCGAAGAACCGGAACTTCAATATTTACAACACTATTGCAGTGCTGTTTCTCCCTGCATAGATATCTGCATTTTCCGGACTATTATCATTAAGTGTATCCGGGGAAAGGATCATCGACAGTCTTAAAATATCAGCCAGTTACACCAGGCTGGAGCAGACACTGGATGAAATTCCCGCTAAGCCCGGCCGGTAGCTGATTGAAAAAAAGATGGATGAGGCATTAATCCTGGCAGAGGAATATCAGGCTCTTATCTTACGGCATGAAGGCATTTCAGGGAAGCAATGGTCAGAAAATCCTGAAATAATACTGGATATGCGATCCCGCAAAGTTGCGAACGCCGGAAAGCTGACAGGAAGGGAAGACCGGGTACAAACTGAATTAAAGGCCACCATATCGGATATTATCGGACTGATTGAAAAAGACGGTCTTACACAGCGCTTGCCGCTGGCCTGAATAAGATACTCGGCATGGATGATTCGCAGGATGAAAAGTTTATCCGCGCCAATGCACTTTTCGAAGGCGATGTTCAGCCATGGGCCCATGCTTACCTCGACGGTCTCAGAACAAACCTGAAAACACTCAGGCTTCAGGGCCGGGAAGTTATCATTCTATCCCGAACTACCTTCGGCCGGTTCGGTTGAAAGATAAAAAACCGGTTTCGGTCGGTAAAATCCCCCGGTACTTCCAATAAATTTTCATGAGCTTCCGGCGGCACCTATTTTTGCGTCAAAAGCTTATATATGAAACCCGCATGATATAAAAATCACAACCAAGCATGAAAATAAAATTCATGAGGGTTCCATGTGAACCAATTAATCTTCAGTAGTGTATAAATTTATTTTCACATGAAAAATTTATTTCTTTCAATCTTCATAGCCGTTCTTCTGCCGGGCATTCCCCTGAATGCCCAGGAAGACAATGTCTGGTCGCTGGAGGAGTGTATCAGTTATGCACTTGAGAAAAACATACAGGTAAGGAAAAGCGAACTTGCCAATCAGCGGAACCAGTATTATGCTGATCAGGCCAAAGCCCAGAGATTTCCGTCATTAAACGCATCATTGAGCCATAATTTTTCATGGAGCAGAAGTGACGGAGAAGGGCAGGCAGGATATTCAGGAATTAACGGTTCGAATGTTTCTGTCAATTCAGGCATCACTCTTTTCAATGCGTCGAGGATAACGAATCTGGTAAAGCAGGCGGATCTTGACCTTCAGGCCGGTCAATACTCTCTTGAAACAGTCAGGGAATCCGTGAGCCTGAGCATTCTCGGGGCTTATCTGCAGATCCTTTATGCCGAAGAGCAGGTGAAAAACAGCATAAGGCAGATTGAATCGACTTCCGGCCAGGTTGACCTTGCAGCTGAAAGGCTGGCAGTGCAGTTAATAAGCCAGGCCGATTATGCCCAGGTAAAAGCACAGCTTGCGAGTGAACAACTCACCCTTGCAAACTCGGAAAACCAGCTGGCCATTGCCAGGGTCAATCTCGAACAATTGATGGAATTGCCGGTAAGTGAAAGCTTTGCCATTGAACATCCGGAATTCGGCGAACATGTTAACCAGAACAGATTGCCGGATGTGACCATGATATATGAAACCGCGCTGGGAATAAAACCCCAGGTTAAAGCTGCAGAGGTCAGCAGGCAGATTGCCTCACTTGAGGAGAAGATAGCAGGGGCCGGTTACTATCCGACGCTTTCAGCCAGCGCAGGTATTGGAACAAGTTATTCAAACCGGCTGTCCGATCCCTATTTCAGCCAGCTGGATAAAGGGATATCACCGTCACTGGGTTTTTCACTCTCAATACCGGTATATCAGAAAAAACAGGTACGTACCAGCGTTGCTGTGGCAAAAATCGGATACCGGGATGCCGAGCTGACCGAGATTGATACCAGGAACGGACTAAGGAAAAGCATTGAACAGGCTTGTGTCGATGTAAGCTCGGCACAGGTCAAATATGAAGCGAGTCTTGAAAAATTTACCGCCACCAGGGTGTCGGCAGCATTGTCGGACGAAAAGTTCAGGCAGGGATTGATAAATTCCGTCGATTACCTTGTTTCGAAAACCAGCCTCATTGTTGCGGAAAGCGAGCTATTACAATCGAGGTTCAATCTGATCTTCAGCTACAAGGTCATCGATTTCTACCTGGGAGTTCCCCTGGCACTATAAATTGTTTAACAAATCAAATATCAGACTGATGAAAAAGAAAATTGCAATAACAGCCTTAATGGCAGCGGCATTGGCAGTAGGAGCGTTTGTTTCGCTGCCGGTGATGAAAAAGAAGCCCGTTTATACTTTCGACACTGCCAGGGTCAGCAGGGGAACGATCACGAACACGGTTACTGCCACGGGTACGATAGAAGCCACCGTTACGGTTGAGGTAGGCACCCAGGTGTCGGGCATTATAGAACATATCTATGCTGATTTCAATGATAATGTAAGGCAGGGCCAGGTTCTGGCCAGGCTGGATGAGACTTCTCTCAGGGCTCAGCTTGAGCAGAGCCAGGCCAGTGTTGATCAGGCCCGGGCTCAGCTGAATTTCCAGGAGGCCACCTACAACAGGCTGAAGGTTCTGTATGAAAAGAACCTTATTGCAAAGGCTGACTATGACCAGGCTCTTTTCAATTACGAGAATTCGAAGGCATCGTTGAGCAATGCACGCTCTGCCCTTGCAAGGGCAGAAGTGAACCTTGCCTATGCAACAATCTACTCACCGATAGACGGGGTTGTACTGAACCGGGCGATAGAGGAGGGCCAGACAGTGGCGGCCAGCTTTAACACCCCGGAAATGTTCACGATTGTCAATGATCTCACACAGATGGAAGTGCAGACAAATGTTGATGAGGCAGATATAGGAAGCGTGAAGCAGGGCCAGCGGGTTGAATTCACCGTTGATGCATATCCCGGTCTTGTATTCAGTGGTTCCGTTTCCCAGGTCAGGCTGCAGCCGGTAACCACAAACAACGTTGTTACCTATGTGGTTATCCTGAATGCCCCGAATCCCGATAAAAAGCTGATGCCCGGCATGACGGCAAGTGCAACGATCTTCATTGAGGAGAAGAACAACACACTGATTGTTTCGGGAAAATCATTGCGTTTCACCCCGGATGCCGGATACCTGTCGGAAATGATGACAAGGACTTCAGGGAGTGGTCAGAACATGGAAATTCCGGCCATTCCGGCATCAACAGGAATGGGAAGTCCTGCAGCCGGTGCCCCGCCTGCAGGTTTCGCCGTGCCCGGGTCGTTCCGCGACCCGAAAACGGGAATTGCAACGCTGTGGGTGAAATCGGACAGGAATGCGATCAATCCCGTGCCGGTAACCATTGGGATTGAGAATGGTTCAAATATTGAAATTCTTGACGGACTGGCAGAGGGCGATGAAGTTGTGATAGCCATGAGCGGAAGCGGTAAGAAAGATACGGAAAACCGGAACAAGGGACCGAGGGGGCCTTTCCCGTTCTGATCATTGATGGGGGTAACGGTTAAAAACACAGCAGATGGATAATACAATCATTAATATCACCAATCTCCGGAAAGACTATTCTGTAGGGGAGATAACCGTTCATGCACTCAGGGGCATTGACATGGAGATAAAGGAAGGCGAGTTTGTGGCCATTATGGGCGCAAGCGGCTCGGGCAAGTCGACAATGCTGAACATACTGGGGTGCCTTGATACACCCTCGGGCGGCAGCTATCATCTCGATTCGGCTGATGTGAGCACCATGAACAGGGATGAGCTGGCAAGACTGCGCAATCTTAAGCTTGGCTTCGTATTTCAGTCATATAACCTGTTGCCCCGGACGACCGCCCTTGAGAATGTTGAATTGCCGCTGTTTTATAACAGCCGCATAAAGGGGAAGGAACGAAGGGAGCTGGCCATTAATGCACTCGAATCGGTTGGGCTTGCCGACAGGATGGATCATATGCCGAACCAGCTTTCGGGGGGGCAGCAGCAAAGAGTAGCAATAGCCAGGTCCCTGGTGAACAACCCGGTGCTTATCCTGGCGGATGAGCCAACGGGGAACCTCGATACACGGACCTCATTCGAAATAATGGATCTTTTCCAGGACCTGAACGGGAAGGGAAGGACAATCGTGTTTGTTACACACGAACCCGACATAGCGAAATTTGCCACGCGCAACATTGTTTTCAGGGATGGCAGAATACAGCGGGAAGCTTATCTGACTGAACGTTCCCTTGCATCTGAAATACTCAGAAGCCTGCCTGGGGAAGATACTGATATAACAGAACAAATGAAATAAATGAAATATGGATTTGTCAAATCTTTTTAAAATAGCTGTCAGGGCTCTTGTCAGGAACAAGATGAGGGCTGTGCTGACAATGCTCGGCATAATTATCGGTGTGGGATCAGTAATCGCAATGCTTGCAATAGGGCAGGGTTCAAAGAAGAAGATTAGGGATGAAATGTCATCCATGGGTACCAACATGATAATGATCATGCCGAATTTTATGAGGCGTGGCGGGGTGAGCCTTGGCGCGTCTTCCTCCGTGGCGCTGAAATACAGTGATGTTGCTGCCATACGCAATGAGTCTGCCGCAGTTGCCGAGGTGTCGCCTGAAGTACGCTCGAATAACCAGGTCATATTCGGGAACCAGAATACCCAGACAACCATATACGGAGTGAGTGAAGAATACCTTGCCATCAGGAAGCTGACCATCAGCAGCGGAAGGATTTTCACCCAGGCTGAAACAAGGAGCATGGCAAAGGTGTGCCTGCTTGGCCAGACTGTTATTGATAATCTTTTTGGAAAGGACAGCGACCCCATTGGCATGGTTATACGTATTAAGAACCTTCCCTTTGAAGTTATAGGAGTGCTCAAAGGCAAGGGGGAAAGCGGCATGGGAATGGACCAGGATGATTTGATACTCGCTCCCTACACCACGGTTCAGCGGCGCCTTGCAGCAATAGATTATATCAACGGCATCTACGCCTCGGCAACAAGCGAGGCGAAAAGTGCCATCGCGATAGCAGAGGTGGAGGAAATACTGAGAAGGAACCATAAACTCAGGGAATCGGATGAAGATGACTTCAGGGTAATGTCGCAATCAGAGCTTATTGAAACATTCTCCTCAATAAGCGATGTTATGACTTACCTGCTGGGCGCCATCGCCGGGATCTCACTGCTTGTAGGGGGGATAGGAATAATGAATATCATGTTCGTTTCCGTCACCGAACGGACACGGGAGATCGGTTTGAGAATGTCAATCGGTGGAAGAGGCAGAGACATTCTGCGGCAATTTCTTGTTGAATCGATGTTATTAAGCATTCTGGGAGGTATATTGGGTGTTATTTTTGGTTATATTGTGGCAAAAGTTGCAGGATCAATCATGGATAATCCGGCTGTTGTAACATCGCAATCGGTAATGCTTGCATTTGCAGTCTGTTTTGCCATTGGTGTTTTTTTCGGCTGGTATCCTGCAAAAAAAGCAGCCGGCCTTAATCCCATAGACGCACTCAGGTACGAATAATATACATCTTATGAAGAAAAAACTTGAAGGGAACAAAATAATAATCCTCCTGCATTTCCTTGCCTGGGTGGTAATTATCGGGATCCCTCTTTATTACATACGGCGCTGGCCTTTCGCAAAGGATTTCATATGGATTAATTATCTGAATACCCTCATCAGCGGTATGATATTCTATGTGAATTATCTGATCCTTGTTCCCGGTTTGTTCTTCAGGACAAGGAGATACCGCTATTATTTGTCAGTTCTGGCTTTGATTGTGTTGTTCTATTTCGTGTCCGACATTGCAAACAAAAAGGCGTTTTCATTTGTAACGGAAAAAGCCAGGTCGGGCCAGGTTGAAACAGGGCCCGAAGAAAAGGGCAGAATGATGCCGCCGCCGCCAGGCGGATTAAGATTAAGACCTCCTTTCCGGCACACCTATCTCTTTAATTATGGATTCAATTCGGTTTTTCTGATTTTTTTCTCGCTTGGACTGAGGGTTCTTGAGCGTAACTCCAGGATTGAAAAGCTGCAAAAAGAAACAGAGCAGGAAAAACTAAGATCAGAGCTGGCTTTCCTGAAAAGCCAGATAAGCCCTCATTTCTTCTTTAATACTCTTAACAATATTTACTCACTGATAAGCATCAATGCCGAAGATTCAAAAAAAGCCGTGCTGAAGCTTTCAAAGTTAATGAGATACCTTTTATATGATTCGGAACAGGGAGTACCCGGGCTGAGTACCGAGATCGATTTTATGAAGAACTATATTGACCTCATGAAGCTCAGAATGAGTGATAAGGTTGAGTTGTCGGTTGATTTTCCGGAAGAATTTGATGATGTTTCAATACCGCCCCTTCTTTTTGTTCCGTTTATTGAAAATGCCTTTAAGCATGGAATAAGTTACAGGGAGAAATCGTTTATTACTATCAGGCTTGAGCAGGCCGGCCGGTCCCTGAGATTCAGCTGCAAAAACAGCATTATCACCCCTGTTGTGAAAGGGGAGAGCCGTGAAAGTTCCGGAATCGGACTGGAAAATGCTGCCAAAAGGCTTAACTTGTTGTTCCCTTCAATGCACGAGCTGAAGATCAGCAAAACAGACAAGGTATTTGAGGTATTTGTGCAAATAAACATTCAATGAGGATTTCTGCAATTGCCATCGACGATGAACCGCTAGCCCTGCAGCTTGTGACCGGATACATAGAAAAAACCCCCTGGCTCGTGCTGGCGGGAAGTTTTGACAATCCGGTCGATGCAATGGACTTTGTGGAGGACCATAATGTCGATCTGGTTTTTGTTGACATCCAGATGCCCGATCTCAGCGGAATTGAGTTTACCAGGTCGGTTAAGGGCAGCCCGAAGGTTATCTTTACCACCGCATACGACAAATACGCAATTGAGGGATTTAAACTTGACATAGTCGACTATCTTTTAAAACCCTTCAGTTATGAGGAATTCCTTAAGGCAGTCAACAGGGCACGCCGGCTGATAAGGCTCGAAAAAGGAAGCCCTGATAAAATTGAATCAAGCAATGAATTCCTTTTCCTTAAATCAGAATATAAGATCAAACGCATTGATTTCAATGATATTCTGTATATCGAAGGATTGAAGGATTATGTAAAAGTTTATCTTGCGGATCTGGCAAGACCTGTTATGTCGCTTACAACCCTGAAATTGCTCGAGTCCAAGCTGCCTGCATCAAAATTCATGAGAGTTCACAGGTCTTTCATTGTTAACCTCGAAAGAGTCGACACAATTGAAAGAGGCAGAATAATATTCGGGAAAACATATATTCCTGTTGGTGAACTGTATAAAGAAAAGTTCCAGGATTTCCTTGACAGGAATTTTCTTGTATAGCCAGCCGTAATCAGTATGTTTTCCAGGAAAGGATCCCGGGCATAAGGGCAGAATTCTCATTACCCTCCTGCAGCCTGTTCGGAAACAATAAACTGCAAACTGTTACCTGATGAGATAGACCCTGTATTCGCCTTCTGATTTCTTATCGAGCCAGTGCCTGCACCCGAGGCTTAGGGTTTTATCAATCAGCGGAGCGGGGATAAATGGTGCAATAACCTCCAGTATCTCATTCCCTCCGAGCTTTTTGACCGATGCCAGTACTTCATGTACGGGCTGTTCATCCCTGTTGAGCATTTCCCTGATATCAATCGATTTCACAATCATTTCGCTTGCGAACCAGCCTGGACGGACAGTCGTGTATTTTGTGCCGCCTTCATCCATTTGTTCGATGTTCCCCTGGCCAACCCTCATTCTCAGCCGGTTAACCAGATCCTCCACCTTCAGGCCGCTGATTGTTGCGGCCTGGCTGATATTGGTTATGCGGGTTATGGTCTTCCTCAGCACCGGGTTCCTGAGCTTTTTAAACTCCGGGGCAGCATCGATAAGTACCTCTTCCAGTTCAGGATATGACTCGAGCAGATCGTAAATTTTTGTTTTAGGGGTTATTATGAGTTTTTCCATTTTCTATTCCGTTTTATCACTGTAGGATAATATTCTTTTTTCTCCTTCAAGTTTCCTGGCATTTGAAAGATCCTGCGATACCTCCAGGGTTCCCAGGTATTCACCGTTCTCGTCCCTGAGGGCAAAATATTCGATATGAATGAATTTCCCCCTCATCTGGATCCAGAACGGTGCGTGAGACGCCTTTCCGGTTTTAAAGTCGTCGATGATCTTTTCAATTATATGAACGCTTCCCGGAGGATGGCATAGTCGTACGTCGCGGTTTATGATCGAACGGTTCCTTGCAAAAATGCGTTCCTTACCCTGTGTGAAATACTTTACCTTGTCATTCCTGTCAACAAAGGTCATATCGAAAGGTACTGTATTAAGTATTGCCATGATCTCGGCTGCGGTAAAACTGCCCGAAGGGAGCCGTATTGTACCTGATTCATATGAAATGTCCTCCCCCGATTCATCCGATGCTATTCCTTCCGGTTTCCAGTCAACTTTCGGGTCGTAGAGTGTAAAGCCAAACTCGAGGGTCTGCCTGTGTATCTGCCACCAATCGTCTGTGGTAAGAACGTCCATGCTCATGGGAAAAAGAATATCTTCTTCCTTTTTAGTCATGTCAGCCATCGCTTTCAGTACCGGGGCAAAAAGAATTTCAATTGCATCATCAAGGTCAGCTTTCCTGAGGTCTTCGTTCCTCAGAATCTCAATGCAGCCTTTCAGTTGTTCCCTGATCTCATCATGCTTGCCCCACATGACTTTGGGCGGCCCGGTGATTTCATGCCTTTCAAGATATGGAAAAACAAGGTATTCCTTGCGTTTGTAGTGTTTATCAACATCCATGAGCTCATTGAAGCACGACAGTATCTGAATGGAGTACTCCCTGAAACCGCTTTCCGGAACCGAATACAATGTGCCGAGAAGCATCTGCGCTTTCCCTGTTACTTTAAGCAGTTCCCTGTTTTCCTGCCGGAACACATCCACCGGATGGCCCTCGGGAATGAAGGCGGCCCCGCTCTGATCGATATGCCCGTCAAGTACCTCCCCGTGAATGTCGCACAGTTTCAGTATTTCCGTTTCAGGAAGACCCTCCGAGATCAATTCCTGCTCAACCTCAACAACCTCCCCATAGGGGACCTGTCTCAGTGTCGCTGTAAGTTCCTCCCTGACCCGCTGGGGATCTTCACCTTCATGCAGTTTCAGTATAAGTTCCTTTAACTTTTCTTTCCTGAATTTCGAATTATTGATTAACTCACTCATTTTGAAAACATTGTTTTATTATTACTTTTTCAGTGAAAATTTTTCAGCATCTGTTAATTAATTAACAACATACTCCGGATAATGTTTAAAAAGATCCCATGTCATTGTTTCACCACGATACTTATGCATGAGCAGCGCAAGAATTGCAGATTGGTTGTTTATTCGTTCAATTGCCTATTTTTATGCTGCAAACATAAAAATTTTCATGAAATGCTGACAGCTCCCCTCACTCATTCTGAAAACCTCAACGATCTGGTAAGATTTGCAGAACGCCTGATTGACGGCGAAAACGGAAGGGATCTTATATCGGAGTATAAATCTTCACTGGAATCAGTTACTGCTGAGGAGGCAATGAAGGTGCTGGATCATCTTCTGACTTGCGGGTATCCTTTCCGAACAGTTAAAAGCCATGTGGGCAGGATACTCAATGTTTTTTTCAAATCTCTGAACGACCGCAGGTGGAACAAGCCGGGTGCGCCTCATTTCCTGTATTACCTGATGCAGGAAAACAGGGAGGTGGAAAAGATCATTGCAGGGATCAGGCCTTCGGTCAGGCAGATTCTCGCGAAGGATGCAACCGGCAGCAGGGAATCGCTGGTAAAGGTAAGGGATTTCATCAGTCAGTTAAAGGAATATGAGCTGCATTACATAAAAAAGGAAAATATACTTTTCCCTTATCTCGAAAAAGCATTTACCCAGTATCGCTGCCTGCAGTTAATGTGGTCCTTTCATGATGATTTCAGGCTGGGTCTGAAAACCCTCGAAGAGATATTGTCAGAAGAAACTGCCGACAGGGACAGGCTCAACAGGGAAATCGGGAAGTTGTTTTTTGTAATCTTCCCGATCATTTTCCGGGAAGAGCAGATCGTTTTTCCGGTTGCACTGGATTCATTGCCCGCAGATGCCTGGGATGAGATGCTGGCGCAAAGCCTTGAGACGGGATGGTGCTACGGGGTCAGCCCCGCCTCGAAGGATCAGGCTGCAACCCGGTTCGGGGACGGCACCAGGGTTGATCTTGGAACCGGATTGCTGAAGCCCGGGCAGATAATCATGATGCTGGATAATTTGCCGGTCGATATTACATTTGTCGATGAGAATGACGAGGTCTGTTATTTTTCCGGGGCCAGGCACCGGATTTTCCCGCGCTCAAAAGCCATTATAGGAAGGAAGGTTCAGAACTGTCATCCGCATGAAAGTGTTCATATTGTGAATGAGATACTGAAAGCCTTCAGGGACGGCTCCAGGGATCAGTCCGATTTCTGGATACAGTCGAAGGGGAGGTTCATTCATATAAGGTATTTTGCAATGCGTGATGCAGGGGGCAATTATAAGGGGACTATTGAAGTGAGCCAGGATGTTACGGGGATCAGAAGCCTTCAGGGAGAACAGAGGCTGCCTGACTGGAATACCTGATTTCATGCAGGAGAAACACTGAACCTTTTCCGGCTTATCATTGACAGCCTTCGGCAGCTTGTTGTTTGCCGGGAAGCTTATGGTATTTCCGCATTTCAGATTTTCTTACTTTATCAGCCGGCTTTTATTTATTCAGGTTTATTTTACTATATTTGGTATTGTGTTTCCTGAACGTGCTGTTAATTTCAGAATATGTTGGTTCGTACTTACGCCAGTGCTGTAACCGGCATTGATGCCGGCACAGTTACGATTGAAGTTAATGTTTCTGTTGGCATACGTTTTTTTCTTGTCGGTCTTCCTGATAATGCGGTAAAGGAAAGCCAGCAGAGGATTGAATCGGCTCTTCGGAGCCTTGGTTACCATTGGCCGGGCAGGCAGGTTGTGATAAACATGGCGCCGGCTGATGTGCGCAAGGAAGGCTCGTCGTATGATCTGCCTCTTGCAGTGGGTATCCTGGCGGCAGATGAAAAGATCAGCCGCGGCAGGCTGGAGTCATATGTAATGATGGGTGAACTATCGCTCGACGGCAGGCTTCAGCCTGTGAGGGGCATACTTCCGATAGCTCTGAAGGCCAGGGAAGAAGGTTTCAAAGGTATTGTGGTGCCGGTCAGAAATGCCAGGGAAGCTGCTGTTGTGAGCGGGCTCGAGGTTTTTGGAATGGAAACCCTGGGCGACGTGGTTGAGTTCTTTAACGGAAACCGGGAATTCTCTCCCGTTTCGGTAAATCTCATGGATCTCTTTAACCGGGAAGCGAACAGATACGATGTCGATTTTTCTGATGTCAAGGGGCAGGAAAATGTTAAAAGAGCCCTGGAGGTTGCAGCAGCAGGTTTCCATAATATTCTGATGATCGGCCCTCCGGGGTCAGGCAAGACAATGCTGGCAAAGCGGCTTTCGACAATAATACCGCCCCTTACGCTCGAGGAAGCCCTTGAGACCACAAAGATCCATTCGGTAGCCGGGAAAATTGATGACCATACGGCGCTGATGATAAGAAGGCCGTTCAGATCACCCCATCATACAATTTCGGACGTGGCCCTGGTAGGCGGGGGAACTTACCCCCAGCCGGGAGAAATTTCCCTTAGTCATAACGGGGTGCTGTTCCTCGATGAGCTTCCTGAATTCAAACGCACTGTGCTGGAAGTGATGAGGCAGCCCCTCGAAGACCGGGTGATCACGATATCTAGGGCAAAATCAACTGTCGATTATCCGGCCAGCTTCATGCTCGTGGCCTCGATGAACCCCTGCCCGTGCGGCTTCCATAATCATCCTGAAAAGAATTGCACGTGCTCCCCGGGAATGGTTCAGAAATATCTGAACAGGATCTCAGGGCCGCTCCTCGACAGGATAGACATCCATATTGAAGTTACCCCTGTGAGATTCGAAAAACTGTCGGATCAGGGAAAGGTTGAAAGATCAGAGACCGTCCGGGAAAGGGTGGTGAGGGCCAGAATGATCCAGTCAAGGCGCTTTGAATCAGTTAATGGTGTTTATTCCAACGCACAGATGTCATCTTCACTGCAGAGAAAATACTGTCAGCTCGATGAAGCGGGAGGAAGATTGCTCAGGACAGCCATGGAACTGCGGGGTCTTTCGGCCAGGGCTTACGACAGGATCCTGAAAGTGGCCAGAACAATCGCGGATCTCGATGAGTCAGAACACATAAATGTTTCGCACATATCGGAGGCAATCAATTACCGCAACCTCGACAGGCAGGGATGGGCCGGCTGAACATGCTTCACGGGCTTTCAGTCCGGTTGCTTCCCTCTGCTGATTTTGCCCGAGATATCATTAATTCAGCCGGAAACAGCAAGTGACGGCACTATTGCCGGGGATTTGCCGTTATCAGTATTGTAATCTATTTTGTTCAGGTTTCTATTTACAATAAATTATCATCGTTTGTATGGATTTCATTCATACTATTCATACGAGAATGGTGAACGACAGGCTCTTATTTGCCTACAGGGGGGATATCTCTGAAAAGAATTCATTGCCCCTGATCACCCTTATCGAAAATGAAATGAAGACAGATTTCTACCGGGCGGCTGCGCGGAAAAAGCTGTTTATGTTTGTCCTCGAGAGTATTCAGAACATAATAAAGCACGGCAACCGGGACCATGCAGACATGTCACTGGTAACTTACGCCAGAACAGATGACGGTTATTCGATCACTACCGGCAACATGATCGAATCTGCTCATGTAATGGATCTTGAAAGGAGGCTGGTTCAGATAAACAGATCAGGCGAAAGGGAAATTAAGGCCCAGTACATGCAGATATTGAACAATTCAGAGCTGAGCAGCAAGGGAGGAGCAGGGCTCGGACTGCTTGAGATGGCCATCAAGACGGGTAACAGGCTTGATTATGATTTTGTACCCTTTGACGACAGATACACTTACTTTGTTTTGAACAAGACCGTTAATGCCTCGGGTACCGGAATAAACACCGGCGGGAGAATGAACGGTGAAAGAAGAGGGTTACTGACCGGTATAGAACAGACAATGGCAGACAACGGGATTTACATGATCTGGTCAGGGCATTTTTCTTCAGATGTGGGCGGCGAGGTCCTTTCAATTACAGACGTGCGCTTAACGGGAAATGATCTGGAACTCAGGATCAGAAAACGGATATTCACCATTCAGCTTGAGATCCTTGAGAACCTGTCAAAATACAATACCGGCCGTGATTCTGAGAAGAAATTCGGCCTGCCGGTCATTATGCTGGGATTCGACGGCCGGAAATTCATTCTGATTACCGGTAACCTTATTGTTAATTCAGCAATTCAGGAACTGAAAGGGAAGCTCGATACCGTGAACCGGAACAGCCGCGATGATCTCAGGGAAATGTTCATGCAGTCATTATCCGTTCAGACCACGGAAACCGACAGTACGGGCAACATGGGCCTGATTGACATAGCCCGCAAATCGGGAAGCAGGCTGATATACAGCTTTGATAAAGTAAATGAGATGTATTCGTATTTTTTCCTTACAGTAAAGGCGGGGACAGACAATGATCAGTGAAAGTCAATGAGCGTCAGGTTTTTCCCGTCCCATTCCGCATAGCTTCCGTTTTTTACCCAGTCGCCCAGAAAGACTACCTCGGGGCCGTTGGCAAGCTTGTAAACCATAGAGATATGCCTGTGGCCAAAAATGAAATAGTCAAAATCCTCTTTTTCAAGGATTGCCCTGGCGTGCCGTATAAGATCCTCCTTTTCCTCTCCCATGAAATCAAGGGAGATACCTTTGCCCAGCCTTGAATGGAGCGACCATTTGTGTCCCAATCCCACTCCTGCCCGGGGGTGTATTGATGAATACAGGGCCCTCATCGGCTTATTGCGGAATATCGCCAGAAGTATTTTGTATCCTAAGTCTTTAGATCCGAGCCCTTCCCCGTGGGCGAGATAAAACCTTCGGTTTCCCAGAACCGCTGAAAAAGGACCGGTATGGCAGATTACCCCGCATTCCGTTGACAGGTAATCTCTGATCCACATATCGTGGTTGCCTGTAAAAAAATGAATCGTTACCCCCGAATCGGTCAAAGCCGATATTGTGCCAAGGAAGCGGGTAAATCCCCGGGGCACAACCAGCTTGTATTCCCACCAGAAATCAAAAACATCACCAAGAAGGTAAATTTCCCCGGCTTCTGGTGCTATTGTCAGTAACCATTCCACAACCTTCTTTTCCCTCTCACGAGGATCTTTTCCCGCCCTGAGCCCAAGGTGAAAATCGGAAGCGAAAAAAATTTTGCCGGGGGTTTTAATCATGAGGGTCAGTTGTTTAGCATCTGATCAAGCTTTATCTGGAGCTGCCTGCCAAAAAGGTTTGATCCTGCAATTGTTCCGCTGCGGTCGAAAAGATAGTTTGCCGGCAGGGCCCTGACGTTGAAAAGCCGTGCATTTGCAGGGTTGCCGGGATCATCCTCCCTGGTGCTTATCCATGGCAGGTCATCAAATCTTACTCCGTTCCTCCATACCTCCTCGCTGGCATCAAGGTTAATCTGATATATCTCAAACCCCCTGTTTCTGTACTTGCCGTAAAGCTGCTTCAGCTGAAGGTTGTCAGCCAAACATTCCCTGGATTGTGCCGACCAGAATGTAAGAAGCACAATCTTACCCTTCAATGACGATAACCGGATCCTCCTTCCGTTGATATCTTCCAGATCCGGATCGAGCCTTGCTTCGGACTTAGTTTCTGCAATATTCCGGATCTGCCTTGCATACATCCTGTTCAGTTCCTTCTTGAAATCTTCGGTGAGAGCCTTGACATTTGGGGAATTTGGGTATACTTTAGACAGTGAATCCGAAACAAGCTTCATATACTGAAGGTCACGCTGGTCGTAAAGTACATACGTGTTCTCGTCCGTCTTCTGGTAAAGGGCCATTATGGAAGCCATTGAATTGAGATTGGAAATAATGAATTCGATGTTTTTCCTGCGCAGATCTTTTAGAAGTTCCAGATATCTCGCACTCAGAGCAGAATCCGTTTTTTCAAATCCCGGTTGTCCCGATGCCTTTTTGTACACATTCTGCAGGGAATCAAGCCTGATTTTTGCTGCTGCAAGCCTCTGTTCAAGCATCTGCACCTGCTCCGTTCCCACTGATCCGGTTACGGAATAACCGTCGGTAAGACTCTTTCCGCTGAAATTTATCCTGATCTTTTCGCCCGGCCCTGCCAGAATTGTCACAAACTCTTTCTCTGAATATCCAATCTGGTAGAACTCAGGAACCTTTGACCTGACCTTAAAATGGAACCTGCCCCTCTTGCTGACTTTTGAAGAATCAGTTAAAACCAGGGTATTTATGTTGAGCCTGTTAAGATAAATCATGTCACTGGTTTTTTCCCTGATTGTTCCTGAAATGGTAAACATTTCCTTCCTGTGGCATCCGGCAATCACGAGAACCATTAGCAGAAGAGTAAACGATCTTTTCATTATTATATGAAGTTTGCTTGTTTGTTGCATTCTGATCAGGGATTATTTAAACAGTCCGGCAAGTTTTCTTTGCAGTGCATCTCCCCTTAGGTTTGTGGCGATTATTTGTCCATCCGTGTTTAAAAGATAGTTGAACGGAATTGATTCAATGTTGTAGAGCGGCACAACAACGGAATTCCAGTACTTAACATCGCTCACATGGATCCATTTTTCAAGTTGATCCTCATGGATTCCCCGTATCCATGCATCCTTTGACTTGTCAAGCGACACCTGGTAGATCTGGAATCCTTTCCTGTGGTAAAGGTTGTAAACATAGACGAGATTTGGATTTTCCTCCCTGCATGGAGGGCACCACGAAGCCCAGAAGTCAAGGAGGACCACAGATCCTCTTGTTGATGAGAGCTTAATCGTGTCTCCGCCGGGTGAGGGGAGCGAAATTTCAGGCGCTGTCATCCGTTCGTCTGGCGTGCCGTAGTCCGGCCCGGGCTCCCCGTATCTTGCCGTAAGCTCAGCAACCTTATCGTGGAAAATCACTACCTGATCGTAATGAGGGTAAAGGGAATATAGCGATGAGTCAACTTTTTTAAAATATGCAAGATCCCTGGAAGGGTTAAGAACATTAACATTTGGTGCAACCTGTTGATAAATAGCCATCAGGCTGACGAGAGAAGTAATGTTCCGGTCAATGTATTCCTTTGTGTAGCTGTTTATTTCATTGAGATACGACTGGGCGAGCCGGTCGAGCGAATCAATCACCGAGGGCAGGTCAGGATTGTCAATATTCCGGTCATAAATATCGCTGAGGCTTTTTAATCTGTTTATTGCCCTTAACAGTTCCCTGTTATAGCTGACGAGTAATTCGGTACCTTCAGAGCCGGTGATCTCAGAAGGGAAATTCAATGAATCGTGAACGGAATGGATTTTTATTCTCTCACCCGGAGCCAAAAGCATTGTCAGATAGTTTTTTTGATTAATTTTGAGCAGGTAAAAAGAAGGATATTTTACAGCCCTTGTGAATTCAAATACTCCATCGCCTGAAATCATCATGGAATCGACAGTAATGAGATCATCTGATTTTAGTTCGTCGAGGAACAGGTATTCCCCCGCGACAGGATTTTCAATTTTCCCGGTTATTTCTACAGTGTTGTTCCTGCAAGATCCGGTCAGAAGTACAGCCAAAGCAAAAATTACATACTTTCTGCTCATTTAAAATATTTTAAATTAATTTGAACAATAAATGAAATGCAAAGTTATTCTTTTTTTATCTGCATGCTTCTGCAAATAATATATTGATAGTATGCCGGAAGACATTTGTCAAAGCGATTAACAATGTTTTTTCACCCGTCAGATTCCTTTGCGATGTCAAATAAAAAGATTATCTTAAAAGACTTTTTAGTACCTGAACAAACTAATACCTGAACAAAAAAACCAGTTTATGAGCTACATTAAGTTTGAAAAAGAACAGGTTGTTAATCTTGAATATGCTCTTTCAAGGGAAGTGATCAGATCGAACAGGGCCGGCTCCTATTCCTCCACCACAATAGTAGGTTGCAACACAAGGAAATATCATGGCCTCCTGATATGTCCGGTGGATGCTTTCGGGGGTGAAAGGCACATTCTTCTCTCGTCCCTTGATATTACGGTGGTATTTGACGACAAGAGCTTCAATACGGGTATCCGGAAATACAAGGGAGATTATTTTAGTCCCAAGGGCCATAAATACATTGAGGCTCTTGAGATGGAGACACTGCCTTCCAGGATATACAGGGTGGGCAGCGTAATTCTGAAGCAGGAGCGTATGCTTGTTCACTATGAGGAGCAATATCTGGTTCGGTTAACGGTACTTGAGGCTCCAGAGCCCATGAAACTTCAGATCCGCCCGTTCCTTGCCTTCAGGAGCATACATGAGCTGACCCATGCCAACCTGGCATGTAACACCAGGGTTGATTATATTGCCAACGGGATAAAATCCAGAATGTATGAGGGTTTCCCGGAGCTGCACATGCAGTGTTCAACAAAAGCTGAATTCGTACCGGTTCCCGACTGGTATCTCGGGGTTGAATATCCCGAAGAACAGAAACGGGGATATGATTATTCGGAAGATCTTTTTACTCCCGGATTTTTCGAGCTCGATGCAAATGAGGGTGATGTGATTGTATTTTCTGCTTCAACAAGGGAAGAAAAACCTTCGGGCCTGAAAGCCAAGTTTACAAAGGCCGTTTCGCGCAAGACACCCAGGAACAGTTTCAGGCATTGCCTTGAAACAGCGGCCCAGCAGTTTATTGAGCGACGGAACGGAAATACCTATATAATTGCAGGATTTCCCTGGTTCGGATCATGGGGCAGGGATACATTCATTGCACTTCCCGGGCTGGCCCTTGCAAAGCGCAACAAGCTTGAACTTTACAGGGATGTGCTCGATACACAGATAGGAAGGATGAAGGACGGGCTGTTCCCGAATATGGGAAATGTCGGCAATCCTGCATTTAATTCCGTCGATGCCCCGCTGTGGTTTTTCTGGGCGGTCCAGCAATACCTCATGCGCGGGGGCAATGATGCCTGGCTGAGGTATGGCAGTGCCATGAAGGCTGTAATAGATGCCTACAGCCATGGTACCGAGTTTAATATCAGCATGAGGGACAATGGTCTGATCTATGCTGATGCACCGGGGAAATCACTTACATGGATGGATGCTGTCGTAAACGGCGTACCGGTGACTCAGCGCAAAGGATACGCCTGCGAGATCAATGCATTATGGTACAATGCCGTATGTTTCACCCTCGATATGGCAAGAAAAGCCAGGGACCGGAAGTTTGTAAAGGAATATGAAAAGCTGCCTGAACTCATTAACAAATCCTTTCATGAGATTTTCTGCAGCAATGAAAAGGCATATATCGCCGATTATGTGAATGAGGAGGAAGGGAAAAACTTTTTTGTCAGGCCCAACATGTTGATTGCAGTGTCTCTGCCGTATTCCATGCTGTCAACGGATGAGATGAAAAGGATACTGGATATTGCTGATAAGGAACTTGTTACTCCAAGGGGTCTGAGAACCCTCTCACCGGGTAACCCCAGATACAAGGGAACCTATTCGGGCAGCCAGGAACAACGCGACACAGCCTATCATAACGGCACTGTCTGGCCATGGCTGCTGGGTCCGTTCTGTGAAGGATGGCTGAAGGTTTACGGAAAGCAGGGCTATCAGAAAGTCAGGAAGCTTATCTACGGGCTGGAAGAGGTAATGAGCGAGCATGGTGTTACCACTGTTTCCGAAATATATGACGGTGACCCGCCTCATGCCCCTAATGGCGCCATCTCCCAGGCATGGAGTGTAGGCGAAGTGCTGAGGGTAATCGATCTGCTTGAAAATGTGTATGCTAACTTATAATTCAGGAAAGTTATGCGTGTTTTAATGTTCGGATGGGAATTTCCTCCCCACATCTCAGGCGGATTGGGCACCGCCAGTTATGGTCTGACAAAAGGCATGTCGGTACTGGAAGACCTCGAGGTTCTGTTCGTTGTGCCCAAGGAATGGGGCGATGAAGCAAAGACGAAAGTCAGGCTCATCGGCGCCAACAAAGTACCCGTTGCCTTCAAGCAGATTCGGTACAAAGGCTCCAAACGACCCGTTGAAAAAATTGAAGTCTCATCGAGGATTATACCATACACTGATCCGGAAGAATACTGGAACAAAATAAGTTCAGAAATACCCGAACATAAATTTGTAATTCAGACCAATGATAAGGGTACCGTGGACTTCTCGGGGCGCTACGACAGTTCACTTATGGAAGAAATACACAAGTACGCCGTCGTTGCCTCGGTTATAGCCCAGGAAAACGATTTTGACATTATTCATGCCCACGACTGGCTCGCTTATCCGGCAGGAATAGCAGCAAAGGAGGTGTCGGACAAGCCGCTGGTAATTCATGTCCATGCCACCGATTTCGACAGAAGCGGAGGGAACGTGAACCCTGATGTGTACAGGATCGAAAAGGAGGGAATGGATGCAGCTTCAAAGATCATTACCGTAAGTAACCTTACCCGCGACATTGTAATCAATAAATACAATATTCATCCCGATAAGGTGGAAACGGTCTACAATGCAGTGGAGCCTGTTAAAATATCGCAGGATGTTGCGGTCGAAAAGGGATTTGAGGATAAGGTTGTGACCTTTCTGGGCAGGATCACCATGCAGAAGGGACCGGAATACTTCATTGAAGCGGCAAATAAACTGCTTAAGGTTCTTCCCAATGTCAGGTTCGTTATGGCAGGATCGGGTGATATGATGGAAAGAATGATGCGGCGCGCAGCCGCCCTCAAAATAACAGACAGATTCCATTTTACAGGGTTTTTGAAGGGAAAGGATGTGTTTACAATGCTGCACATGAGCGACGTATATATAATGCCTTCAGTATCAGAACCATTTGGAATCTCTCCCCTTGAAGCAATGCAATCGAACGTTCCGGTGATTATAAGCAAGCAATCAGGAGTATCTGAAATACTCACCCATGCAGTTAAAACGGACTTTTGGGACATAGATGCGATGGCGGATGCAATTTACGGGATACTGAACTATCCGGCCCTTGCAAAAATGTTTATTAAAAACGGCAAGGAGGAAGTGGTACGGCTGAAATGGGACAATTCAGCCAGACACGTCAGAGATATTTATTACAGAGTTATTTGGCAAAACAAGAACAAAATATGAGTGCAGTTAGTAAAAAGGCAATATGCTTTTATTTTCAGGTTCATCAGCCTTTCCGGCTTAAAAGGTACAGATTCTTTGACCTGGGACATGATCATTACTATTATGATGATTTCTCAAATGAGTCAATCATGAGAAAGGTGGCGAAGAATTGCTATCTTCCTGCCAATGAAGTAATACTGGATCTGATTTTAAAGAATAAAGGGAAGTTCAAGGTCTCTTTCTCGCTTACCGGACTGGTAATAAATCAGTTTCGCCTGTATGCTCCGGAGGTGCTTGACTCATTCAGAAAACTGGCCGATACCGGCATGGTTGAATTCCTTGCTGAAACCGAGTCTCATTCACTTGCATCGATTGCAAGCAGGCATGAATTTGAACGGCAGGTCAATGTCCATAAGGCAATGATCAAGGAATTTCTGGGCGTGGAAGCCACCTCATTCAGAAATACGGAACTGATATATTCTGATCAGATCGGATCATGGGTTGGCGATTTGGGATTCAAATCGGTGCTTACGGAAGGAGCCAAGCATGTTCTTGGCTGGAAAAGCCCTAACTTCTTGTATTGTAATACAATAAATCCAAGGCTCAAGGTGTTGCTGCGCAACTTTGTACTGAGTGATGATATTGCATTCAGATTTTCAAATAAAAGCTGGAATGAATGGCCCCTCACTGCCGACAAGTATGCATTATGGCTCAACAAGCTGGCACCCAAAAGCGAACTGATCAATGTTTTTATCGATTATGAGACTTTCGGGGAACATAATAATAAGGATACCGGAATATTTGACTTCCTGCAGCATATGCCAGGCGTTGTCATGAAAAAAACACCCTATAAATTCATGACTCCCACGGAAGTCTCCGAGTATCTGCAACCAATATCGGCAATAAGTGTTCCTTCACCAATCTCATGGGCTGATGAGGAAAGAGATATAACAGCATGGCATGGAAATGAACTTCAGGTTGCTGCCCTTGACAAACTTTACAGTCTGTCCGAAAAGGTTGCCAGGTGCGATGACAAGCAGATCCTGAAAGACTGGATATACCTGCAGGCCAGTGATCATTTCTATTATATGGCCACAAAATTCTTCTCCGACGGTGCCGTGCACGCCTATTTTAACCCGTATGATACACCCTATGATGCATTTATGAACTATATGAATGTACTAAGTGACTTTGAATTGCGTTTGAACAGATGTATCCCCGATGTTGCCGTGCAAAACGAAATATCCAAACTTAATAATCTGCTTAGGACAAAAGAACAGTTAATTGACCAGCAGATTGCAGAGATTGAGTCACTTAAACACCAGAGAATGAGAAAAGGCCCCCATAAGAATATTGCCAGCCAGATTGGTCTGGTCCTGCCAAAAGGAACGGCATCCGGAAAAAAAAGAGGAGGGAAGCCAAAAGCAATTAATTGAATCAGGCATGTGAACGGATAATCAATACGGATTCTGATCCTGCTTGCCTTTTTATAATCTGTACAAATATAAATCATAATGAATGTTGATCTAGTTTTTGAGACCAGTTGGGAAGTATGTAATAAAGTTGGAGGTATTCATACGGTAATCTCAACTAAGGCACTTAAGTTTATAAATGAACTGAGAGATAATTATATACTGATAGGCCCCGACGTCTGGAGGGAAGAAGTAACCAATCCTGAGTTTATTCCCGACGATTCCCTGTTTATGGAGTGGAAATCATTTGCTGCGATCGAAGGACTGGCAGTGAGAACCGGAAGATGGAACATTGCAGGAAAGCCCATTGTTTTCCTGGTTGACTTTACTCCTTTCTTTGGCCAGCAGAATGAGATTTTTGCCGGTTTCTGGGAAACATACAGGCTTGACAGTATCACCGGGCAGTGGGATTATGTTGAACCGGCTCTTTTCGGGTATGCCGCCGGCAAGATCATAGAGAATTTCACTTCATTTTATCGTGACAGGCGCGATGTTATTGCTCAATTTCATGAATGGATGACAGGTACGGGGATATTGTACCTTAAAAAATATGCTCCCTGGATAGCTACCGTTTTTACCACCCATGCCACCGTTCTGGGAAGATGCATTGCCGGAAACAACAGGCCGTTGTACGGCAGAATGAAGGAGTTTAATCCTGTGCAGGTATCACGCGAATTCAATGTGGTGGCAAAGCAGTCGCTCGAGAAATTGTCAGGGTCCGAAGTCGATGTTTTTACTACAGTAAGCGAGATCACATCGCGGGAATGTTCTTACTTCCTGGGCAAGGAAGTTGATATTGTTACTCCCAACGGGTTTGAAGATTCTTTTGTCCCCTCCGGGGAGGCCTTTCCGGAAAAAAGGAAGGAGGCCAGGAAAAGGCTTAAGAAAGTTGCTGAGGCAGTTCTGGGATACCCGGTTTCGGATGATTGCGTTTATATCGCCAATAGCGGCAGATATGAATACAGGAACAAAGGTGTGGACATTTTCATAGATGCCCTGGCTGAACTGAATATAAAGGATAACCTTACAAAGGAATGCATTGCATTTATCCTTATTCCGGCTTATCACAGGGGGCCGAGGGAGGATCTTATTGAAGTTCTCAATGATAACGGACAGGCCAGGGGCGACGAGAAATACCTCACTCATTATCTTCATTACCCGGAATCAGACCCGGTGCTGAACAACATAAACCAGAAGAACCTTACAAACAGCAGGGAATCACGGGTCAAGATCATTTTTGCACCATCATACCTTAATGGTAACGACGGTATATTCAATATGGCGTACTACGATCTACTTATTGGTTTTGATCTTACAATATTCCCGTCATATTATGAACCCTGGGGATATACTCCCCTCGAAAGCCTCATGTTCTCCATTCCGACTGTTACAACCTCTCTTTCGGGTTTCGGGCTGTGGGTTAAGGAATATTTCAGTGACCCGGGAAATGGAATGGCAGTTATTGAAAGAACCGATGATAATGAAGCTGAAGTTGTAACCGCTATCAAGGATTTTACCAGAAAATTCATCAATCTTTCCGATCAGGAAATTGAAAAAGCCAGGCAAAAGGCTCATGAAATTTCACGTATCGCGATGTGGGATAACCTTGTAAAGTTTTACTTCAACGCATATGAGAATGCCCTTGTTCACAGCATGGAACGCAGGGAAGAATCAAGGGAATTTGCCCAGTTTGTCGAGACTCCGGGCCTGCATGTCAGAAAGCCTCATCAGATACCGGTTTGGAAAGATATATATGTGCAAAGCGACGTTCCCGACAAGCTGGTGTCCCTGAAAACCCTTGCAGGAAATCTATGGTGGTCGTGGAACACTGAGGCCGAGTCACTGTTTCGCAGAATGAATCCGTCATTATGGGAAGATGTGGGTCATAATCCGAAACTGCTTCTTGAAAAGATTGACTATAAACGTTTGCTCGTACTTGAGGATGATGAAGAGTTTGTTGCGGATCTTGACCGGGTATACACTGAATTCACGGGCTATATGGAAAGGCCCGCAGATCCGGACAAGCCATCAGTTGCCTATTTCAGCATGGAGTTCGGTATTCATCAGTGTCTGAAGACCTATTCGGGCGGGCTTGGGATCCTGGCAGGGGATTATCTTAAAGAAGCAAGCGATTCGAATTATAACATCACAGGTATAGGGCTGCTTTACAGGTTCGGCTATTTTAAGCAGAAACTGGGTCCGAAAGGTGAACAGCTTACTATTTTTGAGCCGGAAGAATTTTCACGCCTGCCCATAACCCTTATTAAGGACCATGAAGGCAGGAACCTTACGGTCAGTATTGCCTGGCCGGGAAGAACAGTGAATGTCAGGGTGTGGGAAGCCAGTGTGGGTAAAGTCAGGCTGCTGCTTCTTGATACGGATCTTGAAGACAATATTCCGGAAGACCGCTCCATAACACATTACCTTTATGGCGGGGATCATGAGAACAGGCTGAAACAGGAGCTCCTCCTGGGCATTGGCGGCATCAGGGCCCTGACTGCACTCGGGCTCAAACCCGATCTTTTTCACAGCAACGAAGGACATTCAGCGTTCATAGGCCTTGAAAGAATGAGGATAATGATCTCGGAAAACCACCTTACATTCAGTGAGGCGCTGGAGGCAATACGGTCATCAACCCTCTTTACTACCCATACGCCTGTTCCCGCGGGTCATGATGCCTTTGAGGAAGACATGCTCAGGAAGTATATCTCCCATTATCACTCCCGGTTCTCAATATCGTGGGATGAAGTGATGGCACTTGGCCGGTGTGAGGGGGAGGCCGACAGGAAGTTCAACATGAGCTACCTGGCAGCACATATGTCGCAGGAACTGAACGGGGTCAGCAAACTGCACGGAGAGGTTACACAGGGCCTGTTCAACAAACTCTGGCCCGGATATCTCAAGGAGGAACTTTATATAGGCTATGTTACAAATGGTGTTCATTATCCGACATGGCTGGCTCCTGAATGGCAGCCGGTATACAAGGAACTGACCGGTACAGTGCATTTTGATCAGACCGACAGGAGTCAGTGGGAAAAGCTGTACAACCTCGATGACAGGGTGATTTATGAAATCAAGACAGCCCTGAAGAAGAAGCTCTTTATAAATATCCGGAAAAGACTTCAGACTGTTATGATGGATAAACATGTCAGCCCCCGGACATTGATGAACATCAGTAATCATCTTGACGAGAAAGCACTCACAATTGGCTTTGCGCGTAGATTTGCAACGTATAAAAGGGCCTATCTTCTGTTCAGGGATCTCGACAGGCTGGCCCGGATCGTAAATAATCCGGAAAAGCCGGTGCAGTTTATTTATGCCGGCAAGGCCCACCCGCACGACGGTGGCGGACAGGATCTTATTAAAAAGGTTTATGAAATATCGCAGATGCCTCAGTTCGCAGGAAAAGTGGTGTTCCTGGAAAACTATGATATTGAGCTTGGCAAAAACCTGGTCAGGGGGGTTGATATCTGGCTCAATACCCCTACGCGGCCTCTCGAAGCTTCAGGTACAAGCGGCGAAAAGGCGGTGATGAACGGAACCCTCCATTTCAGTGTCCTCGACGGTTGGTGGGTGGAAGGTTACCGTGCATATGCGGGATGGGCCCTGTCTAAAAAGAAAACCTTTACAAACCAGGACCTGCAGGATGATGTCGATGCGGAGACAATATACAATATGCTTGAATATGAAATTATCCCCGCCTATTATTCATTCAATGACCAGGGAATCCCTGTCGAATGGATAAGCCACATCAAGAATACCATGGTAAAGATAGCACCTGAATTTACTATGAAGCGGATGCTCGATGATTATCATGAAAAGTATTACTCCAAACTGTGGACAAGAAATAAGTATTTGACCACCAATAATTTTGAGAAGGCAAAGGAAATTGCCGCCTGGAAAAAATCCATCCGTGAGGAATGGGATAATATTGAAGTGGTTAATTTTAGTTTCGAAAGGCCCGAAGAGAACGTATACCATTCGGGGCACGATTACCGGGCCGAGATAATTCTCGATATAAAAAATATCCCGAAACAAAATGTGGGAGTTGAATTCGTCTTTACACTCCTGAACAATGACGGGGAATATGAGTTTGTTGACAGCCAGGAGTTCAAACTGATCAGCTGCAAGAATGGGAAATGCCTGTATCGTGCCGACCTGATACCGGAAAAAGCCGGAACCTTTTTCTACGGCATAAGGATTTATCCAAGGCACCAGGACCTGCCGCACAAGCAGGATTTCTACCTTCTGAGATGGATCGACTAGATGTCGGTGGCTCTCTTTATTGCCTCCTTCCTGAGCACCAGGGCCGTGCGTGAGGGCAAATACAGGTACAGGTAGAAAGGCTGATCGAGGGTCTGTTTTACCGACTTCCTGGTTGAGGTATAGGCCGATACCCTGTCTATGCGGTTAAAGCCCCCGTATTCGGGATCATCCGTGTCAAGCATAATCCTGTACTTGCCCTTGACCGGCAACCCGTAATCCGCAAATGACCTTACAGGGTGGAAATTAAACACTGCCAGGAAATCCCCCCTGGAAAAAGCAATCACCTTGTCATTGTCGTTTTCATAAATCCTTTCCACCGTCAGGTCATCCAGCAACCTGAATTCCTTATGCAGGGTTATCATTGAATTATCAAATTTCAGCAGACAGGAATACTTCAGATCATTATTAAATGCCAGTTGCCATTGGCGCCTTGCATATTTGTAACTCCAGTTGTTCCCTTCACGGGGAAAATCAATCCATTCCGGATGCCCGAATTCATTACCCATGAAATTCAGATAACCTCCGCCTGCAGTGCAAAATGTTATGAGCCTGATCATTTTGTGAAGGGCTATTCCCCTGTCAACCGTAAAACTATGGTATGACTTATTCATTCCGGTATACATTTCTGCATCCAGCATTCTGAATATCAGTGTTTTGTCGCCAACAAGCGCCTGGTCGTGCGATTCACAGTATGAGATTATCTTTTCTTCGGGTCTTCGCTGTGTAAGTTCATGCCCCAGCAGACCCATACTCCAGTCTTCGTCAGGGGTATCCTTAACCAGTTTTATCCATAAATCAGGCACTCCCATCGAAAGCCTGTAATCAAACCCGAATCCGCCTCTGTCCGTCTCGCAGGCAATTCCCGGCATGCCGCTCATCTCCTCGGCGATGGTTAATGCCCCGGGTTTGAAGGAATGGATCATCTTGTTTGCGAGATAAAGATAGACAAGTGCATCCTCATCCTGCCCCCCGTCAAAATAGTCATTAAATGAGGTAAAGTTTTTTTCAAGCCCGTGATTGTAATAAATCATGCTTGTAACACCGTCAAACCTGAAACCATCGAACCTGAACTCCTCAAGCCAGTACCTGCAGTTGGAAAGCAGAAAATGAAGCACGGTATCCTTTCCGTAGTCAAAGCACAATGAATCCCATGCAATATGATTTCGCCTGTGATCGGTATGAAAATACTGGCCGGGGTTTCCGTCAAACATACCAAGCCCCTCATTGATATTTTTTACGGAATGGGAATGCACCAGGTCCATTATCACCTTAATTCCTGCCTGATGTGCCTTGTCAACCAGCGCTTTCAGATCTTCAGGGGTTCCAAATCTGGAAGAGGCCGCAAAAAAGTTGGCAACATGATAACCGAAAGATCCGTAAAAGGGATGTTCCTGGATGGCCATAAGCTGAATTGTATTGTAGCCTGACCTGATTATAAGCGGAAGTACATTTTCGGTGAACTCAGCGTAGGTGCCAAGTTTCTCTTCGGCTGTTGCCATCCCGATATGAGCCTCATAAATGACCGGTGCAGTAGGGGGAGCTGTGAAATCATCAATCTCCCATACATACTCTGATTCGGGCTTCCAAACCTGGCACGAAAATATTTTGGTCCTGTCATCCTGGATCACTCTCGTAGCATACGAAGGAATACGTTCTCCCCTGCCTCCTTCCCAATGGACAGAAAGCTTGAACAGATCTCCGTGGCTTATCGATCCGGAAGGCAATTCTATTTCCCAGTCACCATGGGAGTTTATCCTCTCCAGCCTGAATTCCTGCTTCTCCTTCCATTTGCTGAATGTGCCAATAATGAAAATCCTGGTTGCATTGGGGGCCCATTCCCTGAAAATCCATTTGTTTTCAGTGAAATGAAGGCCGTAGTAAAAATGGCCCATTGCAAATTGTTTCAGGGGCTTACCGGCTGCAAGATGTCTCTCTTTCTCAAGGCATCTGTTTATGCGGCTTTCAATGATGCCTGCAAATGGTTCCAGCCAGGGGTCGGATAAAAAGTACTTTGAAGGATTCATAGAAGATAGGATGTTGGATGTCTTTTTATAAAATTACAAAAACAAAATCATTATTGAAGTTTTCTTCACCTCCCTTTGCTAATTTTGCATCCGCGAACAACCAGATTTATGATAGTACATTCAGGAACGGAAAAACTTGATCTCAGCAACGCCGTTGCCACACTTGGAATATTTGACGGGGTGCACAGGGGCCACAGGGCCCTGCTTGATTATCTGGTCAGTTTTGCCCGCAGGGTGAACGGAGAGTCGGTGGTTGTAACTTTCAATGCACACCCAAGGCTGATACTCTCCGATAATAAAAGCGGAATGTCCTTTCTGAGCACCCTGGATGAAAAAACAGGACTTCTTGCCGAAAGCGGGGCAGATCATCTTGTTGTCCTCAGGTTCAGCCGGGCACTTGCCGGAATGGAAGCATCCGATTTTTTAAAAAGAATCCTGGTAGAGAAAATAGGGATAAAGCATCTGATTGTAGGGTATGATCATCATTTTGGAAGAAGCAGGCAGGGCAATTTCAGCCTGGCAAGCGGGTACGCTGAAAAATTCGGATTCAGTGTTGAACGGATAGCCGGAATAACTTCGGATCATGCAATCATAAGCTCAACCCTGATCAGGGAAGCACTGCTTAACGGCAATCCGCGGATTGCGGCAGATATGCTGGGTTACGAATACTCGCTGGCAGGAAAAGTCATCAGGGGGAAGAAGCTTGGCCGCGGCATTGGTTTTCCCACTGCCAATATCAAACCGGCCGACATGTACAAGCTTGTTCCGGGCAATGGAGTGTATGCGGTCAGAATTGCAATTGAAGATCAGTTGTTTATGGGCATGCTGAGCATCGGAACAAATCCGACGGTCAACAGGAGGCCAGCCATCAGGTCAATAGAGGTAAATATCTTTAATTTTGAAGGAGATATTTATGACAGGGAGATACGGGTTTTTTTTGTTGAAAGGCTCAGGGACGAGATACGCTTCGGCAGCATCGGTCAGCTTGCAGAACAGATGAAGACCGACAGGCAGAATGCGCTTCAGATACTTTCGTCAACATAGTTGCAGTATTATTGTTAACTTTGTAGGATTGAAGATTTTAAAACAGGAATTTTATGAACATAGTGACAGAGGCTGTACAATATAAGGTAAGGGATATTGCTCTTGCAGATTTTGGGAGGAAGGAAATTGAAATAGCAGAGAAGGAGATGCCGGGGCTCCTTTCGATCAGACGGAAATATTCTTCAGTGAAACCGCTGAAAGGAGCAAGGATAACGGGGTCATTGCACATGACGGTGCAGACTGCCGTACTGATTGAAACCCTCACGGAGCTGGGAGCTGATGTGCGATGGGCGAGCTGCAACATTTTTTCCACGCAGGATCATGCAGCTGCTGCAATCGCGGCAAGGGGCATCCCTGTGTTTGCCTGGAAGGGAGAGACCCTTGAAGAATACTGGTGGTGTACCGAGCAGGCACTGACATTCCCCGGGGGCAGGGGACCCCACCTGATAGTTGACGACGGAGGCGATGCATCACTTCTTGTGCATCTCGGGTACAAGGCGGAAAAGGATCCTGCGATCCTTGATAAAAAACCCGCGAACAGGGAAGAAGGAATAATATTCCAGACCCTGAAAGATCTTCTGTTAAAGGATCCTGATAAATGGCACAGAACGGTAAGTGAACTTACGGGAATCTCTGAAGAGACGACAACCGGGGTGCACAGGCTGTACCAGATGATGGAGAACGGAGAACTGCTTGTTCCGGCAATAAACGTCAATGACTCCGTTACAAAATCGAAATTTGACAACCTGTACGGATGTCGTGAATCCCTTGCCGACGGTATCAAACGGGCAACTGATGTTATGATCGCGGGCAAGGTGGTGGTGGTTTGCGGCTATGGCGATGTGGGAAAGGGATGTGCAAAATCAATGAGGTCATACGGCGCAAGGGTTATCGTTACCGAAATTGATCCGATCTGTGCGCTCCAGGCAGCGATGGAAGGCTTTGAGGTAAAAACGGTGGAAGATTCTCTCGGCGAAGGTAATATTTTCGTAACTGCAACAGGAAACAGGGATGTGATCAGGCTCGACCATATGATGCGAATGAAAGATCAGGCGATCGTATGCAATATAGGGCATTTTGACAATGAAATTGAGGTTGATAAACTTAATGCTATGCCGGGGATTGTGAAGACAAACATCAAGCCCCAGGTTGACAAATATACTTTTGCCGGCGGAAATGAAATATTCATACTTGCCGAGGGAAGACTTGTTAATCTTGGATGTGCAACCGGACATCCATCATTTGTAATGAGCAACTCATTCAGCAACCAGACACTTGCCCAGATCGAGCTTTGGAAGAACAGATATGAGACTGGTGTTTACAGGCTCCCGAAACAACTTGACGAGGAAGTAGCCAGGCTGCATCTTGCACAACTGGGGGTGCAGCTCACAGCACTTTCCAGGGAGCAGGCTGATTACATCGGAGTAAAAATTGAGGGCCCTTATAAGCCCGATCATTACAGATACTGATACCGGTCCGGTGCAGGAAGCCCCTATTTGTTCCAGATTCTCAGGTATCGGTCGCTTTCAAGATTTGCATGGTAATTTTTCAAAGAATAAGTCTTTGATCCTGACACAGGTACGCCAAAAGCCGCAAGCACATACCTTGTTCCGCAAACAGGGCAGGACGCTCCGGAATAATCAACTTTCACCTTTATACTCAGATTGCTGACGGCATAATCGAAGGGACAGGTTCTGTCGAAGGCATGAAATCCGTCGATGCCTGTGTAAATTATGATTCCGTTGCCGTTGAATCCTGCTGCACGCTGCCCCCAGTTGCGGGTCTTTGAGTCGATGGTGTCAAAGCTTCCGGCAACCATCAGGTTTGAAAAATCCGGATCCTGCAAATCAATGGTGAAATCTATATGAACATCCGGAATAACATCTTTATCACCAGGCCTGCAGGATTTTCCAAAAAAGGAGGCTGTCAGAACAGCTGAAAGGAAGATTATTTTTAATTTAGTACTCATTGCCGCAACGGAATTAATGCAAAATTAATACGTTATGTAAAAAAAACAATTCCTTACCATTAATGCAGTTATAAGACCATGAATGTTTTTTCAGGAAAACGGATTCTTGCACAGGTTTTTGTTCTTGTTCTGGCTTTTTCCTCCGTAACAGGACAGGAAAACAAGAAATATGTCAGAAATCCGGAAAAGGACCTGTTTGGCAAATCACTTAACAATAAAAGAGTTAAGGTAAGAGAGCCCGGAAGGGTTGTCAGGGCTAAGAAGAAACAGGCAAAGGCACAGAAAAAGAAGGACAGGGAGTATGCCGGTTATATTAAAAGGAACAGGGCAAGGAGCCTCGAAATCCAGACTCCCGAGGTACGCACGCGGATGAAGCAGAACATGAAGGATGCTGACGCAAACTTCGACAATAAAAGAAAGAAAGTGGAGAAAGATTCCAGGGCTGCGGCAAGAAAGTATAAAAAATGAAACAGGAACAGATAATCGCTTGTATAATACCACTTTTATAGATTTTTTTTTGGTAATTCAATAAAGTTTTTTTAAGTTTGTTCTGAAGAGTTCCGGGATTCCCCGGAATTCTTCTTATTTTTTATTCGGGGAGAAAATATGTCAGATGTTAATTATATAACAGAAGAAGGACTTAATAAGCTTAAAGAGAAGCTTGATCATCTGAGATTGGTTGAAAGACCTCAGATTTCCAGGCAGATAGCTGATGCGAGAGATAAAGGTGACCTTTCGGAGAATTCGGAATATGCTGCTGCAAAGGAAGCCCAGGGAATGCTTGAAATGAAAATTGCCAGGCTGGAGAATATACTGACCCGTTCACGTATAATTGATGAATCGAAAATAGATACAACCACTGTCAGAATCCTGAATAAGGTCAGGATCAAGAATATACATAATAACAGTGTAATGGAATACCAGCTTGTACCTGAAAGCGAAGCAAATCTGAAACACGGGAAGATAGCCATAAACTCCCCGATTGCCATGGGACTGATCGGAAAAAAAGTGGGAGATACTGTTGCGATCAAAGTGCCTTCAGGAATTATATCCTTTGAAATTCTTTCTGTTTCATTATAACCTCGATTATCAGAATGGCCACGATTTTTACCCGGATCATCAAAGGCGAGATCCCCTGCCATAAGATTGCGGAAGATGAGAGATACTTTGCATTTCTTGACATAAATCCCCTGCGGGAAGGACATACCCTGGTGATTCCCAAAACCGAAACCGATTATATCTTTGACCTCGACGACGACGCGCTTTCAGGCCTTGTTGTCTTTTCAAAGAAAGTGGCAAAGGCAATCAGGGAAGTGATACCCTGCAACCGCATTGGCGTAGCCGTCATCGGGCTTGAGGTGCCTCATGCCCATGTTCACCTGGTACCGATGGATTCAATGGAGGATATTAATTTCCGGAACCCCAAGCTCCGCCTGACCAGTGATGAATTCAAATCACTGGCAGAAAAAATAAGCCGCAAGGTAAATCTTTAATATCTTTGCATATATAATCCTTCTCGCTGCATGGGTTGTCTTTACGATCTGTGGGATGATTTCATCAGTCTGCTTTTTCCAAGATTGTGCCCTGGTTGCGGTGATCATTTGCTCAGAAATGAGAAACTGATCTGCACCAGCTGCTATATCAGTATCCCCAGGACCAGTTTCCACCTGAAATCCGACAATCCTGTTGCCCGTCTCTTCTGGGGCAGATGCCTGATAGAAAAGGCAGCCGCCTTTTCCTTCTACAACAGGGACAGCAGGATGAGAAAACTGATCCACCAGCTTAAATACAAAGGAGTAAAGGAGATCGGATTTGAACTTGGAAGGATTTATGCAATTTCACTGAAGTCATCAGGATTTCTTGACGGAATAGATCTTATAATTCCTGTTCCGCTGCATCCATTAAAGGAGAGGAAACGGGGTTTTAACCAAAGTGAAACAATCTCCCGGGGAATTGCGGATATTTCCGGAATCCGTGTTGATGTCAGCTCCCTTAAAAGAATTGGGGCTTCTGACACCCAGACGCGTAAATCAAGGTACGGGAGATGGTCCAACGTTGAAGGAATATTCAGGGTTGAAGATCCGGAGGCCATACAGGGATGCCATGTTCTGCTGGTGGATGATGTCATCACCACGGGCTCGACAATTGAAGCCTGTACAGCCGAGCTGCTCAGGGCTGGAAATACCGTTGTAAGTGTTGTTGCACTTGCGGTTGCACAGGTCTGAGCCTGCTAAGGCTTCTTTATTCTGCCGGGGTTTTTGTTCAGGAAATCCTTCCAGCTGTGATAGCTTTTTTCCCCGGCCGGTGCTCCTGACTGGTAAAAATGACATAATGCAGCTGCGAGCCCGTCGGTGGCATCAAGCTTCATTTCTGTGTCCCCGAACTTCAGTATCTTCATGAGCATCGAGGCAACCTGTTCCTTTGATGCAGCACCTCTTCCTGTAATAGACATCTTTATTTTTCTCGGGGCATATTCCGAAACAGGGACCGAGCGGTTAAGCGCTGCTGCAATTGCTGCACCCTGGGCGCGCCCGAGTTTCAGCATCGACTGGACATTCTTGCCGTAGAAAGGAGCCTCTATTGCCATCTCGACGGGGTGATATTCGTCGATAATACCTGTAACCCGGTCAAATATGTGCTTAAGCTTCAGATAATGATCACTGAACCTGGAAAGATCGATCAGTCCGATGGCAACAAGTTCGGGATCAATACCGGAAATACTGATCAATCCATAGCCTGTTGTGGTTGTCCCGGGGTCAATCCCAAGTATGATTCTCTCGCTTTGTTTCCTTTTCAATGCAGGTGAATAATCCGGTTATTTGCCCGTTTCAGGATAGAGGAAAATATTATTCATCCATGAGGGTCTTTCCGAAGAATGAGGTTGACGGTAAAACGGCCGGATGCCTTTCCTTCCCAGGGATCCCGTTTCAAGATAATTGATTGCTTCCTTCAGGCACAGTTCATCCCTGTCGCGAAAGTCATGGGTTATATCATCGGATACCCTGATGTCGGGGGGAAGGCCGTCAAAATAGTCACTTTCATTGTTTTTATTTACCACCTTGAATGTTACAGGGTAAAAAACATATTTCTTCCCGTATTCCCATCCTCCCATCCCCACGCATTTTCCGGTTGTGGTATCTCCTATGGTCACCACATTCATGTAGGGTTCAAGTCCGTTTATTACCACCTCGCTTGCCGACGCGGTTGCAGATGTTGTAATTACGGCAAGGCGATTGATGTTGAGCGGGTAAGGGGTGTTTTTGAATGTATATGATATATTTTCATTTGTCTTCTTCTTGTTGAATTCAAGTTTTATAAACAGATCACTGGCAGTTACAGAGTTTCCTGCTATAAAACTTGCAAGGGCCACTGCTCCCATCAGGAATCCTCCGGGATTATACCTTAGATCGAGAATAAGATCATTTATCCCCTGTTCTTTGAAAAATTTGAATGCTTTTGTCAGGGAATCAACCGATGTAGCTATAAACGAATCAAATACGATGTGGCCGGCCAGTCCTGACTTAAGGTGGAGGGTGTCAAAATACACAACTGAATTGATGTTGAAGGATGATTTGGTGGAGGAAATGGTCCTTTCGGTGCCGTCAGGAAGGCCAAAAACAAAAACGTTTGTCACACCGGCTGAACTCTTTCCCATTACCCTGTTATATTCTGCCGTGTTTCCGGAAATGATAAGGGGGGCAACATCGGTCCCGTTCACTGATTTTACTGTCCATCCGCGCCGAACACCTTCCCTGTATAGCGGAGCTTCCTTGTATATCAGGGCTATTCTTGCCCTGTCTGAGTCATCTACCCCGATCATTATTCCATGTCCGACGAATTCTCCTTCCATTTGTGCGTTAAACTTTTCATAGTCTGCAACAAAGCTCCAGTGGTCAAGTGGTTTGTACCTCATGGCGGCCATCAGTTTCTCCGGACCGTCGTAATCCTCCCTGGTTACAGGAGGCATAAGATCATACCAGTAGTAATTGGCGTTCATGATGGTATAGAGCACATCCCTTGCCTGTTTTGGGGTTATCTCATTGTCGTCAGGGGGAGCAGGCGGATCCTTTTTGCATGAGGCAATCAAAATCAGCAATACTGAAATTATCAATGCCGGCTTTTTCATATATCAATACGATTATGTTTGACTGTCAGCAAAAATAGTTATTTATCCTTTTCCGAAGTTGCGGTTCCGGATAAATATGCCTGATATGATCAGCAATAATCCTGCCAGAGTTGTATAATGGATGGGTTCATGTATTATGAAATGCACAAAAACGAGCGACAGGAATGGTGCAATATATACCAGGCCGCTTACTTTATCTGTTGTTGCTGCAAGCTTCAGGGCCTTCAGCCAGAACCAGAATGTGATGCCCATTTCAAAGATCCCGATGTATATGGCTGAGAGAACACCCTTTTCGGACAGGCTGCCGGGCCATTGGTGAGTAATGATCAGGGCCGGGATCAGGTAAACTGATCCGAAGAGGAAATTGAGGAACAGGCTGACTGCTTCATCCTTCCTGTTTTTTAAATTAAGTATAAAATAAAATGCCCATAAGACCGAGCTTCCCGTTGCCAGCAGCACACCTGCGGTGTCTGAATGCCCGGGCCGCAGCGGATCTCCCTGCGATGAGACCAGGTATACGCCGGCAAGGCTTATCAGGAGGGCCAGGTAACTTCTGGCCTTTATTTTTTGTTTCAGCAGGGGCACCGACAGGAATACAAGTATTATGGGCCATATCATGTTGAGGGGTTGTGCAACCTGCGCCGGCAACAGCTGGTATGCCCTGAAAAGGATCAGGTAGTAGAGAAACGGATTTACAAGGCCAAGGATTGCCGATCGGAGCAGGTCGTTCCGCGAACATTTCAGCAGGAGGCTCAGTTTTCCGGTCAGCAGGAGCACAATGAAAAAGACAGCAAGTGAGACCACCGATGCAATGGTCAGCATCACAAGAATCGGAAGTTCACCAAGGCAGATCTTGAATGCAGTAGGAACAGTTGCCCAGAAGAAAACAGCCAGGCTTGCGTAGATGTATGATTGCCTGGTTTTTTCCATCCTGTTCAATTCATCGCTGAAAAATACCCTGATCAGGGATGTCTTTCCAGGGCAGGGCAGCTTAGTTAATATAATCAAACCCGGTATAGGGGACAAGCACTGCCGGCATCCTTATACCTTTCTCTTCCTGGTTGTTCTCAAGGATCGCTGCAACGATCCTGGGAAGGGCAAGTGCACTGCCGTTAAGAGTGTGGACCAGCCGCGACTGCCTGTCACCCTTTTCCCTGAACCTGCATTTAAGACGGTTTGCCTGGAAGGATTCAAAGTTGGACACGGAACTTACCTCGAGCCATCTTTTCTGCGCTGCGGACCATACTTCGAAATCATAGGTCATTGCTGATGTGAACGACATATCTGCCCCGCATAGGCGAACGATCCGGTATGGTACTTCCAGTGCCGCCACAAGGCTTTCCACATGGTTTACCATTTCGTCGAGCGATTTGTATGAGTTATCCGGATGAGTGATCTGAACTATTTCCACCTTGTCGAACTGGTGAAGCCGGTTCAGTCCCCGAACATGGGCCCCCCAGGATCCGGCCTCTCTCCTGAAGCATGGTGTGTAGGCAATATTTTTAACGGGAAGCTGGTCGCTGCCAAGAATCATATCCCTGTAAATATTAGTCACCGGTACCTCTGCAGTGGGGATAAGATAGAAATTGTCAATTCCAACATGGTACATCTGGCCTTCCTTGTCAGGCAGCTGACCGGTGCCAAATCCCGAGTCCTCATTGACCAGTACCGGCGGCATCATCTCTGTGTATCCGGCCTTTACACCCTCATCAAGGAAAAAACCTATCAGAGCGCGTTCCAGCCTGGCACCTTTCCCCTTGTAAACAGGGAATCCTGCACCTGTCAGTTTGATGCCGAGTTCAAAATCAATGATGTCATATTTCTTTATCAGATCCCAATGGGGAAGAGCGTCGGCAGCCAGCTTGGGAATAATGCCTCCCTGCCTTACAATTTCATTGTCTTCTGCCCCATGTCCGGGAGCCACCAGATCGTGCGGCAGGTTCGGAAGACGAATGATTTCGTTCCTGAGCTCCTCTTCAACCGGCACTGCCTTTTCCTGAAGAAGCTTTATCTCTTCTTTCAGTGAATAGGTGGCTTCACGCGCCGGTTCTGCTTCATCTTTCCGGTTCTCCTTCATCAGCAAACCGATCTGTTTCGAGATCCTGTTCAGCTCCGCCTGAAGGGTGTCGGTTTTTATCTGGATCTCACGGCGTGATGCATCCAGTGCAAGAACCCTGTCCACAATCTCTGCGGCATCAAAATTTTTTATTTTGAGCCTGCCGATAATAAATTCCCTTTTTTCCCGGATCAGATTTAGAGTTAGCATAATAAGGTGTTATATATTTTTCATGACGAACAGGAGCAAAAATACAAAACTCCCGGAAATGCTTCTCCATCAGGGAAAAGAAATTCGGGAGCTGTTGGTTTTTAAGTATACTGTTATTCAGATACCGGTTTAACCGATACGAAGACCTTGCTGTCCTTCTTCTTTCTGAATTCGACCTCTCCGTCAACAAGTGCGAAAAGAGTATGGTCGCGGCCAATGCCAACGTTCAGTCCGGCGTTGTGTTTCGTTCCCCGCTGGCGGACAATAATATTGCCGGCCTTGACTGTCTGACCGCCGAAGAGCTTAACTCCCAGTCGTTTGCTTTCAGAATCGCGGCCGTTACGTGAACTTCCTGCCCCTTTTTTATGTGCCATGATAAATTATTTTATTCTGTCCTTTTTCTATTCCTTTGGTTTTGAAGATTTCCTGGCTGCCGGTTTCTTTTCGGTCACTTTCTTTGCAGTAGTCTTCTTTTCCTTTACCTCAGCGGTCCCTGCAGATTTCTCCGCAGCCTTTTTGGATGAGCCCTTCCCGGCGGATGGCTTCTTTTCTGAAACAATTATTTCCTCAGCCGGAGCTTCGGAGGCACGCTCTTTGGCTTTTTTCGGCAATTGCTTAACAATCTTGCCCTTTTCACCGATTCCTGTAATTTCGATCTGCGTAAAATTCTGACGGTGTCCGTTTTTTACCCTGTAACCTTTTTTCCTTTTTTTCTTGAAGACAATGGTTTTGTCTCCCCTGACATGGTCCATAATATGGCCGGCTACAATATAATCATTTACAACAGGCTCCCCGACAAGTATCCTGCCTTCATCTTCAACAAGCAGCACCCTGTCAAATTCAATGTCAGCTTCTTTGTCTTCCTGAAGTCGATGAACAAAAATCCTCTTTCCTGTTTCTACTTTAAACTGCTGACCGGCAATCTCAACTATTGCGTACATTTCATTCCTTTATTATGTTATTCCGGGAGGCGCATATGTTGATAATCCCATATGACTTTACCGGGCCCCTGCGGATTATGATTCTGAATTCGGACTGCAAAGATATAAAAATTCCATTATTTTCAATTAATACTGCTTGTTTTTAATCATGATTTTAATTGACCGTTCACAATGAACCGGAACTGAAAAAAAGAATGGCTTTTCAGCTTATCTTGTAACTATTATTATCTTTATATTTGTCTGAGATAAGATGAAACCTGATATTCATCTGGTTTTTAATAATTTGATATGAAGAGAGTGAAGCTTAAGGTGTTGGGAATCTCATACAGTCAGACTCAGTCGGGAGCTTATGCACTCATCCTGATTGAGGAAAACGGGGAAAAGAGGATACCGATAATTATAGGAGGTTTTGAAGCTCAGGCAATAGTTATCAAGCTTGAAAACCTTGAACCTCCCCGGCCTCTTACACACGACCTGTTTAAAAGTTTCGCCGACAAATTCGACATTTCCCTTATTGAGGTAATGATATACAAGCTTGAAGAGGGAGTATTCTATTCGAGGCTTCTCTGCACCAACGGCGAAAAAGAGCTTTCAATCGACAGCCGTACCTCGGATGCCGTCGCGCTGGCCCTTCGGTTCGGATGTCCGATTTACATAAATGAAGACATTCTCGACAAGGCAGGAATCACGATAACCTCATCCGATACTCCGGCCTCGGCCGAAGCGGATGATGACCGCCTTTACGAAACCGGAGAATCAAAGTACAGGAATTACCCGGATGAGGAACTTTACAAAATGATTGATGAGGCGGTCAGGACTGAAGATTATGAACGCGCTGCTGCCATAAGGGATGAGATTGAAAAGAGGAAGAAAAAGAAATAATGACCTGTTTCCCGGTGTTCCGGTCAGGGGAGCTGACTTTTCCCTGACCACCGGATCAAATTCAATAATCAACAGGATGAAACACGCATGATTGACTAAAAACACAAACACGAATGATTGTAATCGCGTTCAGTCATGTGCGGTTCCCTGACCGGGGGGTCAGACAAGCATCCTGCCTTTTAAAAAAATATTATAAACGAATGAAAATAAAGTATTTACACCTGTTGATCGTCCTGATGCTGCCATCCTATTCGGTTGCCAGGGAATACAATGTCTCATCGCCCGATGGCAGGCTGGTTTTGGCCATAAATGCCGGCCCGGAGATTCTTTGGAAAGCTTCCTATGACGGCAGGGAAATCATCTCATCGGTAAGGCTGGGAATGATCCTGGCCGAAAATAAGACATTCGGGGAAAATGAAAAGGTAAAAAGGGTCGTTGCCGGCACGATCGACAATATCCTGGAGCCGGTTGTTGCGGTTAAACATTCTGAAATACCTGATCAGTGCAACACTCTGCTTATTTCTTTCCGTTCCGGATTTGCAGTTCAGTTCAGGGCATATAACGATGGTGCCGCTTACCGGTTCGAAACATCACTGAAGAATGATGCAACGGTAAAGGAAGAGATCTTCAGCCTTGCCATGCCGCCGGGCACCCAGGCCTGGTACCCTCTTGAGGAGAGTTTCATGTCGCACAACGAACGAAGTTATATATATACATCGCTCGATACAATAGCCCCCCGCCATCTTGCGAGTCTTCCCGTTCTTTTCAATTCAGGCGGGACAAACATTTTACTTACTGAGGCTGATATGGAAGATTATCCGGGTTTGTGGATAACAGGCGATGAGAGGGGAAAACTGAAAGGAGTTCATCCCGGATATCCCGATGCTGAAAAGCTTGATGGCGACCGCAATCTGTTTGTTACCTCTGTCAGGGATTATATTGCAGTTACAAGGGGAACGCGAAGCTATCCCTGGAGGGTATTTGTGGTGGCACCCACCGACCGGCAGCTGGTGGAAAGCGAACTTGTCTTCAAACTGGCTGCTCCCCAGAGACTGACTGACACCAGGTGGATTAAGCCGGGCAAGGTGGCCTGGGACTGGTGGAATGCAACCAATATTTACGGTGTTGATTTCAGGTCAGGCATCAATACTGAAACCTATAAATATTATATCGATTTTGCAGCGAAAAACGGGATTGAATATATAATTCTTGACGAGGGGTGGTACAGGATAGGGGGAAGTGTTCTGGAACCGGTTCCTGAAATTGACGTGGAGGAGTTGTGCCGCTACGGCAAATCTAAAAATGTCGGGGTTATTCTATGGGTTGTCTTCAGGACCCTTTGGGACGATATGGACAAGGCTTTCACCCTGTATGAAAAATGGGGTGTTAAGGGTGTCAAGATAGATTTTATGCAAAGGGATGATCAGAAAATGGTTAACTTCTATCATGAAGCAGCCGGAAAAGCTGCTGAACACCATTTGCTGGTCGATTTTCACGGGTCATACAAACCCGACGGGTTTGGAAGGACCTATCCCAATGCACTGACCAGGGAAGGGGTGAAGGGAATGGAAAACAATAAGTGGAGCAGGGAGATTACTCCTGAGCATGATGTTATCCTTCCGTTTACCAGGATGGTTGCGGGCCCGATGGATTACACGCCCGGAGCAATGATCAATATGGACAGAATAAATTTTAACCCGCAGTTTACCAGGCCCGGGAGCCAGGGGACACGCGTCCACCAGATGGCATTGTACATTGTTTTTGAGAGCCCGCTGCAAATGCTTTCCGACTCTCCCTCAAACTACATGAAGGAGCAGGAGTGCACTGATTTCATCGCCGGTGTTCCAGTGGTATGGAACGATTTAAAGGTACTTGACGGCAAGGTCGGCGACTATATTCTTCTGGCCCGCCGCTCCGGGCAGGATTGGTTCGTGGGCGGGCTTACAGACTGGGAGAGCCGCCGGTTGGAACTGGATCTGTCTTTCCTGCCCGGGGGGGATTACATGATCGAAATATTCCAGGACGGTATTAATGCAGATAAGCATGCACAGGACTATAAGCATCTGAAATACAATATCAGTCAGGGCGGCAAGATCAACGTGGAGCTTGCACCGGGCGGGGGATGGGCGGCAAAAATATCTCCCCGGTGAAAAGGATTCTTTTGTGATACTGGTATGAAGCAATATCTTGATCTTCTGGACCATGTCCTGAGAAACGGAATGGAAAAAAGCGACAGGACGGGCACCGGAACCATAAGTGTTTTTGGATACCAGATGAGATTTGATCTGCAGGAGGGTTTTCCGCTCCTGACCACCAGGAAGCTTCACATGAAGTCGATACTTCATGAGCTGCTTTGGTTCATTTCGGGCGATACAAACATTAAATACCTTACCGGCAACGGAGTAAGGATCTGGAATGAATGGGCCGACGGGGATGGCAACCTGGGTCCGGTTTACGGATACCAGTGGCGCTCCTGGCCCGCAGCTGACGGAAGGAAGATCGACCAGCTCAGTAACGTTGTTGAGTCAATCAAAAACTCTCCTGATTCCCGCAGGCATATTGTAAATGCCTGGAACGTGGGCGATCTGGATAAGATGGCGCTTCCCCCCTGTCACATCCTTTTCCAGTTTTATGTAGCCGGAGAGAGACTTTCATGCCAGCTTTATCAGCGGAGCTGCGATATTTTCCTCGGTGTGCCCTTCAATATTGCATCCTATTCCTTGCTGACAATGATGATAGCAGGGGTTACCGGACTGAAGCCGGGGGAATTCATCCATACGCTTGGTGATGCGCATATTTATCTGAATCATATTGAACAGGTAAAGCTTCAGCTTACAAGAACACCCTGCAAACTCCCCTCGATTTTGATAAATCCTGATGTGAAGGAGATAACACAATTCAGGTATGACGACTTTACCTTGGTTGATTATGTGGCACATCCCGGCATTAAGGGAGAAATATCTGTATAGAATGACGATGATATCAATAATTGCAGCTGTATCCGGCGACCTTGGGATCGGAATGAAAAATGAACTTTTATGGCACATCCCGGAAGATCTGAAGAGATTCAAGACGCTTACCATGGGCAAATGCATCATCATGGGCAAGCGAACCTGGGAATCACTCCCCAGGAAGCCGTTGCCTGGACGGAAGAATATTGTTCTTACCGATGTTCCGGAAGAATGCATTGATTGTTCTGTAACAGCCTATTCTATTGAGGATGCATTGACCAAATGCGGAAATGACGAGGAAGTTTTCGTGATCGGCGGCGGATCGGTGTACAGGCAGTTCATGCCATATGCGGACAGGTTGTACATAACCCATGTTCACAGGAATTCGCCGGCTGATACGTGGTTTCCGAAGATTGACCTGAGGAAATGGCGGATTGTCACAGAGCAGGAATGCATTTCTCAAGATGACAAAAGGATCCCTTACGCCTATGTGGTTTATGAAAGGAGGGGCAGAAGTCAGAAGGCTCCCTGAAAGACCATTTGAAAGACTCCTTATAAGACTTCTTTTTCCAATCTTCGATTAATGCCTTGAGAATATGCCATATACCGGCTGGCCCGATGTCCGTTCGGATCTGATTTGATTCTGATGAGCCGGGCTGTTCTATGATGCCTTAAGCACCTTCATGTCAATCCTTTCAAGCTTACGGACAGCATAGTCCGTGGTAATGGCCAGCTCCTGTATTCCTGTTGAGGGTGCGTCGAACATTGCATCCAGCATAATTGCTTCACAGATTGCTCTCAGCCCTCTTGCCCCAAGCTTGTACTCAATGGACTTGTCGACAATGAAGTCAAGGACTCCTTCCCCGAATGTAAGGTCGATGTTGTCCATTCTGAAAAGTTTGATATACTGTTTTACTATGGCATTCCTGGGTTCGGTGAGGATGTCTCTGAGAGTTTTCCTGTCAAGGGGGTCAAGATGTGACAGCACCGGAAGGCGTCCGACAATTTCAGGGATCATTCCGTATGAACGCAGATCCTGAGGAGCGATGTACTGAAGGAGGTTGTTTTTGTCGATTCTTTCTCTTTTCCGGGAAGCTCCGTAACCGATGACCTGGGTATTGAGCCTTTGTGCGATCCGCTTCTCGATTCCCTCGAATGCACCTCCGCAAATAAAGAGAATATTTTTGGTGTCGACGGGTATCATTTTTTGTTCAGGGTGTTTGCGCCCGCCCTGGGGGGGTACATTGACAATTGAACCTTCAAGGAGTTTCAGAAGTCCCTGTTGAACACCTTCCCCTGATACATCGCGTGTTATTGACGGATTATCGCCCTTTCTTGCAATTTTATCTATCTCATCGATGAAAACAATTCCTTTTTCAGCTGCCTTCACGTCATAGTCGGCATTCTGGAGCAGTCGGGTAAGAAGGCTTTCGATATCCTCGCCCACATAACCTGCCTCGGTAAGAACCGTGGCATCCACAATGGCAAAAGGCACATGCAGCATTTTTGCAACCGTTCTTGCAAGAAGTGTCTTGCCTGTACCTGTAGCCCCGACCAGGATGATATTGGATTTTTCAATCTCAACATCTTCCGGATCCGGCTTCTGCATCAGCCTTTTGTAATGGTTGTAGACCGCAACTGAAATTATTTTCTTTGCCATGTCCTGTCCCATTACATACTGGTCGAGAAAATTCTTTATTTCGGCAGGTTTGAGCAGGTTGATGGTATCGAAGGAAATATTATTCTTCGAGCCGAGTTCCTCATTCATGATGCTGTGGGCCTGCTCGATGCAGTGATCGCAGATATGTCCTTCAAGACCGGCAATCAGAATGCTGACCTCCTTCTTTGTACGTCCGCAAAATGAGCACTTATCCATTAAGGTTATTTTTCGCTTTTATGGAGAATCTCGTCAATCATTCCATACTCTTTGGCCTCCTGTGATGTCATCCAGTAATCCCTGTCCGAATCTTTTTCAACTTTTTCGATGGGATTTCCTGAATGCAGGGCAATGATCTCAAAGAGTTCCCTTTTGAGCTTGAGGATTTCGCGGGCCTGTATCTCGATATCTGATGCCTGGCCTTCAAATCCTCCCATCGGCTGGTGTATCATTATCCTTGAATGCTTGAGGGCAGATCTTTTGCCTTTAGTTCCTGCCGTCAGCAGGACTGCACCCATTGATGCGGCCATGCCGGTGCATATTGTTGCAATGTCGGCTGATATGTATTGCATGGTGTCATAAATCCCGAGTCCGGCGTTTACCGATCCTCCAGGGGTATTGAAATATATCTGGATATCCTTCCCCGGGTCGGACGAATCGAGGTAGAGGAGCTGGGCCTCAATGATATTTGCCACATAGTCATCGATTGGCAGGCCCAGAAAAATTATCCTGTCCATCATAAGACGTGAAAATACATCCATCGACGCAACGTTCAGCTGCCTTTCTTCTATGATGGTTGGTGAAATATAACTGTTAAGGATCGAAGAGTATCTATGCATTGTCAGGCTGCTTATACCATGCCTTCCCCTGGCATATTTTCCGAAATCATCAGAAGTGTTCATGTTGAAATTGTTAAATTCTGCATACAAAGATATGAAAAATAGTAAAATAAGAAAATCGGGTACGGTGACCTCTACTGCTCAAAAAGCTTGTTGAACTCCTCAATGGTAACCTTTCTGGCATCGATCTTGACCATTTCCTTAAGCTGGCTCAGAACCTTTTCGTCGAGTATTTTATCTGCAATTCTTTTTGCATCTTCCCCGCGTTTCAGGGTTTCCCTTGCGTAATTTGCAATCTGCTCATCAGCAGCGTAAAAGAGTCCGTATTGCCTGAACTGGTATCTGGTAATGTTTTCGGCTTCCTGCAGTAGTTCCTCCTGGGTGATTTTAATCTCGTTATCCCTTGCAATCTTGTTCTTGATAAGCTGCCATTTCAGATCCTGCCTGAACGAATCGAAATCTTTCTCTATCTGTTCCTCGGTTGCCTGTTCATTTACCTGAAGCAGCCATCTTTTAAGAAATTCCTCGGGGAGGCTGAATTCCGTCCTGGCAATGGCCAGTGCCCTGATGTCTGAAGCCAGCCTGAGATCTGTTTCCTGTTTAAGATTTGCACTGATTTCTTCTTCGATGCGTTTTCTGAATTCTTCCTCTGAACCGATCACTCCCTCACCATAAATCCTGTCGAACAGTTCCTGTCCGGTTTCAGCCGGTTTGAAGCGGGTTATTTCATTTATTGTAAACCTGAACCGGCCATCAATAGATTCCGCCTCGTCGTTCTTCCTTTTCAGGAGCCCTGCTATTTCATGGTCATTCGGCAGTGCTTTTCTGAGGTCGAAGTCGATGGAATCACCTGTGGTTTTTCCGATAAACTGTTTTTTTATTTCATCATCCCTGATCAGATCGATGCCCAGGGTTGTATCGTCGGCGAACAATCCTTTGTTTTCCGGATTGGCGGTATCATCAAGAGCTTCGATCTTTCCTCTCAGCAGGTCCTTATCTTCCGACATGTCAGACTTTTCGAATTTGCCAAACCGGCGCCTGTAGTTTTCGAGGTAATCATTTTTCATTTTTTCGTCTGCCTCTATCTCATACCCTGCAACCTTATTTTTCTTGCTGAGTTTTATTTCAAAATCGGGTGTGAGTCCAAGGTCGAACAAAAAAGTAAAGGACTCCTGGTTGTCAAAGTCAATCTTTTCATGTTCATCTGTTTTGGGCATTGGGTCGCCAAGGATATCAATCTTTTCATCTGCAAGGTATTTCTGAATACTTTCAGTAACGGCCTTGTTGATCTCTTCTATCCTTACTGCCTTTCCGTACATTTTCCGTATCAGGTCGTATGGCACCTTGCCCGGGCGAAAACCTTTCAGGTTCGCTTTCCTGCGATAATCCCTCAATACTTTTTCAACTTTTTCGTCATAATCAGCCTTTTCAACCTGTACTTTAAGAACAGCATTAAGGTCATCGATGTTTTCCTTTGAAATAATCATTTTAAATTTGTTTACTGGCATTAAAAAAAACCGTCAGACGCATCCCGGATGATCGTAACGGACGGTTTGCAAATCTGTGCGGATGAAGGGACTCGAACCCCCACGTCACTGGGACACAAGATCCTAAGTCTTGCTCGGCTACCAATTACGACACATCCGCAAAAAGCACCGCAAAATTACAGAAAAATATTATTAAACAACAAGGAAGTGCAATTACCGGCGCAATTCGAAGTTCTTGCCCAGATAGACTTTTCTTACGTGTTCATCCTCTGCCAGCTGGGTTGATGTGCCCGACATCAGGATCCTTCCTTCAAAAAGAAGGTATGCCCGGTCGGTTATTGACAGGGTTTCGTGAACGTTGTGGTCGGTAATAAGAATTCCGATATTCTTATTCTTGAGTTTTGACACTATTTCCTGGATATCTTCCACTGCAATGGGATCCACGCCGGCAAACGGTTCGTCAAGCAGTATGAACTTGGGTTTAAGCGACAGGGCCCTTGCTATTTCAGTGCGGCGTCTTTCTCCTCCCGAGAGCTGGATCCCTTTGCTTCTCCTGATTTTATGCAGGCCGAATTCGGTCAGAAGTGTTTCAAGCCTTTCGTCCTGTTCGCTTAAAGACATTCCCGACATTTCGAGAACGGCCCTTATATTGTCTTCCACCGAGAGGTTCCTGAAGACCGAAGCCTCCTGTGCAAGATATCCGATACCGCGCCGGGCTCTCTTGTAAACGGGAAGGGTTGTGATATCCTCGCTGTCCAGGAATATTCTCCCTTCCTTTGGCCTGATCAGCCCCACGATCATGTAGAACGAAGTGGTCTTGCCGGCACCGTTTGGCCCGAGCAGGCCAACAATCTCACCCTGCTCAACATTTATCGAAACATGGTCGACAACCGTGCGGTTACTGTATTTTTTTACCAGGTTTTCAGTATAAAGTTTCATGACAGGATGCTGGAGGAGGTCATTTGGCAGGTTCAGAACCGGCGTTCATATACTCGTTGTGCTCCTTTTCCTTCTTTTTCATGACCCTCTTCGAGATAAGTATCCCTACTTCATACAGGGCAAGAAGCGGAATGGCCACAAGCATCTGGGAAAATACATCAGGAGGAGTGATAATTGCAGCAACAATGAATATCACAATAATCGCATGCCTTCGGTATCTGATCATGAACGAAGGAGTTACCACTCCTATCTTTGTAAGAAAGAATGCAATGATGGGCAGTTCGAACACCAGCCCCGTAGCAAGGCAGATTGACGTAATTGTACCTATGTATGATCTGATGTTTATCTGGTTGACAACATCCGAGCTAACCTGGTAGCTGGTCAGGAAATGAATTGAGAGGGGCGCCAGGGCAAAATACCCGAAAAGGACACCTGTGAAAAAAAGCAATGAAGTGGCGATCACGGCGCCGCGTGTGTGCCTCTTTTCATTGGTGTGCAATGCCGGCTTGAAAAACTGCCAGAATTCCCACATGATATAGGGAAAGGCCATAATCAGACCAGATACAAGGGCAACCATGATGTGGGTTGTCAGCTGTCCGGCCATTTTGATATTGATGAGATTAACCGGTTTGGTGTTTATGCATAATGCATCGATGTTGACCAGGTTCCCGAGCCTGCACAGCAAACGGTTTGTCAGAAAGTCGGGGTTTTTCGGTGCAAGAATGATCTTGTCAAAAATCACGTTCTTCAGGATGAACGCTGTTATCATAAAAACGATTATGGCAAGGATTGCCCGGATCAGATGCCATCTCAACTCCTCAAGATGCTCGAGGAATGACATTTCTCCCTCATTGTTTCTGCTGCTTTTGCCCTTTTTGGCCATCGGCTCAAAAGACTAATTCCTTAAAAATTCAGTTTGCAAAGATGATAAATCTTATCTTGCAAAACAAGCTCAATTTGCTTTTGCAGGAAAATCTTCGGTGCGGCCCGCAGTATTTTTTAAACATTATTTAATAGTATTTGATTAATATATTATATAACTTTATTAAACTGTTATTGACAGCAGATTGTGAGATACGAGAAACCAGCATAATGAAATGGCAAGTGATGCGGCTGTACACGATTATTTAAAAAGGTATTTCGGGTTTGATACCTTTAAGGGGAACCAGGAGGCAATTATTAAGAATGTTCTTGAGGGACGTGATACATTTGTACTTATGCCCACGGGAGGCGGAAAATCATTGTGTTACCAGTTGCCGGCGGTGATGAAGGCCGGAACCGCGATTGTCATCTCTCCTCTTATTGCACTGATGAAGAACCAGGTGGATGCGATGCGCAACTTCAGTACCGATGATGATATTGCCCATTTTCTCAATTCGTCGCTTACCAAATCTGAAAGTGCCAGGGTAAAGCAGGATGTACTCTCAGGCAGGGCCAAGCTTTTATATGTGGCGCCTGAGTCGCTGACAAAAGAGGAAAATATTGATTTCCTGAAAAACGTCGGCATTTCATTTTATGCTATCGATGAGGCCCACTGCATATCTGAATGGGGTCATGACTTCCGGCCTGAATACAGACGGATAAGGCCCATTATCGATACAATCGGCAGATCGCCCATTATTGCGCTTACGGCAACCGCCACACCAAAAGTGCAGCACGATATCCAGAAAAACCTGGGAATACTTGAAGCTGATATTTTCAAGTCGTCTTTCAACAGGCCAAACCTTTATTATGAGGTCAAATCAAAACAGGATGTCAACAGGGAGATAATAAAATACATAAAGAACAATCCGGGAAAATCAGGAATAATTTACTGCCTCAGCCGTAAAAAAGTGGAAGAGATGGCAGAGAACCTGAAGGTAAACGGCATCAAGGCGCTGCCCTATCATGCCGGCATGGATTCGGCAACCCGAACGGCAAACCAGGACAGGTTCCTGATGGAGGAAGCCGACATAATCGTCGCAACCATCGCCTTTGGTATGGGAATAGACAAGCCCGATGTGAGGTTTGTCATACACTACGACATTCCCAAAAGCCTGGAAGGATATTACCAGGAGACGGGCAGGGCCGGGCGCGACGGCGGTGAGGGCAATTGCATTGCCTATTACAGCTACTCCGATATTGTGAAGCTTGAGAAATTCATGCAGGGAAAACCGATAGCTGAACAGGAGATAGGCAAGCAGCTTCTGCTCGAAACTGTTTCATATGCTGAATCCTCCGTTTGCAGAAGAAAACTGCTGCTTCATTATTTCGGGGAGGAATATCCGAAAGACAACTGCGAAGCCTGCGATAACTGCCTGCATCCAAAGGCCCAGTTTGAGGGCAGCGAAGCCGTGGTTAACGTGCTTGAAACAGTGCTTGCCGTGAAGGAAAAATTCAAGGCTGATCATATTGCAAATATCCTTTCTGGCAAGATTACCTCGGCCATCAAGTCATATAAGCACCATAAACTCGAATACTTCGGAATAGGGGAGGATAAGGATGAGAAGTTCTGGAACATGGTGATCAGGCAGGCGCTTATTGCCAAGTTGCTTGCAAAGGATATCGAGAATTACGGATTGCTGAAAGTCACTCCCAAGGGGATGGAATTCTCCGAAAAGCCTGCCTCATTCATGCTGGCCGAAGATCATGATTATGCCGATCCCTCCGATGAGGATAATGCTTTCGGTGCCAGAACTGCCGCCGTTGATGAAGAACTTTTCAGCATACTGAAGGATCTGAGGAAAAAAATTTCGAAACAGAAGGAAATACCGCCTTTTGTAATATTCCAGGATCCTTCCCTTGAAGATATGGCAATACAATATCCGGTTAATCTTGATGAACTTCAGAATATTTCCGGCGTGGGTGCCGGCAAGGCTCAAAGGTACGGCAGGGAATTCGTTGACATAATAAAAAAATATGTTGAGGAAAAGGAAATAATCCGCCCTCTCGACATGGTGGTCAAATCAGTGGTTAACAAGTCGGGAATCAAGGTGTATATTATCCAGAGCATTGACATGAAGAGACCCCTTGAAGACATAGCCGAGGCAAAAGGCCTGGAAATGAATGAACTTCTGACGGAGATTGAGGCAATTGTCAATTACGGTACCAGGATAAACCTCGATTATTATATTAATATGGTAATGGACGAGGAGAGGCAGGATGATATTTTTTCTTACTTCAGGGAGGAAGCTGAGTCCGACTCACTCGATGAGGCAGTAAAAGAGCTCGGCAATGAATATGAGGAGGAGGAGATAAGGCTGATGAGAATCAAGTTTCTTTCCGAAATGGGTAATTAATGCCTTCCTGTCCTGGCCGGAAGAAACAGAACTACGGCAAGCACATAGAACGGGTATATTATCGCGGATGGCAGAAACCATTTCAGGGCTTTGCTTTTACCGTAACGGTCAGCTGTAACTGATAACAGCAAATAATCGGGAATGGATTTCAGTGCAAGGGCCGCCGCCAGAACGGGAAGAAAGGCGGCATTTATGATTGCTGATATGAACAGGCCCGCAAGCAGTATTGATGTTGCAAACGTTACAACCGCCAGTATGATTGTGTGAATGTCACTGTAATATCCTGCCTTTGATATCCATCGCGCCCTCTGGTTCAGAAGCGGGATGATCCTTTCAGGCAATCTTGATTTCACGGCAGCTTCAGGTGATTCCAGCCAGGCTATCCTGCTGCCCATTTCAGCTTTCAGGCTGTGAAGGAGGAAAACGTCATCGCCCGTGTCAATATTAAAATGGATGCTGGCATAGTGCCTGTTGTATACATCTCTTGTAAAAGCCAGGTTGGCACCGTTGCACATCACGGGGTATCCCGCGGCTGCAGTTGCTGCTGTTACGGCCTGAAGACCCAGGAACTCCAGTTCGCTGAATTTTCCGATGAAACCCCTGGAGCATTCCGGACTGACGGGGCCGATTATCATTTGGGGTTTTTGTCCGTCAAAATATGAAACTGTTGTGGATATCCATTGTCGGCCGACACGGCAGTCGGCATCAGTTGCAATAATCACTGAGCCCCTTGAGGCTTCAATGGCCGTCTTCAGGGCCTGCTTTTTACCTTGCCCGGCGCTTTTCAGAACTTTAAGGTTCCTGATCCCCCTGAATTCACTGGCTATTTTAAATGTGTGATCCGTGGAGTTGTCATCGGCAACAATAAGTTCAAAATTATCACTGTCATACGCCTGGCCCGCTATATCAGACAGCAGCTCAGGCAGGTATAATGCTTCGTTCCGGCACGCAACAACTACGGATACAAATAAGCCGGGGACCTTTCCTGGCTGAAAGGCTTTGATCTTTTTCAACACTGAAAACAATTTCAGCATTAAGAGGAAATATGGTGCCAGCAGAAAAATAAGCAGCCAATGCATAGGTCGGACCCTTATCCATTCATATTTAGAGTACAATCCGGAGCCTGAAAGCCGGAATGGCCATGAACACCCTCTGCTCACAATCTGTCACCCGCTTGTGTCAGTGCCTTCCGCCTTCCGTCCTATTTATATTCAGCCCAGCTTTTTATAGCCAGTTCCTTTATATCCATTCTGCAGAAAGCAAGGATATAAGCACTTGCGAGCCGGGCATTTGTCAGCAGCGGGACGTTGAAATCAACGGCGCTTCTGCGGATCAGATAATCGTTGTTTAGCTCTGAAGGGCTGAGGTTCTTGGGGATATTCACGACAAGATCAACCTCCCGGCTACGTATGAGTTCTATGGCATTTGGCGACTTATCCTCGTCGGGCCAGTATGCCACATGCGCTTCAACACCGGAATTCACAAGAAATTCCCGTGTACCCCTGGTTGCATAAAGCCTGTGTCCTTTTTGGGTCAGGGCCCTGGCGCTGTTCAGGAGTTCAACCTTGGAGCGGGCGGGCCCTGTTGAAAGGAGAATGCTTTTTTGCGGAATTTTGTAGCCCACCGAAAACATTGCCTTCAGAATAGCTTCATAGAAGCCTTCGCCTATGCAGCCGACTTCACCTGTTGAAGCCATGTCGACACCGAGGACAGGATCAGCTTTTGCCAGCCGGGAGAAGCTGAACTGAGGCGCTTTCACTCCCACATAATCTAGTTCAAATACCGACTTGTGAGGTTTATCAACCGGAAGCCCGAGCATGATTTTTGTCGACAGCTCGATCAGGTTGGTTCTTAGTACCTTCGATACGAACGGCATGCTCCGGCTCGCCCTCAGGTTGCACTCAATCACCTTGATATCGTTATCCTTCGCAAGGAACTGGATATTGAAAGGCCCCGATATGTTCAGCTCATTAGCGATCTGTCTTGAAATCCGCTTTATGCGCCTTATGGTCTCCAGATATAGTTTCTGGGCCGGAAACACTATGGTTGCGTCGCCTGAATGTACCCCGGCAAATTCAACATGTTCGCTTATTGCATAGGCAATTATTTCTCCGTCGCGGGCAACGGCATCCATTTCGATCTCCTTTGCATTCTCAATAAATTCGGTGACAACCACGGGATGTTGTTTGGATACCTGGGCAGCCAGGCCGAGAAAATGGGTAAGCTCATTCCGGTTTGAGACAACATGCATTGCTGCGCCCGAAAGCACATAGGATGGCCTTACGAGAACAGGAAACCCTATCCGGTCAGCGAATTCGAAAATGTCGCCGGTTGAGGAAAGTTCTTTCCATTTAGGCTGGTCAACCGCAAGGGAGTCGCACATCTGTGAAAATATGTGCCTGTTCTCAGCCCTGTCAATCGATACGGGTGATGTGCCCAAAACCGGCACATTGCTTTCATAAAGCCGCATGGCAAGGTTGTTTGGGATTTGGCCTCCGACTGACACGATTACCCCCGACGGATTTTCAAGGTCTATAATATCAAGGACACGTTCGAAAGTCAGTTCATCAAAGTAAAGCCTGTCGCAGATGTCATAATCGGTGCTTACAGTTTCGGGATTGTAATTAATCATTACGGAACGGTATCCCTGCTTTTTGATTGTGCTGATGGCATTCACTGAACACCAGTCGAATTCAACACTCGATCCGATCCTGTATGCTCCTGATCCGAGTACAATTACTGACCTTCCCGGGTCGTTGCCGTTCAGGGCGGGGTCATGTTCCCCGGCACCGTAGGTCAGGTACAGATAGCTGCCGGAGGCATGGTTCCCCGTTACCAGGGTGTCAATCTTCCTGACATAGGGTATTATGCCCGAACTTTTTCTTTTTTCCCTTACTTTAAGGAGATCAGGGTGAATGTTCCCGGGATCAGATTTCAGGACATGCCTTGCAATCTGAAAATCGCTGAATCCGTTGATTTTGGCATGAGCCAGAAGTCCGGGGGGAACTGATTCAAGTGAATCGAGGAGGCAAAGCTCATTTTTTATGCTGATAATATTCCGGAGTTTGTACAGGAACCATTTGTCGATCCTGGTAAGTTCATGGATCCTGTCGACCGATAATCCTTTGTCGAGTGCCTCGGCAATGACGAAGATCCTCATGTCGGTTGGCTCGGCAAGCTCTTTTTCAATGTCATCCGACTCCACGATCCGGTTCCCGGTGAAACCATGCATTCCCTGGCCGATCATCCGGAGTCCTTTCTGGATAACCTCTTCAAATGTTTTTCCGATTGCCATCACCTCACCGACGCTTTTCATGCTGCTTCCTATGTGATGGGATACGCCTGCAAATTTATTAAGGTCCCACCTGGGGATTTTACAGATTATATAGTCAGGGGCAGGCTCGAAGTAAGCAGTGGAGGAAGGAACAGCCGGATTCTTAAGTTCATGGAGTCCGTAACCCAGGCCAAGTTTTGCAGCAATGAAAGCCAGCGGGTAACCGGTGGCCTTGGAGGCAAGGGCGCTCGACCGCGACAGGCGCGCATTCACCTCAATTACCCTGTAGTCAGATGAATCGGGCGAAAGGGCATACTGAATATTGCATTCGCCGACAATGCCTATATGTCGTATTATTTTCACTGACAGTTCCCTGAGCTTGTTTAAGTCACCGGCGGAAAGAGTCTGGCAAGGAGCAACAACAATGCTTTCTCCTGTGTGGATCCCGAGCGGATCGAAATTCTCCATGTTGCACACTGTTATGCAGTTGTCATACCTGTCACGCACCACCTCATATTCCACTTCCTTCCATCCTTTGAGTGATTCTTCAACAAGAATCTGACAGGTATGAGAGAAAGCCCTGGAAGAAAGTGCCCTGAGCTCAACAGCGTCGGAAGCAAATCCGCTTCCCTGCCCTCCCAGTGTAAACGCAGCCCTTATGATGACGGGAAATCCCAGCCTGGCTGCGGCTTCCACGGCTTCATCCACTCCGGTAACGGCAATGCTCCTGGGAGTTTTTACATCGATTTCGTCCAGCCTTTTAATAAAAAGCTCACGGTCTTCAGTGTCCATTATTGCCCTCACGGGTGTGCCAAGTACTTTTATGTTAAACCGGTCGAAAACACCGGCTCCGAACAATTCAATGCCGCAGTTGAGTGCAGTCTGCCCGCCAAATGATAACAGGATCCCGTCAGGCTGTTCTTTTTCGATAATCTTTTCAACAAAATAAGGCGTTACTGGTAAAAAGTAGATTTTGCCGGCAAGCTCCTCCGAAGTCTGGACCGTGGCAATGTTGGGATTGATCAGTACAGTATCAACCCCCTCTTCCTTTAAAGCCTTGAGTGCCTGTGAACCAGAATAGTCAAATTCACCTGCCTCACCTATCTTAAGAGCCCCGGAACCAAGAATTATCACCTTTCTTATTGCCTCTTTCATAGAAAAGATTTTAGTTTCCAAAAATATAACAAATTCCGGTATCAGGACGTAAATCAGAAATAAAGCATATATTTGCATCAGAAATGAATAAATATGCATAAAATTAAACGGCTTCGCGCCATTGAGAAGATACTGGGTGAAGAGGTCGTTACATCTCAGGGAGAATTGCTTAATCATCTTGAAAAAGCCGGGATCAGGTGCACTCAGGCCACTTTGTCACGCAATTTAAGGCAGATGGGGGTAAGCAGGATATCTGACGGCACCGGTGGCTACAGGTATTCGGTGATTGAGGGCGGAACGGGCCTGCCTCAGCCTGATCCAAGGCTGAATTTTGTTCCTGTTATACGGGATATGATCGAAGCCAGGGGGCTGGTGGTGATAAAAACAATTCCGGGAAGCGCGGGTTCCGCTGCATATCATATCGATAACTGCAGGAAGATTGAAATTGCCGGCACAGTAGCCGGAGATGACACTATCCTGGTGATTCCCCGCGACGGTATTGCCCTCGGGCAGGTTCACAGCTGTCTTGAGATGATTTTTCCGGGTTTGCTGGCGGCTGTTGGCAGGGCCCGGTTAAAGACTGGGGAATGAATTAGTAAGACCTAATAAACAAATAATAAAAGCGGAAATGAAAGAGAAAGTTATACTTGCCTATAGTGGCGGATTGGACACGTCGGTGATATTAAAATGGCTCATGGAAAAGGATTATGAGGTGATTGCCTTTGTTGCTGATGTTGGCCAGGACGATGATTTTGAAGAGTGCCGTAAAAAGGCCATGCTTCTGGGTGCCTCAAAGGTCATAATTAAGGATCTCAGGAAAGAGTTTATTGATAATTATGTATTCAAGGCCATAATGGGGAATGCTGTTTATGAGGACAGGTACCTGCTTGGTACGGCGCTGGCAAGGCCCCTTATAGCGAAGACGCAGATTGAGATTGCTGTCAGTGAGAATGCAGGAGCCGTTGCGCACGGAGCTACCGGAAAAGGTAACGATCAGGTGAGGTTCGAGCTTTCGTACTATGCACTTAAGCCCGGCATCAGGGTGATTTCACCCTGGAAGGACAGGGAATTTCTGGAAAAGTTCAAGGGAAGGACCGATCTTCTCAAGTATGCTTCGGAAATGAAGATCCCTGTCAGGGCGAGTATTGACAAACCATACAGTGAGGATGACAATATCATGCATATAAGCCATGAAGCCGGCATTCTCGAGGATCCCATGTTTTCCGTTCAGAAGGGAATGCTTTCGAAAATGGTTTTGCCACAGGAAGCACCCGACAAGGAAACAAGGCTCGTTATTCATTTCAGGAACGGGATTCCGGTGAAGGTCATAAACAAGGATGACGGGACATTGAAGGATGACTCGCTCGAGATGTTCACATATCTCAATGAGATTGCCGGCAGGAACGGGATCGGACTGCTCGACATGGTTGAGAACAGGTATGTCGGCATCAAGTCAAGGGGTGTGTATGAGACGCCTGCAGCCACGGTGCTTCATGCTGCTCACAAAGATCTTGAAGGTATTGCCATGGACCGGGAGGTGATGCGGCTGCGGAACATGCTTGCCCCAAAGTTCGCCGAGCTGATTTATTATGGATTCTGGTTCAGCCCTGAAATGGATTTTCTCATGGCTGCGATTGAGAAAAGCCAGGAGATAATTGACGGGAGCGTCCACCTCTGCCTTTACAAGGGCAATATTCTTATTGAGGGCCGTGAATCACCATCATCACTATACGATAAGGAGCTCTCGAGTATGGATATTGAAGGAGGATTCGACCAGACCGACAGCAGGGGATTCATCAGGATCAATGCAATCAGGCTGATGGCTCACAGGGCTATTGTTGAGGCAAGTAAAAAGAAGGATTGAAATATGAAACTCTGGGAAAAAGGTATTGTTACTGAAAATTCGGTTATCCAATTCACCTCAGGCAATGACAGGACCACCGACCTTATGCTTGCAGAATGGGATATTGCGGGCTCGATGGCTCATGCAATAATGCTTGAAAAATGCGGGTTGTTGTCTGCGGAGGAGAAAAAAAGCCTCCTGGATGCCCTGTTCCTGTTGTTTCAGAAGCATGGAAGAGGGGCCCTGACAATCGGGGAAGGTGTTGAGGACATCCATTCGCAGATAGAAAATGAACTTACGGACATGCTGGGTCCTGCAGGAAAAAAGATACATACCGGCAGGTCGAGGAATGATCAGGTTTTAACGGATATTCGTCTTTATACGAGGGCAGCGATAGATGATCTTGCCGGGAGAGTTGCCCGGCTGTTCGATAAACTGCAGGAGCTCAGCCTCAGGCATAAGGGGGTTCTTGTTCCGGGATATACTCATATGCAACCGGCAATGCTGTCGTCATTTGGCTTATGGTTCGGTTCGTGGTCGGAATCGCTCGCCGACGATATTGTGATGCTGGAGGCCGCCAGGATCCTCAATAACCGCAATCCTCTCGGAACAGCTGCAGGTTATGGGTCCACGCTTCCGTTGCAGAGGGTTATCACAACCGGGCTTCTGGAGTTCGATGCACTTTTATTCAATTCCGCCTATGCCGGGCTAAGCAGGGGAAAAGCTGAGCTGGCAGCTGCCGCAGCCATAGCATCGATAGCTCAGACCATCAATCGTCTGGCAACGGAAATATGTCTTTTCATGAGTGCCGAATTCCGGTTCATCGATTTCCCTGACGAACTGATAACAGGTTCAAGCATTATGCCGCAGAAAAGAAATCCCGATGTGTTTGAACTGATCAGAGGCAGATGCAATCTTCTGCAATCCCTTCCTTCCCGGGTTTGTGCCCTGACATCCAATCTCCCGTCGGGCTACAACAGGGAGTTGCAGCTATTCAAGCAGTTGATATTCAGTGCTTTTTCTGATATCGGGGAATGCATTGATATCATGATCCTGATGCTCGGTCATATCAGGCTGAGGGAAAATATTACGGAAAATCCCCTGTACAATTCCATTTACAGCACCGAGGAGGTGAACCGTCTTGTCAGGGAAGGCATTCCTTTCAGGGATGCCTACAGGACTGTTGCCGATTCAGTGAAGAAAGGGATTTTCAGGAAGACGGCGATAACAGATTATACTCATGAAGGAACTGCAGGCAACCTTTGCAACGAAGAAATCAGAAATCTTTTTGAGAAAAGGCTTTCGGGCTTTAAAAGCAAATCTGCCGCTGAGCTGGTTGAAAAACTTATGAAGCATTAACAGCAGGTTCAGGTTCCCTGGTGCCGGTTGCCGCAGGTCGGTCAGTACGGCATGATGTTTATCGTATTCCTTCAATTGCCTGCCCGATTTTTTGCAGCGCAAGCTTAACCATGGAACGCGTTGTCGCAAGATTCATGCGCATGAATCCATTTCCTCCGGGTCCGAATGTTGATCCTTCATTCATTCCCACCCCTGCCTTTAATGTGAAAAAATCCAGGAGTTCTTTCGGATCCATCCCCAGTTTTCTGCAGTCGAGCCATATCATGTAGGTGGCCTCTGGCTTTACGGGGATTATTTCAGGGATCTTTTTTGTGCAATAGTCAATTACAAGTTCAACGTTGCCGTCTATATACTTTGTCAGATCTGCAAGCCATTCAAAACCTTCAGAATAAGCAGCCGTTGACGCAACTGTCCCGAAGATGTTCCCATTGCCGATGTGTATATGGTTGATCCTGGAGTTAAAGTATTTGCGCAATACCGGGTTGGATATTATGACGGAAGAAGTTGACAGGCCCGCCATATTGAATGTCTTGCTCGGAGAAATACATGTTACTGTTATTTCAGCGGCTTTTTCAGAAATTGTTGCCATGGGATGGTGTTTGTATTGCGGCAGCACGAGGTCGCAATGTATTTCATCCGAAAGGATCAGGATATTGTTTTCGATGCATATATCGGCGAGCCGGGCAAGCTCTTCATGTGACCATGCTCTTCCCACGGGATTATGGGGATTGGAGATGATGATCATTTTCACGTTTGAATTTAAGGCAGAAATGAAAGATTCAAAATCCATTGTCCATCTGCTTTCTTTTTCTATAAGCTGATTGTATAAAAGGTTGCGCCCGTGATTTTCCACGGCAGAGAAGAAGGGGAAATAAACCGGAGGCTGAACTACGATGGTATCACCGGGGCGTGTAAATGCCAGTGTGCAGATATTGAGTGCAGGAACGATGCCGGGTGAAAAGCAGATCCATTCCCTGTTGATCTTCCAGTTATGTCGGAGAAGTTGCCAGTCGATGATTGATTTGTAATAAGCTTCCGGGCGGAACGAATAGCCCAGTATCTCATGATCAAGCCTCTTTCGGAGAGCTTTGATGATAAAATCAGGAGTTTTGAAGTCCATATCGGCAACCCACATGGGGATAAGGTTATCTGTGCCAAACATTTCATTCAGCAGGTCGTGTTTTACACAATCTGTTCCCTTTCTTTCAACGGGTTCGTCAAAGTCCCAATTCATTCTTTCAAAGAAATTAAAGCGCTCAAAGATAAATAAAAATCAATGATGTAATATGCCGGGAGGGTATGGCCGGGAGCCGCTCGGAATTTGAAAAGAGGAGAAGCGGCCGCAGGGAAAAAGATTATTCCTAAAACCTTTCAAAATAGGTAACATGAGAAGGCTTATGTTAATATATTTTATTATTTTTATCACCGTTTCTAAGAATTAATTCTAAAATGACTTGATATGAAAAAAGCATTGGCAATCATTATGATTCCGGTTCTGCTTCTTGGCCTGTCGGTTCTTGGTTCATGCAAGGGAGGTTCCGGGAAAAGGCAGCAAAAAATAGTTGAAATGAGCCAGGTTAAGACAATTGAAAAGGAGATAGCAAAAAATGTTTATCCATTACCCACTTCGGCAGAAGTAATAAAAATGCTTACAGAGCTCGAAGTTGGCTACATCATTGGTATCTCAAACCCGGTTGCAAACTCAAAGAAATACTTCACCAGTGCCAAGCGGGCAATAAACCTGGGGGCATACGGAGCAGACCTGAGTTATGTCACACTTTACAATATCAGTCAGGAGGTGATCAATTATCTCGATGTCATAAGATCGCTGGCAGCAGAGCTTAATTTATCAAAGATCTATGACGCAACCCTGTACGACAGGATCAGGGAGAATTTTGAAAACAGGGATAAGCTTGTGGAAATCCTTACCGGCGCATTCAACGACACCTATGCCTATCTGTCTGATAATGATCAGCAGACATTGGCTCTTCTGGTGGTAGGCGGGGCCTGGGTGGAAGGAATGTATCTTACAACTCACGTTTCCGAGGCAGCTTACCAGGTTGCGGGTATTTCAAAGGTCCTTCTGGAACAGAAAAAATCCTTCGAGTTGTTTCTTGAAATAACAGAGCCTTATCTCGGAGATCAGGATCTTAAGAATTTCATTGAAATGCTCGGGCCAATGAAAAAAGTTTATGAGGGGCTTGAAACAAGCCTTACAATGCAGAATATTATCGACATTACAAAAGCTATCGAAGGCATAAGAGCCCAAATGGTCCAGTAACTTTGCCGATAACTTACCGGGGGTTGTTTAAAAGGGATAATCCGTTGACATACATCTTTTTTAAACAATCCCTTTTTTATTTCGTTTATGAGGGAATCTGTACTGCTGGCCTTAATTCACATTTTCGCCATTATTTCGACGATCAATCCGGGAGGGATCTCTTCCCGCGGCAAAAAGATTCTTCGCAGCTACCTCCGCAGGTATCTTAACCGGGAACTGGAAGAAGAATACTATGCTCTTTTTGAGAATAATCTTGAGTTTTATTCAAATGAACTGAAAGGTATTGACAAGGAAGAGCTTTCTGACGAAGCCTCGCTGATAACCTTTCAGATAACCAATATCTGCCGTCAGATAAGGAAAGGGCTTTTCCTTGAGGAAAGGATGATCGTGTTTCTTCAGCTTCTTGAGTTTGCCTTTGAAGACGGTACGATTAATCATCAGGAACAGATCATTATTGACATTGTTGCACGGACATTCAATATTTCAAAAAAGGAATTTGACAATGCAAGTGCATTTATGATCGGAAGGGAATATGATGCTGTTTCTCCCGACTGCCTGCTGTTGATTGAGAATGATAAGCCAGGGAAATGGGCCGCCGGGGAATATTCAAACTATGAAAAATGGCATCATCTCAGGATAAAGGGATTTAAGGGGCGCATGTTCATTCTTCATATCGAGAGCACCGGATCGCTTATTCTTATTTATGACGGAACCCAGGAGCTTTATTTCAGGGGGCGCGACATTATAGTCTGCCGGCCTTACCTGCTCGAACGCGGGAATAATATAAAAGGTCAGGGGATCGAAACCATCTATTATTCGCGGATTTATAAGAAGTTCGTTCTCCGGAAATTTCCTGAGAAGATAGTTTTTGAGGGCCATGATATTGAATTCCTGTTCAGGAATTCAGAGAATGGCGTGAGACAAATGAATTTCAGGATCGAGTCGGGCAACCTTATAGGGCTTATGGGAGGAAGCGGGGTGGGCAAAACAACCATGCTGAACCTGTTGCAGGGAAAGGTTGTCCCCACCTCAGGAAATCTTTACATTAACGGCTATGATCTCCATGGGGATTCTGACAAGCTTGAAGGCCTGATAGGATATGTTCCGCAGGACGATCTGCTTATTGAGGAACTGACTGTTCATCAGAATCTTTACTATAATGCCCGGCTGTGTTTCAGCGATTATAATGAAGAACAGCTCAATAAAACAGTTGAAAAGGTTCTGGAAGATCTTGACCTGCTGGAGATAAAGGACCTTCAGGTAGGTGATGCGCTTAACAAGAAGGTAAGCGGCGGACAGCGAAAAAGGTTAAATATCGGCCTTGAGCTGATGCGCGGCCCGGGCATTCTGTTTGTTGACGAACCGACTTCCGGACTCTCTTCATTCGATTCTGAGAAAGTGATGGGGCTTTTAAAAAAGGAGGCATTGGCAGGAAAACTTGTATTTACAATAATACATCAGCCTTCTTCAGATATCCTGAAAATGTTCGACAGGCTCTGGATCCTCGACAAAGGCGGATACATGGTATATGACGGGGATGCGGTAGAGGCACTTGTATACTTCAAGACCGAAACCTCACAGGCAAATGCTGCTGAGAGTGAATGCCCCAATTGCGGTAACATCGAGACAGAGGATATTTTGCACATAATTGAAGTTAAGGTAATAGACAATGCGGGTTTCCCGGGCACTGAAAGGCAGATAAGCCCTGAGGAATGGCATGATAAGTACAGGCGGAAAATGATGCCTGAGTTAACAGCCAGGCCTGCGGTTGAGGTATTGCCTTCAAGCAATTTTCTTGTGCCTGACAGGTCCTCCCAGATCAGAACCTTCATAAAAAGAAATATTGTGCGCAAGCTGGCTGACAGGCAATATATGACCATCAGCCTTCTGGAAGTGCCGGTGCTGGCACTGATACTTGCATTTCTTTCAAAGTACAGTGAAGGCGGCAGTTATCTCTTTTCTGCCAATAAGAATTACCCTGTGTTCCTTTTCATGTCAATCATCGTAGTACTTTTCGTCGGACTGACAGTAAGCGCAGAAGAGATTTTCAGGGACAGGAAGGTGCTTGAAAGGGAAAAGTTCCTTCACCTGAGCTGGATGAGTTATCTGCTTTCGAAGATCAGCTTTCTTTTTGTCTTGTCGGCAATACAGTCGCTGTCATTTCTTATTGTGGCAAATATTCTTCTCGAAGTCAGGGGAATGCTTCTGCAGCAATGGATCATTTTGTTTTCCACTGCCTGCTTCGGCAATATCCTTGGATTGAATATTTCTGCCGGAATGCGGAGTGTGGTAAGCATTTACATATTAATTCCCCTTTTACTGGTGCCAATGCTGCTTCTGGGGGGGGCAATGATCAGGTTTGACGACCTTCATAAGTCTGTCAGCAGGAAGATCTATGTTCCGGTAGCCGGAGATGTAATGGTTACCCGCTGGGCTTATGAGGCGCTAATGGTCGAGGAATTCAAATCGAACAAGTTTGAAAGGCATTTCTTCAATTATGACATGCAGATAAGCCAGAATGACTGGTATGCCTCTTTCCTGATCCCTGAACTCAAAGCGAGAATCAATGAATGCATGGCAGCCGGAAAGGATGAAAAATACAGGGATTACTGCAAGATGAATTTTAGGAAAGTTTCATACCATCTGAATGAATTGTCATCCGTTACAGCCATCAAACCCGGCGCCTGGATTGAATCTGTTAATTACGAGGATTTCAATGATAAAACAGGAGATGAGGTTCTTCAATACCTTGACAGCCTGGGCACTGCCCTGAGGATAAATATCAGGGAGGTAAATACATTGAAAGACTCCCTGTACGACCAGATGAGAATTGCAATGGGTAATGAGAAGCTGCTTGAGCTGCGTGAAAGAAATTATAATGAGAACCTGGCGGATATTGTCCGTAACACGCTCAACAAAAATAAAATAATGGATTCAGACAGCAGGCTTGTCCAAAAAGCCGATCCGGTCTTCATGAAGCCCGGATCAAAATTCGGGAGGGCACATTTCTATGCGCCATTCAAACAGATTGGCGGACTGAAGATCGATACCCTGCCATTCAATGTGGCAATTATCTGGCTGATGACATTTGGTTTGTCCGTCACCCTTTATTTCAATATTCTTAAAAAGTTCATAATCTTCCTTGAATCGATGAAATTGCCTTTATGGAGGAAGTTTGGAAGAGCGTTCCTTCAGATTTGATCAGGTATTTTCTGTATGCTTCCGGATTAAAGCGATCTTTCTTTTGCGGATGGAAAAACATATCGGGATGGTAAAACCAAAGAAAAAGCTGGGTCAGCATTTTTTGAAAGACAGAAATATTGCAGGCAAGATCGTTTCCCGCTTTTCGGGAGAAGGCTGCGATTCCGTGCTTGAGATAGGGCCCGGGACCGGAATACTGACCCGTCTGCTTCTTGAAAGGGATTTCAGGGATTTCCGGGTAGTGGAAATTGATGACGAATCAGTGCGTTTCCTGCGCTCAAGCTTTAACACATTGAGTAACATCATTGCCGGTGATTTTCTGACCCTTGACATTAAAGTTCATTTCAAGGGCAGTCTTGGAATTATCGGAAACCTGCCGTATAATATATCCTCCCAGATTTTTCTAAGAATAATTCAGTTTCGCGGCATGATACCCGAAGTGGTATGTATGGTTCAAAAAGAGGTTGCCCAGAGGATATGTGCCAGGCCGGGATCGAGGATATACGGTATTTTGAGTGTTCTTATCGGGGCATACTATTCATGCGATTACCTGTTTTCGGTTTCAGGGCAATTGTTTTTTCCTCCGACAAAGGTGGAGTCGGGGGTTATAAGACTTTTGAGGAACCAGGTTAAATCGCTGGGTTGTGATGAAGAGCTGTTTGCAAGGGTGGTAAGGGCTTGTTTCAACCAGCGCAGGAAAAAGCTCAGAAATTCTGTAAAGGCAGCATTTGATCTGATTGATTATGATTTTGAGGGGGCCGATATGCGGCCTGAACAGCTTTCAACGGATCAGTTTGTCGGCCTCACCAACTGGATTGAAAAAAACCTGAGGCATTCAGAATGAAAAGCCCATGGCGTCGACCGGATTCATCCTTGCTGCCGAGTAAGCAGGGGCATATCCGGCCACAATCCCGATGAAAGCCGAGATGAATATTGCAAGGGATATGTTGCCCAATGTAAGGTGTATTGAAAGGTCATACAGGTAATTTATCACAGTTGTACCTGCAAATATCAGGATGAGGCCCAGGATACCACCGACAACGGAAAGAAGTACCGATTCGGTGAGGAACTGCTGGAGAATGAAGAAACGCTTTGCACCGAGGGCTTTCTGGATCCCGATAATGTTTGTCCGCTCCCTGACCGATACGAACATTATATTTGCTATGCCGAATCCGCCGACAAGAATGGCAAAGCCGCCGATGATCCAGCCCCCAATGTTGATCCCTTTAAATACCGCATTAAAACCCTGCGAGAGCATGCTGGCCCTGTTGACCGAAAAGTTGGTTTTTTCCGTTGGTTTAAGGCGCCGTGCTGCTCTCAGTATTATGGTTATTTCGTCAGACAGTTCCTGAACGGCAACATTGGGTTTCGCCTTTACCATCAACTGTGTTTCAACAAACCGGTTCCGGAGATTGATAAAACTTTTTCCGAAATTCAGCGGCACCATTGTCACCTGGTCGATGTTATTCAGACTTATTCCTCCCTGGCCCTCTTTTTTGATAACACCTATCACCAGGGTCTTAAAACCGGCCAGGGTTATTGTTTTACCTACCGGGTAGGTGTTTTCAAACAGCCTTTCAGCTATTTCGGCTCCGATTACTGCAACGTTGTTGCCGGAATCAAACTCATACGGAGAAAAATACCTGCCTTTTTCTATCTCAAATGAAGCGATCTTTTCAAGATCCTCTGTCACGGCCCCAACCATTGCCTCATTTACAAAATTGTTCCTGTACTTTATCCTTTCACCCTGGAACACTCCAAGTGCAGCTGATTCGGCTCTTACTGACCTGTTTAAAACGGCGTTGTAGTCATCGAGACTAACCGAGGGCCGTTTGATAATATCCCACCATGCAAGGTTTGAATCGAACGACCATGGATACTTCTGAACATAAATGACATTGTGGCCCATCGAATTTATGCTGTCGCGGATCGATTTCTCCATCCAGTCGAAGACCGTGAACACCGAGATAATGCAAAATATTCCTATCGTTATTCCAAAGAGCGACAGGAAAGTTCTCAGCTTATTTACTATCACGGAGTTGTAGGCAAAAACCAGTCCTTCGCGGAAGAGCCTGAGGAACATTTTCATCTTTTTATTTTTTATGTCCGGCTGTCATGTTGCCTTTCTCCCAAAACGGGAGGATTCATGCGTTGGGGACAGTGTCATCATTTTTACTTGCACCGGTAAGAGTGAATATGGATCTTGTTTTCATCCTGCCGCCTTACTGAGGGACGAAGTTATAAAATCCTTCGACGTACCAACTGCTGTTAAGGCATATTTTCGAAGGCAGTTTTTTTTTGGCAGCAGGAACATGAGTTACTCATTTCCAGGAGCAGGACTGACCTTTAATATTCATAATTATTATATGTTGAGGTTAATAAAAATTTTTCTAATTTTAACCGCCTGAAACCGGAGGGAGATTCCAAGCATAAAAATCAGAATATGAGTGAAAAAAGAATACAGAATGCGCTGATCTCGGTATACCGGAAAGAAGGTTTGGAACAGATCGTAAGACTTCTTGATATCCTGAAGGTCAGGCTTTTTTCTACCGGCGGCACATTCGGTTTTATAAATGATCTGGGGATCGGGGCGGATAAGGTTGAGGACCTGACCGGATTTCCTTCTATTCTTGGCGGAAGGGTGAAGACACTCCATCCTTCGGTTTTCGGAGGAATACTTGCCCGCAGGGAGATTCCGGGGGATTTAAGGCAGCTTGAAGAGTACGGGATCCCGGAGATTGACCTTGTGATTGTTGATCTTTATCCTTTTGAGGAGACAGTTCAATCGACCGAAAACGAGGATGAGATAATTGAAAAAATTGATATCGGAGGTATTTCCCTGATTCGGGCAGGAGCAAAGAATTACAGGGATGTTCTGATTGTTTCATCGGTAAGGCAATACCCCGGGTTGCTGAAGCTTCTAAGTGAAAAAAAAGGTGTAACCAGTATTGAAGACAGAAGGTTTTATGCTGCAGAGGCTTTTCTGGTTTCATCCCGGTATGATACAGAGATATTCAAATACTTTAACAGAAAGGAAGGTATTGAGGCTTTCAGGGAAAGCATTGATGAGACCTATCGCCTCAGGTACGGTGAAAACCCTCATCAGAAAGGCATATATTATGGTGATCCCGGGAGGTACTTTGACAAATTGCATGGCAAGGAGATTTCCTATAATAATTTCCTTGATATTGATGCAGCTGTCAGCCTGATTGATGAGTTCACCGAAACAACCTTTGTGATTATCAAGCACAATAATGCATGCGGTGCAGCATCCAGGGACAATCCGCAGGATGCATGGAGGGATGCCCTGGCATGCGATCCGGTTTCAGCATTCGGAGGGGTAATTATTACCAATGTGCCAATCGATGATCCCACGGCATCAGAAATAGACAAATTGTTTTTTGAGATGATTATTGCTCCGGAATTTACCCCGGAAGCTCTGAACATATTGAATCAGAAGAAAAACAGGATCATTCTTAAACGAAAGGCAGCCGAAAAGAACAGATTCAGTTTCAGGTCATTGCTTGACGGGGTGCTGTGGCAGGAAAAGGACCTGGCTGCCGAAGTGGAGAATGATATGCATTCAGTTACAGATAAAGTACCCGATACGAACCAGATGAGGGATCTGATATTTGCCAATAAAATTGTCAAGCACAGTAAATCCAATGCAATTGTAATTGCCGGTAACAGCCAGCTTTATGCCAGCGGCGTTGGCCAGACGTCCAGGGTGGATGCTTTAAGGCAGGCCATAGATAAAGCCAGAGGTTTCGGATTTGATCTTAGCGGTGCTGTGCTGGCTTCAGATGCCTATTTCCCATTCTCCGATTCCGCAGAGATTGCACATAAGGCAGGAATAACTGCAATAGTGGAACCCGGGGGGTCGGTAAGAGACAAGGATACAATTGACTATTGCGCATCGAACGGGATCGCACTGGTATTTACCGGAATAAGACATTTCAGACATTGAAAGAAAATAATTTTAAAATCTCATAAATGGGACTTTTTTCATTTTTAACTCAGGAGATAGCCATCGACCTGGGTACCGCAAACACCATTATCATTCACAATGATAAGATAGTTGTTGATGAGCCGTCGATAGTTGCGATTGACAAAAACACCGGTAAACCTATAGCCATTGGGGAAGCTGCAAGGCAGATGCATGGCAAGACCCACGAGAATATTAAAACCGTGAGACCGTTGCGTGACGGAGTCATTGCTGATTTTAATGCTGCCGAACTGATGATCAGGGGGATGATTAAAATGATCAATACGGGGCCAAAGTTTTTCACTCCGTCGCTGAAAATGGTAGTTTGCATTCCCTCAGGCAGTACTGAGGTTGAATTGCGGGCAGTACGCGACTCTTCTGAACATGCCGGCGGAAGGGATGTTTACATGATATATGAGCCGATGGCGGCAGCCATTGGGATCGGCCTTGATGTTGAAGCTCCCGAAGGATCGATGGTTGTTGACATTGGCGGCGGAACCACTGAAATCGCTGTTATTGCGCTTGGAGGAATTGTTTGCAATAAATCCATCAGGATTGCAGGTGACGGATTTACGTCTGACATTCAATCGTACATGAGACACCAGCACAACATAAAAATCGGGGAGAGGACGGCAGAGGATATAAAAATTGCAGTCGGTGCAGCCTTGCCGGATATTGACAATCCTCCTGCCGACTACATAGTGCGCGGACCGAACATTATGACCTCTCTTCCGATTGAGATACCGATTTCATATCAGGAAATCGCATATTGCCTCGACAAGTCGCTGACCAAGGTTGAAGCTGCACTTCTGAATGTTCTGGAGCAAACTCCGCCCGAGCTGTATGCTGATATTGTGAACAAGGGAATATACCTTGCCGGCGGAGGAGCACTTCTCAGAGGCCTGGATAAAAGGCTGTCGGACAAGATCAATATAAACTTCATAGTTGTTGAGGATCCATTGCATGCCGTGGCAAGAGGAACAGGAGTAGCCCTGAAGAATGTTGACAAAATCCCCTTCCTTATGCGCTAACCGGAATACAGATGAGGAACCTTTTAAACTTCCTGATTAAATACAATAATCTGATAGTTTTTCTTTTACTGCAAGGGATAGCTTTTTATTGGCTGACCACAGGCAACAATTATCATAATTCTGTTATGGTTAAAAGCATGCAGTCAGTCACAAGGGGAGTTGAGCAAAGGATCAGTAATCTGAGGGCATATCTTCATCTGAGGGAAACCAATTCAGATCTTGCAGCTGAGAATGAGGAGCTTCGGAATACGCTGGAAAGACTTGCAAGGCAGGAAGATATGACATCAAAGACTGTCCGTGATACACTTTTCAGCCAACAGTACAGTTTTATCAATGCTGAAGTAATTAACAATTCGGTTAACAGGCAGAAAAACTATTTTACCCTGAACAAGGGAAGCAGGCAGGGTCTGGCACCGGATATGGCTGTAACCGTCAGCAATAAAGTTGCAGGAGTGATCGCGGGCTGCTCAGAAAACTATTCAGTGGCAATATCACTTCTGAATATCGATTTCAGGGTCAGTGCAAGGATAAGAACCAGCGGTTATTTCGGCTCCCTGAACTGGAACGGGCATAATCCCCGGCATGCTGTCCTGAATGAAATTCCCCAGCACATCGGTATCAGTATCGGTGATACGGTTGAAACGACAAGTTACTCAGCAATTTTTCCTGAGGGAACTCTTATCGGAGCCATAAGAGATGTTAAAAAAAGCGGGAGTGATTTTTACAATATTGAGGTGGAACTTTTTACCGACTTCAGAAAACTTCGTTACGTTAATGTAATTGGCAACTTGCAGAAGTCCGAGCAGCGCGAGCTTGAAAACCAGTTCAAATGATCAATTCGATTTTAAGATACGCTTTAATGGCAATCATGCTGATACTGTTGCAGCTTCTGCTGTTTAACAACATACAGTTCAGCGGTTATGTTAATCCGTATGTTTACATAATGATAATTCTTCTTCTGCCATATACAATTCCCTCATGGCTCCTGCTAGTGATTTCTTTTTTTACCGGCCTGATAATTGATCTCTTTATGGGTTCTCCCGGCATGCATGCCTCGGCCACCCTGCTGGCAGGTTTCAGCCGTCCCTATGTACTGTCCGTCATTGCTCCCCGCGACGGGTATGAGTCGGGAGTTGAGCTTTCCATGCAGATCCACGGCTTCAGGTGGTTTGTGGTTTATGCATCCATTATTGTATTTGTTCATCATTTTGCTTTGTTTTACCTGGAGGTATTCAGGTTTTCAGGTTTTTTCAGAACTTTGCTCCGGGTGGTGCTGAGCAGTGCATTTACCACGGCCTTTATTCTCCTTGCGGAAAGCTACAGGAAAAGAAGATGATTTAACCCTGTTATGAAAGATGCATTTATAAACAGGAAGTACATTGTAATGGGGCTGATAATACTGGCCTCACTGGTACTGATCATCAGGTTGTTCGTTATACAGGTGGTAAAGGACACTTACAGGTTGTCAGCCGATAATAATGTCCTCAGGCACGTCGTTCAGTATCCGGCCAGGGGATTGATTTATGACAGGAACAGCAGGCTGATTGTTTATAATCAGGCCGCATACGATCTGATGGTTGTTCCCGCCCAGACATCCGTTATTGACACGTCTTTGTTCTGCAAACTGCTGGATATCTCACCGGAAGTGATCCGCGAGAGAATGGATGCTGCCATGAGTTACTCAAGGCGTGCGCCATCGGTGTTTCTCAGGCAGATCTCGGCTGAGACCTATGCACGCCTGCAGGAGAAGCTGTTTTTGTTCCCCGGTTTTTATGTGGAGGCACGAACCCTCAGGAAATATTCAAAGCCAATAGCAGCTCACCTGCTTGGTTATGTAAGCGAGGTTGATGAGGGTATTATAAGGAGGGATCCTTATTACAGGCCGGGAGATTATATCGGCAAGCTTGGTATTGAAGAAGCCTACGAAAAAGAGCTGAGGGGAAAACGCGGGGTCAGGATTTATCTGGTTGATGTTTTCAGCAGGATCAAGGGTTCCTATGCCGAAGGCCGTCTTGATACACTGGCAGTTCAGGGGGAAGACATCGTTTCAAGCATCGATATGGATCTCCAGGAATACGGAGAGTCGCTGATGCGGAATAAAACGGGCAGTATTGTGGCCCTGGAACCGTCGACCGGAGAAGTGCTTGCACTGGTTTCATCACCGAATTATGATCCGGGCCTTCTTATCGGAAGAGTAAGATCGGATAATTTTGCAAGGCTGAATGCCGATACCCTGGGGTTGCCTTTATTTAACAGGGCACTTCAGGCCTCCTATCCTCCAGGTTCAACCCTGAAACCAATAAATGGTCTTATCGGCCTTCAGGAAGGGGTTATTGCATCTTCAACGAAGTTCGGCTGCAACAGGGGATATTTGTTCGTGGGCTGCCATTCCCACAGCTCCCCGCTTGATCTTATTCATGGAATCTCCAATTCCTGCAATGCATATTTTTGTCAGACCTACAGAAGGATCCTTGAAAACAGCAAGTACGGATCCATCTCGGAAGCCTACGACAGGTGGAAGGAATATCTGAACGAGTTCGGATTTGGTAAAAGACTGGGTATTGAACTTACCAACGAACTTCCGGGCCTGGTTCCATCAACCTCCTATTTTAACAGGTACTATGGAAAGGACAGATGGAAGGCTCTTACAGTCATTTCTATGGCCATCGGACAGGGGGAGGTTGGAACCACTCCGCTTCAGATGGCAAATATGACTGCGGCAATAGCCAACAGGGGTTTCTATTATGTGCCGCATATTGTTAAATCAATAGGACCAGGTAAAAAGGTTGATCAGAAATTTCTGACCAGACACATTATCAGTATTGATTCCGCGAATTTTGAGGAGATTATCCTGGGCATGGAAGAGGCAGTAAATGGTGAAGCCGGCGCAACGGCAAGAATAGCGGCATTGAAGAGCATAACAGTATGCGGTAAAACAGGTACTGCCCAGAACCCGCATGGAAAGGATCATTCCGTTTTTATTGCCTTTGCACCAAAGGATGATCCGAAAATAGCCATTTCAGTGTATGTTGAGAATGCCGGATTCGGAGCGACATATGCGGCCCCTGTTGCCAGCCTTATGATAGAGAAATACCTTACGGGCAAAGTCACGAATTCCGCATTGGAACAACGGATCCTCGAGCTTAACCTGACGGGCAGATGAAAAGGAATGTCAATATATGGGCAAGGCTCGACAAGATATCGATACTGATATTTGTATTGATGCTCATTATGGGCTGGTTCAATATCTATGCAGCGGTTTTCAATGAGGAGCACAGCCGGATCCTTGACATGTCGCAGCGTTACGGGAAGCAGTTCGCCTGGATAATCGCAGCAATTGTCGTTGCTGTTTTTGTAGTTGTAATTGATACAAGGTTCTATCTTTTCTTTTCTTATTTCATATATGGCAGCCTGATGTTTCTGCTGGTACTTGTTCTTTTTCTGGGCAGGGATATTAACGGAGCCAGATCGTGGTTTGAATTCGGGTCCTTCACATTTCAGCCATCTGAATTTGCTAAATTCGGCACAGCCCTGGCGCTGGCTGCTTACCTAAACCAGAAAAAGCTCGACCTTAAGAAACCATCGGTTTTTTTCACATCGTCGGCACTGATCCTTTTACCCGCCCTGCTTATTGCATTGCAGCCCGATATGGGATCGACCGTTGTTTTTCTGGCATTCTTTATTGTGCTGTTCAGGGAGGGAATGAGCCCTTACATAACCATTACAGGTGTTTTGATGGTTGTCCTTTTCTTTTTCAGGTTTCTTTTCAATAATGTGTACCTCATATCCGGCCTTATTGGAATTGCTTTCCTGCTGGCCTGGCTGACAACAAAAAAGACCCGGGAAATACTTCTGGGTGTTGTAATTTTTAGCTTGATAACTGCATTTCTGTATTTTCTGAGAAGTTTTGTTTTCAGGAGCCTTGATGATGAAAGATTGTTGCTGGCAGCCTTGTTAATCAGCGGAATGGCATACGCATTCCATTTCTATTCAAAGAAGGCAAAGTCATATATTGTGATCTTTGTGTTTCTTGTCGCCAGCGTGGCCTATATAAATTCTGTCGATTATGTTTTCGACAGGATTCTCAAACCCCACCAGAAGGAAAGGGTTGAAATAATGCTGGGAATCAAATCAGATCCCCGTGGTACCGGGTATAATGTCAATCAGTCGATAATATCAATAGGATCAGGAGGTTTCCTGGGAAAGGGATATCTTAAGGGTACTCAGACCAAGTTTAAATTTGTCCCGGCCCAGAGCACTGATTTTATATTCTGTACCATCGGGGAGGAATGGGGTTTTGCAGGATCGTTCCTTGTGATAGGCTTGTATGTTTTTCTGCTTCTGAGGCTTGTATTTCTCGCTGAAAGGCAGCGGTCATTCTTTTCCAGGATTTACGGCTACGGGGTGGTTTCTGTTCTGTTCATTCATTTCTTCATTAATACCGGTATGACCATTGGGATGGTTCCTGTTATAGGGATACCGCTTCCGTTTTTCAGTTACGGGGGAAGTTCCCTGATCGGGTTTACAATCCTGTTGTTCATTTTTCTGAGGCTCGATGCAAGCAGGACAGAATATCTTTTTTAATCAGAATGCAATCGTAATCCTTGTGTGGATACGGGTCCTCCAGGCTTTCTCACCATTGGCGACCAGCTGTGGTAAGGATTCCATAAAGCCATCCCGCAGCGGGCGGCAAATTTTTTCAGGGACCTCAATGGTGTTCCGCAGAATCCTCTTTTTGATCCATTCCGGATCATTTTTCAGTCAGTCATCAGGGGTATACCCGTAATCACAGTCTTCCGGTTGTTCTGCCGGATCCTTCAGCCGGCTGCAGCTTACCGCAAAAACAGCAGGCAGCATGGGTTTAAAGCGACCCCTGACACCGCCAAGGATGTTCATTGATTTGCAGCCTGATCAGGCAGAAGGCAGGGCCAGAGCTGACCGGATGCCTGAAAAAGATGCCTGAAAAAGGTGAAGTAACTGATTAATCAGCGCTAACTCTCAGAAATTATTCTATATTTGGATTGAAACAAACCTGTTAAATCTTAAACTTTCAAACCGACACCAGAACTGGCATGAACAGCACAGGTTGTTATTTGCTCAGATCTGGATTTTTAATAACCCATTCACTAATAATTAACACAGTATGAAAAGAATCAATTTGTCATTTACTGATTTAAGGAAGTTAGTGCCCTTAATTCAGTTTCAATTTGGTGTGCTAATAGCTGTTTTTTTTCTGCTTGTTATCCCTTTGACTGCGATGGCAGAGTCAATGGATCAACAGAAAAAGCAGCTTTCGGGAGTCGTGGTTGATCAGTCAGGTGAACCACTTCTTGGGGCAAGCATCATAGAAAAAGGAACCATCAACGGCACCATAACTGATAGCGGTGGCAGATTTTCGCTGCAGGTTGATGAGAATGCCATAATACAGGTTTCCTTTATCGGTTATTTAACACGGGAGGTTCATACAGCGGGGAGGTCTGCTGTTGAAGTAGTCTTGCAGACAGACGCAAGATCTTTGGAAGAGGTTGTTATTGTGGGTTACGGAACCCAGAAAAAGGCTAATCTAACCGGTGCAGTCGACCAGGTGGGTGAGAGTGTATTGGCTGGCCGTCCGATGTCCAACCTTACACAGGGTTTGCAGGGGGTTATTCCCAACCTCAACATATCTCTTGCAGACGGCAAACCGAGCAGGAGTGCCAGTTATCAGATACGCGGAATAACTTCAATCGGCCAGGGAGGTAGTGCTTTGGTTATGATTGATGGAGTTGAAGGAGATCCTGCCATGCTCAACCCCAATGACATTGCCAGTATTTCTGTTTTGAAGGATGCCTCATCAGCGGCAATATACGGAGCCAGGGGCGCTTTTGGTGTCGTTCTGATCACAACCAAGAATCCGGAAAAGGGACGTACATCAGTTACATACAGCAGCTCCCTGATGGTAAAGTCGCCTACTCAGGTTCCTGATATGGTTTCAGATGCCAACCTTTATGCTACCATGTTTGTTGAAGCATATTCATCCTATTATGATTATGCCAGGATACCTTCGACTTTTCACAAAGCAGTGCCATATACTGTCGACTGGCATACGGAAATGGCAAACAGGCCCCCGGGTTCAGGAAAACCGGAAGTTGAAATTGGCCAGAACGGGAGCTACCAGTATTTTGCCAATAATAACTGGTATGACATGTTGTACAAAAACCATGCTCTGGGAAATGAGCATAATATTGCGATTCAGGGGGGAAATGAAAAGGCTGATTTTATTGTCTCTGCGAGATATTATGATCAGGACGGAGTGTTTCAATACAACAGTGACAACTATTCCATGCTGAATTTAAGGGCAAAAGGATCGGCGCAGATTTTTAACTGGCTGAATGTGGAAAACAACGTGGCAATTACCCAGTCCAATTATTTTAATCCTCTTACTGTTGCAGACGGGAACGTATGGTACGGGCTGGAAAGTGAAGCAGAGCCCATGAGTCCCATGTTCAATCCCGACGGAACCCTTACAATGGCTGCCGCATACAGTGTTGGTGATATGTGGTATGGGAAAAGCGGGATCACCTCAAAAAAAATGATGGTGCACAACACAACTTCTTTTACTGCATCGTTCTGGGATAATTCCTTCAGGCTTAAGGGTGACCTTTCTTTCCGTAACCCGTTTAACAGGGAAACCACCAAGCGTGTTCCCGTGCCGTACAGTCCTGCGCCCGGAGTGATTGCTTATCTCGGGTCTGCAACAAATGATTTCGGAGAGGCAAATACGTCTACAAACTATTTGGCCAGCAACATTTACGGTGAATATGAAAAGACATTAAACGAGGCTCACTATTTCAAGGGAATGCTGGGGTTTAATTATGAACAGTCAATATTCAGCAGCATTTTCACCCGCCGTAACGGACTAATCTTTGCTGATGCGGATAATATTAATCTGACAAATGGCAGTGGTGTCACTATCGCCTCAAATTATGAAAAGTGGCGGATTGCCGGTGGTTTTTTCCGTATTAATTATGGGTTCAGGGACCGGTATCTGATTGAGTTAAACGGACGTCTGGACGGTTCCACAAAGTTCCCGAGGAATCAGCAGTGGGGTTTCTTCCCGTCGATTTCAGCCGGGTGGCGCCTTTCAGAAGAACCATTCTGGAGCCTGAACAATGTGTTTTCCGATGTAAAGCTGAGAGCATCGTATGGCTCGTTGGGCAACGGAAACATAGCTTCCTACAGTTTCCAGGAATTATTCACCATCACCACCATGAACAGACTGATTCAGGGTGCCAAAAATCAGAAAACTTCGATTCCGCCTGTACTGCCCGACGGACTGACATGGGAAACTTCAACCACTGCAAACGTGGGTCTTGATTTTGGGGTCCTTAAAGGCAGGCTGCGTTTTACGGGAGATATTTACACCCGCAAAACCAAAGATATGTTTGCAGTGGGGATCGACCTTCCCGCAACATTTGGAGCTACGGCACCCAAAGGCAACTATGCCGACATGACAACCAAAGGGTGGGAGATTTCCATCAGCTGGCGCGATGACTTAAACCTGGCCAATAAACCTTTCAGTTACGATGTCAGGGTTACCCTGGCAGATTATGTCTCGAAGATTGACAAATACACCAATCCTGAAAAGGAACTGGGGGCATACTGGGATGCGAGGGCCAATTATTATGAAGGTATGACGATAGGTGAAGTCTGGGGTTATGTTACAGAGGGATTCTTCACTTCTGCGGAGGATGTAAGCACTCATGCTTCGCAAAGACTTTATTTTGCTTCAAATTCAGGAACCTGGCTGCCGGGCGACATTAAATTCAAGGATTTGAATAAGGATGAAGTTATTGATTACGGTACCAATAAGGTTAATGATGCAGGCGACCGGAAAGTTATCGGAAATATAACGCCGCGATATACGTACAGCTTCAGCCTGGGTGCAAGCTGGAACAACATCTTCTTTTCTGCATTTTTCCAGGGTGTGGGAAAGCAGGACTGGTGGCCGGGCACGGACAATGCCTTGTTCTGGGGGCAGTACAACAGGCCTTATAACAATATTCCAAAATCAATGCTTGGAAACATCTGGTCTGAAGATAATCCTGATGCATATTTTCCGAGATACAGGGGCTATGTTGCGTTGCAAAGTTCAAGGGAACTGGCAGTAGCACAGACCCGCTATCTTCAGAATGTAGCCTATATACGTTTGAAAAACCTGCAGGTAGGTTACAATCTGCCAAAACATATTGTTTCCTTCGCACGGATGCAAAATGCAAGAATTTATATGTCGGCTGAAAATATCTGGGGCTGGTCTCCATTATACAGAATAACAAAAAACTTTGATTTCGGAAGTATATACGGAGAAGACATTGAAGCAGCCATTGCCACCCCCGGCAGCGGAATAGCAAACGGAAAACAAGTCTATAACTATCCTATCCTGAAGAGTATCAGCTTCGGATTATCAGTAACATTTTAAACTCCAGTAAGATGAAAAAAATAATATTTTTAGTTTTTGCCATAACAGGGTTCCTGGCCTGCACTATGGTTGAGTTGCCTGAATCTGAAATTTCAAAGGAACCGGTTTTTAATTCCGAGGTAGGTTTGAAACTATACACCAACTCGTTTTATGAAGTTTTTCCAAACGCACCTGCACTTTATACATATTCCTATTATATAGCACTTAATCAGGTGATAAAGTATTTTACCAAAAACGGGTACAGTCCGGAGGAGAGCAGTGGATGGAACTGGTCATCTTTGCGGAATATCAACTATTTTATTGTTAACTGTAACAGTGAATCGATACCTGTTGATGTAAGAAACAATTACATTGGCATTGCCAGGTTTTTCAGGGCCTATTTTTACTATAACCTAATGCAAAGGTTTGGAGACTTGCCATGGATCGATCATCCTCTGGATGTGAAAGATGAGATTTTATTTTCGGGAAGGGACAGCAGGACAGTTATAATGGAAAAGATCAGGGAAGATCTGGATTTTGCAATTGCAAACATCAAGGAAAAGAAGGATAATACCTGTTCTACAATCACTTCTTCGGTAGCAGCAGCTTTGAAATCAAGAGTTTGTCTTTGGGAAGGAACTTTTCGCAAATATCACACTGAAGCAGGACTTCAGTCTTCTGCAGATGAATGGTTGCGGGAAGCTGTCAGTGCTGCTGAATATGTGATGGGTGCCGGATATTCAATCTATACAGGCGACGGCCCCCAGCTTTCATACCGTAAATTATTTATCAGTACCAAGCCGGTGCCGGGTGAGGTACTTTATGCAGTTACTTTTGATGCTGCCATGGGTGTGGTGCATTCGGGCAACCGGCATTATACATCGGTAACATACGGAAGCAGCCCGTCTCCCACCCGCTCTTTTGTTAACACCTACCTGAATCTTGACGGAACGCCCTTTACAGATAATGATGGATACAAGACAATGTCATTCACCGAAGAATGCGTGGGGAGAGATTACAGGATGGCACAGACCATGCGTACACCGGGATTTACCAGGATCAGGGGAGGGCAGAAAGTGCAGACAGCACCAAATTATGCTTATACACTTACTGGTTATCACATCTGCAAATTTACCCTTGATGATGTTCAATATGATAATGTGGATGTGGGCGATAATAATACAATTTTGTTTCGCTATGCAGAAGTATTGTTGAATTATGCCGAAGCCAAGGCAGAGCTGGGGATCCTTACTGACAATGACTGGAGCAGGACAATAGGTGTTTTGCGGGCCAGGGCAGGAATTACAGGCGGATTGGACAATAAACCCACTGTGGTTGATTTGTATTTTAAAGAAAGGTTTTTCCCGGACATCAGTAATCCGGAGATTCTGGAGATAAGGCGTGAAAGGGCCACTGAGTTGTCGTTTGAAGGTTTTTCGTGGCCCGATATATGCCGCTGGAAAGTGGGAGAACTTGTTACCAGGGTATGGGATGGCATTTATATTCCTGAACTTGATGTGCCTTATGACATGAATGGGGATGGAATACTGGATGTGTGTTTTACCAAACAACTGAATCCGGACAAAGTACCGGGAGTTTATTATCAATACCTTGGGGAAAAGCTGGCAAGCGGTGCAACCAATAATTATCAGCTTGACGATGTGACACATTCACTGGTATTTATGAAGGATCAGATAAAAACGTGGGATGAAAAACTTTACTTTTATCCGATTCCGGCCGCCGATCTGGTGAAAAACCCGAAGCTTGGCCAGAATCCCGGCTGGTAATCTGGCTTGCAATGGCTAAGTGAAAAGAAAGAAAAGCCGCGGTGATGCTTCCCGCGGCTTTTTCTGTCTTGTTTTCCGGCATTCAGTATTGTGACAATCAGAATTACCAGCCATTTTTCCGATGCTTGATGCTGGCCGGACAGATTATGCTTTTGTAATCAGAAAGGAATAGTTATTCTGTGGGAGATGTGAATTCCGAAATCTTTTTCAACATAATCGATCAGCTGTGGAAAGAATTCCATAAAGTCATCCTGAAGCGAATAGTAATTTTTTTTAAGGGCTTTTACGGCATATCTTGTTTCATTTGGTAAAGAAGTTCTTTTACTCATGGTTTTCAATACATTTCTGATACCGCTTACAGTCTGGTACGATTCGATCCAGTTATTGATGATAAAAAAAGGCATCATCTCCCTTACATTGTCGGGAAGGATCTCAAAATTGTTAACCATAGCCCTGTAAAAGTTGTACGTGACACTTTCCAGGGGCCTTCTTGAGAAGAAGTTCCATTCCCTTGTCAGAAAGTGGTCGTAGATGATGTCTGTTACCACACCGGAGTACTTGTGATATTTCCTGCTAAAGAAGATCTTACTGCGGTGAACAATCGGGTGGCTGTCGGTAAATGCATCAATATGGCGATGCAATATTATCCCTTTTCGTACAGACTCGGGATATTTGAGATAATCCCGGCCCTTTACATAATCCCCAATATAGTTGCCTATGATTATTTGCTCTGAATCACCGGAAAGATATATGTGGGCCAGGACGTTCATACATCAGCAAAATAGCACAAAGAAATCAGATATGGCATAACACATCCAAGACATTTTCCCTAAGCTGTTTTCAAAATAGCCGGAGAACTTGTTATCTTACTTGATAACAATGATTTAAGCCCTAAGTGTATCAGTTTAAAAAATGTATTGAAATGTTCGGTTATTAGAATTGCAAATTATAAATTTGTTGCCTTAGTTTTTTTTATAAACGTTTTTATCTTTTGATAATTTATAAACAAACGCAAGGAGGTTTTATGACCAGGAGGAATGTAATTATAATAGGAGCCGCAGGGCGTGATTTTCATAATTTCAATACATTTTACCGTAACAGCGGGAATTATAATGTGGTTGCATTCACGGCGGCTCAGATCCCCGATATTGACGGCAGAAAATATCCTGGTGAGCTTGCTGGTGAATTATATCCCGATGGTATTCCGATTTATCCTGAAGAAAACCTTCCGGAGCTTATCAGAACCCACAGAGTTAATGAATGTGTTTTCTCATACAGTGACGTTACATATCAAAAGGTTATGTCTGTTGGTGCCGTTGTAAATGCTGCGGGTGCCAGTTTTGTTCTCCTTGGCCCGGATGACACCATGTTAAGGAGCAAAAAGCCTGTTATTGCTGTCGGGGCTGTGAGGACGGGTTGCGGAAAAAGCCAGACTTCAAGAAGGATCATTGAGCTTCTGATGGCAAAAGGGCTCAGGGTTGCGGCCATACGTCATCCCATGCCGTACGGCGATCTCATCGCACAGAAGGTACAGCGGTTTGCGTCGTTAACTGACCTTGCGGCACATAAGTGCACTATTGAGGAGATGGAAGAATATGAACCTCATGTGGTGAGAGGCAATGTAATTTATGCGGGGGTCGACTATGAAGCCATTCTGCGTGCTGCTGAGACGGATCCTGACGGATGCGATGTAATACTATGGGATGGCGGGAACAACGATTTTCCTTTTATTAAGCCCGACCTTATGATTACAGTGGCGGACCCTCACAGGGCAGGTCATGAACTGGGCTATTACCCGGGTGAGGTTACCCTGCGCATTGCAGATGTCATTGTAATAAACAAGATTGACAGTGCTGCACCGGAAGCAATTCAGATTGTAAGGGAAAACATAGAAAGGGTAAATCCCCGTGCCATAGTGGTTGACGGAGCTTCCCCGATCAGGGTTGATGATCTGAGGGTGATAAAAGGCAAAAAGGTTCTTGTAGTTGAGGATGGTCCCACCCTTACTCATGGTGAAATGAAGATAGGGGCCGGCATCGTTGCAGCCCGGAAATTCGGAGCGTCTGAGCTGGTGGATCCAAGGCCATACATAAAAGGCAGGCTTAACGAGACCTTCAGGTTATATCCCGGAATAGGAACCCTTCTCCCGGCAATGGGTTATGGCGAGCAGCAGTTGCTTGATCTTGAAGCCACTATCAACAATACTTCATGCGACAGTGTTATTATTGCCACCCCGATCGATCTGAGCCGGATCATAAAAATAAACAAGCCTTCAACAAGAGTATACTATGACCTTCAGGAGATAGGTTTTCCCGACCTGTCGCAGGTTATTGATGATTTTGTCAGGAAATATAACTTGTAGCGCTTCCATCCTTCTCACTGATTTCCGATGGCAGGAACAGGGGAGGTTTTATCTTCTAACCCTTGCATTTCCCTTCCAGATGCTCCATACCTGCTCTTCGTCCGCAGGCTGGGCATAGTCGGTCATTTGAGTTGTGGCCAGTGCACCGGTTGCCCATCCGAACCGGATCCATTTTTCCGGTTCCCATTCTTTCAGGATTCCATACAGCAATCCTCCCACAAATCCGTCGCCGCCTCCGATCCTGTCAAGCACTGTTATTTCACGGGGTTCAACAATATGCCAGGTGTCGCCTTCAAGCATAATTGCTCCCCAGAGATGTTCACTGGTACTGATAACCTGCCGCAGGGTTGTTGCAAATACTGAAGTGCCGGGGAAGGATTTTTTAACCCTGCCTATCATTTCCCTGAAGCTTTCAATTTTCGAAGCAAGGTCTTTGCCTCCCTCTTCCGGTCCCGGGATACCCAGGCACAGCTGGAAATCCTCCTCATTGCCAAGAAGGATATCCGATATTCCTGCAATATTCCGGAATGTCTCTGCCAGTTCTTTTTCTCTTCCTTCCCAGAAAGATGCCCTGTGGTTCAGGTCAAAAGAAATAAGAGTACCATATTTCCTTGCTGCGCGTGCCAGCTCAAGGCAGAAATTGCTTGTATCTGCCGACAATGCCGCTATGAGGCCGGAAAGGTGCAGGATCCTGACACCTTCCTTTCCAAAAATACGGTCGAGATCGAAATCCGCAACTTTCAGTGTCCTGCCAACTTCCCCGGCACGGTCGTTGTGGACCCGGGGCCCCCTGGCTCCGCAACCTGTATCGGCTATATTGAACTGATGCCTGTACCCCCATGGTCCTCCCTGTGCGACATCAACTCCTTCATAAGTGATGTGCCTGCCGGCAAGATTATCTTTGATGAACCTGGCTATGGGACTGTCCTTGACGAAGGTTGTCAGAACCTTTACCGGCAGCCCGAGAAAAGATGAAACACTAGCCACATTTGATTCGGCACTGGTTGCCTGCATGAAAAAAGTATCGCTGCAATGGACAGGCTGGCTGTTCGATGGGGTTATCCTGACACCCATGCTTGTGGGCACTACAAGCGACCACATGATATCGCTTCGCAGTTGAATTTTCATACCTTTATTGTTTAAGTTTTATTCTTTCAACAGAGTTACTGCTTTACTGCTTCAGCCTTTCCCTTATCTTTTTTGATTCTTCCTCAGATCCGGGCTTATTCAGGAGTGCAAACATATTGGTCTTGTAAGCCTCAACACCAGGTTGATCGAAAGGATTGACATCGAGAATATAGCCGCTTACGGCACAGGCAATTTCAAAGAAATATATCAGCTGGCCCAGATAGTATTCGCTGAGTTCGGGCACAGAAATGGTTATTATGGGCACACCGCCGTCATTATGGGCAAGGGTTGTACCAAGTTCAGCATTGATATTTACCTCAGACAGCCTTCTGCCTGCAATGTAATTAAGCTGATCAGAGTCATCATTCTCCTCAGGGACAAGAACTTTTTTCCGCGGATTTTCAACGGAGATGATTGTTTCGAACAATATTCTCTGTCCTTCCTGTATATACTGCCCCATGGAGTGCAGATCGGTGGTGAAATCAACTGATGCAGGGAAAAGGCCTTTTCCTTCTTTTCCCTCACTCTCACCGTAGAGTTGTTTCCACCATTCCGCCAGGAAATGCAATCTGGGGGTAAAACCTGCCATTATCTCAATTGACCTTCCGGTTTGCATGATGAGATTTCGGGCCGAGGCGTAGAGCAGTGCAGGATTGGAGGCTGCATTCCTGTTGTGCCGGGTCAGTTTCTCCATCGATTTTGCGCCCTCAACGAGCAGCCTGAAATCAAATCCGGCCAGAGCCACCGGCAGCAATCCCACCGGGGTTAATACAGAATATCTGCCGCCTACATTGTCAGGTATGACGAAGGTCTCATATCCGTTCACATCAGCCATCTTTTTCAAGGCTCCCTTCTGTCTGTCGGTTATTGCGATGATCCTTTCCGCACAACCTGCCTTGCCGGTCTTCTTCCCGAGATGATTCTTCAGGATCCTGAAAGCAATGGCAGGTTCAGTTGTTGTGCCTGATTTTGATATCACAACGATTGAATAATTCCTTCCATCAAGTAGATCAATAAGGTCTGACATATAGTCTTCGCAGATGTTTTGTCCGGCAAAAATGACCTCATGGTGCTTTTGCTTCATTGCCGGCATGAAAGAGTGCGACAGTCCTTCAATTACTGCCCTTGCGCCCAGGTATGAGCCTCCGATTCCGATAACAACTGTTGTGTCGGACAATGACCGTAATCTTGCTGCGGCTTTTCCGATTGCATCAAGCTGGGTAATTATATCATCGGGCAGGGAGAGCCAGCCAAGGAAATCATTGCCGGCGCCGGTGCCATTATTGAGATTATCAAGGTGCCTTAAGGACTGCTGTGCCAGGGCAACTATTTCTTCGTAGGAAACAAATTTGCCGGCGTTCTTCAGATTCAGGGTTATATTTTTTTTCATAATGTAAAGTATATGTGTGACTATTACAAAAATAAAAAAAAATGGCAGGATTCAACCTGCCTGACACTGTAATTAGGCTCCAACGTTTAATGGATTTATTTCCGGTGTATACCGCCTGCACTTGATGCATGAGCATCAACCTGCTTCGGATCGCCTTTGTAATTTATGTCACCTGCACTTGATGCCCTGGCATTTAGTTTTTCAGTTACGTGAATATCTGCGTCGCCTGCACTTGAGACTGAAACCCAGGCTTCCTTTACTGAGAGGTTGTATGCATTCAGGTCACCGGCACTGCTTAAATCGGCTTTAAGTATGTCAGCTTCACCTGAAATGGTTATATTTCCTGAACTGCTGAGATCGGCTGCTATCTCCTTTGCATATGCCTCGATCAGGATGTCTCCCGCGCTGCTGGCTGACAATTTCAGTTTTTCCGCCCTTACCGGAGCTTCCCCGGTCACATCACCGGCACTTGAAGCGGAGAGGTAATTTACTTCCTTCAGACTCACGTACACTTTTTTCTCCCTGGCCTTTTTTATTTCTGCATCAGCATACACATGCAGGACCCCGTTCCTGACTTCAGTCACAATATATGTATGCAGGTTCTCATCAGCCTCAACTGCTACAAAGGAATCATCTGCCTGTTTAAAGTAAACGTTTATTCCCGAACTGACATTGATACCGGTAAATTCGGCTGTTTGTCTTTCCTTTTTTACAACATTTCCGTCGCCAAAAACCGTTTTACGCAGCTGTGCATTAATACAGCCGGTATTTGCCAGGAGTAGAATTGCAATTGCCAGATACTTAATGTTTTTCATTGTCAGGGATTTAAGTTTTTAATGATTTGTTTATGATTACAGGTAAAAGACGGTTAAAAGAAACCGGTGATGCACCCGGGCAGGGATTATTCAGTGCCATTTAAAGATTTTAAGCCCGGCTGCAAAGAAAAGCGCTCCGGTCGACGTCAGTATCATGAAAGGCAGGGCAGTCTCACGAAAGCCTGCACCTTCATTAAAAACGCTTCTCACCGCGTCGGTAAGCATTGTAAGAGGAAGAGCCTGAATGATTTTTATGCTCCAGTCGGGGAAATTGTGATAACTGAAGAAAATGCCGGAGAGTATCATCATGGGGTACGTAACTGAGTTGATGAGCCCGTTTCCCACCTCGGTATTGGAGGTATGGGATGAAACGAAAATTGCAATTCCGCAAAAAGCAAAATTCCCTGCAAGAAAAACGAGGATCAATGAAGCAGGGTCGCCCTGAATCTTAATATTGAAGGCTAAAACGGCAAAGACCAGTAAAATAAGTGATTCCACGAAGTTCATTATTATCCTGACTGTCAGAAGCGCAAGCAGGAAATTTGACTTTTTCATTGGTGTGGCCACCATACGGCGCAAAAGCTTTTTTGATCTTTTTTCAATAAGGCCGTAGCTGATACCCCACATGCATGACATCATTACCCCCATAGTTATCAGCCCCGGTATCAGGAAGTCGATATAGCGGGTTCCCGCGATCATGAGGGGCCTGATATTGTCATTCTCTTCATTTGTTTCACGGGCTTCACCTTGCATGAGGGAATTAAGTTTTATGTATGTCAGCTGTGCATCAGGATTCTGTGGGTCAAAGTAATATTCTGTCCGGCCGTTGTTTTCCAGAATGATGACATTTACAGATCCTCTTTTAAGCTGGATCATTGCCTGGTCCCATTCCATCTGAATAAAAAAATAGATTGAATTACCCAGCTTTCTGTTGCCGACCGCCAGCTTCCAGGTATCTGATTTATCGGAAGGGCCGGGAATTCTTTCGCAGGAACCATCAAGGAATGATCGTAGCGGGGAGCTATTCACCGTATCCCCTGGCTCCATATTCATGGCAACGGCAACTTTGCGAATGGTATCGGCTTTCTTTGTAAATGCGATCCCGAGCCCGACTGACATCAGGATCGGAAAAAGGATCCCCCAGAAGAGGACCCCCGGCTCCCTTAAAACCTCCTTTGACAGGGCATTTGCCAGCTGCAGGAGCTGATTGTTCATCAGTCGTCTAGCCATATATTTTTCTTCCAGTTAAACCCGTGAACAAATCATCGAGGTGCCGGTAGCTTCCGCCGTCGCCGCCCGGATCAAGCAACTGTTCAAGGGTCCCTTCACGCAGAATGCTGCCGTTATCCACAATAATGATATAATCGCACAGGATTTCTGCTTCTTCCATATAGTGAGTGGTGAGGATCATAGATGTTCCGGATTTGTTTTTCAGGCTGAGTAAGATATCCCAGATTTCCCTTCTGGCATTCGGGTCAAGCCCGGTTGTGGGTTCATCCAGAAGCATGATTGACGGACTGTTAATCAGGGCGATGCCCAGTGCCAGCCTCTGCCTTTGCCCGCCTGACAGATTTACCACATATGATTTTCTCTTGTCGTGCAGGCCAATCATCTCTGTCACTTCATCCACCCTGTCCTTGCCAAGGTTGAAAAAACTGGCAAAAAGCCTTAATGTTTCGACAACCCTAAGTTTATCAATGAACCTTGTTTCCTGAAGCGAAATACCTATGATTTTCCGTATCCTGTCCTCATTTCCCTTCCACTTCATTCCTGCAATCAATATTTCGCCCCTGTCAGGTTTCTGTATACCTTCAATCATTTCAACCAATGTGGTCTTGCCGGCCCCATTGGGTCCAAGGAGGGCCACAAACCGGCCCTTTTTAATGTTCAGGCTGATTCCTCTAACCGCCTGAACAGTTTTGAATGATTTCCAGACGTTGTTTACCTCAATTACCGGTTTTTCCATTTTCATTGTTATCTGAAGCTGAGAGAATTTTTCATACAGACCCTCTTTAATTCCATGATATTCATTTGCCTGCCGGAACACGTACCGGAATCCGCAGCTCATGCAAAACATCGGGCGGAGATCGGAGTCCGGCACAGGTTTCCAAAGATAATTTACTTATATTTATTCTTTTATGATTCCGGGAAAAAGCTCTGCACTTCCGTTTGCTGGATAACATCTTTTAATGAACCTCCCTTCTTTTTTCGTTCCCGGCCACTGAACTTCCCCGGTGTGTGCCGTAAAAAGAAACCGCTGGCTGATTCCTGCAGATACGGGTGATCCAGGTGATGCAGGTAATTCCTCAAATGTTTTCATGTGGGTCTTTCACACAGAGGCAGCTGCAAATACCTGAAAATCTGCCGGCAATACCTTAAACGGATTGGCATGCCGGGCAACGGATGCAACTTCGCCGAATATCGGCCTACCTGAAAAGGGAAGGATCCATTGACCTCTGATTGTTAATGAAGGCTACGACGAAAGCATCAGGATAACCTTCCTGTTTAATGAGTTTCAATGCTTCCCTGGCCTGGGCATTGGTTCCAAATTCTCCGGCACACAGGCGGTACAGTCCGTTATGCTGATATTCGAATGATTTGTAGGTGGTTCCGCCAATAGTTATATCATGTTGATCCCTTGTGGCTGAATATGATAAAAGCTGAATACGATAAACTACATTTCCGGTAACGGATTGAGGGGCAGCACCTGTTGCAACTGTTTCCTTTTCCGGAGCTTCAATACGTGCAGTTTTGGAAGGAACTGTTTTCTGGCCCGATTCGGCAGTGGTCCGGGTTGATGTTACTGACCTGAGGTCATCTATCCTTTCATTGTTTTTAAATGCCACAACAAAGGCATCAGGATATTTTTCGCGGTTCATGATTCTCTGAAAATCCCTTGCTTCATTTAAAACACTGAATTCTCCGGCACACGACCGGTATGATCCGTTATAGAAATATTCGAATGATTTGTAGGAATTTCCGCCTGTTGTAACATCGAAACTACCCATTGATTTTGGGGATGACAAAAACTGGACCCGGAAAACTACCCTGTCGTCAGGGGGCGGTTGATTCGCTGGCATTGCTGGAACTGCTGCCGCTGCTGCAGGTTTTTCAACGTCATTCTGGGTTTTTTCAGGAAGTAATGCTACTGCAACTCCAGTTTCCTTACCGGGTTCCGGTGAAACAGGCTGCTCTTTTTTCTCCTGTCTGATATCCGGTTTCTCAGCTTTTGTCAGCAGCAGACCGGTTTGCGGAACTGCCTTTGACTCTTCCCGTGCTGGTTTGAAAGGAGTTATACCGGATCCTGCAATAAAAGACAGGGCCTTTGAAAGGTCGCCAAATCTGTTCAATGAATACTGATCAGCAAATGTTATCTTATAGAGTTTCAATGAGACCTTGTCAGATTCTTTCCTTACCGACATAAATGCCATTGTTGGATCGACCGGATTTATTCTGAGGGCTAATTCATCATCTGTGGTATTGACTGCAGGGGTCAGGTTCACCGGTTTATCCCAGTATTTGCCGTTGTATCTTGAAAAATAGAGGTCATAGCCGCCGATGCCTTTATGCCCGTCGGATGAGAAATAAAGATTGTTTTCCTTATCAAGGAAAGGAAAAAGTTCATTTCCCGGGGTGTTGATGTATTTGCCAAGATTTTCGGGAGAGGACCAGGAGCCGGCGGTATTGCGTGTTACGTACAGATCGAGTCCGCCTGAGGATCCCCTTCTGTTTGATGCAAACACCAGCATATCTCCTGACTGTGATATTGCCGGATGGGTATATGTTGAATTGTCATCGCAGAAACTCAGGGGTTTCTTTTGGCTTATCCATTCGCTTCTGCCGCCTTTTCCTGATTCATAGTCAGCCTGGTATATCTTTTCCGGATCATTGCCTCTGGATCGTTTAGCATAAAACATCAGGGTGTAATCGTGATTGAAGGTCATGGATTCGGCAGGGACGGCAAACGGATCATTATGTGAAAAGGCATAATTTTCACGCTGGATGGTATCGGTGTGACTGGTATAATAGGTTCCCGGTGTTCCGAAAGAGACATGGTCACTAATCATTTTGTCTTCAACCTTTGAGTGTGAAAGGAAAACTATTCCGTTTTTGTAGAACTGGATCCCCTTCGATGGAGGAATTATTTCAAGGTTAAACGGCACCATTTTTAGATGCAGATTCTCATGCAGGGTATCCTGAGCACCATGGTTTTCCGGTCCGGTACCTTTCCGGTCCGACGGAATCACCGTGCTTGCAAAGGCGAGGATCCAGGCAAGGGAGAAAGCAAATACAGTTAATAAAATCCTTTTCATAATCGACTTTTAAAAAGATTCTACCAATGGCCATTTTTTACAAATCCGGATTTTGCATTGGAGAAGTTAATTCCAAGTGCAATTTCAGTTGTGGGTGACTCTTTAAAATAAGGGGAGTCTTTGGGCAGTGCGAAGAAAGTACCTACATAGAACCTGGGAAACCGGTATTGGAAGAAGAAAGAGATCTTTGAATAATCATTGAAATAAGTTCCCACGCAAAAATCCCCGGCATATATTTTAAGCATTGGTTCGAGGTTTTCCTTTATGTCGAACGACAATGAGTCGTCGGTATTTATCAGGAGGGATGGTTCGATCACGAGTCTGAGTGCCCTGCTGATCACTATCTTTGCTCCCGCCTGGAAGTTAAACTGGCGTGAAACGGGGACCCGGTAACTGCTCAGGGTATCGTTGCCGTTGGGTCGTCCGAGGAGGTTTGTTGCAGAGATCCCGGTATAAAAGCTGGGATTGTAGAGGTAAACGCCGAAATCGGCATTTGGAAACATAAAATTCTTCTGATCGCGGCCCGAGTCATCATCAGCTTTCAGTTTATGCCAGCTGCCCCTTGCGGCTGCACCTATGGAAAGGAAGGTAAGGGACTGTTTATTTATTGGAATGTGATAGGAAAATGATGCAATAATTCCTGCCGACTGGGTACTGTCATCAATTGTGTTGAACAGGGTGACTCCCGTTCCGAAATTCGTGAATTCGTTTGATTTCGATGACAGCAGATATCCCGGGACCTTTCTGGATACTCTTGTGTTGGCGCTTAAGATCTGGGAGTAATTATTTCCTTTAAATCCTGCGATGGCATCAGCTGAAAGGAAATCCTTGCTTCCGGAGTACGCCGGATTGATTATCAGCGGGCTGAAGATCCGGTATGAAACGGGATATGATGGCAGCTGCTGCCCATACGACATAATCGCATTAAGGATCAGAACAAGTATCAGAAAAGGTTTCTTCATAACTTTTATCCTCAATATTGTCAAAAATTTCAAAGGCTTTGGATAAAGATACATATGCAAACTGCATATTCTTTCTCAAAAATAATCAAAATAGCCGGGATCAGCTATTTTTTGAGCCAGCTCTCTACATTCTGCGGACTTAATCCTGGCAGGCCAAGTTTGTTTTTCTTGTTAAGGATATTCAGGTCGTTTGCCAGTTTCGCCGGCTTTTCCATCTCAGCAAGCTTTGCGAGGGTGGTAAATCCCAGTTTTTTAAGAGGTTCGATCCATTCTTCGGGGATACCCAGTTTTATGTAATCTTCATTCTGATCTTCCGTTCTGAGGTTCTGGTTCAGGGGTTTCATCTGAGGGAAAAAGAGCACATCCTGTATTGAAGGCTGGTTTGTAAGAAGCATTGCCAGCCTGTCGATTCCGATCCCCATTCCTGATGTGGGGGGCATTCCATACTCAAGGGCCCTGATAAAATCATGATCGATGAACATTGCTTCATTGTCGCCCTTTTCCGAGAGCCTTAACTGATCCTGGAACCTTTCGAGCTGATCGATTGGGTCGTTGAGCTCCGAGTAGGCATTTGCAATTTCTTTTCCGTTGATCATGAGTTCAAACCTTTCGGTGAGTCCGGGCTTGCTGCGGTGCATTTTTGTAAGCGGGGATGTCTCAACGGGGTAATCGATAATAAAGGCAGGCTGAATATAATGATGTTCACATTTTTCCCCGAAGATTGCGTCGATAAGTTTTCCCTTGCCCATTTCCGGGGAATGGTTTACTCCAAGGCTTGTACATACTTTCCGCAGTTCATCCTCATCCATCCCGTCAATATCGATCCCTGTATGTTCCCTGATGGAGTCCAGCATGCTGATTCTTTTATAGGGCGGATTCAGGTCTATTTTTTTATCGCCGCAGGTTATCTCGGTTTTGCCATGAAGGCCGATGACCGCTTTTTTTATTATTTCTTCGGTAAAATTCATCATCCAGTTGTAGTCCTTATAGGCTACATAAATTTCCATCACTGTGAATTCGGGGTTATGGGTCCTGTCCATCCCTTCATTGCGGAAATCTTTTGAGAACTCATAAACACCTTCATAACCGCCGACGATGAGCCGTTTCAGGTAAAGCTCATTGGCAATCCGGAGATAGAGCGGAATGTCAAGGGTATTGTGATGAGTAATGAAGGGTCTTGCAGCGGCACCTCCCGGAATTGGCTGCAGAATGGGTGTTTCAACTTCAAGGTATCCTCTTGAGTTGAACAGTTCCCTCATCGACTGTATTATCATGGTCCGCTTGCGGAAAACTTCCCGGACATGGGGATTAACAATGAGGTCGACATAGCGTTGCCGGTAACGCATTTCAGGATCTGTAACTGCATCGAACAGCATTCCGTCCTTTTCCTTTACAATCGGCAGGGGCCTGACCGACTTGCTGAGCAGGGTGAGTTCATTGACATGAACAGTTGTCTCACCGGTTTGGGTTTTAAATACATGTCCCTTAACACCAATAATATCCCCTATATCGAGAAGATGTTTGAAAACAGTGTTGTAAAAGGTTTTATCCTCGCCCTTGCAGATCTCATCACGTTTTACGTAAATCTGTATCCTTCCCGATGAATCCATTATTTCGGCGAATGATGCATTGCCCATTATTCGGCGGCTCATTATGCGGCCCGCAATGCAAACATCACCGAATTCATTGTTCTCCGGGTGGAAATTGTCAATGATATCCCTGGCGAATACATTGGTTTTATATTCAGCAGCAGGATAAGGGTCAATTCCAAGCCTTCTTAATTCTGCAAGCGATTCCCTTCTTATCTGCTCCTGCTCACTTAGACTCATATAATTACTGTTAAATTTGTGCAAATATATTAAATTCCGCTTATTCAGGCTGCGGCTGGTCATCGCCCCGGGGATTTGATTTCGTCCCTGAACACCGATCTGACCAGAAGGGTGATCGGCCCCGGCTTACCGTTTCCGACTACCTGGTTCCCTATCAGTGTGACTGGAACGATTTCGCCCGAGGTGTTTGTGATGAAAGCCTCGGTGACGGCCGCAAGCATGTTTACCGCGACCGGCGTTTCCATTACGGCAATACCTGCATTCCGGGCAATGCGTATTGTATTTTTCCTGGTGATTCCCGGCAGGATGTGTTCCGATTCGGGATATGTAAAAAGTGATCCGTCTGCGACGAAGAATATGTTTGAATGAGAGCATTCAGTGATTTTGCCGTCGCGGACAAAGGCACACTCATTGAATCCTGAGTCGAGGGCTTCCTGGAATGAGAGTGTATTGGCCAGGAGTGCAATGGATTTAATATCACACCTTTTCCATCTTATATCTTCCCTGAGCATTACTCCTATACCTGATTCCAGCCCTTTGTTTTCCGGCATAAAACTCCTGGCGAATGCATAAACGGTTGGGGGGACCGGAGGTTTGGGAAATGCATGTGAGCGGATGGCGGCGCCTCGTGTAACCTGGAGATAGACCAGTGCCGGTTCATCCCCGAGCATGTTTCTTATGATCAGTTCATAGGCGATTTCCGGGAATGAGTCGGCCCCCGGCCATCTGATAAGGGTCTTTTCAAGGCTGGATTTCATTCTTGAAACATGTCCGTCCATATCGTAAAAGAAGCCCCGGTACCATCTTACAACTTCATAAATCCCTTCTGCAAATAGAAAACCACGGTCATCCGGACTTATCCTGATTTTCTCTTTTTGCATGAATTCGCCGTTAAAAAAAGCAATGTCCATAATGATTTATTATCTGTTGTGATAATTAATTGTTGCATGCCGCATGTTGCAGGATGTCACATTAGTCAGGTTCCACGATTTCCGTCCTGTAGTTTATGGCAGATCTGGCCTCTTCGGGAGATGTGAAGTTGCCGCAGGCTGACTGTACGAACAGTGAAGCTCCGAGGACTGTTGTCTCTTTCTGGTCAATAAGTTTCAGCGGGACGCCGGCAGCCCTGGCTCTCAGTTTGTTCCACAACCGGTTTTTTGAACCGCCTCCCACACATATTATGCTGTCGGTGCTGAATCCTCCCGCCTCTTCAAGAGCCCTCTTCCCTTCTGCGAGCCGCAGCGACAAAGCTTCAAGCATTGCCCTGTATATCTCATCCCTTGTCGATTCCATTGTAAGGCCCGTTATATGCCCTCCCGGCCTGCCTTTTATCTCTTCATAGAACCGCGGGTTCACCCTGACTCCGTTGCATCCGGGAGGTACTTTTTCAGCCCCTGCCACCATGATTTCGTAAACGTTGTCCTTTATGTCGCTGTAAAGATTTCTGCGCGCCCACTCTAATACTCCGGATGCTATCCATTGATTTCCAATATTGTATAAACCCCGACTTACATCCAGTTCAGTGGTGATCCCCGACAGGAGTTGTTCACTGTCAGCCTTGAATTCCTCTGCACGGACCATGAGTATTTCCCATGTTCCGCTGCTCAGTACCGGCTGGTTCTTCCCGGCGCCTGAGCCAAATATTGCAAACTGGGTATCGTGCCCGGTGGCAATTACGGGGATATCCTCTGGGATACGGGTTTCTTCCGATGCCCTCGCAGTCACCCTGCCAACGATAGTTCCCGGCTCTACGGTTTTTCCCATCAGTCCGGACGGGATGCCGGTTCTTTTAAATATCTTTTCTGAGAATTTCCTTTCCGACTGATTGTTCATCATTGAGGTTCCGGCCATGGTAATGTCATTCACCATTTCACCGGTGAGGAAGAATGAAAAAATCGAGGGCATGAACAGGAACCTGTGGGCCCTGTCAATCAGCTCGGGCCTGTTCTCCCTGAACCAGATCAGCTTGTTTATGGTATTGAAGTTAAAGGGGAGGACGCCTGCCTCGCGATAGAGCTCATCGAGGGGCAGGTACTTTTCAATATTTGCCATTATTGGTACCGTTCTTTCGCAGTGCCACGAAATTACGGGGTAAAGAAGATTGCCTTCCCTGTCGGCAAATGTTCCGTCGACACCGAAAGAGGTGACAGTAACACCTATTATGTTTCCGGGATTTATGGTTCCAATGATCCGGTGCGAGGCCCGGCACATTTTGTTCCAGATTTCCCCGACATCCCAGATCCTGTAAGACGGGTTGAAGGGATCGGGGCTGGGTGAGTTCATCCGGGAATCGCTTGCAAGAATTTCTCCCCTGCTGTTTATGGCGGTTGCCCTTACGTTGGTTGCTCCGCAGTCAAATACGATTACAATATCTTTTTCGTTCATTGTCTTTTTCTTCTGTTATGCCTGCATCCCGAGCAGGAATGTCAGGGATGCACCTTTGCCGATAAGGGTACCCAGGTAAATTGCAATGGCGATTATCAGTATCAGCCCGGCGTATCTGAAGAACAGCTTGAGGTTTTTAATTGCTTTGTCAAGTTTTTTTATGTCATTGGTCTGCAGTGCATCACGCATGAATCTTGAAAAGCGGAAAAGATGAACTACGGTCAGAAAAAACAGGATTCCGGCCATGGATACAGCCAGCATCAGGGTAAGATCCTGAAAACCCGGAACAGAATCAGCCGGTCTGAAGGCTGTAAGGAAGGTACCCGTTGCCAGGGCCAGCACTAGGATCAGGCCTGCGAGGATGAAACCGAAAACAGAGATGAACATTGTCCATTTTCTGGCAGTATCCAGGTGCCTGAGTGTTTCAGGCTTTATTTCCATCCTTTTCTCATCATCCCTTGCTTCCATTCCCTGCTGTTTTTATTGGATTTTCAGAGTGGTTCGAAACCTCAGCTGTTAATTGAATACTCCTGATTATTCATGAAGATCTCCTGATCAGGACCAGTCATGCGTTTTCCGGAATTACCGCCTGCCTTTTGCTGCAGTCGTCGTCCCGTTATGTATGGTTTGCGGTGCTTAACCGTAAAGAGCCCCATAGGCGCCACAGGCCCTGTAGTCGGCTCCCTCGCCATCCATTCCGAAAGCGTTCCATGCACTTGGTCTGAATATCTGATTTTCAGGCAAATTATGCATACAGACAGGTATTCTGAGGATTGATGCAAGTGTAACAAGGTCGGCTCCGATATGTCCATAGCTTGAAGCGCCGTGGTTGGCTCCCCAGTTTGCCATAACGGAATAAACATCGGTGAAGGGACCTTTCCCGGTTAGTCTTGGGCTGAACCAGGTTGTGGGCCAGCCCGGGTCAGTACGGTCGGTAAGTATCTTGTTCATTTTTTCGGGAAGACTGACGGTCCATCCCTCTGCAAGCTGCAGTACAGGTCCTATTCCCTTAACAAGGTTTATTCTTGAAAGTGTTATTGGCATCACATCGACGGTAGTGAACTGCGAGGAGAAACCGCCTCCCCTGAAATAACCTGTGTTGGCAGGCGACCACCGGGTTGCTCTGAGGCATGCTTCGGCATCTTCACCTGTAATTTCCCAGAATGGTTTGATGCATGCGTCACCGTTACTGGTTTGTTTTCCTGAAAAGTCGAGTGCGGAAGCGCCTGAATTGATAAGGTGGATAATGCCGTTTGCTGCCAGTCCTTCTGTTTTCATCCTGGTAACCCTTTTGATGGCTGCAGGGCTCCAGTAGGTCCTGATATCGGAAAACATCTGTGCGGTGTTGGTGAGAAGATAGCCAAACAGCATTGGCACTCCGTTCATTGCATCATTTTCAGTAGCCACAAGATAAGGCGGTCTTATTCCGTTCCAGTCAAAGGATGAACACAGCATTGCTTCAAGAAAGTCACCGTTGGGCATGTGATCGGTCCACTGGCGCTGTCCCTGGAAACCTGAAAGGATTGCATTATGCCCCAGAGCCTCTTCCCCGTGTCCCGATTTTTTCAGCCCGGGATTTCCAACCATCAGGTCACGGGCTATTAATGTCATTTTAACAACTATCTCCCATTCCTTGTCTTTTTTTGCCCTTGAGGATGGTTTCTCATTCAGGTCGGGGCCCTCCTTGCAGTATTTCTTAGTCCATTCAAGAGCCTTCCTGTATTCTTCCCGGTCATATATCTCCTCATTGAGCCTCCTGGTAAATTCGCTCATGTCAACATATTCATTGCGCATGCCAAGATATTCCTGGAAGAAATCTTCCCTGACGATCGAGCCTGCGATGCCCATTGACACTGATCCCATCGACAGATAGGATTTTCCCTTCATGAAAGCAGCGGCGAGCCCTGCACGGACGAATCTCAGGATCTTTTCCCTTACATCATCGGGAATTGACTGATCCCCCACATCCTGGACATCGTGACCGTAAATGCTGAAGGCCGGCAGGCCCTTCATATTATGGCCGGCGAGGGCTGCGGCGAGATACACTGCACCGGGTCTTTCGGTTCCGTTAAATCCCCAGATAGCTTTGGGAGCCAGGGGGTCCATATCGATGGTTTCACTGCCATAGCACCAGCAGGGAGTGACAGTGAGGGTGATGCCTGTTCCTTCCTTCCTGAATTTTTCTGCACATGCTGCTGCCTCAGCCACTCCGCCGATGCAGGTGTCAGATATTACACATTCAACAGGCTTCCCGTTTGGATACTTCAGGTTTTTACTGATAAGGGCCGCTGCCGACCTGGCCATATCCATTGTCTGCTTTTCAAGCGATTCCCTGACCCCCCTTTCACGGCCGTCAATTACCGGACGGATGCCCACCCTGGGATAATCACCTATTACTGTCTGATAGTCATAATTTATACTGAATTCTTTCTTTGACATTGCTTCTGAATTTTAAGGTTAGTACAATTTTGCCGGTAAACAAATATAGTTATTTCCTGATACTGGGAAATCCGTAATTACTCAAACCTGGCAGCTATTTTTTAATTGTTTTGCACTCCGGGGCAGTGAATTCGGAGTTTTTTAATAAAACTCCCGCAGGAATTGTCTTCTTCTGCCACTCCGGGGGCTGCAGCTGGTATGCTCCAATATCCAGGGCACCGGAATAATGAGGGAAAACCTGAGATGCGGTAATTTTTAGTACTTTTGGAAATCAGCAGAATAAACATGAAACAGGGAAGGAGATTGCCTGAATGGCTTAAAATGCAGAGAGCAAGCGGCGAAAACTATTCGAGGGTGAAACGGCTTGTTGAATCAAATCACCTCCATACCATATGTACCAGCGGAAACTGCCCGAACATTGGTGAATGCTGGAATGCGGGCACGGCTACGTTCATGATACTGGGAGACATCTGCACCAGGGCATGCAAATTCTGTGCAACCAAAACGGGAAAACCCCTTCCTCCTGATCCCGGTGAACCCGGCAGGCTTGCTGAATCGGTCAGGAAACTCAATCTAAGCCATTGTGTCATCACCTCAGTCGACCGCGATGACCTGCCTGATGGCGGATCATCATTCTGGGCAGAAACCATCAGGCGGATAAAAGGGATCAACCCGGGCACCACAATTGAAGCTCTTATTCCGGATTTTGACGGGAATACCGCTCATATTCAAATGATCATTGATGAAGAACCTGAAATCATTTCTCACAATATTGAAACAGTAAGGCGTCTTACCCCGCTGATCAGGACAAAAGCCAGGTATGACCGGAGCCTGGGGGTCATCAGGTATATTTCGGAAAAGGGAATAAGGTCAAAATCGGGATTTATGCTGGGACTTGGAGAAAGTGAGGATGAAATATTCATGACAATGAACGATCTGAGGTCAGCGGGCTGCAGGATCATCACGGTTGGACAGTATTTAAAGCCGGGAACGGATTTTATGGAACCAGTCAGTTACATCACCCCTGAGAAGTTTGCAGAATACAGGGGGCATGCGCTGTCGCTCGGTTTTGATATTGTTGAATGCCATCCGCTTGTGAGATCTTCTTTTCATTCAGAGAAACAAACCGGGATTATATAAATAATGACTATATTGTGAATATCAAACACTCGGAGATTGATTGAGCTATAGTGTAAAATATCAGGATATTGGATTAAAGGGTTACAAAGAGACCTGGAAGTACCAGGAAGAGATCTTTGATAACCTAGTCAGACGAAAAACAGTTCATGAGGGTCAGTCTGCCGGGGCAGAAATCAATGCTCCCGGCACTCTTGTTTTTGTCGAGCATCCGCATGTCTACACCCTGGGCAGGAACGGATCGGAAAAGAACCTGCTGGTCGACTATATCCAGCTGAAGGCAAAGGATGCGGAGTTTTACAGGACCGATCGCGGAGGTGATATAACATACCATGGCCCGGGGCAAATTGTGGGGTATCCGATATTTGACCTGGAGGTTTTAAAGATCAGTCTCAGGGATTATATTTTCAGGCTCGAGGAGGCTGTAATACTAACCCTGGGATGTTTTGGACTGAAGGGTTCGAGGATAAACGGAGCCACCGGTGTATGGATTGAAGATAAGATAAGGGCAACATCAGGGAAAATATGTGCCATAGGAGTAAGGGCCAGCCGGTATGTGACAATGCACGGATTAGCGTTCAATGTAAATACTGATCTTGAATATTTCAATTATATCAATCCCTGCGGATTTACCGACAAGGGGGTGACTTCCCTGGAAAGAGAAACAAAAGTCACACAGGATCTGGAGAATGTTAAGATGCAGCTGAAGGAAAAGCTCGGGAGTATTTTTGATCTTAAATGGATTTAGGAGGGTATGATGGAAAAGAGATGGGTAATAAGGGAGAAAGCTGATGATAATCTTGTGACAAAACTTGCCGGAGAAGTCGGAGTATCGCGGGCGTTGGCCAATCTTATGGTGCAGAGGAACATAAAAACATCGGGGGAGGCCAGGTCTTTTTTTGAGCCTGATCTGGGTTATCTGCACGATCCGTTCCTCATGAAGGATATGAACAGTGCCGTTGAAAGAGTATCGGCAGCGATAAAGAGGAATGAGAGGATTCTGGTGTATGGCGATTATGATGTAGACGGGATCACGGCAGTGGCAATGATGTACTCTTTTCTGAAGGAGCAGTATTCCAATGTGGATTTTTACATTCCCGACAGGTACAAGGAAGGTTATGGTGTCTCATTTCAGGGGATCGATTTTGCCTATCAGAACAATTGCAGGCTTTTAATAACACTTGATTGCGGAATAAAGGCAGTCGAAAAAGTAAAGTATGCCCGGACAAAAGGCGTTGATGTAATAGTTTGCGATCACCATTATCCCGGAGATGTCATTCCGAAGGCATATGCTGTTCTTGACCCCAAGCAGGGATCATGCAATTACCCTTATAAGGAGCTTTCAGGCTGCGGGGTGGGATTCAAGCTCATACAGGCCTTATCCAGGGTGCACGGTATCCCTTTCAGTAAGATCTCCGGTTATCTCGACCTGGTTGCAGTGAGCATAGCGTCGGATATTGTACCACTGACGGGTGAAAACAGGGTTCTGGCATATTTCGGTCTGAAGCAGCTCAATGAATCTCCACGCACGGGCCTCAGGGAAATAATACGGGAAGCGGAGATAACCAGGGCATTGACAATAGAAGACGTGGTATTCAAACTCGGACCCAGGATAAATGCTGCCGGAAGGATGGAGACCGGAAGCAAGGCAGTGGAGCTTCTTATATCGAATGACACCAGGGTGGCAACAGAGATCAGCAAGGAGATCAATAACTTTAACATTGAAAGGCGGAATGTAGACCGGACCATCACCACCGAGGCCATGCGCATGATTTCGGAAGATATGAGGTCGGTCAATGCAAAAACCACCGTGCTGTTCAATCCGTCATGGAAAAAAGGCGTGATCGGAATTGTGGCATCCAGACTTATTGAGACATATTACCGCCCGACGGTGGTTCTTACCGAATCAAACGGGTTTGCAACAGGGTCGGCACGCTCCGTACAGGGTTACGACCTGTATCAGGCAATAGAAGCCTGCAGCAGCCTCCTTGAAAGCTTCGGCGGTCATATGTTTGCTGCGGGCCTTACTCTCAGGAAGGAGAATCTGAAACCATTCATGGAAAGGTTTGAACAGTATGTCAATAAAACCATTACTGAAGATCAGCTTGTTCCAAGGATCTTTATCGATTCTGAACTGTCCTTCGCCGAAATTGACGAAGGCTTTTTTAATTTCCTCAGCAAGTTCCAGCCTTTCGGACCTGAAAATATGTCGCCGGTTTTTATCACCAGGAACATTCTGGATACCGGTACCGGAAGAATGGTCGGCTCAAGCGGTGAACACCTCCGGCTTGAACTTTACCAGGATTCGGCAGTATCAAAAGTCTTTCCCGCCATAGCATTCAGTCAGGCAAATCATTTTGAACATATAAGGAAGGGCCTTCCGTTCGATATAACCTATTCGGTGGAAATGAACGAATTCAGGGGAAACCGGAACCTTCAGCTCAACATCCGGGATATTAAGGTGGCGGGTGAAGAATACTGACCGGTGCGGCATTAGAACAATAACCTGAACTGCAGTTTTATTTCAGCCGAAGAAGCTTTGTCACTTTTCTCATGATCAAATTCCGTGACGGCATATTTGATACGCATATCACCATGTTCGGAAAATTTCCAGGCAACCATCAGATATGCCCTTTCCCCTTTACCTGAGAGCGCCGGAATACTGAAGCTGTGCAAAAGATCGTTTTCATAGGCGTATAACCTCGATTCCCAGTCATCCGTGCTGAATATGCAATATCTCAGCCAGAGAGAAACAGGAATCCTGCTGAATCTCCAGCTTATGTCCTGCATCATGAACGTTCCCCTGCTTCCTGATGGTTCAACCATGGTGTATCCGAGCCGTGAGGTGAGTGTTATATTGTCAGCAGGTGAGTATTTTACTGATCCCTTAAATGACCTGCCAATGGATTCCATTTGCTTTTTTATTCCGGAACTGCCCGGGATATCGGTAATCGATTTCCGGTAACCGTAAACAGCTTTAACCGACCAGGCACGTGCAGGGAGGTATTTGAGTCGTATTTCAGAAACAGATCCCCTTGACGGAGCACTGCATCTGTATCTCAGCCATGGATAATTTCGCTGGTCATATCCGGCACCTATAAAAAAATACCTGGCAGCCTCGAAAGTAAGATTTGCATATATGCCATTGATATTATCTCCCGATGACGTGCTGAAAGGACCCATACCGTGGAAGGCCCTGAAGCCCGGCTCATAGTTCCTGTAAAGCAGGTTAAGACTGAACCTGTCGGACGGGCGCATTGAAATGCCCTGCACCATGGCCAGGTGGCCGTGATTGTCTGATGACAACTCCCCCGACATCATTGATCTGCCCAAAGAAGCCCTGTAATAAACGGTTCCGGTCTGACTGAACCCCCCCCCGGACTCATAAAGGTCAGCCGGATCTTTTACAATTGGCTTGACAGGCAGTGAAAATTCCGTTGACGTCCAGAGCAGCCCCAGCATCAGATTCTCAAGATTCAGGCTGATGACTGCGCCGCTGCTTGATTCGGTTACAGCGTCCTTTTTTGCAAGGTTGGTACGGTTGTTATGTATTCCCGTGGCATAGAAGGATTCTATGCAGTCAGGCTGATTCCCGGCCGTGGATTTTATCGATGCATCAATTTTGTTGACCGAATGGAATAATGAAAGCGCCAGTTTTTTATACCTGAGCATTACCGCGCTGCCCCTGAAAAAGTTGTTTTCATTGGTTGAGGTGTAGGGCCTGATTTCATCGAACCCCGACAGATTGCCCGGAGATGTGAGCGACAGGCCGGTCCGGAGACCTGTGTTTATGGCTGTTCCCATACCGAAGCTGGCACTGTAATCGCCTAAAATGAACTTCCTGATTATTCCTGACCCCGTCCAGGCCAGATGAGCTGAAAAAAAATCAGGTTGTAACGGATCGCCCGACAGATACCTTTCCCCGCTGTCTTTTTCTGCTGTTAATCCTGCACTTACTCCCTGATTGTTGAATTTGTACTTTAAAAGCATCTTATGGTTCGGACCTGCCTGATTTTCCGGCTGGCCCTGTTTTGCACTGAAATTTGCAAGCATGGAATTGGTCCGGGATTTTGAAATCCCCGCCCGGACACGAGTGGATTCAAGACTGATGAACGGAGCAATCAGGTCGGCAAGTTCCCTGTTGAATCCGGGGATATTTGCTATCTCATAAACTGAAAGGATTTTTCCTGTTGAATGAATATAATCCGCCAGCGCCCTGATCTGAAAACCGGTAAGGAAGAAAAGCCGTGCGAGACTGGTTTCATCTGCAGAATTCAGGGATACGGGATTCTCATTCAGTTCGTGGAGCCTTTCAATATAGGCTGCCACTGTTTCCTGATCCGCTTCATCGCGGGCAAGCTCTTCAGCGAATGAGACTATTGCCTCTGAAAGGTTTTCCTGGGTAAATGAATCCTTCACTATCAGTAATAACAGTAAGTGAATAAGGAAAAATATCCTGATGCAGAAAACAAAAGGTTTCAAAAAGCTCCATTGAGCCCCGGCTACAATCGGGATCGCAGTGTTACCCGGGAGATTCATTGATTTCAGGTACTTCAGTTAATCATTTTGGTTCTTACAGTTTGAATATCATTGAAGCAGATGATGTAATTCCGAGCCTGTCGTGGCCGGCAAATCCGAGATCAAGCCGGACATGCCGGTGCTCATATCCGAATCCGAAGCTGAACGAATTATTTCCGCTTCTGAAACCGCCTCTTATCCTTATTTTCTCCGTTGCCGAATATTCCAGCCCGGTTGTGAAGACAATATTCTGGCCGGTGATCATTCCTGCCTCTGCAGATACGAAGAAGAATCTATTGAGCTGGATTCCTGCGCCGGCACTCAGTGCGGCTGGCATTGGATTCTTTCTGGCAGAGTTCGGAACAGGATTAAAAACATGCATTCCAAGTTTCACATCCCCGGGCAGTTCGAACAGCAGGCCTCCTTCAAAGGTGACGGTGTTCGTTTTGTTTCCGGTCCCGGGGAATGCTTCCCTGAAATAATCGATTTGTATCCCCGCCGATATTTTCTCCGACAATTTCATTCCGCATGCAATGGCTGCGGCCTGTCGCCGGAAATCCCTGTACCCGAACTGGCTGCAGACTGCGCCCAGCGTCGTTTTTCCCGACGGGACGATCAGTCCGGCTGTTCCCGTTCCCAGCTCCCTGATGCAGAACCTGTTCTCGTAGTTGATTCCGAACGTGCCGGCTTTGACATAGGGGAGGGAGGCCTGATTGTAGAATGATGACCAGAAATCGGGTTTCATGACGCATGAGTGCCTCATTCCGGATTCAGGAGCACCGGCAGCGGACTGATATCCGTAAATTCCGGATGACTTCAGAAAGAGGAAAACCAATAAGAGGGAAACAGATATTTTGTGCAGCGAGTACAAACTGTTTCAGATCATCCTTCCAAGTTAAGAAGAAATTCCGGTTCGGACAAATGAAACGGACCGGAATTTGAGATTCCGGCTTCCTTTTAATCAACTTTTCATGGCCCCCGGGGCTGGTTCCTGTTTATAAAGCCAATTTCAGGGAGTCACACAAAAAGGCACAGGGCTGACCGGAGGCAGGGTCAGTTTGTCTTATAAGGATATATAATTTTCTTAAGTTCTTCGTTAGCTTCCACAATCTTATTCTTGAGGCTGCTTTTGAATTTCATGACCTCATTCATTATTTCAGGATTTCCCGCGCCGAGTATTTCTGCTGCCAGGATTCCTGCGTTTTGTGCTGCGTTTATCCCTACTGTGGCTACTGGTATTCCGGGAGGCATCTGAACTATTGAAAGAATTGAATCAATGCCTTCAAGGGAGGCTTTAATGGGGACCCCGATCACGGGGAGAGGTGTCATTGATGCGATCACCCCCGGAAGATGGGCAGCCATTCCTGCAGCGGCTATTATTACTTTCAGGCCGCGTGAGGCGGCACTTTTTGAATAAGCTTCCACCTCACCGGGGGTACGGTGAGCCGACAGGGCGTTTATCTCGAAAGGAATTTTAAATTCATTCAGTATCTGTGCCGCCTTTTCCATTACAGGAAGGTCGGAAGTGCTTCCCATTATTATACCTACCAGTGGTTCCATCCGGAATAATTTAATTTTAACTTACTGACAGGGACAAAAATAAGCTATTAATTTCATATTTTCGCACCGGTTCATAATTCATAAATGATGGGTTTGAAAGAAATATACATTCAGGACCGGAAGTTCAGGGAATTAATTCCGGAACTGGTCCTGCAGGAGCGGATCGATGAATTGGCCGCACGGATAAACAGTGATTTTGCCGGCAGGGAAGTGGTTTTTGTAGGCATACTGAACGGAGCCTTCATGTTCGCGGCCGACCTTTTCAGGAGGATTGACCTGAGAGCCAGGATCACCTTTATTAAACTGGCTTCATATGCCGGGACCAGTTCCACCGGAAACGTCAGGGAGCTTATAGGGTGGAACGAGGACCTAGGGGGCAGGCAGGTGATTATCATTGATGATATTGTAGACAGGGGAGATACGCTCGAATATGCGGTCAATAATCTGATTATAAGGAATGTCACCGACATCAAGGTTGCTGCACTATTGCTGAAGCCCGGCATTTACAGGAAAAATATCAGGATTGACTATACCGGATTCGAGATACCGAATGATTTTGTGGCAGGTTACGGCCTCGACTATAATGGTTTTGGCCGTAATTTAACCTCGGTCTATTCGCTTGTGGATTGATCTGGGCATAAAATGAATTGCCGGCTGGTTATCTGAACAGATTTGAGAAACACATATTTAAACTAATGTTTTATGGTTAATTTTTTGATTTTCGGCCCTCCGGGCTCAGGTAAAGGAACGCAATCGGTCAGACTGGCTGAGAAATTCAATCTTACACATCTTTCCACCGGCGACATGCTGCGAGCGGAGATAGCTGCCGGGACGGAGCTGGGAGTAAGGATGAGCTCCATAATGTCAAGGGGAGAGTTAGTGCCTGACGAGGTTGTGATTGAGATGATAGCTGCCAGGGTTGATAATACCAGGGGCAGTGCCGGTTTTCTTTTTGACGGCTTCCCCAGGACGGTGGCTCAGACGGAAGCCCTCGGGAAGATGCTGAACGAAAGGGGGATGAAGATTGACAGCATGCTTGTGCTGGATGTCGATCATGATGAACTCGTTAAGAGGCTTGTTTTAAGGGCTGATCTTTCGGGGCGTCCCGATGACAGGGATCCTGCTGTAATTGAAAACAGGATTGATGTTTACAGATCCAAGACAGAACCAATTATCGACTATTGCATGGAGAGGGGAATCTATCAGCCTGTAAACGGAATGGGTACAATCGAGGATATCTTTGACAGGCTCAGCGGATTCATGAAAAAATTCCTCTAAACTCCGGGTTTTCCCGGTGTCTCCTGTGTAAGTTATTAAGAACCAGTTATTCAGAATTTAACGGAGGATATACCGGGATCCGCAAAGAGGCAATACCAATCGACTTGATATGTCCGGATCCAACTTTGTTGATTATTCAAAGGTTTATTGCCGGGCCGGCAACGGCGGGGCCGGCTCTGCACATCTGCGAAGGGAAAAGTTTGTTCCCAGGGGCGGGCCTGACGGAGGTGACGGGGGGCGCGGAGGCAATGTAATCCTGAGGGGAAATGACCAGATGTGGACACTTCTTCACCTGAGATACCGGCGGCATATTTTTGCAGGCAACGGCACGCGGGGAGGCGCGCAGCAGTCTACGGGCGCTGACGGGTCCGATGTTATTGTCGAAGTTCCCCTCGGAACCATTGCAAAAAACGGTGACAATGGCGAATTCATATTTGAGATAACCAGCCATGGCGATCAGAAGATCCTCGCCAAAGGCGGCAGGGGCGGACTTGGAAACACTCATTTCAAGTCATCGACAAACCAGACGCCGCGATACGCACAGCCGGGTGAATCAGGCGAGGAGGGCACATTCATACTTGAGCTCAAAGTTCTTGCCGACGTGGGCCTGGTGGGATTTCCGAATGCGGGAAAGTCTACCCTGCTTTCGGTTGTATCAGCAGCAAAACCCAAAATTGCGGATTATCCTTTCACTACCCTTGTTCCCAACCTTGGCATTGTTTCGTACCGGGATGACAAATCATTCGTCATGGCTGATATTCCGGGTATAATTGAAGGGGCCCATGAGGGCAGGGGCCTGGGGATCAGGTTTCTGAGACATGTGGAAAGGAATTCGATGCTCGTCATTCTGATCGCTGCCGACAGCCCCGGCATTAAAAATGAATATGAGGTGGTACTGAATGAATTGAAAATGTACAACCCCGAACTGCTTGACAAGAAGCGCATCCTTGCAATCTCCAAGTCTGACCTTCTTGATGCTGAGCTGAAAAACGAAATCATAAAAGATCTTCCTGAAATTCCGGGAGTGTTTTTCTCCTCCGTTACGGGCGAAGGGATAAATGCCCTGAAGGACATTATCTGGAAAACACTGACCAATTTCTGAATTCAATGATCGAAAATATTGACAGGCAGATTTTCATTTTCCTTAATTCACGGAATTCTCCGTTCTGGGATGACTTTATGTATGTAATGAGCATGAAGCTGGTCTGGGTTCCTCTATACCTTGCAATATTTATTTATTTGATTTACAAGTACAAGCGGAGATTTCTTCTCGTTCTGCCGTTCCTGATCCTGGCAGTGGCCCTGTCTGACCAGGTTTCGGTTCTCATAAAGAACAGCGTTGAAAGGTTACGTCCGTGCCACGATCCGTGCCTCGGGAGCCTGGTGCATATTGTGCGAGGTCATTGCGGCGGCCTGTACGGATTTGTTTCCTCCCATGCCTCTAACTCATTCAATGTTGCTGTTCTGAGCCTTCTGCTTGTTGAAAAGAGATGGTATACAATTACCATCCTGGTCTGGGCCTCGGCAGTAAGCTACAGCAGAATATATATCGGAGTCCACTATCCGGGCGATGTATTGGCGGGAGCTGTTCTCGGGTGCCTTATCGGATGGTTAACATACAAGGGATTCAGTCTGACGCAAAAAAGATTTGAAACATAAATGTTCTGCCTGACTTCCGAAACCACTGATCCGTATTTTAACCTGGCTGCAGAAGAGGTTCTTCTTAAGAACAGCCATGATGAATTCCTTATTCTCGGAATAAACAGCAGGTCGGTGATTATCGGCAAGCACCAGGCGGCACACAGGGAGGCGGATACCAGGTTTGTTACCGTGAACGGTATTCCGGTGATAAGAAGAATTTCAGGCGGGGGAGCGGTGTTCCACGATCCCGGGAACCTGAACTTTGCCTTTATCCTTAACAGTGAGAAGGGAAAGCAGGTTGATTTCAGGAAATACACTTTGCCGGTTATCAGCTTCCTGGCATCGCTGGGTGTGAATGCTGAGTTTGAGGGGCACAGCGATCTCAGGGTTAACGGATTGAAGATCTCAGGAAACGCCGAACATGTTTTCCGGAACAGGGTGCTCCATCATGGCACCCTGCTTTGCGATTCAAACCTGGATCTTCTCGGCAGGTCATTGAGAAAGGATGCCGGGCGTTATTTAACAAGAGCTGTCAGATCGAACCCTTCAAGGGTTGCGAACCTCAGTGAATTATTGAAGGACCTCTTTACCCAGCCTGCCGGAGCAGCTGCAGCAACTCAGGAACTAAGGGCACTGATGATGAACTGGTTTTTCGATAATTATCGGGGGATTATGTCTTATCAGCTTTCGGACAGCCAGGTTCAATTGGTGCAGGAGCTGGCCGTGACCAAATACGCTGCATGGGAATGGAATTATGCTTACGGGCCGGAATATTCCCTCAGCAGCACTTTTATAATCAATAGTCTGAATTATTCCTGTCACATGCTTGTCAGGGACGGGATCATATCAGAATGTAAAACTGAAGGTTTGAAAGGTGATGTGATAGCATCATTGCTGAAAGGATGCAGGCATATGGTCAATGATCTTGAGGATCTTGTGAAGAATGAGGCTGTATTTGGACGCGGTTTCGACGTATATAATTTGTTCTGAGAATGTAAAACGATCACCAGCTTCCTGGTTCCTGCCTTGTCTCCCGTCAGGCAGGGCTTCCGGGAAGTCAGGGGATGATCCTTAAATAGAACTGACTGTATGGATATATTCAAATCAGCTTTTCTGTGGATTGGCGCCATTATAGTGATAGTGTTCACATTGCCTTTGATATCACTGGCATGGCTCCTGGTTCTTCCTTTTGACAGGAACCGTAAGGTAATGCACCGGATGATGATCAGCCTCAGCCTGATCCTGGCATATTTGATGCCGGTGTGGAGAATTGACATAAAGGGAAGGGAAAAGGCTGTCCGCGGCCAAACCTGTGTGATCATTTCGAATCATCAGTCGATACTCGACATCATCTTTATAAACTGTCTCCGGCTGCAGTTCAAATGGGTATCAAAGATTGAGAACATGAAAGTTCCCGTGGTGGGATGGTACCTGCGAATGGCTGATTACATCACGGTTGACAGGGGGAACAAGGAAAGCAAGGAAGAAATGCTTGAGGATTGTCTCGTCACTTTGAGGAAAGGGATATCCGTAATGATGTTTCCGGAGGGGACGAGGTCGGTTGACGGTGAAATAGGATTTTTCAGGAGGGGAGCCTTTCAGCTTGCGATCAGTGCCGGATTGCCGGTACTGCCTGTGGTGATCGACGGAACCGGCGGGATACTGCCGAAGCACGGCCTGATTTTCAGTACGGGTCACAGGGTTAGGATCAGGGTGTTTGATCCTGTTATGCCCGCATCATTCGGAACAAGCGATCCGGATGTGCTTTCCCTTAAATTTCATAACTTTATGGCTGATGCCCTGAAGGAATTAAGATCGGGCAGGCCATAGCATGTCATATACCCCGGCATACAGGAGGATCCTGCACAGGATGGGTTACTACAGCTATCAGCAGGGGCTTATTCATCGTCACCTGAACCAGGAGGATGGATGGAACAGTCATCTGAGGAATTGCCGGGAATTCATATTAAGTGCAGTTGAAGCCTGCAAACCTGAGGTTGTGACAGTACTGGGCAGCGGCTGGCTTCTCGATGTTCCCCTGAAAGAGATGGCTGAACGGGTCTCCACCGTCAACCTGGTTGATATTCTGCATCCGCCTGAAGTGCGGGAACAGGTTTCCCGTCTGGAAAATGTAAGACTGTCAGAAGCTGATATCACCGGCGGACTTATAGAGGATGTCTGGAAAAAAACCGGCCATGGTTTTCGTAAAAAACGCGGTTCAGTCAACGATTTGGAGATTCCCGGATTTCAGTTTCCGTTTGAACCGGGCTTGATCGTCTCATTGAACATAATGACGCAGCTCGAATCCCTTCCTCTCGAATACATCAGGAAAAAGTGGAAACCGGGGGAAGAGGATCTTGCAGGTTTCAGAAAAGAGATTCAGCAAAGGCATATTTCCTTACTGATGAAGCATACTTCGGTTCTCATTACCGACACTGCAGAGATCATTGCGGAAAGCCCGGGCAGGATCCGGGAAGTGCCGTCAGTTCTTACAGATCTTCCTGATGCAGGAACCAGGGAAGAATGGACCTGGGATTTCGACCTGCACAGGTCAGATTATTACAACAGAAGATCGGTTTTCAGGGTAGTTGCGATGCTGTTGGGAGAACAGGTCCAGATCAGGCAGGAATCCGCGGCAGGATCATCTCATTAAGCAAATTGATGACCGGATGCCTGCAGTGCCGGCAGCCCTGATGCGTCCTTTCAGGCTTTCGTCCGCTGCACGGCAGCGGTACTTCTCATTCAGGCATCGGACATTCCATCATGACGGGTTGCTATTGTTATTTTGTTAACAATCTGCCAGGGCCAGTATTTTGGAAAAAATCAGCTTCATTGTTGAAAAATTAGCTGCACAGGGGCAGTCTAATTGACTATATTTGCGCAAAATTCTGCAAAATGTCGGTTGTTGGGTATTCAGAAGAGCATATAAAGACCCTTGAATGGCGTGAGCATATCAGGCTGAGGCCCGGTATGTACATTGGCAAACTGGGTGACGGGTCGTCGCATGATGACGGGATCTATGTATTGCTTAAGGAGGTGATCGATAATTCTATTGATGAGTACATGATGGGCTTCGGCAGGAAGATAGATGTGTCGATAAACGGCAAGGATGTGAGGGTGCGTGATTACGGGCGCGGTATTCCTCTCGGCAAGGTGACCGAGGCAGTTTCAAGAATGAATACCGGTGCAAAATATGATTCAAAGGCCTTCAAGAAATCAGTGGGACTTAACGGTGTTGGAGTCAAGACGGTCAATGCATTGTCGGCCAGGTTTGTAATCAGATCGGTTCGCGACGGGCAGATGAAGGTAAGCGAATTTGAGCATGGCGTTACTGTGGCTGACAGCCCCGTGGAGGCAACTTCGGAGGAGAATGGTGTTGAGGTGATCTTTCAGCCTGATGAGGATCTGTTCGGCAATTATTATTACATCTCGGAGTATGTTGATTCGATGTTGAAGAACTATGTCTATCTCAATACCGGGCTGGTAATAAATTTCAACGGCAATAAATTCATTTCAAAGAACGGGCTGGTTGATCTTCTGAACGAGAACATGAGCAGGGAGGGCCTGTACCCGATAATACATCTCAGGGGCGATGATGTGGAGATTGCCCTCACCCATGGTTCGCAGTACGGGGAGGATTATTACAGCTTTGTGAACGGTCAGAACACCACTCAGGGCGGCACTCACCTGCTGGCATTCAGGGAAGCATATGTAAAGACGATCCGCGACTTTTACAGGAAGGATTTTGATCCCTCTGATATAAGGTCTTCGATAATCGCCGCCATAAGTTTAAAGATTGAAGAGCCTATCTTTGAATCCCAGACCAAAACCAAGCTGGGTTCGAAGGATATGGGGCCGGAGGGGCCTTCAGTGAGGAATTTCATAGTTGAATTCGTGAGGAAGCATCTGGACGACTATCTGCACAAGAATCCTGAAACTGCGAGGATTCTGCTCAAAAAAATCCAGGATTCCGAGAAGGAAAGGAAAGCCATTTCTTCAATACAGAAGCTTGCCAGGGAAAGGGCAAAGAAGGTGAGCCTTCACAATAAGAAACTGAGGGACTGCAGGATACATTACAACTCAAATGATCCGAGGAAACTTGAGTCAACAATTTTCATAACCGAAGGCGATTCAGCCAGCGGTTCAATAACCAAGTCGAGGGATGTAGAGACCCAGGCCGTGTTCAGCCTGAGGGGGAAGCCCCTTAACTCGTTCGGACTTACAAAGAAGATAGTTTACGAGAATGAGGAGTTCAATCTCCTTCAGGCTGCCCTTAACGTAGAAGACGGAATCGAGGATTTGAGATACAACAATATAGTGATTGCCACTGATGCAGATGTTGACGGAATGCACATAAGGCTCCTTCTTCTTACTTTCTTCCTTCAGTTCTTCCCCGATCTGGTGAAAAAAGGGCATGTATATATTCTTCAGACCCCGCTGTTCAGGGTGAGGAACAAAAAAGACACCAGATATTGCTACACACCCGGGGAAAAGATCAGGGCAGTGAAGCTGCTCGGGCCCAATCCTGAGATAACCCGTTTCAAGGGGCTTGGCGAAATATCGCCTGATGAGTTCAGCCACTTTATAGGGAAGGACATGCGGCTTGAACCGGTGAGAATGAAGAAAAACGACGCCGTAAACGGTTACCTGGAGTTTTACATGGGGAAAAACACCCCCGACAGACAGGATTTTATCATTGAGAACCTGCGGGTTGAGGAAGATCTGGTAGAGGCGGAGGCATAATTTTGACCAGGGAGGATGTTTATGATTGAAGACCAGGAATTAGAATCAGAAAAGCCTGAAGGATTTAATGAGCCTGCAGAAGGTCCGGCTGCCCTGCATTCAGTAACTGCATTGTCGGGCATGTATAAAGACTGGTTCCTCGACTATGCCTCCTATGTGATCCTTGAACGTGCCGTTCCCCACCTTAATGACGGCCTGAAGCCGGTGCAAAGGCGGATTCTGCATTCGATGAAGAGGATGGACGATGGCCGCTTCAACAAAGTGGCAAATATCATTGGCCATACAATGCAGTTCCATCCTCATGGAGATGCTTCAATAGGCGATGCGCTGGTTCAGATCGGCCAGAAGGACCTGCTTGTTGATACCCAGGGTAACTGGGGAAATATCCTGACGGGCGACGGAGCTGCCGCACCCAGGTACATTGAAGCACGCCTTTCGAAATTTGCCCTTGAGATCGTCTTCAATCCCAAAACCACCGATTGGAAGCTCTCTTATGACGGAAGAAACAAGGAACCCGTTACACTGCCGGTTAAGTTCCCGCTTCTCCTGGCAATTGGGGTTGAGGGAATTGCCGTGGGACTTGCTTCAAAAATACTCCCCCACAATTTCAACGAGATAATAGATGCCTCGATCAATTACCTTCTTGGGAAAGACTTTGTATTATATCCCGATTTTCCGACAGGCGGATTTATTGACGTTTCAAAATACAACGATGGCCAGCGGGGCGGGATCGTCAAGGTAAGGGCAAAAATAGAGAAGACCGATAAGAAGTCACTGGTAATAACCGAAATCCCGTTTGGCAAAACCACTTCAAGCCTTATAGAGTCGATTATCAAGGCCAATGAGAAAGGCAAGATCAAAATAAAAAGGATTGATGACAATACATCGGCAAATGTTGAAATAGTCATCCATCTTCTGCCGGGCGTGTCACCCGATAAGACTATCGATGCACTTTATGCCCTCACTGACTGCGAATACTCCATCTCTCCGAACACATGTGTCATTACGGGTGAAAAGCCCTCATTCATGGGGGTAAGCGAAATACTTCGCCACTCTGCCGATAACACTGTGAGGCTCCTCAAGACAGAACTTGAGATAAGGCTGAAGGAGCTTCAGGAAGAGTGGCACATGTCATCCCTCGAGAAAATCTTCATTGAGGAAAAAATATACAGGGATATTGAAGAATGCGAAACCTGGGATTCCGTGATAAAGGCCATTGATGACGGGCTGGAACCACATAAGAAAAGACTCCTCAGGGAGGTGACCAGGGATGATATTGTTCAGCTTACGGAAATCAGGATTAAAAGAATCTCAAAATTTGATTCCAAAAAGGCTGATGAACATATTAAGGGTATTGAAACCGAAATTGATGAGGTAAAAAACCACCTTGGCAACATCACAGCCTATGCAATCAATTATTTCAGGCAGATAAAAAAGAAATTCGGGAAGGGGAGGGAAAGGAAAACCGAAATAAGAAGTTTCGACACTATTCTTGCATCCAAGGTTGTTGCCAACAATGCGAGGCTTTACATAAACTATAAGGAAGGATTTATCGGAACGGGCCTGAAAAAGGATGAGTTCGTTTGCGATTGTTCCGATATCGATGATATAATAGCAATAAGGAAGGATGGAGGTTACCTGGTAACAAAAGTTGCCGAGAAGGTGTTCGTAGGCAACGATATTATTTACGCACAGGTCTTCCGGAAGAACGATGAGCGCACAATTTACAATCTGGTCTATCAGGACGGCAGGGACGGGCCGGTTTTTGTGAAGCGGTGCGCAATAACAGGCCTGACACGCGACAAGGAATACAATCTTACCAGGGGCGTACCGGGTTCAAGGATAATTTATTTCAGTGCAAATCCGAACGGAGAAGCTGAAGTGATAAGGGTACATCATAAGCCAAAGGCCCGCCTTAAGAAACTCGTTTTTGAATTTGATTTCGGCCAGCTTGGCATAAAGGGGAAATCATCAGTGGGCAACATTCTTACCAGGAATCCTGTCCACAGGATAGCCCTTAAGGAAAAGGGATTGTCAACCCTCGGCGGCAGGAAAATTTGGTTCGACGATGCAGTGTTCAGGCTCAACGCCGACGGAAGGGGTAACTTTCTTGGAGAATTCAGCGGTGATGACAAGTTACTGGTGATAACAAAAGGCGGGTATTTCCGGATGACCGGCTTTGACCTGTCAAATCATTTCGAGGACAATATCCTGATCATTGAAAAATTTAACGCGGAGAAGGTTTATTCTGTCATTTACTGGGATGCGGAGCAGGATCATTATTATGTGAAAAGATTCATGCTTGAAGAGTCAGAAAAGCCACAGTGTTTCATAAATGAAAGCCCGGAATCGAAACTTGTCAGCATAACCGAGGTGGAATATCCGAGGTTTGAAATAAATTTCGGAGGGAAGCATAAAAGCCGGGATAGTGAAATAATTGAAGTTGCCGAATTTATAGGAGTAAAAAGCTATAAGGCCAGGGGAAAGCGGCTCACGAATTTCATGGTTGATAACATTCGTGAAATTGAACCTGTTGTCAGGAAGGAATCACCTGATCCTGGTCCGGGGAAGGAGGATGAAGAACCGCAGGTTACATTGCAGCATACCGATCCTGCCCAAATGAAGCTTGAATTGTAATGCATCCGGGAAGAAGAATATTCCTGATAGGATTCATGGGCAGCGGGAAGTCGACCCTGGGGAGGAAACTTGCCGCATGCCTTGGCTGGTCCTTTACTGACATGGATGAAAGAATTGAAGAGGAAGCGGGGATGAAAATTCCCGAAATATTTTCATCCGGGGGAGAAGCCTGGTTCCGTGAGATGGAGTCATCTGTCCTGCGAAGCCTGGCAAGTGCTGAGAATATGGTTGTCTCAACCGGCGGGGGCGCACCCTGCCATTCCGGCAATATGGAATTAATGCTTGGCTCGGGCCTTACAGTTTACCTGAAGCTCAATTGCGAGCAACTTGCAAGCCGCCTTCTGAATTCAAAAACCGAACGACCATTGCTAAAGAATATCGATGAGGCCGGGCTTCCGCATTTTATTTCCGGGAAACTCAGGGAGCGGGAAAAATGGTATTCACGTGCTGCTATCACAATTGACGGATTTGATGCGGATATTTCTTCTCTTGTTTCTCTGGTCAGACAATGGATGCGGGGCTAATTATTGATTTTAATTTCTTAATTTAGGATTTTAAATTAACTCTGTCAGGTTTATGGGAAACAAGCCCATTTTATTGCCCATTGAAAAATCGGATCTGCATAATGAATTTAATGATTGGACAAGACTAAGTGGTAAGCTTGCGGGCAGACTGCTTTTCAGGGCGCATTTTTATGATCTGATTACCGGCAAGACGGCGGTTTTCGAAAAAACTGAGAATACATATTTTTACAGGCATATCCTCAATTATGCAGAAGATACGCTTGACCAAAACTTTTTGCCTGCGCTGAGAAAGATTGTCGCCGGCAACCGGTTCGGCGAGAGTCTGAGACAGAAAGCATCTGAGCTGACTGAGATCATGGAGGAGGGTAGATCCTCCCCGAAAAACGGACATTTGAACGTATCATCTGCTGATGAAGCTGCAAGGGCTGAAAATGCGCGGCAGCTACTTGCCGGGGTAAGATATCCCCAGACTACAGAAATACTGAGGCTTCTGAGGGATAAATCTCCGCAACTCAGGCGGCTTGGCATATGCCTGATTGGAAAATTCAGGATAAAGGACATGATGCAGGAAGTATGTGACTGCCTTACTGTTCCGGAAACAGGTGACGAAGCTTTTTCCGTTTTGACTGAGTTTGGCAGTGATGCAGGAAAGGAACTGACCAGGTTTTACCTGAGATCATCAGGAAATCTGAATGCCAGCAGATCCGTTCTGCGGCTCCTGTCAGAAATCTGCCCCGGCGAAAATATGCCTTTCGTTTTTGAAAGGCTGTGGACAAATTCAAAACCCTTAAGGGAATTGACGGCCGTAAGCCTTATTAAATGCAGCTACAAGCCTTCAGAGGAAGAAAGGAGCCAACTGAAGAAACTGATCCTTGATGCGTTTGAACAGCTTGCCCGGATGCTGTCGTTGAAGGTGTGCCTCGATGCAAATAAAGATGAGTTTATAGCAGCCCGGATCGGAGAGGAGTTGCAGAAGTGGAAGAAATTCCTGCTAAACCTGCTGATTATCACCTATGGGAACACAATTGTTCCTGTCGCGGGAAGAGGCAGGCAGCTGAACTATGATAAGCTGATACCAGAGCTGGCTGATATTGTGTTTGCCGGCGATCGCCCGGGGAAAAAGAATGTTTCCGGTGTTGACGCGGACATAAGGACCCTTAAGAAACTCCGGCATTATTTCCTGTCCGAACCCCCACGCTATGAAGCATTGCCTGAGGAGATCATCAATTGTGATTACAATGTAATAGGTATCTGGGCAAAGGCTAGTACACTGCGAAGTATGAAAACTATCGGCAATGACTCGCTGCTCGAGTCGGTGACGGCTCTTCTTTTCAGCCATGAATGGATTCTAAAGGAAGAAGCTGCCGGTCTTTTAAAAAGAGCCGGCAAGGAAATGCCTGCAGATTTATCAGAAAGGCTTCCGGAAGCCGACCGGTTGCGAATCGGGAAAATATTGGAAGGCAGGGAAAATCAGGGTGAGCTTTTGTATGAAAAAACAAGATTTCTTTCATCGGTCTTTACCGGACCGGGCGAGGAGAAGTTAGTGTTCCTTGCAGGGAGGATGATGTTTTTTGACAAGATCAGTCAGGCAGATATAAATGCGCTGCCGGAATCAGTATTTTGGACCATTGCAAAAGAAAATCAGATAAACGTACGTTATATATCTGATAAAAGGACAAAAGATAGTGTTGCAGATTTATTACAAACTGAATCATCATGCTATGTATTGCCATTGGCGGCAATTGAATTGTTCAGGATTCATGAACCGTATGATTCATTTGTGATTTTTAAAAATCTGGAAGGAGTGGCACAATAACTTAAAATTCCATATGGCCCATGAATATTAAAGCTGAAAAGTTCAATCCATTTCCGGGAATACGGCCATTTAATCCTGAAGAAAGAGATTATTTCTTCGGACGTGAGAATGAAACTGGAGAAACCGCCGCAAAGCTGCTGAAAAACAGGTTTCTGGCTGTGATTGGAGCATCCGGCGAAGGAAAATCCTCCCTGATCAGTTGCGGAATATTGGCAAAAATCAGCAGCATCACATCCGGTGATGCCAATGCCGGCTGGCAGGTTTTTTCGGTCCGGCCCGGAAATGATCCTGCAGCGAACCTGGCCGCCGGACTGGTGAATAATGTCGCAGAAACCGGGAAGAGAGAAAATTTATATTCAGAGGTTCTTGAAATCCTGAAAAATAAATCCGACGGACTGTTGGAGGTATTGGACATGCCTTCAGTAAGAACCGGCGGCCGTATACTCATTGCAATTGATCAGTTCGAGGAGCTGTTCAGTTACGGGACGTCAGAAATCATGGCGGAAGCGGAAAAGGAGACAGAGAGATTTGTTGACCTTGTGGTAACGGCGGCGTTGGGAGGCAGGCCTGATCTTTATATAGTTATGGCATTGAGGGCGGATATGCTTTCAGAATGTTCCAGATTCAGAAAACTTAGCGGACTCATTAATGAAAGTAATTATTTCCTGTCAAAAATTAAGCGGGAGAATTTCCGGAAAGTTATTGAAGGACCTGTTCTGAAGGCTGGTTCAACCATTGATAGTGACCTGGTTGATACAATATGCAGCGATGTCTATGACAGGATTGATTATCTGCCCGTGGTGCAGCATGCATTAATGAGGACATGGTCGGTGTGGAGAGAGCTCGATGAGCCTGAAAAACAAATTTCCTTTTCTGATTATGAACTGGCCGGCACCGTAACAGATTCCATTTCCAGGCATGCCAATTCGGTTTTTGAGGAACTTGGCAATGGAGGAAAAAGGATTTGCGAGCGGCTTTTCAAAATGCTTACCGGAAAGGGCCCGGACAGCAGGATGATTCATTATCCCATGAAGGTGAAAAGAATCCGCGAGGGGATAGGATGCACCCTGAAGGAACTGTCGGATGTGATTGACAGATTCCGCGATCCCTCCGTTTCATTTCTCCTGCCCTTCGCAAATGTCGCGCTCACTGATGATTCGATAATTGATCTGTCGCACGACAGTCTTATGCATTTATGGGACCGGCTGAAGAAATGGATTGAGGAAGAGGCTGATTCCGTACAGATGTATCTGAGGCTCTCTGAAGCTTCAGAGCTTTATCAGCAGGGCAGGGCAACCCTTTTAAAGCAACCCGATCTTCAGCTGGCGATTGACTGGCGTGAAAGGAACAAACCCACCCTTGAATGGGCTCGTAAATATAATCCTGCCTTTGAAAGGGCCGTTGTCTACCTTCGCACAAGTGAGAAGGAATTCCTTGCCTCGGAGGAAAGGAAAGCCAGGCAGCAAAGGTGGAGATTGAGAAGAATAAAGATCATTTCTTCAGTTCTGGCAAGCCTGGCAGTACTGACCACTTTTGCAATGGCCGGGATCTTTATTTCAAAGATTTCCACAGAGAAAAAACTAAAAGTTGCTGAGAAACAGAGAAATGAAGCTGCCGAACAAAAAAAGATGGCTGATCAGTTTGCGACTCTTGCGATAAGGAAATCGATTGAATCGGATTCACTGATCTCAGATGCCAACCACAGGGAGCAAAAGGAAAGGACAATCAGAGGGGAGGCCCAGAGGCTGGCTGTTGCCTCCAGGCGGCAGACTGATATTGCGAACAGTGAAAAACTGCTGGCAGAACTTAAGGCAAAAGAGGCAATCGGGCAGAAAATTGAAACCAGCAGGCTGCGCATGATATCCGTTGCAAAATCGATGTCGCTCAGATCCCTCCAGATGCAGGATCAACCCGACCTGCAGGCTCTGCTGGCGTACCAGGCATACCTGTTTAACAGGAAAAACAATGGATCGCGCAACGATGCCGATATATATAACGGATTATATACAATTGCCAGGGACCGTGGCAGCTCCGGCTTACGATCTTTCAGGGGCCATGAGGGAAGAATAGCTGATCTGGCTGCTGTACCGGGGAAAAATGAGTTTATTTCATCAGGGATGGATGGCAGAATCCTCAGATGGAAACTTGAAGACAGGGAGCAGACATACAAAGTACTTTACTCCGGCTCAGATATCTTCGGGGTTCTTGCTGTGAGCCCGGATGCCGACTGGCTTGCATGCGGCAGCCGGAATGCCGGTATAAAGATGATCCCGATCAACGGAAACGATTCACCCGGGTATAACCTGGAAGGACATTCGGGGGAAATCAGGTCACTGATATTCTCCTACGACGGTAAGCACCTGTATTCAGCCGCACTTGACGGGAAAGTGCTTAAATGGGACCTTGCAGCCAGGACATCGGTTGACCTGTCGACCGGGATGATGCAGATAACCTCGATCGATATTTCCTCAAACAATAAATACATTGCGGGTATCGGAGCTGAAGGAAAGGCTTTGATCTGGGACCCCGACAGGAAATCGGACAATTTCAGGATCGGTACCGAAGGGAGGGCAATAAAAACAATAAGGTTTAAACCGGAGGAGGAGAAAATTGCCATTGGATATGATGACGGAATGGTTGAACTCTGGGATATCGGGTCGAGGACTATTATTGCTGAGTTCAGAGCTCACCGGGGCGATGTGACGAATATTCGCTTCAACGGGAAACAACCCCAGGTTGCAACCTCCGGTAATGACGGCGCGCTTAGGCTGTGGGAGGAGAGCGATCTTTCAGCCATACCGGTCAGCTTCACTGACAACGGAGGATCGGTCGTGGCGTTTGAATTCAGCTCCGACGGCAGTGTAATCATTTCAGGAGACATGTCAGAAAAGAATAATATGGTCGTACGTCCGGCTTATGCCGACACCTTTGCGGCAGACGGATGTTTGTATGTGAAAAGGAACTTTACCCCCGACGAATGGCTCGCTTATGTGGGAAAGGACATTGAGTATGAGAAAACCTGTTCTGATTCCGAGCACAGGATCAGAATAAGAGAAATAAGGTAAAATATCCTTCGGGAAACAATTTTGTTTACTTTTGCAGTCCTGACGCACCGGCAGGGATTAAACTCTTTTATTATTTTATTGTTTGATTAGAAAGAATACCGGCTTGATATTTGAGATCCACATAATTGACCTCATCATAAAAGAAAAGTATAATGATTATCCGTTAAGCCGTTGCGGCGGGCTTGTCTGTGTCAGTCACGTGGATAATTTTGTCTGGTCCGGCAGTCAGACAACCATTCAAACTAAAATTGTTTACCAATGAAAAGCAAAAAGACACTATTAATGATACTCGACGGATGGGGAATAGGTGACGGTTCGGTTGCAGACGTGATCAGCCAGGTGCCGACCCCGAGGCTCACTTCCCTCAAAAGCCGTTACCCCAGTTCGAAGCTTCAGGCATCGGGTGAAAACGTTGGGCTGCCCGACGGGCAGATGGGCAATTCCGAAGTCGGGCATCTTAATATAGGCGCAGGCAGGATAATTTATCAGGATCTGGTAAAAATCAACATGGAATGCAAAACAGGCGGGATCCGCAGGAATACAGTACTGACCAGTGCTTTTGCCTATGCGCGCGACAACAACAGGCAGGTCCATTTTCTGGGCCTTCTTTCTGACGGGGGCGTACATTCTCTTGACAGGCATCTGTATTATTTGTGTGACATGACCATGGATTACGGACTGAAGGATGTTTTCATACACGGATTCGGAGACGGGCGCGATACTGACCCCCGGAGCGGGATAGGGTATATGAGGAATCTTCTCGATCACCTGAAAAACTCAAATGGCAGGGTTGCATCTTTCATTGGCAGGTATTATGCAATGGACAGAGACAAGAGATGGGAACGTATCAGGGAAGCGTATGATCTTATTGTTCACGGAAAGGGAAACCGGACAAGAGATATCCTGGCGGCTATGAAATCATCCTATGAAACGGGGATAACTGATGAATTCATGAAACCTGTTGTGGTTGTTGACGGGAACGATGAACCGGTGGGGAAGGTTAGGGAAGGTGATGTTATTGTGTTTTTCAATTTCAGGAATGACAGGGCAAAGGAACTTACCATTGTACTCACCCAGAAAGACATGCCGGAATTCGGAATGAAAACAATCCCGCTTCATTACTGTACAATGACCCCCTATGATGCCACCTTTAAGGGTATGCATGTTATCTATCCGAAGGAAAATGCGGATAACACGATAGGAGAGATCCTTTCGGCAGCGGGCAGGACACAGCTCAGGATTGCCGAAACCGAAAAGTATGCACATGTGACATTTTTCTTTTCAGGCGGCCGTGAGGAGATCTTTAAAAATGAAGACAGGATGCTGATACCATCCCCCAGGGTACCTACTTATGACCTGCAGCCTGAAATGAGTGCCTATGAAGTGAAGGATGCTGTGATAAAAGCAATCAATACTGAGAAGTACGATTTTATATGCCTGAATTTTGCAAACGGGGATATGGTTGGTCACACCGGGGTGTATGAAGCCATTAAAAAGGCCGTGATGGCGGTGGATGAGTGTGCCGGGGCTGTTGTCGATGCTGCAGGATCGGCGGGATATGACATTCTGATAATTGCCGATCATGGGAATGCCGACAAAGCCCTCAATGAAGACGGGTCGCCGAACACGGCCCATTCATTGAACCCTGTTCCATGCATCCTTGTCAGTGAAGACTATAAATCCATAAAAGACGGGATACTGGCAGACGTTGCCCCGACCCTGCTTACCATTATGGGAATGGATATTCCCGGGGAAATGACAGGGAAAGTATTGATATGATTATTCTCATTCAGGGTTTCTGGTCAGCCGGCAGGATGATGATCCCTGCGAGGCCGGGAGCCCACGCCGGGAAGATCCGGGAAGCCAGGAGGGCAGCAGCAGTCTCCTTAAATGAATCGGTTTTATGATAAGGATCGGTGATACAATCTTCAGCCTGGATATCCTTGAACAAAGGTTTAAATGTGATCTGCCGAGATGCCTTGGCCATTGTTGCCGGTATGGCGATTCGGGAGCACCGCTTTCTGATGCTGAGGCATTGATCCTGGAAGAGATCTGGCCCGGGGTACGACCCTATCTCAGGCCGGCAGGCGTCGAAGTGATTGAGAATGAAGGAACAAGTACTCGTGATTTTGAGAATGACATAGTAACCCCCCTTATTGGAAATGAGGAATGTGCATACGCGATTCTTGAAGGCAATATTTTCATGTGCGGAATTGAAAGAGCCTGGTTCGAGGGAAAAGTTGCATTCCGTAAACCTGTATCATGTCATTTGTTTCCTGCCAGGGTTAAGAATTTCCAGGGCTTCAGGGCAGTTAATTACCAGGAGTTGTCGATCTGCTCTCATGCACGTGAGTGCGGCAACAGGGAGCGGGTATATGTTTATGAATTTCTGAAGGAGCCTCTTCTGAGTGTTTTTGGCGAAGAGGTTTACAATGAATTGTGCACGGCTGCCCAAGAATTCAGGGAGGGGGGCCTGAAAAACAGCAGATAGCTATATTACATGGAATAATGCTGAACAATGCCGGAAACAGGGCCGGACTTTCCTATCCGCCCTTTCCGACTTTAAGGTTTACCAGCTGGAGCCTGGTTGATCCGGCGCGCAGTATTTTAATAACAAAATTCCTGACTCTGATTACCTCGTTATTCACCGGAATGCTCCCATGATAATAAAGGATCATGCCTCCCAGTGTTTCATAATCATCTTTTGCAGGCAGGTTGAGATGATACATTTCATTAAGGTAATCAATTTCAAGGCGGGCTGAAAAGATATATTCACCGGGCCCGGTTACCTTTTCGACGAGTTCATTGGTATCATGTTCATCTTCAATGTCTCCCACTATTTCCTCGAGGACATCCTCAATGGTAACCATACCTGATGTGCCCCCGAACTCGTCGACAACAAGCGCAACGTTCTTCTTTTCAGCAAAAAACAGTTTCAGCAGCTTGTTTGCGGTCATTGTTTCAGGGACAATTGCAAGTTTTCTCAGACATGAAGCTATGTCGGGAGGATTCTTGTAAATGTCCTTCAGTTCAAAATAACCGATTATATTGTCAATTGTATTTGAATAGACAAGGATCCTGGAATGACCGGTTTCGATGAATTTTTCCCTTAGTTCGCTGAGCGGGCTTTTAGTTTCAATGGCAACAATCTCTGTCCTGGGCACCATGCACTCCCTGAGTTTTACATTGGAAAAGTCAAGTGCTTTCCGGAATATTCTCAGATTATGATACAATGGTTCCATTTCCGTATTGCTTTGCTTGCCCAGGTTAACGAAATGATCTATGTCAATCTTGCGAAAGACCTGGTTCTCCTGCTCTTTTATATTTTTCTTTATGCCGAAAAACACGCTTATGAACCAGTTTGACATGGCCAGGGTCATTTTGCTGATGGGATAGAACAGAAAATAGAAAAACAGGGTGGGCAGGCTCAGCAGTTTCAGAAAGAAGTTCGGAGTAATGACAAAAGCTGTTTTTGGCAGAAATTCTGCAACAAGCAGAATCACGGCTGTTGAAATGATCGTATTGATAACCAGGGCTGCCAGTTCTGATTCGATCAGGGATAAAAGCACAGGTGTAAACAGTTTTGAAAAGAAAAGTCCGTAGATCACCAGTGCAATATTATTTCCAATGAGCATTGTTGCTATATACTGTCCCGGATTGTCAAGAAAGAGCCTTATGAAACGGGAGCCAAATGCACCTTGTTTCCTGTCAAGTTCTATTCTCAGCCGGTTGGCAGAAATGAAAGCAATTTCCATCCCTGAGAAGAAGGCTGAAAAAATTATTGCAAGAAGTATGACTATTACTTCACTCATTTACGCACCTGTCATTTGCTGCATGAATTTCCTATTCTTCCTTTATATATATTGTGGCGCTGAGGTTCTTAATCTTACGCTTGGTGAGCCTTGGATCAGATTCAAGCCCGTATCCCTGAATAATCTGGTCCTCAGTAGTGATTTTTACAAACCTGTCGGTATAGATCAGTGCTTTCTTCTGATCCCAGAACAATTGTTCGGTTTCAAGTTTTTCTCCTGCTTCGTTAACTGCAATAACACTATCCTTGAGTTCCCACAGATTCTTTGAATCGGTGTATTTTGCATATTTTGCGGTAACGGAGGCAACAGGTACACTGTGTCCGTCATGAAAGAGGACCTTAATACCGGAATTGAACTCCGAATATTTCGGGTCGGTCTTGTCGTAGCTTTCCATGAGCGGCGCTGTCAGGATCATCTGTACTTTACCCGAATCGGTATAGATGGTCTCAAAGTCTTTTACGGTAAGAGCCGGAAGGGTCAGAATATCTATCTTGTCAACGGTTCCGAGCTTTTTCTCGCATGAAACAGCTATCGATGCCAGGAAAATGAGAACTGGAATGCAGTTAAGCCTGGTTCGCATTATATTCAAGGATATAATTTAATCCGGCAAGTATCAGGTCGGGCTGATAATTTGTTTTATAACTGATTCTGTCTTTCAGATATCCGCTGTCGCCGCCGGTAAGGATGACCATTGAATCCATATTCTTTTTCCTGAAGATCCGGATATATTCATTTATTTCAAAGATCAGCCCGTCGGTAACACCGGCAGTGATTGCATCGAGGGTGTTTTTGCCCGGTGATGAATATTTTATCAGTGTGGCGCCCAGGGGCAGCTTACCGGTAAACTTGTGCAATGCCTTGAATCTCATGCTCAACCCCGGTGATATGTTTCCGCCCTTGTATGATTTTCCTGAAAGGTAATCATAAGTAATGGCACTTCCGGCATCAATTATCAGGGTATTCCGGCCGGGGAAGGCGTGATAAGCACCTGCTGCTGCCGCAATCCTGTCAGTTCCAAGGGTTTCCGGAGTCTGGTATTCAACCCTGAAAGGCAGCTTTGTTTTATCCGACAATACATGAACAAATGGTATACCGTGAGTTGCAAGGTCAATAATAAAATCGGGAGTCTCCCTTACCGTGGAGATTATTGCCTTGTCAACCTTGTCAAGGTAGGTACAGAATATTTCATTCAGCTTTTCAGGGCTGAACACTTTTGTCCTCACGGATGTCTTTTTTTTCTCTCCGTCGTATAGGGCTATCTTGGTATAGGTATTGCCAATGTCAAATACAAGGTTCATTTTCCAAAATTCTGGTACAAAGTTACTAAAGAGGATTAAATGAGGGAAATTAAATTTTCATTAAAATTTCCCGGAGCAAAACAATTGAATCATTAACGCTTTTCACATCTGTAATTGTCAGGCTCAGTTTTGAATTTCTTTGTTTTACCGACATTCTGCCATGATTCCTGTTGACATGGTTCATCAGGGAAACAAATTGCCGGCTGCGGTAAAAACCGGAATTTGGATCAGAAATAAAGTTGGCAATCAGCAAGTCATTTTTCAGGAGAATTTTTTCAATACCCAGCTTTACGGCCAGCCATTTAACCCGGACAATATCAAGTAGTGCGGCTGCCGGTTTGGGCAATGCCCCGAATCTGTCCCGGAGCCTGGTCTCAAACTGCATAAGTTCGGTTTCCGAGCTGATTTCATTCAGTTCCTTGTAAAGTCTTATTCTTTCAGAGATATTTGAAACATATTCATCCGGAAACATTATTTCCAGATCTGTATCTATCTGAAAATCTTTGACGAATTGTTTGCTTTCCCCTGTTTTTTCTGTTTGCGCACCGGTCATTGACTTATCCGCATCGTCATTTTCATCAGTTTCCTTCAGTTCGGCCAATGCCTCATTCAGTATTCTCTGATAGGTTTCGAAACCTATGTCGGCAATAAAACCGCTTTGTTCACTGCCGAGCAGATTTCCCGATCCCCTGATATCGAGGTCCTGCAGGGCGATATTGAAACCGCTCCCCAGTTCAGATGATTCTTCAACTGCTTTCAGCCGTCGGCGGGCTTCGTGGGTAAGTGTACCCGGGGGGGGTGCAAGAAGGTAGCAGAACGCCTTCCTGTTCGAGCGCCCCACCCTGCCCCTCAGCTGGTGAAGTTCTGACAACCCGAAATGATGAGCCTCATTGATGAAAATGGTATTGGCATTCGGAATGTCAAGGCCCGATTCGATAATTGTTGTGGCAATGAGTACATCATAGTCGCCCTGAATAAAATCGAACATTACGTTCTCGATATCTTTGCCTTCCATTTTTCCATGAACGACCGCGGTTTTTACATTCGGGCATATTCTGTTGATCTGATGCCGGATCTCCTTAATGTTCTCAACCCGGTTGTGAATAAAGAAGACCTGGCCGTTGCGCGACACCTCATATTCTATTCCCTCCCTGATTATTTCCTCGTTGAATCCGTGGATTTCCGTAACTATGGGCATCCTGTTGGGAGGCGGTGTATTGATTACAGAAAGATCGCGTGCCCCCATCAGCGAGAACTGAAGGGTCCGGGGAATGGGAGTTGCAGTGAGGGTAAGGGTGTCAACACTGGCTCTGATCTTTTTAAGCTTTTCCTTTACTGCAACGCCGAAGCGCTGTTCCTCGTCTATTATAAGCAATCCGAGATCCCTGAATTTAATTTCGCTGCCTATTAGTTTATGTGTACCGATTATAATATCAATTTTACCTTCTGCCAGTTGTGAGATGATCTTTTTCTGGTCGGCAGGCCTGCGGTGCCGGCTTATATAGTCGATATTGCACGGGAACCCTTTAAGGCGCGATGAAAAAGTCCTGTAATGCTGAAGTGCAAGAATTGTGGTAGGCACAAGTATGGCTGTCTGCTTGTTGTCGGCAGCTGACTTGAACGCTGCCCTGACGGCAATTTCGGTTTTACCGAATCCAACATCACCGCAAACAAGCCTGTCCATGGGGTGATCCGCTTCCATATCCTTCTTCACGGCCTCTGTGGTACTCAGTTGATCAGGAGTATCCTCATAGATAAATGAAGCCTCGAGGGCATTCTGAAGATAAGTGTCTGACGAAAAGGAATAACCCGGGGATGACAGCCGCGTGGCATAAAGCTGAATAAGATCCCTGGCAATATCCTTGACTCTTTTCTTTGTAGATTGCCTGAGTTTCTGCCATGCCCCTGAGCCGAGCTTGTATATGCGGGGTTCGGAATTATCCCTGCCTTTATACTTAGAGATCCTGTGCAATGAATGTATTGCCACGTAAAGAATATCATTATCCCTGTAAACCAGCTTTATAGCTTCCTGGAGCCGGCCGTTCACCTCAATTTTTTCAAGGCCTCCGAACTTTCCAATCCCATGATCTATATGAACCACATAATCCCCGGGATTGAGCCCGGTCAGTTCCTTTACCGAAATACTCTCCTTCCTTGTGAAGTATCCTCTGATCCTGAATTTATGGTACCTGTCAAATATCTGATGATCGGTAAATACGGAAATCCCAAGGTCGTGATCAGTGTAGCCCGAATGAAGGTTAAGAATCAATGGATTAAAAGATGCTTCAGGACCTATTTCCGCAAAGATCTCCTTAAGCCTGTCAATCTGTGACTGGCTCTCAGAGACAATGAATGTCTGGTACCCTGCATTTTTGTTTGAGGCAAGCTTCCCTGCAAGCAGTTCGAAATTCTTATTGAATGGCGGCTGGGGTTCGGTGTGGAAAACAAATACACTGTTTTTTTGGAAAGCGGTGTTCTTTCCAAGTTCCAGGCTCCTGAAGCCGCCCAGTTCATCCATCAGCCGATGACCCGACATTACAATGTCTTTGCGGCCGGCCGATTGCCCCGCTTCCTCCCGCTGGATGACCTGATTATATATATCGTTCGTTTTTTCCCTGATGTAATTCCCGTCTTCAATCCATATCACAGCCGAGGGCGGAATAAAATCAGACAGGCAGTCAGTTACCTGTTCAATTGAAATATCCTGGATATTGGGAATAACGGAAATATGCTCCTGAAGATCCACAGAAAGCTGATCGTCGGTGTTAAAGGTCCTGATGGATTCAACCTCATTTCCGAAGAAATCTATCCGGTACGGCAGATCGGCCGAATATGAAAAGATATCCGCTATGCTTCCCCTGATAGAGTAACTGCCCGGTTCGGCAACAAAATCAATCCGTTCAAAATTATATTCATGCAATATTTCTTCAAGGAACTCAAGGGAGAGTTTATCTCCTTTCGAAATATTGAAAGTGTTCTTATTCAGGTTCTTCCGGCTGATGACCTTTTCCATCAGCGATTCCGGGTAGCTGACAATAACAGCTTTTCTTTTTCCTGAGGCCAGCTGGTTCAGCACTTCGGTGCGGAGTACTATGTTCGCCGGTTCAGTCTGTTCATACTGTACCGATCTTTTGAATGTTGACGGAAAGAAGAATACTGATTCATCCCCGAGCAGGGCAACAAGATCGTTGTAGAAATAGGCTGCATCCTCTTTTTCGGGAACAACCACCAGGTGGATCAACAGTGTTTTCCTGAAAACCTCCGCAACGGCAACCGCCCTCGACGATCCGTATAATCCCTCTGCAGCCAGTCTGCGTTCATCGCCTTTTGCCACCGCTTCAGCAAGCGATGACAGAACGGGATGAGCTGAGCAGAGCCTGTCTATTTCACTTTCTTTCATTTTCAATTATGTGGCTGCAAATTTAATATCAATTTCAAAGAAATCACTTTTCAAAAAGATCTCATTGATGACCTTTGTCGGGGGAGGAATGTGCCCGGCGGAAAAAATGTACATTTATGGAAAATTTCATCATAGTGCTATGAAGGTATTTAAATTCGGGGGTGCATCTGTACGGGATGCAGCAGGGATAAAAAACCTGGCAAAAATTGTTTCCGGTGAAAAGGGAAAGCTGGTGGTGGTTGTGTCGGCTTTCGGAAAAACGACAAATGCGCTTGAAAAAGTCCTGAAGCTTTGGTTTGCAAACGACAAGAGCTACAGGGATCATCTGGAAGATCTTTACGGCTATCACATGTCGGTTGCGGGCAGCTTGTTTCCCAGGCAGGATCAGGCGGAAGGAAGGATTGACATATCTTTTTCAGGCCTCCGTGAATACCTGAGATCATCACCCATGCATGATTTTGATTATGAGTACGATCAGATTGTGTCGTATGGGGAGGTATGGTCGACGATTATCGTTGCCGCCTGTTTAAACATGTCCGGATTGAAAACTGAGTGGATAGATATACGCGGGAATCTCATAACCGATGACAGGTTCCGTGATGCAAACATCCTGTGGAACGAAAGCACTTTGAGAGTAAAGAGTGTTTTTAATTTCAGGGATACGGATATTTATGTTACCCAGGGATTTATCGGCGGCACGGTTTCGGGCCTGACCACCACACTGGGCAGGGAGGGCTCTGATTATTCTGCGGCACTTCTTGCCAACATGCTTGATGCAGAGGCTGTTGTGGTCTGGAAAGATGTTCCCGGATTGCTGAATGCCGACCCTAAATGGCTTCCCGATGCGGTCAGGCTGGATGAGGTCTCATACAGGGAAGCAGTGGAGATGACCTTTTCAGGTGCAAAAATCATTCATCCGAAAACGATAAAACCGTTGCATAATAAAAATATTCCTTTGCATGTAAAATCATTTCTGTCACCTGATGAAAGCGGAACGGTAATAAAATCAGAAATCGTGCACAGGCATGGCCTGTCTGTATTCATAAGGAAGGAGAACCAGATAATGGTGTCAATAATGCCAAGGGATTTTTCATTTGTCCTGGGTGATTACCTGAGCAGGGTTTTTTGCCTGTTAATGCAGCATGGTATCAGGGTCAGTCTTGTAAAGGCCAGTGCCGTCAGCATCAGTGTGTGCATTGATGATGACAGGCCCAGGGTCGATTCGGTTATGAAGGATCTTAATCCTGAGTTCACTATTATTTACAATGAGAATGTAGAGCTGCTTACAATCCGGCATTACACCCCCGGGGCTGTTAATAAAATAACAATCAACAGGGAGATACTTCTGGAGCAGCGGTCGCGGAGCACCGTGCGTTTTGTGGTCAGGAAGGCAGAGACGGACCCATCAACATCAGAACCAGCAGCCGGTTGGGTTTTTCCGTGAGAGTACCTGTAATCAGTAATAACCCCGTTAACGTTCAAACTGAAGGCTCTGCCCTCTGAAGCCCTCATTCAAGACACCATTGTCGTAGACCACAGTACCGTTTACTATGGTTTTTATGACCCTCGACCTGAACCTGGTACCTTCAAAGGGCGACCATCCGCATTTAAAAAGTATGTTTTCTTTTGTAACAGACCAGGGGTTATCAGGATCAACCAGTACAAGATCTGCCTTATAACCCTCCCTGATGAAACCTCTTTTGCGGATATTGAAAAGAATGGCAGGGTTATGGCACATCTTCTCAACAATCTTTTCTATGCTGAATATCTTTTCATGCCATAGTTCAAGCATTGCCGCGAGTGAGTGCTGGACAAGCGGTCCGCCCGACGGTGCTTTAAAATAGCTTCCCTGCTTTTCTTCAGCGGTGTGCGGAGCATGGTCAGTTGCGATAATATCGATAAGATCGTTGTTTACCCCGCCGGTTAGTGATTTCCTGTCATCGCTGGTCTTGATGGCCGGATTCCATTTTATTTTATTTCCCAGCGAATCGTAATGTGTGTCATCGAACCAGAGGTGATGAACGCATACCTCAGCGGTAATTCTCTTTTCATTAAGGGGAAGATCATTCCTGAAAAGCTTCAGTTCGTCTTTTGTGGAAAGATGGAGGATGTGCAGTCTTGTTCCGTACTCCCGTGCCAGCTCTGCGGCATGGGAAGATGATATCAGGCATGCTTCACGGCTTCTTATCGTAGGATGCATGTTAACGGGAATATTTTCGCCGTATTCACCCATTGCCGATTCAATGTTTTTCCTGATCAGGGATTCTGATTCACAATGGCATGCAACGGGGACGGTAGCCTCAGAAAAAATATTTCTCAGAGCCTGTTCGCTGTCAACCAGCATGTTTCCGGTTGAAGAACCCATGAACACTTTTATGCCGCAAACAAGGGAAGGATCGATTTTGATTATTTCATCGAGGTTGTTGTTTGTTGCCCCCAGGTAGAAGGAGAAATTGACGAGTGATCTTTCAGCAGCAATTCTTGTCTTTTCATTAAGAAGGTCTATGGTTGTTGTCGGGGGAATAGTGTTGGGCATGTCCATGAAAGAAGTTATTCCCCCTGCTGCAGCTGCCCTTGATTCAGAATGGATGTCGCCTTTATGTGTCAGCCCGGGTTCCCTGAAGTGGACCTGATCGTCAATAATTCCCGGGATAAGCAATAACCCGTTTGCATCAATAATTTCGCAGTTCGCGGCAGGAACATCCGACCCGTTCTCTGCCACTGATGCGATGATTTCGCCGTTGACATGAACATCGCCTTTAAAGACACGGTTTTCATTTACAATAGTGGCGTTTCTGATCAGGATACTGCTCATGGTATGATATTAATAAGGGGTTGTCAGGTTTCTACTCGGATTCAGTGATCGAATTCCTTTTGTATTTCGTGAATAAGCTTCGGAGTTTCATTCTTAACACTCCCCAGAGTGCTTCATTGAAAATTCCTCCCGACATTTTGGATGAACCCAGTTTTCTGTCAGTGAATATTATGGGAACCTCAACTATTTTATATCCAAGTTTGTATGCAATGAATTTCATTTCAATCTGAAATCCATAACCTACTGATCTGATTTGCTGTGGCTTAATATTCTCAATCACCTCCTTTTTATAGCAAATAAATCCGGCGGTTGTATCCTTGATATTCATTCTTGTAATCCATCTCACATATATTGAGGCAAAGTACGACATCAGCACCCTGGTCAGGGGCCAGTTAACAACGTTGACGCCGCTGATATACCTTGAACCTATTGCCACGTCGGCTCCACCGCTTGTGCATGCATTGTACAGCCTCACAAGATCGTCTGGATCGTGAGAAAAGTCGGCGTCCATTTCATAGATGTACTTATAACCCTTTTCAAGGGCCCATTTAAAGCCGGTTATGTAAGCGGTTCCCAGTCCCAGTTTGGCAGGCCTTTCAATCAGGTGGACATTGGGGAAAGATGGCAGGATGTTTTTTACTGTTTCAGCGGTGCCATCGGGTGAATTATCATCAATTACCAGTATATCAAAAGGGACTGAAAGGGAAGATATTCTTTTGATAAGCGCTTCGATATTCTCTTTTTCCCTGTATGTGGGAATAATAACCAGATTTGACATATGGAAAAAATAATTACGAAAATACTCTTTTTCAATTGAGAGCAATAGGTTTCCGGAAGTTAATTTCCGGGGTCATGGAAAAAAACGTTTAATTTTTTTGCAGGAAATGATTGAAGCATTATCTTTGTCGTCCCAAAAGTATTCCGGTTGCAATGAAGATCCATGTTTCAGCCGGAGTTTAAATAAGTTCTTTGAAAATATGAAGTAGCAACCAGGCGAGAGTGACGTCTCGTCAGAGATA
>CAYSXP010000005.1:0-136635 GCA_964435015.1 uncultured Rikenellaceae bacterium
GGTTCGAGCCCCAGCTGGATCACCAGGCAGCCATTCGGCTGCTTTTTTTGTTTGCTGCGCCCGAACCCGCCACCGCGGCTCCCCCGGGAGCCCGATGCGGCAAAAGCTTATTTTTTTGTGCGGCCCGGGTGCCGGGTGAATCCATTATGAACCGGCAGCCACCAATGCCTTACCTTTCCGAAAGCACAGGGATCTGCCTGTTGATTGATTCTTCAAGCGAGATAAGGGTTTCGGTCCGTACCACACCCGGAATAATCTGGATCTTTTCTGTAAGAATATCACGGAGATGCTCATTGTCGTGTGTATAGACTTTAATGAACAACGAGTAATTGCCTGTTGTGTAATGGCATTCGATGATTTCTGATATCTCCCTGAATTTCTTGATGATATCCCGGTAATGCCCGGGATGGTCGAGATAAACCCCGATAAATGCACATGTTTTGAATCCTACCAGAGCCGGATCGACCTTGAACTCAGAACCCTTTATCACCCCTGTCTTGATGAGCCTCTGAACCCTCTGGTGAATTGCAGCCCCGGTGACATTGCATTCCCTGGCCACTTCAAGGTAAGGAATCCGGGCATTTTTTGTTATTATATCGAGAATCTTCCTGTCGAGATTATCAATCTGAATATTTCCTGCCATTTTCTTAGTATTAGATTAACGGAGAGAGGAATTATGGTTTCACTTACTACAAATTTAAAGTAAAAATCCGAGCAAATATATTTTTTAAAACCAAAATCCCCGATTGATTCGAAATATTCAGCAATTTTCTGTTTAACCCGGTTTTCTGGTTTTACCGGAACTGTCAGATACGGTTAATCAGCCCGATTATCTCTTTTATGTCCCCTATCTTCTTTCCTTCAAGGTATTCTTCTATTCCCCCGAGGATCTTAACGGAACTGAGGGGATCGACAAATGAGGCGGTGCCAACCTGGATCGCAGAAGCACCTGCAAGGAAAAATTCAATGGCATCTGATGCCTGCATTATTCCGCCTATTCCTATAACTGGTATTTTCACTGCCCGGGCGCATTGCCAGACCATTCTGAGGGCGACCGGCTTAACGGCAGGACCCGAAAGGCCGCCGGTAACCGTTGAAAGGGAAGGCTTCATTGAGCCGATGTCGATTGCCATCCCCAACAGGGTGTTTATCAGCGAAACAGCATCGGCTCCCTCCTCTTCTGCTATCCGTGCAAATTCTGCTATACCGGTAACATTTGGCGACAATTTTACTATCAGTGTCCCTGAATATGCTGCCCTTACTGCCCGGATAACTTTCCTCGAGGATGCCGGGTCGGTGCCAAAAACCATGCCTCCCATTTTGACATTCGGACAAGAGATATTCAATTCAATTGCAGCGATCTTCCCCAGCTTGTCGAATCTTTCAGCAAGAGCCACATAGTCTTCGAGGTAACTTCCATTTACATTTGAAATTACATTTGTTTTATAAAGAGATACTTTAGGATAAATGTACTTTTCAAAATAATCCATTCCCCTGTTCTGCAAGCCGACGGTATTGAGCATGCCTGAAGGTGTTTCGGCCATTCTCGGATAGGGATTGCCTTCCCTCGGTTCGAGGGTGGTTCCTTTCAGGATTATTCCGCCCAGCCTTGAGACATCAAAAAAATCCTCAAACTCAGCCCCGTTCCCGAATGTTCCCGAAGCCGTCAGCACCGGATTTTTGAATTTCAGGTTTCCTATTGATATTCCGAGATTTACCATTTCAGATCCTTTGTGTTGAATACCGGTCCGTCGGTGCAGGTGCACAGATTTCCCCTCACTGTATCCACAACGCAGCACAGGCAGGCTCCTATGCCGCAGGCCATGAGGTTCTCCAGCGATACTTCACACGTTATGCCCGTGTTTCTGCAATGCCCTGCAACAGCTTTCATCATCGGCTCCGGACCGCAGCAGTACATCCTGTCATATACTTCATCCTTCAGTACCGGATGGCCGGTGACAAGGCCCCTGAAGCCTTCCGAACCATCCTCTGTAGTAAGATAAACATTTCCAAGCTCCTGGTAATCTTCGTATTCAATTATCCGGCTTTTGTTGCGAAACCCCAGCAGTATGTCAGGAACAGTGCCTGCCATGGCGATACGCCTTGCCAAGCAGAGCAGGGGGGCGATACCACAGCCGCCTCCCACAAGAAGAACCTTCCCGCCTTCAGAAGGCAGGGTAAAGGAATTTCCCAGCGGGTAAATCAGATTCAGCGAATCTCCCGAACTCAGCCCCGAAAGGGCTGCTGTACCTTTTCCCGCAACCTGGATAAGCAGCTTAATCGTATTTTCCCCGTAATCGACGTCATGAATTGAAAAAGGACGCCGGAGAAATGTTTCAGGACTGCCCTCCACCTTAACTTCGGCAAACTGCCCCGGACCAATCTCCGGAAGAGAACTGCCACAGGCAAGCTCCAGAACAAAGAAATCATCATTGAGCCTTTTGTTCCTGCGGATGACGAAATCCTCAATTCGCTTTGGCATAAGCAGGTGTTTCGGGCAAAGATAGAAAAGATTATCAAAGATAGTTTTCGAAACAAAAGATCAGCCGCCTGCAGGAAAGAATTCTTCAAAACTGTTGTTTTCATAGAACCAGACAATCCTTTTCACATTAGTCCGGGCTGACCCGTTAAGGTTTTTCATCGATTCTGTCGTTGCATCCCGGTCATCAATCAATTGAATATCACTGGCAAGAGGCTTTTTTTCACGGGTTTGCGCCGGTTGACCTGTATCGGCTCCGCCAGCCGGTTCATCGAACAGGGAGCCGGCAAACCTGTCCCTGTACATGGAGCCCCTTCCGAACAGCAGCCATTCTGATGAAAGGAAAGGATATTTTTCAAGCATTCTTATTACAAAATCGAGACTCGGATTATTCCTTCCCGACAGTATATGGGAAATACCCGAAGGCTGAACCCCGATCTCCTCCGCCAGCTGGGCAGAAGTCTTATTCTCTTTTTTCAGAAAATCCTGTATCCTGTCTCTGAGCAGCATAAAATTGCATTTTTACAAATGTAAACATTATTGAAATTACATGTCTAACTTTATATTATTTACATATGTAATCTACCGGTTTTATATTCTGAAAAATCAACAATAACATCATTCAGGCAACTGATAATATGTTGATTATAACTATAATTCAATATAGCAACACTATAGTTTAGTTACTGTATTTTACTGAACACATGCTTATTATATAGGGAAAAAGACTTTTTCTAATAATCCGGGGCGATTTATCGGAAATCCACCTCAGGTACCTCCCAATATAACATTATTTATATATCTGATTATTTGATTTATATGGAAGATCATATATTTACTGAAATTGAATTTACATTTGTAACGGCAAGTCGTGTCATTCCTTTGTTCACATTTGTGATTTCTTTGATTTTTCCCGGTGTTTACAAGTGTAATTATGCTTTTCCCGGCCCCCGGCAGCCGGAAGTTGTTCCGTTCCCTGTAAATTTTTGAATATTTGAAGAACAGAAGAGGGCCGTCGCCGGATTTTAAACTGACGGGGATTTAAATTCAGAAAAAAATTAATTCAACCTGCCTCCCTTTCACGCAAAGTTTCGTTTCTTTAAGCCTTAATTTCCGATTTCATGGCACGATCCAGGTTTACTGTCCCACTCCACTATCAGATTATCATTATGCTTCTGGCCGGAGGCTTTTTCGGTTATTGTTTTCCGCAGGCAGCATCCTGTACAAACTGGATGGGCGATCTGTTCCTGCGGGCCCTCAACATGATCATTGTACCGCTTATCCTTCTGTCAATCACCACCGGCGTTGCAAGTGTCGGCAGCAGCGGAAACCTCGGGCGTCTCGGGATGAAAACGATGGGATACTATTTATTCTCAACGCTGGCAGCCATTATTACCGGATTTGTCCTTGTAACGGCAATAAAACCGGGAACAGGGGCCGACCTGGGATTTAAGGCCCCTGTTGAGGGAATCGCCGCTGCATCTGACTCATTTGGACAGACTCTTGTAAAGATCGTGCCGGTGAATATTTTCGAAGCCCTGGCCCAGGGGCAGATGCTGTCGATAATATTCTTCTCAATACTGTTCGGGTTCTTTATGACAAAGATCGGGGAAAAACCGAGGGACACCCTGATGGATGTGTTCAATGCAGCTCTCAGCGTGATTATGAAGATCACGCTATTTATAATCAGATTTGCACCACTGGGTATTTTCAGCATAACAGCGAGGGTTATAGCCCAGCAGGTGCTGACCGGAAACAATGTCGGAGAGGTCATCGGACGACTGGGGCTTTATGTCATTACCGTACTGGCAGGCCTGCTGTTCCATGGGTTTGTAACACTGCCACTCAGCGTTAAGCTGATTGGAAAGGCAAATCCGGTGAAGCATTTCAGGAACATGGCCACGCCCCTTCTGACTGCATTCTCCACCTCCTCATCAAATGCAACACTGCCGCTGACAATGGAGGCAGTTGAAAACAAGGACGGCGTATCGAACAAGATTGCCAGCTTCACCCTGCCACTGGGCGCCACTGTCAACATGAACGGGACCGCGCTCTATGAATGCGTGGCCGTGCTGTTCATTGCACAGGCATACGGAATAGATCTCAGCTTTGGAAAACAGCTGATTGTTATCTTCACGGCACTTCTGGCGGCAATAGGATCGGCAGGCATACCCATGGCCGGACTGGTGATGATGGTGGTGGTGCTCAGGGCAGTGGGCCTTCCCCTCGAGGGGATTGGCCTGATACTGGCGGTCGACAGGATACTCGATATGTTCAGAACGGCAATAAATGTATATGGCGACACCTGCGCGGCCGTGATTGTGGCCAAATCCGAAGGCGAACAACTGAACGTCTGATCTTCCGGAGTATAAACACCTGCCTTCTGGCAAATTACACGGTTTGGTCATTGAAAATACCGGACGCAGGAAAAAGCTGTTTTCCCGTTCCCCGGACTCATCTCAGAAAATAAATGAAATCCGGATCTCGGGATTTGAGTATAATCCGTATCCTGCATCATTCAGTGCCCACAGAAAGCTGATATTAAGTGAGGAGCGCTGGGAAAGATACTGGCTTATGCCGCCTCCGGCAAGAAAAGTACCTGAGGGAAACCTCCTGGAACTGAAGGATTCGCCGAAAAATGCCGTTTCCAGGCTTAGCAGTTCATATTCTCCGTGAATGAACAGGCCCGAGTGTATTCCCAACGGGATCAGGTTGTCAATATCCTGAAGAAACATGTATTCCATATATGCCCTTCCGCCAAAGATAACTGTCCGGCCAGAATATGGATGCTTGTAATATCTGAAAGTCGGCCCTGCGGCAATATTTAACCTGGGGAGCAGCCATAACCCTGCCAGGGGAGTGAGTTCAATATCGGTAATCGTTCCAAACGCCAGCCCTATGTTCCCTCCGAAAAACATTCTTTCAGACAGGGGTGGCTTCTCTTTGCTTTTCCCCTGCCCGCTTACCGTAATTGCCGACAAAACGACCAGAAGGAATGCCATTCTGATTTTGCGGATTGCATGCACTGGCTTGCAATTATTATAATGTGAATCCAAATTCAGGTATTGTATAAAAGAGATCACGAAAAATAGATAAAATATTCTTATCTTCATTACAATAACCGGACCATTCTGACTGTCAGATCCTGTTATTAACTTCAGGGGCTGGTTCACAACGGAGAAAGATCATCTGAAACACCGGACCCGGTCTTACGCATCCTGCAGGTAAACAGCCCGAAGCAATTATTGTTAACCTGATTTGCAATTAAAAACACTGAGAAATGAATATACTTGTTAATGGCGGGTCAAAGGGAATAGGAAGAGAAATTGTTAAAATCATGGCAGCCGGAAAGGATAATCAGATCCTTGCCACAGGAAGGGATGAACCCGCCCTCAAAGACCTGTCGGATTCGTTGCCGCACGGGAATGTTTCATACCTGGTAATGGATCTGGCAGACATGGGAGCCAGCCTTGAATCCACAGGCAGGCAGATCCTCAGCCGCTTCAGCAGGATTGACATACTGATTAATTGTGCGGGTGCGCTCACGGTGAAGGATTTTATGGAAATATCCGACAGGGAGGCCAGAATAATGATGGAGACAAACTTTTTCTGTCCTGCGGCATTGATAAGGCTCGTTGTCCCGCTTATGGGCGAGGGATCGCATATTGTCAATATTTCAAGTATGGGAGGATTCCAGGGCAGTTCAAAGTACAGGGGAATGGCTTACTACAGCGCTTCGAAAGCATCAATTGCCTGTCTTACTGAATGTCTTGCTGCAGAACTTTCGGGCTCGGGGATCAGTGTAAACTGTCTTTCTCTCGGTGCTGTTCAGACCGAAATGTTCGGGAACGCGTTTCCGGGCATGAAAGCACCGGTAATGCCTGCTCAGATGGCTGAATTTATTGCATATTTCGCGGTCAGCGGCAATAAATATTTCAACGGAAAAATATTGCCGGTTGCAATTACTGATCCCTAAGCATAGGTCTTTATTTCAATTCTGCCTTCCAGTGCCAGCAGTCCGTTGAATGCCAGGGCTTTAATTTCATCTTCGCCGGGAAAGACATACACCCCTGCAATAAATCCCACCATCCTTTTTATCCTCTGAACATGTTCATCCTGGTAGGCAAGTCCGCCCGTCAGGATAATCGCGTCAACTTCTCCTTCAAGCACTGCGGCCATTGCTCCGATCTCACCGGCCACCTGATAGGCCAGGGCGTCACGTATGAGCATTGCCTCCTTATCTCCCTCTTCCGCCCTGCTGCACATTTCAACAAAGTTGTTGGTCCCCAGGTAAGCTACCATTCCTCCTTTTCCGGTCAGCATTGATTTCATCTCCTGATGGGAATATTTTCCGCTGAAGCACAGATCAATGAGCTGGCCTGAAGGAAGGCCGCCGGATCGTTCGGGCGAAAACGGCCCGTCGCCGTTAAGGGCATTATTTACGTCGATCACCCTGCCTTTCTTGTGCGCCCCGACGCTTATCCCTCCGCCCATATGAGCGATTATGAGGTTCATGTCCTCATATTTCCTGCCCGCTGATGCCGCATGTATCCTTCCAACAGCCTTCTGGTTGAGGGCATGGAATATTGATATGCGTTCAATTGCCGGATGGCCCGATATCCGGGCAACAGGCTGAAGTTCGTCAACAACCACGGGATCAACGATGTAAGCCTTTGCCCCCGTCAATCCCGATGCAATATCATCTGCAATCAATCCCCCAAGGTTACTGGCATGTTCACCCATTATGCCGTTTTCAAGATCCTGCCTCATCCTGTCGTTGACCTCATAAATGCCTGATTCAATCGGTTTAACAAGGCCGCCGCGCCCCACTATTGCCCTTATCCGTGAAAAGTCAACATTCCTTGCTGTTAATTCTTTCACAATCAAATCCTTTCTGAAACGGAGCTGATCCGTGACCTTTCTGAAAATTGCCAGTTCCGGGGCGGTATGTCTCAAAGTTTTCTCAAACAGCAGATTATCCTCCTCGAAAACTGCAAATTTGGTTGAAGTCGACCCGGGATTTACTGCAAGAATTAATCTTTTTTCCATGTTCTGAAATAAGTTATTGATCTGGGTCAGTGAACCGGAGGGATCATGCCATAAGACAGGCGAGTGCAATGCAGTAGAATTTCGACCTCTCACTTTCGCTGCGCGACATGAGTACCACTGGTTTTTCCGTTCCGCGTATCAGCCCTCCCAGTTCGCCTCCTGCAAAAAGCATCAGCCCCTTGTAAAACGGATTTGATGATTCCAGCGACGGGAACAAAAGAATATCGGCATCGCCCCCGACGGGAGTTTTCACTCCCTTTATTTCAGCGCTTTTCCTGTCGCATGCAAGAAAGACATCCAGGGGTCCGTCCATAATGCAGCTGCTGATCTGTCCCTCCTCCGCCATTCTTTTCATGATCCCGTAATGGGCCGAGCTTTCAAAATGACGGCTGGGTTTTTCCGAAGCTCCTATCAGAGCTATCCTGGGTTTATCAATACCGAAGCGGGAAGTCATCTCTATTGCATATTCAGCCATTGCAATCTTCTGCTCAAGGTTGGGAAAAGGTATCACCGCAGGATCGGTAATGAAGAGTAGTTTGCCGTACCCGGGCAGCTGAAGCGCACCGACATAACTTAATACCGCCCCGGGAAGCATCAGTCCCTTTTCCCTGTCCATTACAGCCCTGAGAAAATTGCCGGTCCCGACGAGGCCTTTCATTACAATATCGGCTTCTCCCGTTTTTACCAGTTCAACAGCCTCTGCGGCTGCAGAAACCTCATCTTCTGATTCAATTATGCTGAAATCTTCAGGGCTGATGCCTGATGCCGAACAGTTTTCGAGAATCTGCTTTTTTCTTCCGATGAGCAGTGCCTCTGCAATTCCTTCGCCGGCAGCCTTTCTGACGGCAAGGATGGTATTGCTGTCATGTGCCCATGCCACCGCAATTCTGTACTTTCTTCCGCGCGAAAGTACTTTTGCAACCATCTGGTCGAGAGAGCGTATCATCAGGGCTAGTTGCTGGCTGCGGCTGAAAGCAGGATACTGTCGTATTTGGCCTGTTCGGAGTCGGACCGGGAAGTCAGAACGATCGGGACCTGCGCACCCAGGATAATGGAGGCCACTTTCGCCCTGGCAAAGAAAACAAGTGACTTGTAAAGCACGTTTCCAACTTCAATGTCAGGCATCAGCAAAAGGTCAGTGTCTCCGGCAACTTCGCTTCTGATCCCCTTATGCTGTGCGCTTTCATGGCTGATGGCATTGTCGAAGGCCAGGGGGCCGTCAATGATGCAGTTTTTTATCTGATCGCGCTGGTTCATTTTCGAAAGGAGGGCGGCATCCAGGGTTGCCTCCATATTCTCGTTGACCATTTCAACTGCACCCAGCACGGCCACTTTCGGCATAACATATCCCAGCTTGAGAAGAAATGATACGGAATTGTTTACGATGGCTATTTTGTCCCTGAGATTCGGTGCTATGTTCATGGCAACGTCCGTAACGGCAATCAGCTTATGGTAGGTCTCAACCTCAAAAAGGGCAATATGCGAAAGAAGATTGCCGGTCCTGAGGCCCCACTCCCTGTTAAGCACACATTTCAGGAGGGTCGTGGTCCCTACCTTTCCTTTCATAAGCACATCTGCCTGCTTACTGTTCAGCATCCTGACAGCCCTTTCCACAGCCATCTCGGTGACAGGCTCATGGATTACCTGCAGTCCGTCGATATTGTAGCCGTGTTCCAGGCAGATATTCCGGATTGCCCCGGAATCCCCAATCAAAACAGGCTCTGCAATGTCATCATGCCATGCCTTTACAACTGCACCGAGAGAATGCTGGTCATGGGCCGCGGCAACCACAAGTTTCTTTCTGGGTTTACCGGAAACAATACCTTTTAGATCGGAAAGACTCTTCAGAACCATATCGTTTTGATTTGCTGAATTATTTCATACATTATGTTGCTCAACAATAGACCTCGTGTCGGATGCAATAACGAATTCCTCGTCAGTGGTAATGCACATTACCTTTACCCTCGATTCGGGCCTGGATATCACAAAATCCTTTCCCCTCACACCGTCATTTGCACTGAAATCAAAAAGAATGCCCAGGTTCTCCATATCCGAGCAGATCATGGCTCTCATCTTGTGGTCGTTCTCTCCCACCCCGCCGGTGAACACCAGCAGATCCAGGCCGTTAAGGGCAGCTATGTATGACCCGATGAATTTCTTTACCTTATAGGCATACATGTTCAGGGCAAGTATTGCCTTTTCATTTCCCTCTGCTGCCGCGATCTCAAGGTCGCGCATGTCTGACGACAACTGTGATATCCCTGCAACACCGCTCTTCTTGTTGATGATATTGTTAATACCGGCAACATTAAGATGCTCTTTGTCAGCAATATATATCAGAACACCGGGGTCAATTTCGCCTGTCCTTGTGCCCATTATCAGCCCGTCGACTGGTGTAAAACCCATTGATGTGTCTATTGAACGGCCCCACTGTATTGCTGAGATGGACGCACCGTTACCAAGGTGACAGGTAATGATCTTGAGATCCCTTACATCCCTATCCATCAGGCGGGCTGCCTTGAAGGCAACAAATTTATGGCTGGTTCCGTGGTAGCCGTATTTCCTGATCTTGTATTTTTCATAATACTCGTAAGGCAGTGCGTACATGTATGCATAATCAGGCATTGACTGATGAAATGAAGTGTCGAATACCGCAACCTGGGGCACCCCCGGAATGAGTGCTTCAACAGAAAGTATGCCTTTCAGGTTGGCGGGATTGTGCAGCGGGGCCAGATCACTGTTGAGTTCAATCTGTCTCTTGACCTCGTTGTCGACCAGGATGCTTTCCTTGTAGCTTTCTCCTCCGTTGACGACCCGGTGACCAACCGCCCTGATCCCGCTTACATCTGCTATAACCCCGTGCCCTGAGTCTGTCAGTGCTTCCATAACCATGTTTATACCGGTGGTATGGTCAGGGATGTTATTAATTACCGTATAGGGTTCTTTTCCTGTCGGCTTATGTGTCAGAACACTGTTATTAAGACCTATGCGTTCCAGCAATCCTTTTGCCAGCAATTCGCAGCCGTTGCTCATATCGAATAACTGGTATTTTATGGAGGAGCTGCCGCAGTTAAGTACGAGAATAATCATCTTTATTTTGGGAATAATTAAAACATAATGCAACTATTTCTTTCCCGCTGCCTGATTTGCGGTAATGGCGATCATGCTGACGATATCGCTGACCGAGCATCCGCGCGAAAGATCGTTTATCGGCGAGGCCATACCCTGCAGGATGGGTCCGATGGCTTCGGCTCCGCCAAGCCGCTGAACAAGCTTATAAGCTATGTTTCCGCTTTCGAGGCTGGGAAAAATGAGGACATTGGCCTTTCCCGGGATACTGCTTCCGGGAGCCTTCTTTTTCCCTATCTCCTCCACAAGTGCGGCATCAACCTGAAGTTCCCCGTCGATAATCAGCCCGGGAGCCATTTCTTTGGCTATCCTGGTGGCATTTATCACTTTATCAACCATCTCGTGCCTGGCACTGCCCTTGGTTGAGAAACTCAGCATTGCCACAACAGGTTCAAAGCCGCCGATGGTTCTGGCAGTATGTGCCGTTGCCACGGCAATTTCAGCAAGTTCCCGTTCATTTGGATCAGGATGCACGGCCCCGTCGGCAAATACGAACACACCATCCGCACCGAATGATCTGTCGGGATGGATCATCAGGAACGCGCCTGACACAACCGAAATGCCGGGAGCTGTTTTTACATACTGGAAAGCCGGACGCAACACATCTCCCGTTGAATGATCCGCTCCTGCAACCTCCCCGTCAGCATCGCCGGCTTTGATCATCAACGCCCCAAGATAAAGAGGATCCTCAATCAGATCCGATGCAACCTCAAAGGTCATTCCTTTGCCTTTCCTCAGCTCAACCATCAAATTAATGTATTCATCCTTCCGGTCGTGCGCCGCAGGATTGATCACCCTGGCCTTCGAAATGTTCCGCAGACCATGCTTTGCTGCGTTCTCCGAAACCTGTCCGGGGTCGCCTATAAGAATAATCTGTGCAATCCCTTCTTCAAGGATTATGTCAGCCGCTTTTATGGTCCTTTCTTCGTACCCTTCGGGAAGCACGATACGCATATTGTGTTTTTTGGCATTAAGTTTTAGTCTGTCTATTAATTCCATTGTATATCAGTGATTTAAAATATTTAACATTATGCTTTAAATGTACAAAAAAAAAGTCCTATTAAACAAAAACGTAAGTCATGTTTATTGAAATCCGCTTCTTTTTGCCGGAATTCCGCTAAAATGACACAGTTCATGGGGAGCTGACCGAACCTTTTTTTAAATTTGCGGACTTAAACCCGGATTTTATGACTTCTCTTGCCATTAAGCTGGATCTGCTTAAGGAAAACCTGGAAGGGGAACTCAGCTATGATATTGTAACAAGAACCATTTATTCCACAGATGCGTCGGATTACATGGAAATGCCGGTGGCTGTTGCATGGCCGAAAGGGATTTCCGACCTGAGGAAGATCCTCAGGCTGGCATCAGAGGAAAAAACCGGACTCACCATAAGGGCTGCAGGCACTTCACTTGCCGGCCAGGTGGTCAGTTCAGGAATAATAGCCGATATCTCCCGGCATATGAACAGGATCATTGAGTTCAACAAGGATGAGAAATGGGTCAGGGTGGAGCCTGGGGTGGTACTTGACGAACTGAATAATTTCCTGAAACCTTCCGGTTTGTTTTTCGGTCCGGAGACATCCACTTCGAACAGGTGTTGCCTGGGAGGCATGGTCGGGAACAATGCATGCGGCTCACACTCCCTTGTATACGGATCAACCAGGGACCATACGATTGAGATCAGGGCTCTTCTGAGCGATGGCAGTGAAGCTTTATTCTGTCATGCCGATAAAGCGGCCTTCAAGGAAAAATGCGACCTGCCAAACCTCGAAGGATCGATATACAGAAATATCAGAGACATCCTGGCAGATGATTACAACAGGAAAAAAATCATTGAGGAATATCCTGATCCGTCAATACCCAGGCGCAATACCGGATATGCCCTTGATCTGTTGCTCGGCACTGAAGTCTTCAATAGCAGTTCATCCAGTCCGTTCAATTTCTGCAAGCTGCTTGCAGGATCAGAAGGCACGCTTGCAATCATCACCGAAATAAAGCTTAACCTGGTACCCCTGCCGCCCGTCCACAAAGCCCTGGTGTGCGTTCATCACAGGGAAAGGGACGAAGCTCTTCATGCCAACCTGATTGCTTTGAAATTCAACCCGGTTGCCGTTGAACTTACGGACGACAGGATCCTTTCCCTCACTAAGGATAATCTGAGCCAGAGGGAGAACAGGTTTTTTATTGATGGTGAACCGGGGGCCGTAATGATCGTGGAATTTGCGCGCCATTCGGAAGAAGAAACGGATCTGGCAGCGGCTGGGCTGATAAAGGCCCTGAAAACAGCAGGCTACGGTTATTCATACCCGGTGGTGAAAGGCAATGACATGAAAAAAGTCTGGGCACTGAGAAAAGCCGGACTGGGCATTCTGGGGAACATGAAGGGGGGCGGCAGGCCGGTATCGCTTGTGGAAGATACTTCAGTAAAGGTTGAGGACCTTCCGGCATACATGAGGGAATTTTCAGAAATGCTTTCGAAATACGGCAAGGATTCCGTTTACCATGCCCACATTGGTACCGGTGAGCTCCACCTGCGGCCGGTTCTGAATCTCAGGGATCCGGCTGACGTTGAATTGTTCAGGACGATAGGCCTTGAGACTGCCAGGCTCGTGAAAAAATACCGGGGATCGCTTAGCGGTGAACATGGCGACGGAAGACTCAGGGGTGAATTCATCCCGCTTATGATTGGCGAGCATAATTACCAGATCCTCAGGAAAATCAAAAAATGCTGGGATCCCGGAAACATTCTCAATCCCGGAAAAATCACCGACACTCCATCCATGAATACCCGGCTGAGATACAAGCCAGGCAGGGTTGCAGGGGAAATTGAAACAATCTATGATTTCTCATCAACTGATGGTATCGTCAGGGCTGCTGAAAAATGCAACGGATCGGCCGACTGCAGGAAATCAGCGGCTTTCGGGGGTACAATGTGCCCCAGCTTTATGGCAACAATGGATGAGGAATGTTCAACCAGGGCCAGGGCAAACCTGCTAAGGGTATTTCTGGGCAAGGAAGACGCCGATCCATGGAACCACAGGGAGATATTTGACATACTCGATCTGTGCCTCAGCTGCAAGGGATGCAAATCAGAATGCCCCTCGGGTGTGGATATCGCAAAAATTAAGTCCGAATATCTGCAGCACTGGTACGACAGGCACCATGTTCCGCTCAGAACGCTTCTCATCGCATATATTACAACCTTCAACAGGATCGGATCATTCATCCCCCGCATATACAACTATTTCCTGAGCAACAGTTTTTTTTCAGGAATCCTGAAGAAAATTACAGGTTTTGCGAAACAAAGGTCCATACCCCTGGTTTACCGTACAAGCCTCAGGAAATGGATCCGGCATAACCTTGCAAAACTGAATCCCGGTGATCCCCTGGGAACAGTTTGCCTTTTTGTGGATGAGTTTACAAATTACAATGACACCGAAACCGGGATTGCTGCCGTTAAGCTGCTGACCTCGTTGAAATACAGGGTTATAACAGTTAATCATGATATCAGTGCAAGAACTTTCATTTCCAAAGGATTATTAAGGAAAGCACGGAAGATCTCCAGAAAAAACATCAGTATCCTTGGAGAAATAATAGATGAATCTCTTCCGCTTATCGGGATTGAGCCGTCGGCTATCCTTGGGTTCCGCGATGAATATCCCGATCTTGCCGGTGACGGACTCAGGGAAAAGGCCATGAAAATTGCTGCCAGCTCTTACCTGATTGATGAATTCATTTACCGGGAATTCAGGGCAGGCCGGATCAGGCGCGGCTCTTTCACCGGTAAAAGCCTTGAAATACTGCTTCATGCCCATTGCCATCAGAAGGCGATCGCTTCATCTTCCTCTTCAATTGGCATGCTCTCCATTCCTGAAAACTACACGGTTAAGGAAATTCCATCGGGATGCTGCGGTATGGCAGGGTCATTCGGATATGAAAAGGAGCACTATGAGCTGTCGCAGAAAACAGGTGAACTCGTTTTGTTTCCCGAAATACGGAAAAGCGCCATGGATATGGTCATAGCCGCCCCGGGAACCAGCTGCAGGCATCATATTAAAGATGGTACGGGAAGAATGGCAAGGCATCCGGTAGAAATACTGCTTGAAGCAATGATTGAATAAATCCCCGCTGCCGCCGGCAGCAATCCCGGGACTGCCTGTTCAATGCAGCCGGGGCATCAAATGCAGCATTCACCGGACCGGAGAACATGAAATGCGGAGTAAAGCCATGCAGGAGAACGTTTTATGTTTCCAACGCAAAGGCATCTCCATCATCCAGGAAAGGGAACCTGCTCCGGAATTCAGATAACTCGCCGGGTGATATTTCTGCAGAGACAAGGCACCCGGAATCCTGTTCTGCCGCTGCAATAATTTCACCTTTGGGTCCGATGATCATTGAATCGCCCGAATAGCTGATACCTGTTCCATCGATGCCGATCCTGTTTACACCGGCCACATAGCATTGATTTTCGATTGCCCTTGCCCTTAGCAGGGTGATCCAGGCTTCCCTCCTGCTCTGCGGCCAGTTTGCCGCGTTCACCAGCAGGTCATAATCTTTCCTGCATCTTGACCAGACGGGAAAACGCAGGTCATAGCATATGTTGGGACAGATCCTCAGCCCTTTGAAATCAAACACAATGCGTTCATTTCCTTTGCTCAGCAGCTTATTTTCGTCAGCCGGGCCGAACAGATGCCTTTTGTCATACTTCCGTATTGTTCCATCAGGAGCAGCAAAGAGCCACCGGTTGAAACAGGATCTGTTTTCCCTGATGATGAAACTTCCGCCAATGCCAACATTAAACCGGACCGCCATGCGCAGCAGCCAGTCCGTGGTAAGTGATCCGGGATTTTCACCAAGGCTTTCCGGATTCATGGAAAATCCGGTATTGAACATTTCAGGGAGAAAAACCAGTTCAGTTCCGGCCGGGATTCCTGAAATCAGGCTTTCGAGCCTTAAAAGGTTTTCTTTTTTATTCTCCCAGACGATATCATACTGTAAAAGAGTAAGTTTCATTCCTGATGATTACTGACTTATCAACTAACTGCCTCCGGCCCCCCGAAAAATGCTTTGAGAAGGATCTTCAAAACCAGGAAAGGGACCACAAAGGCCCCGGCTTTCCAAAATCTTTCCCACTGACCGGAATTACTTGTTCAGGGAAAGATAATAATCGTTGAAAATGGTATTTATGAGAGGCTTGTAATAGAGCCAGAAAAACCTCCCCGGATCATCCGGTTTGTCAGAATACAGCAATCCCTTGAGCTTGCTGAAGCCCTTGAACCTCGATGTGCAGAACAACACCCTGTTGGATGCAAAATCTCCTGAAAAATAATAGGTCCTCTGATTTACCGGTTCCTGAACAACTGCCGGGAATTCCCGGGGAATCATGTTTGAGGACAGCAGCGTGTCGCCCAGCGCGGTTGTTTCCAGACGGAACCTGGATATAACATTGCTTTGAAGCGGATCGATGATATCGAACCAGTTTTTGAATATGACCGAAGACGGCACACCGTATTTTTTACAATTGGCCGAATCGGTAACAATCCGCGGAAAGGCTTTTGAAAGATGTGTCCCTTCTTCCAGAACCACAATATTCTTTTCCGTAAGCAAAACCACTCCCGGCCTGGTAAAAGTCCAGGGTTTGCGGTATTGCTTGCGGTACATTGCTGCCAGCCATACAGGAAACCCCCTTGAAAGAGTGTCAAGTTTTTCAAAATAGCATCCTGTCCAGCCCGTAAAGGAAATTCCAAGCTTTTCCTGGGTCCGGTATGATTCAAAGGCTGCGGTGGGAAAATCGAATGAATTGTACTCGAGAATTATCAGCTTATTCCTGTTTTTCATTTCGTTAATAAGCAGATAATCGGTATTGTTCAACCCTCCGTATATCTTCCTTGACTTGCGGCTTTTGTTAACACCCGCGAACCAGTCGTTGAAAAAAATCCCGTAAGTGTCGGCAATATACAGTGCATCAGCTTTTTCAGGAAGAGTCATCATGTCTGAAAGATGATACTCCTTTTTTGTACTGCCTCGCTCCTTCAGCGGTCTTGTCGGAGAAAAACCGTAGTAATCCTTTCGGTAGGAATAGCTCATTTTTGTATCCTTCCGGGTAAACCTGTCATTCGTAAGTATCCAGACCAGTGATTTGTGCTTCAGTCGTTCAAGAGTGGGAACGGTTTTATCGAGGATCACTATGTCAATTGGTTTCTTTTCCTGAAAATACCACCGGACAAAGTTAACCACGGGCAGAATAAGGATTATTGCCAGGATAATAATTGTTATCAGGAGGGGCTTTTTCATAATTTATATCTGACAAAATTCAAATACTCAAATAATCTTTACCTTAGACAGATTTAAGAAATAACTGTTAAATGTATCAATTTATTTTTCACACAGGTAAATATTTTTGATCAAAGTGGAAAAATCCGGCAAAATTGTCGGGTCTAATATCCATATGCTGAATTTACTCCGCGCCTGTCGGCACCTGCCTTCAGTCTGCCATCGGGCATGATCATTATTGCGTTTACCCTTCCGAGCGATGTTCTTTCCCTCAGAGTATGCCCGATCTGCTTAAGTTTATCTTCAGCAGAACGGTCAAATGCCGTCTTTTCGTATTCAATCCGGTCCGGGAGCCATTGATGGTGGAACCTTCCGGCATCAACTGCCTGCCCGATGTCCATACCAAAATCCACAACATTTATTATGACCTGCATGACTGTGGTAGGAATTGTTGATCCGCCCGGTGATCCTGCTACCATAAACAGTTTTCCATTCTTTTCCATTATGACCGGGGTCATGGAGCTCAGCATCCTTTTCCCTCCGCCTACTGAGTTCACCGCGCCTCCTGAAAGTCCGTAAATATTTGGCGTGCCGGGTTTCAGTGAAAAATCATCCATCTGGTTGTTCATGAGAAATCCTGCCCCGCCGATCACTATTCCGCTTCCAAATGTTCCGTTGAGCGTTGTTGTTGCCGCAACTGCGCCACCCATGCGATCCACCACTGAATAATGGGTTGTTTCCTCCGGTTCATGAGGCAACGGATGGCCTGCTCCTATTTCCTCTGACGGAGTTGCAAAATCATCCCTGAAGTTTTCCATTCGCTTCCGGAGATATCCGTGGTCCAGCAATCCGGAAACAGGAATTACACTGAAGTCGGGATCCCCAAGATACTCTGCCCTGTCGGCGTAAGCTCTTTTCTCCGCTTCAGCCAGCAGGTGGATTGATGCCGATGAATGAAAACCCAGTTCCTTCAGCTGATACGGCTCCACCATCCCGAGTATCTGAAGCAGGATCACTGCCCCGCCTGAAGGAGGTGATGCTGATATTATCCTGTGGCCTCTGTAAAAACCTTCCACCGGGGCCCGGAAAACTGACCTGTATGCAGCCAGGTCATTAAGTCCCATAATACCGTTCCCCTTCGCCATCTCCTCTGCAATCAGGCTGGCAGTTTTTCCCGAGTAAAATCCCTCTCTTCCCCTGTCCCTGATCCTTTCAAGGGTCTCTGCCAGATCGGGCTGCCTTAAGGTGTCGCCAGCCTTCCATGGATCATTTTTAACAAAAGCCGGCAGTGAGCTGTTCCTGTCAATGAACCTCTGCCGGTAACCGTTCAGGTCCGCTGCCTGCTCTTCAGTCAGGGGGAAGCCGTTCCTGGCAAGGTCGACAGCCGGCTGGATCACATCCCTGAATGGGAGAACGCCATATTTTCCATGAATGCTGATCATTCCGTCAACCGTCCCGGGCACTCCCGAAGAAAGGCGGGTGTCGGTGCTAAGCCCGGGCACAACCGACCCTGACGGATCGAGGAACATATCCCTGTGTGCATTGAGTGGTGCCTTTTCCCTGTAATCCACCATATCTGCCGTTCCTGAAGGATCGCGGTAGATCATGAATCCTCCGCCGCCAATATTGCCGGCTTCCGGATAGCAGACAGCCAGGGCAAATTCAGTTGCCACTGCAGCATCAACCGCATTTCCACCTTTCCGTAGTATTCCAACACCTGCCCGTGAACTTTCGGAATGCGCTGACACCACCATACCGCTGTCGGCCGCAATATTACGGCCCTCCCTGTTAATCAGAACCTGCCGTGTGTTCCTGCCCGTGCATCCGCAGAAAAGAATCAGCAGCAACAATGGAAATATTCTCATGATCATCATCCGTTTTTGTAATAAAACCTGATGGCAAAAATCTAATTTCAGGCGCAGGCATGCAAAAATAGCAAAATATATCCGCCATTGTAAGCCCCGGGATATTATATGATGCATCCATTGGTTGTTTTTACTAATTTTGGACAGATATTGGAAAATAATGCTGGCAAATCAACCTCTTGCTGAAAGGTTACGACCAAAGGTCCTTGATGATTTCTGCGGACAGGAACATCTTCTGGGCAAAAATGCGGTGCTCAGGAGGCTGATTGATTCGGGGAACATTCCCTCATTGATTCTATGGGGTCCCCCGGGAGTCGGAAAAACAACCCTGGCCACAATAATAGCAAACAACCTGAAACGTCCGTTCTTTCACCTGAGTGCAGTTCATTCAGGAGTAAAGGATGTGAGGGAAACCATTGAAAAAGCCAAAAAGCAGCAGTTTTTCAACCAACCCAATCCGATATTGTTTATTGATGAGATCCACCGCTTCAGCAAGTCGCAGCAGGATTCACTTCTCGGGGCGGTCGAACAGGGAACAATAACCCTTATAGGTGCGACAACGGAAAACCCCTCGTTTGAAGTTATCTCTCCCCTCCTGTCGCGGTGCCAGGTCTATGTAATGAATCCCCTCAGCGAACCGGAACTGACCTCCCTTCTGAACAAAGCGCTGGTAAAGGATCATTATCTCTCCGGATATGCCATTGAAATAAAGGAAAAAGAAGCTTTGCTGAGAGTGTCGGGCGGCGATGCCAGAAAACTGTTCAATGCCCTTGAACTGGTAGTCTCATCCGAAACCAACGAATCCGGACCGGAAAAAATCATTATCGACAACGAAAAGGTACTCCGGCATGTCCAGAAGAACATTGCTCTATACGACAAGAACGGGGAACAGCATTACGATATAATTTCAGCCTTTATTAAATCGATGAGGGGCAGTGATCCGAATGCCTCGGTTTACTGGCTCGCAAGGATGGTTAAGGGAGGAGAGGATCCGAAATTCATAGCAAGACGCATGCTGATCCTGGCAGCCGAAGATATAGGCCTGGCCAATCCCAACGCGCTGCTGCTGGCACAGGCCTGCTTTGAGGCAATAAATGTAACAGGATGGCCCGAATCAAGGATCATTCTGTCTGAAACAGCCATCTACCTGGCCTCTTCTCCAAAAAGCAATGCATCATACATGGCTATTGAAAAAGCAACGGAAGCAGTGAATGAAAAGGGAGACCTGCCGGTACCCCTGCATCTGAGGAATGCACCAACCAGGCTCATGAAGGATCTCGGATACCATAAGGATTACAAATATGCTCACTCTTACGAAGGCAACTTTGTAAGGGATAATTACCTCCCCGAAGGGCTGGAAGGAACCAGGTTTTACGACCCGGGATCATCTCCAAAGGAGGTGGAGATAAGAAAACGCCTTGATAACCTTTGGAAAGACACCTATAATTACGACATTTAAAAATTGCACCTGCCAGCAAATTTTTTTCGCTCTCCAACATATTGATCATATGAAAATTAACCGTAACTATCGGTCCGGTCAGGCAATTAAGCGGGAGCATGACACGAAAAGACCAGATTATTATTTTATTACCTTTGGGTCGATAGTAAATCCTGAAAGTAAATCATACACGGATGAAGACCGGAATCAATATCCCGCTGCTGAAACATGGTGATTCAGGTAATTTCCTCCTGATTGCAGGACCCTGCGTGGTAGAAGGAAAGGAAATTGTAATGCAGATTGCGGAACACCTTGTGAATTTGTCAGTTAAACACAGGATCCCTCTTGTTTTCAAATCCTCGTACAGGAAAGCAAACAGGTCGAGGATCGATTCCTTTTCAGGTATCGGCGATCTCAGGGCGCTGGAAATACTCGCGGAAGTAAGGCACAGGTTCTCGGTGCCGGTTATAACCGACATTCATAATCCGGAAGAAGCCGGGATGGCAGCCGAATATGTTGACATACTTCAGATACCGGCGTTCCTTTGCCGGCAGACCGATCTGCTGACAGCTGCGGCCAGAACGGGTAAATGGATAAACATAAAAAAAGGCCAGTTCCTTTCAGGCTCTTCCATGAAGCATGCCGTTGACAAGGTAAAGGATTCGGGAAACGAAAGGATCATGCTCACCGACCGCGGCAACATGTTCGGATACCACGATCTGGTGGTTGATTTCAGGAATATTCCGGTTATGAAGGCCCTTGGTGTTCCGGTTATAATGGACATCACCCATTCCCTCCAGCAGCCGAATCAGGAATCGGGCGTTTCGGGAGGCAGGCCGGAAATGATCGAAACGATCGGAAAGGCCGCCATTAGTGTCGGTGCCGACGGAATCTTCATTGAAACCCATCCCGACCCTGCCGGCGCAATGTCGGATGGGGCCAATATGCTTATGATGGATAAAATGGAAGATTTGCTTATTAAACTTACTGCTATAAGGAAAACCATAAATAATTTTTAAACCCAAATACACATTCCAAATGAAAAAACTGTTTCTGGCTTATGTCCTTCTTTCTGCTGTTACCCTGCTCTCAGCCCAGTCGATCGAAGAAATTGTAAAAAACTTCGCCGCTGCCAACAAATTCGATAAAATCTCAGGTTATCAGACAATAAAGCTTACGGGAAAGGCGACAATGATGGGGATGGATATGCCGGTAGTCATTTATATGAAAAATCCGAATAAGGTAAGGTCCGTTGCAACAATAGGCGGCCAGGAGATGATCCAGGTTTTTGACGGCGAGAAGGGCTGGGTTATCAATCCGATGACGGGCTCCAAAACCCCTGTGGCACTTGGTCAGGAGGAGGCCAATCAGATGCTGAGAAGCAGCGTTTTTCAGAATTACCTGGATAATTATCTGAAAAACAACATGCTTAAACTCGAAGGAACCGAAAATGTCAATGGCAGGCCTGCCTTTAAAATCAAAGCCACCATTGAAGGAGGAAATGTTATCAGGTTCTTTATTGACAAAAGCAGTTACCTGCTTGTAAAGACAATTGCGGACGTCAAGCAGGGAGGTATTCCGGTTTCGCTCGAATCATTCTTTTCCGACTACGCTGAAACGAACGGATTTATTCTTCCCATGACGACAACCACATCTGCCGGGGGTATGGAGTTTGTTTACAAATACACGGATGTGAAGGTGAATGAGCCGATGGATGATTCCATTTTCAGACTGAAATAAAAACAGCCTGCCTGTAAGCCGGATTCTGTGCCGGTCAGGCTATCTGCGAAAGACAAATTAACCGGATTCCATCATTTATCTGGTCCGGCCATTGCTGGCCGGATCGTACGACCCACCCCCCGGCAGCGGACGAGCAATCCTTAAAGCCGGTATACATGGTCTTTCAACCCATAATGTGTACGGCTATTGATGTCACCATCAATACCGGTGAGCTTTTACCTCACCTTTTCACCCGTTCCCGGGCTTCCCGCTGTTACAGGAAACCCGGGTGGTTATTTTCTGTTACACCTTATATACCCTCACGGATATCTTTCTGTTAGAAAGTATGGTGCTCTGTGTTGCCCGGACTTTCCTTCCCCCGGCTGAACGGCTTGCACCGGTTTACGGGGAACGATGGAACGGCAGACTGTACCGCAAAGTTAATAAAACTATTCAACACCGGCACAAATATGATATTTGCTTATTTTTGAGCCCTGAAAAACTCCCATCCAAAGGAAACCAGATAACCGTGGACGAAAGATCATCCGATGAAAGAAGATAAGGCCAGAAAGATTCCGTTTTCAGCTGATCCGGAACCTGCAATGAGTGATTATGATTATTCACTGCCCGGTGAAAGGATTGCACAATATCCCCTGAAGGAAAGGGATGCCTCCAGGCTGCTGGTTTACAGGGACAGCAAACTAACTTCCGACCTGTTCCGCAATATCGTGAATTATCTGCCTGCCGGCAGCATGCTTGTATTCAACAACACACGCGTTATCAGGGCCAGGCTCCTTTTCAGAAAGGAAAGCGGGGCACAGATTGAGATCCTGTGCCTGGAGCCATTACTTCCCGGGAATTATGAACAATCATTCAGATCATTGGATAATGCCGAATGGAAATGTATCATAGGAAATCTGAAAAAATGGAAGAGCGGAAAAATATCTCTCCCATTTGTCAGCCATGGAAAAAACCACATTCTGACCGCAGAAAAAATGCACCCCCTGGGGGATGCCTGGAGGGTCAGGTTTTCATGGGATGCAGATGACTTGTGCTTTGGAGAGGTGATTGAATCTGCAGGTCATGTTCCGCTTCCTCCCTACATAAAAAGGGATGATGAGGAAAGCGACAAAGAAAACTATCAGACAGTGTATTCGCGCATCAATGGCTCAGTAGCGGCACCGACCGCGGGCCTGCATTTCACGGAAAAAGTGCTTGACGACCTGTCGCTCGGGAAAATCAAAATGACCGAACTCACCCTTCATGTGGGAGCAGGAACGTTTCAGCCTGTAAATTCGCGCCATCTCACCGATCATGAAATGCATTGCGAGAATTTTTCCGTGCCCCTGAAGACAATTGAAATGCTTGGGAAGAATCTCAACAATATTATATCGGTTGGCACAACTTCACTGAGAACCCTGGAGAGCATATTCTGGACCGGTGTCCAGATCATTGAGCAGCGCCAGCCGGTAAACGGCATATTCACAGTCAGCCAGTGGGAGCCCTACAGGAGCGGCTCAAACATCCCGCCTGAAACTGCCCTTGAAGCAGTTTCACAGTATATGCGACGGAATAACATCACGTGCCTGCAGGGATCAACAAGGCTGATCATCGTACCGGGATACAGGTTCAGGATGATCCGGGGCCTGATCACCAACTTCCATCAGCCCAGAAGCACCCTGTTGCTTCTGGTATCGGCCTGGGCGGGAAATGACTGGAAAAAGATATACAGGTACGCCCTTGACAGCAACTACAGGTTTTTGAGTTACGGCGACAGTTCACTGCTTTTCAGGCCTTCAGGGCAGGATTGAGGTTCAGGTACTTGTTGTGAAGAAATAATGTGTTTTTCTTTGAATCTATGCCGATAATTCGTTTATTTGAATTTTAAATCTGCAGATTATATGGATAACAATAAGTTGATGAATCAGATAAATACCATTTTCGGCGCATTCATGGTAATCTTTTATCTTGGCGTGGGTGCATATTTTCTTTTCTTTTTCAAACAAACCTACATGGACAGGGCCCTGCTTGTGATAATAGGGTCAACCTTCATATTTTACGGGGTTTACAGGGCATTCAGGACATACAGGAAGATCACAGAGCTGTTCTTCAGCCCGGATCATCAGAAAGAAAATGACAAATAAATGTGACCGGGAAATATTAAGTGGCATGTACTTTGCGGTATTTGAGTGAATAATGATTTAACAATTACCGGAGTTTTATGCAATTAAAAAAGATGGAACATTTTCAAAAAATTATTAATATTGCCGTTCTGAAAAACCTTTCTAAGGATACTATCAAAGTGAGGAATTTACTACCAGGGAATTTAGCGTCAGCCAGGTCAATACTGCTTGCCGGGATCCTTATTGCATTATCGTCCTGCCGGAGCGGCAGCTGGACGGCAACCGATGAAACCCCCACAAGAGGGAACATAAGGATTGCCGTTGATGAATCCTTTCAGCCCCTCATTGATACCGAGGTTTACACATTCACCTCCCTGTACAGGAATGCAAGGGTAACACCGGAATACAAGCCCGAATACGATGTTGTCAACGATTTCATGAATGATTCGGTAAAAGTTATGGTGACCACCAGACCCCTTACCGAAAACCAGATCCAGTATCTAAGGGACACGCTTGTTGTTGCCAGGACAACCCGGTTTGCACATGATGCCCTTGCACTTATCACCAACAGGGAGAATACCGACACGCTGATAAAATACGAAACTGTAAGGGATATTTTCAGAGGCAGTATTTCAAGCTGGAAAGAGATCAACCCAAAATCCGGGCTCTCCGGAATCAGGGTTATCTTCGACAACAACAAATCAGGCAACATCCGTTACTTCAGGGAGTTGTTCCAGATAGAAGGCAGCCTGGGACCCAATTTCTTTGCTGTGAACAATAACCCTGAGGTCATTGATTTTGTCTCCAGGAACAAAGATGCCCTTGGAATCATAAGCGCAAACTGGATCAGCGACAAGAATGATTCGCTGAGCATGAGTTTCATTCGGAAAGTTCATGTCCTTGCAATTTCACAGCAGTTTGTCAATGACGGATCCTATTACAGGCCGTATCAGGGTTCAATCTTCGACAAGTCATATCCCTTCGTACGGGAGGTATATCTTGTTTCAAGGGAAACATTCGCCGGACTCGGATCGGGGTTCATACAATGGGCCACGGGAGAACAGGGGCAGAGGATTGTCCTGAAATCAGGGCTTGTTCCGGCCACAATGCCGATAAGACTGGTTCAGATCAGGAACTAAAACCAGGGCAGACAAATTGAAATTCAACGAAAAAACAGAATTAACCAACTAATGAATCAATTGACTAAGTAAAAATGATAAACTACAGAATTATGAAACGATTTGTTTTAAATCCGGTTGGTTTGATGGCGGGCCTTTTATCAGTTCTGCTCGTAAGTAATCTCAGTGCGCAGGATCTTGCATCCGCAATCAGGCTTACCCGAAGCGAGCAGTACGACAAGGCTGATGCGACGTATAAGGAAATTTCCAGGAAAGAGCCATCAAACAGCAAAAATTATTTTTATCACGGAGAAAACTACCTGCTTGAATATTTTGCTGACACAATATCAAATTCACTGGTTGTTGCCACGAAAGCTGCACAGGATTCATACCAGAAAGGAGTGGAAGCAAATCCCGGCGATCCGTTAAACTATGTGGGACTGGCAAAAGTAGCCAATTATCTTGGTGATGAAGTGAAGGCAGAAGAACTGAGGGCAAAGGCCAGGAGTTTCCTCCTGCCGTACAAGAACCTGAAAAAAATCGTTCCGCCCGCCAGGGATTATGCATTTGCGCTTGCAAAGATAGCAGAATCATATATCAAGGATAATACGGTTGACACATCCAAGGCACTGCCGTTTATCAGGCAGGCTCTGAGGATCGACACCAAGAATGCCGATATCTATCTGATTGCCGGTGACATATACATGCTTGTCAATGACGGGTCCAATGCCATCAGAAACTATAACCAGGCCCAGTTTGCCGATCCCTCTTCATCAACGGCAAATATGAAAATCGGATACGTATATGTCAAGGGACGCGCCCTTCAGTCAGCCATCCCCTATTTCGAAGAAGCCATAAGCCTGAACAATGATTATGCCCCGGCATACCGCGAACTCGGCCAGCTTTACTGGCGCGCAGGAAGGCTGGAACAGTCAAAAGCCAATTTCAAGAAATACCTTGACCTGACCGCGGGCAATATCCCGGCAAAAATCAGGTACGTAAACTCCCTTTTCTATGCAGGCGATTATGACGAAGTGATCAAGAACGTCGAGGAAATCCTGCGTGTCGACAATTCCAGGGCATATATGAACCGTCTTGCCGGGTATTCATCATTTGAAAAGGAAAATCCTGATTATGACAAGGCACTTTCCTATATGGAAAAGCTTTTCGAGACAGTCAGGCCCGAATATATCCTGCAGAAAGACTACCATTACATGGCCAGGATCCTTCTGAAAAAGAATCAGAATTACACCAGGAACCTGGATGAGCTGAACAACCTGAAACTCCAGCTCGACAGGGATAAATCGAGGTTCAATGCCGCATCGGCATCAGAAAAGCCCAAATACAAGGCTTCCGTGGATGAACTTACGGGAAAAGTATCCAAACTTGAAGCCGAAACATCCAAAGCTGCCGCAGAAATCAACAGGGCCTTTGCCGAATACAACAAGGCACTTGAATTTGAGCGCAGGAATGACGCCGGCGCTGCATATACTTCAAAGGAAAGGGCACTTCTCAGCGAAATGGCTGTAAACTATTATACATACAGGAAATATGACAATGCTGCCAGGACCTGGGCAAAGCTCATCGATCCGGGCAAGGAGAACAATCTCGCTGATTACATGCAGGTGGGAAGGGCATATTACACCGGAGAGAACTACAAATCGGCCGATTCAATATTCAATATTGTGATTAAGAAAGATCCCAATTACCTTCCGGCATATGTCTACATTGCCCGGGTGTATTCAAGGATGGACCCTGACACAAAGCAGGGACTTGCCAGACCGAAGTTTGAGAAAATGCTTGTTGTCGCCGAAAAAGATTCAGTGAAAAATGCCGGTGAAATGGTCGAGGCCCTCACCTATCTCGGCTATTTTAACATGGAAAACGGGAACCCTGCCAGGGCAAAGGACTATTACGACAGGATGATGAATATTGTACCGGACAACAAGGAATACAGGATAAGGGGACTCAATGGGCTTGGCAGTCTTGAAACAAAGGCTGCCGGACAGGAAAAAACACTGGAAGGCAAACTGGCATTTCTGGCAAAAGCGTCCGACGCATATGAAAAAATACTGGCGCTTGATCCTTCAAATGCATCGGCCAGGAGCACACTCAAATGGGTACAGGATTATCAGGTATCTGTGAAGAAAGGGATCAATCCCAATGAGATAAAAGGAGTTGTGACAAACCAGGCGGGCCAGCCGATCGCATATGCCTCAATCAGGGTAAAAGACACGGCTGCGGAGAACCTCACCAATGCCAAGGGCGAATACAAGTTCGAAATTCCCCAGGGATCGGAGATCCTCATAGTAAGCGCCCAGGGCTATAAAACCCGGGAAGTTGAGATTACCAAGGCCAGAGTGTACAACGTAAAACTTGACCAGTAAGCAAGAGGCTGCTGTCATGGCCAGGCACATACATGGCGCAGCCGGAAAAAAATAAAACTGCTGCTTCAATATATTTTTTAAAGTCTGGAGATGTTTTTTCAACCAAACTATTGATATTTTTCTTAAAAATGTTTAAATTGATATTATTTATTTCAGCAGTTGGGAAAAAAAATGAAAATAACTATATTTGCAGATCGTAAAAATTTTAACCTAACCAAAATCGATAAAAATGAGTAAACAAGGAAGTTCGTTCAAAGATGCTCTGCAGAACATTTTTGCAGTAAGTGCCATTTTAATAGCTTTTATCGTAAGCTATTTGCTGTTCGTGAATATAATGGGCAACCCGGTTAACTTCGAAGGCGGCAATCCGAAAGGACATGCCCTGGAAGGAAACTATCTTGGAATCATTTTCAAGGGTGGTTTCATTGTACCTATCCTTATGACATGTGTTCTGGTTCTGGTCATTTTCGTTTTCGAGAGACTGATTACACTGTCAAGGGCAAAAGGAAAGGGCAGATTGAATACTTTTGTAAAGAAACTCCAGGAACTGCTTGCGCATGACAAGATAGAAGAAGCTGTTGAAGCATGCGACAAACAGAAAGGATCGCTGGCCAATGTCATGAAAGCAGGTTTGATAAGATACAGGGATCTGCAGGTAGACAAGGAACTTGAAAGGGACCAGAAGATACTCTCCATCCAGAAATCATTCGAGGAAGCAACAGCTCTTGAGCTTCCGATGCTTTCAAGGAACATGGTGATATTCTCCACCCTTGCATCAGTTTCAGTGTTGATCGGGCTGATCGGAACGGTTCTCGGAATGATCAGGGCCTTCGCTGCCCTTGCCCAGTCAGGTGCACCAGATGCTCTTGCCCTTTCACAGGGTATTTCCGAAGCGCTTGTGAACACTGCATTCGGTATCACAGGTTCAACCCTGTCAATTCTTGCATTTAACTATTTTTCATCGTATATTGACGCATATACCTTCAAAATTGATGAAGCAGGTTTCAGTCTGACGCAGAATTTCGCTGCTTCACTGAAAAGCAGGTAAAATGTATCTTTTGGTTTAATATCAAATAACTGAAAAAATGCCAAAGATCAAAATACCACATAAGTCGCCCAGGATCGACATGACCCCGATGGTGGACACATTTGCTGTCATTCTTATTTTCCTGATGCTGACAGCTACCATGAGTTCACCTGAACCGGCCACTGTTGATACGCCTTTTTCAATATCAGAGAAACCAACTCCTGATTTCAATACAATGACATTCCTGATATCAGTCGACGGAAAAGTCTTCATGAATTTCGACAACGGACCTGACACCCTCTTAAAATTCAGACCAAAAATTCTGGCTGAAATGGGTAAAAGATACGGAATCGAGTTCACGGAACGGCAACTGAGGGAATTTCAGACGTACCCTTCCTCAATTGGCGTGCGCATAGAGAATATGCAGGCATTTCTTGATGCCAAGGATGCCGCCGACCGAAAGGAATACCAGGAGGGGATACCAATGGATTCCACAAACAATCAGCTTGCCATGTGGATCCAGTACGCCCGTACGGTAAATCCAAATATTCAGGCCTGTATCAGGGGAGACACAAAGGTTGAATTTCCGAAGGTCAAGAGGGTCCTTGACATACTTCAGGATCTGAATGTAAAAAGGTTTAGTCTGGTTACCAGTCTGGAAGCTGCAAAAATTAACCTGGAAGAAATACAACAGTGATATGGCAGAAATAATTCAAGCAGAAAAAGGAGGGGGAAAGAAAAGGGCGAAAAGGATCCTTCCGCACATGGACATGACCCCCATGGTTGACCTGATGATGTTGCTTATTACCTTTTTTATGCTCACAACTTCAATGAGCAAAGCCAAGGTAATGGATATTACCCTGCCTGACAAGGTAATTGATCCGGAAAAACAGCAGGCTCCAAAAATCTCAGCCAGCCGTACACTGAATATAGTTCTCGGACCGCAAAACAGATTATTCTGGTATCCGGGCGGGATTAAACCGGAAGAGTACACCAACCTTCCTCCACTGATGGAAACCAACTTCAGTGCCGATGGCATCCGGAAGCTCCTCCTTGACAGGAACAGAGCCCTGTTTAAGAAGATCAACGACTTCAGTCAGCAGGTGGTCAGAGGTGAGATCAGAATAACCCAGGACTCCCTGCAGGGTGCAATAAGACAATTGAAAAACGTCGACGACACCGGTCCGATTGTACTTATTAAAGCTTACAAAGAAGCTAACTACGGGAATTTTGTTGATATTCTCGACGAAATGAATATCTGTGGAATTGCCCGCTATACGTTTGTTGACATCGCATGGTATGAAGAAAAGATGGTTGAAGCTGCTGTTGCAAGAGGTGCTTCTGCCACCGCCACTTCATCCAATTAACCCGTAAACCTTGACTGATATGGCAAAACAAAAGATTATTGCGCCGCCTTTCGATGATATTGTCTTCGAAAATAGGAATAAGGAATACGGTGCTTACAGATTGAGGAAGAAATACAAACGCAATGTAATCATCTCGATGCTGATTGCAGTCATTTTATTCAGTACTGCAATAATCATTCCCTACCTGAACGCCAAGGCAGCTGAAAGCCGGGCCAGGGCCCGTGCTGAAAGAGAGGTGGAGATTAAAATGGAGAACCTTGATCAGCCCAATGAACAGGTTGCCCCGCCCCCGCCACCGCCACCGCCACCCCAGGAGGCAGTTCAGCAGTCGAGATATGTACCTCCTGTTGTAGTTGACTCGGTCAAACCTGAAGAGGCTGCTCAGTTAATGACTGCCGACCAGGCACAGGTTGAAGTAAGGGATGAAGAAGTTGTTGAATTTGTTCAGGAAGTAAAGGAAGAAGTCAAGGAACAAGAATCCGAAGCAGAACCTTTCGTTGTTGTGGAGGAAATGCCCATGTTCCCCGGCGGTGATGTCGCACTTCTTCAATTTATTGCCGAACATACACAATATCCCGAAGTGGCAAAGGAAAACAACATACAGGGAAAGGTGATCGTCAGGTTCTGTGTTACCTCAAAAGGTACCGTTGACAGGGTTTCTGTTCTGAAGGGCGTTGACCCTGAGCTTGATAAAGAAGCTATGAGAGTTGTAACAACACTTCCTCCGTTTAAACCAGGCAAACAGGGCGGAATTCCTGTGCCTGTGTGGTACATGGTACCAATAAACTTTACTCTTAAATAAATAAATTCCGATTATAAAAGAAAGCCGTTTCATAATACCCTGAAACGGCTTTTTTCTTGTGTCTTTGTCGGGATGCCTGAAACCGCAAGGAGCTGCCCCCGGGCCATCCCTGTTTCATAATCCGGAACTTATGCCTTTTCCAGTTCCCTTCTCAAAAGAGTTCCGAACATTTCGATATCCTCCGGTGTTGTGTCCCAGCTGGTCATAAGCCGGTATTCATTGATGCTCTCGTTCCAGGGATAAAAGAAATAAGACCTGCTCAGCTTCTCAGCCAGATCACGGGGCATGACAACGAACACGCCGTTGGCTTCGGCCGGCTGTGTAATCCTTAACTCACTGAATTCACTTATTTTCCGGGCAAGCAGCCCTGCCATCGAATTGGAATGCGAAGCACATTCCTTCCATAGGTCATTTCTGAAATAGGCAATATACTGGGCAGAAATAAACCTCATTTTCGATGCAAGCTGCATCCCCTGCTTCCTGATATACCTGAATTCCCCTGAAATGCCTTTCCTCAGAAAACACACTGCTTCCCCATACATCATTCCGTTCTTCGTCCCGCCAAAGGAAAGCACATCTACACCCGAATCAGTGGTAAAAGCCCTGAAAGGCAGGCTCAGAGAAACAGCGGCATTGGCGATCCTCGCACCGTCCATATGAAGAAACATCCCCTTCTCATGAACATGGTCTGCCAGCTCCCTGATTTCTGACGGACTATATACAGTGCCCATCTCAGTGGACTGGGAAATTGAAACAACCCCCGGCTGCGAATGATGCTCAAAATCAAATCCGCGCATATGCTTCTCAATCATCCGGGGAGTTAATTTCCCGTCGGGAGAATCAACCGTCAGAATTTTGCAGCCTATGAATTTTTCAGGAGCGCCGCATTCATCTTCTTCTATATGAGCCGATGAAGCTGTGATAATTGAATTCCACGACCTCGCAACACTACTGAGACCTAATACATTGGCTGCAGTGCCGTTAAAAACAAAGTAGGTTTCGGTATCGTCGCCAAGAATCTCCCGGAACATGGCCCTGGCTTTTTCCGTATATTCATCCGAACCGTATCCGGTGACATGTCCTTCGTTTACCCTGCAGAGTTCTGCCAGGATCTCCGGGTGGACACCTGAATTATTGTCGCTTGCAAAACCCCTCATGGATGATTATCTTCCGTTTATTCCTGAATTCATTTTCCCCGTCAGCCTGTTTCTGAACCCTGCCGGGAGAAGCTGGCAGATGAACGGGCCGTTTCCGTACGCGTAAACTTATCGCGTTCAGCAACGCGAAAAAGAGGATCAGGCTTGCTTCCGGGACGCAGAATGCATAATTCCTCGTACCTGTACTGTTCTGATCTTCCCTGGTTTTATCCATCAACCTGCGCCGCCATCCTTCTTTTTCCTGGCCAGATACAGCATTATCAGTCCAAAAACAAGCATGAAGATGCCCATTATTATATTGACATTCACGCCGAGGGATCTGAGGTACATTTCACTGTTTGAATGTGTACTCAATCCGAAAACAGTTATTAAAACTCCCAGAATTGAGAACATCAGCCCTATTGGTATTCTTATATCAACCATTTTTCTATCCTCCTACCAGAACATTATACTTAAAATTATGCAAATCACGGCAACAATGACAGCCAGCCCTGCTGGACGCTGATACCATGGAACATTCTCCTCCACCAGCCTTGGAGTAAGAGAATAGACCAGGCCCCTCAGATCATCTTCTGTTTTGATCTGCCTGGTCACGAGCGACAGGAGCACTGTGATCAGGGTAGCCGAACTGAAAGCGATGATCGCCGTCCAGAAATTTTGTGCCATCTCTACCGGATAAGTGTGGACAACTGTCAGCCATCCGCCCTTTACAAGTGTTGCAGCGCCCTCAGGAACAGTCAGTCCGTGATGGAGCAGGGCCAGCAGAAAGCCCGACAGAAGTCCGATAAAGGCAGCATGGCCCGTAGTTCGTTTCCAGAACATACCAAGGAAGATCACTGCAAAGAGCGGGGCATTGATCATTGAGAAAATTGTCTGGAGGAAATCCATAATATTTCCGAATTTGGTTGCAATATATGCAGCGGCTATGCTTAACAGAACCCCGAAAACAGTGGCAATCCTTCCCACGTTGAGATAATGCCTGCCGTCAGCCTCCTCGTTCCCCGTCGGCTTTCTTATATAGCTCTGGTAGATGTCATAGGTCCATACAGTGTTGAATGCAGATACATTTCCCGCCATTCCCGACATGAAGGATGCGAGCAGTGCGGTGATGCCCAGGCCAAGGACACCTGCAGGCAGGTATTGCCGCAGAAGCATTATTATCGTGTAATCATAAATAGGCTTACCGGCGGCATCAAGAGGCATGATAAAATTCTTTGAGGGATCCTTCCAGAGAACAAGTGAAATGATGCCAGGCACAATTATTAAGAACGGGATGAACATCTTGGGTATGGCGCCGATCAGGGGAACCTTTCTGGATGCTGTCACCGATTCAGCCGCGAAAGCCCTCTGCACGATAAGAAAGTTCGTACACCAGTAACCGAAGGATAAAACAAATCCCAGTCCAAACAAAATCCCAAACCATTCAACTCCCAGCGGATTGGACGCTGCATGGCCTGAATATTTCCAGGTTGTGGTCCAGGTATCAGCGGCATACCCCATATCGGTTGTGATGGGTGCCAGGCTCTCCTTGAGCCCTGCCCATCCGCCAACGTCCTTAAGACTGAGAAAAACAAGCGGCAGCAATCCTATAACAATAATGAAGAACTGGAGCACCTCATTGTAGATTGCAGATGACAATCCTCCGAGATAGGTATAACCCAGCACAATAAGAGCCGAGATCCAAAGGCTCATATTGAAATCCCATCCCAATACCTTTTCCATAAGAATTGCCAGCGCATACATGGAAATCCCCGAAGCCAGAATCGTCATTACCGCAAACAGGATTGCATTCAGCCCCCTGGTTTTTTCGTCATACCGCAGTTTCAGAAACTCCGGGACGGACCGGGCCTTGGACCCGTAATAAAACGGCATCATGAACACAGCCAGGAAGATCATTGCGGGAATTGCACCGATCCAGTAAAAATGAGTGGTAAGCATGCCATATTTCATGCCCGAACCCGTCATACCCATAACCTCCAGGGCTCCAAGATTGGTTGATATAAAAGCCAGCCCGGCCACCCATGCGGGAATCGAGCGCCCTGCCTCAAGAAATGCATTTGCGTTTTTCATGTATTTCCGCAGGAACCATCCTATTCCAAGCACAAAAACAAAATAGATTAACATTATCAGATAATCTATCCAGCTCAAATCAAGTTTCTCAAGCATGACAAACGGAATTAAGTTTTTTCAAACAAAAAAATTTATGATCAGGATGTTAAATTATTTAATCATTAAGAGTAAAAATACTTATTAAGATCGGGATTTCAATGAGGGCAATTAACTTTTCCGTCATTTATAAAGAAATCCGCCTGGTTTTTTTCAGTGTTAAAATTATCACAGCCGTGAAATCAGGCTTTTTCATACGCTGATTTTTGAAATGCTTTTAGTTGAATATATTTGCATAAATTTTATGGTGAAGACCAGGTATTTTATATTCATCTCATTCAATGGCGCACGCTATCATGGCTGGCAGGTACAGCCAGATTCCGTCTCCGTTCAGAAGATACTGGATGAAGCCCTGAGCCTGGTACTCAGGGAAAAAATATGCACCACGGGTGCAGGCAGAACCGATACGGGGGTAAGCGCCTTAACCTTTTGTGCACATTTCGACAGTTCCGATCCAGGCCTGGATTGCCGCGAAAATATAGTATTCAGGCTCAACAGGTTCCTTCCTGCAGATATTGCGGTGCAATCAGTAAAAAGAACCGTTTCCGATGCCCATGCACGCTACAGCGCCAAATCCAGAACATACAGGTATCACATATCACGGAAAAAGGATCCTTTCAGTGAACAGTCCAGCTGGCATGTCCATGGCGACCTGAACATCAGCGAGATGAACAAGGCTGCAGCGATACTCCTGCTCCACAGCGACTTCACAAGTTTCTGCCGGCTCCATTCCGGCAATAAAACCAATATCTGCAAAATCATGTCCGCATCGTGGGACACTGACCATGACAAACTGGTATTCACCATCGTGGCAGACAGGTTCCTGAGGAACATGGTTCGTGCCATTGTGGGTACAATGGTAAATGTAGGCAGGGGTAAAATCACTGCCCGGCAGTTTGAAGAAATAATTATTGCAAAAGACAGGTCGGGGGCGGGAATGACCGCACCTGCCAGGGGTTTGTTCCTTGCAGGGATCGAATATCCGGAAAACCTGTTTTATACAGGATGAACAAACGTATTATGCTCCGTATAATTTAATTTTAATCAACAGGATACAGGACGGCAACAATTTATTAACCATGTTCCGGCAAAAGAAATAATTGAATACTTTCGTCGTTTGATATGAAAAAACAACTTCTATAAATAAATTCCTTATGATAATAAGTCTTAACGGCCCCTTACTGCAGAACACCGTGACATCCGGACAGGTTACAACCATTCTCGACCTGCTGATGAAGGGCGGTGTAATCATGATACCGATCATACTGCTGTCACTGATCAGTGTTTATATCTTTATCGAAAGGTATGTGTATATAAAAAGATCCTCATTTATTGACAGGGGACTGGTTCCGGCCATACTCGGCGAGCTAAGGGACGGGAACAGGGACAAGGCTGTGATCCGCGCCAGGAACGACCAGGCCTCGGTAGGCAGGATTCTTGAGAGCGGACTCGAAAAATTCGGCAAACCGGTGAGTGATGTTGAAAGGAACCTTGAAACAACCATTAACCTGGAAATCACGAAGATGGAGAACTATACCGGTTACCTTGGCATAATTGCAGGCATTGCCCCCATGCTCGGTTTTATCGGCACTATTTCAGGAGTAATTAAAATCTTCTATAATATTTCCCTTGCCGACAATATCAGCATCGGCATCATTGCAGGAGGCCTGTACCAGAAAATGATCTGCAGCGGTGCAGGACTGATTGTCGGGGTTCTCGCTTATGCCGCTTACCATTATCTGCAAATGAAGATCGACAGATACACAATCAGGATCCAGGAATCACTTGTTCAGTTCTTAAAGGCATTTTAAAATGAATATCAGGAGAAACAAGCATTTTAAACCGGAAGTATCAACATCGTCGCTGAACGATATTATGTTCTTTCTGCTGCTTTTCTTTCTGATCGTATCCACCCTGGCTAATCCAAATGTCATCAAGGTGCTTCTGCCCACCTCCAGGTCGGCGCAGAACATCAACAAACAGCAGATTAACCTGACAGTAACAGCGGACAAAAGATATTACATAAATCAGAAGGAAATTCTCTTTCAGCAGCTGGAACAGGAACTGAGTTCACAGACAGGCAACCTCGACAGTCCGACCGTAATCCTGCGGTTTGCCAGGAGCCTTAATATCCAGGATCTTATTGATGTGATGGAACTGGGTGTCAGGCTAAACATCAAGATGGTACTGGCAACCGACAAGGCGGGCAATCAAATGTAATTACCTGAAAGCAGCCCCCGTGGCCTTACCGGCAGGAACCGCTCCCCTTTTCCCGGCATCTGGTTTCCTGAAAGCCCGGGTTGCCTGATCTGCAATCAGATAAAAACTTCGTCTGAAAGATGATATTTGTGATATTTATCACATAATTTTAGCTTCCGATTTTTCTGATTGAAGCAAAGAAATTCTATTTTTGGCCAGCTTTAAAAGCTAACTAAACTCTGGTCTCATGAGCAACGAATGGCTTGTTTTGTTTTTTCTTGTAGGGGCAATTTTTGTAGGCCTGGTACTGATCCTCTCCGCGATCATTGCTCCAAGATCCGTTAACCCGCAAAAATCCGAACCTTACGAATCCGGGATCCCGACAAAGGGGGTCACCTGGCTCCAGTTCAATGTCGGATATTATCTTTTTGCCATTCTTTTTCTTGTGTTTGATGTGGAAGCGGTACTGGTTTTTCCGTGGGCCGTGGTTATGAAGGAGGTTGGGCTCACGGCCTTCATTGAAATAGTAATATTTTTTCTTATCCTGGGCCTGGGATTGCTCTATGCCTGGAAAAAAGATGCGCTCGTATGGGAATAAAAGGCATGAGGGACGGGGATTTCAAAGACAATGAAAGCCTCGATCTTTTACGTGAATCCGGTGCAAATATCCTGTTAACCTCAATTGATGACGTTATCAACTGGGGAAGGAAGAACTCGCTCTGGCCCCTGACATTTGCGACCAGCTGCTGCGGAATAGAAATGATGGCCACCGGAGCTCCCCGTCATGATTTCGCCAGGTTTGGCATGGAAGTGTATCGTGCGAGTCCGAGACAGGCAGACGTGATTGTTGTGGCCGGCACCATTGTAAATAAGATGGCCCCTGTACTTAAGAGGCTGTATGACCAGATGTCGGAGCCCAAGTATGTTGTTGCCATGGGAGCCTGTGCCATATCCGGCGGACCGTTTTTCCTGAATTCGTATTCCGTTGTTAAAGGAGTGGAACATGTTATTCCGGTAGATGTTTATGTGCCAGGCTGCCCTCCCAGGCCCGAGGCGCTGCTTTATGGAATGCTTCAGCTCCAGCGCAGAATCGAAACCGAAACGATCAGATCGAGGAAAAAGCGCAACGCATCACACAGCGAAAAAAAATCCCAATAAACAAAAGAAGAAATGCCAGCAAATAACCTGAACCTTGAGGAATCCATAAGGTCGTTTGACGGGAGTGCCATTGCAGGCCAGGGAAAGCAGTTTACCGAAATAACCGTTCTGCCTGAAAAGCTGACTGCGCTCGCGATGTTTCTCAGGGATAATCCGGAAATGTGCTTCGACTTCCCTGTCTGCCTGTCGGGAGTCGATTACGGCGCTGACCTGGGTGTGGTTTATCACCTGAGATCAACAAAACACAACCGTACAATCGTTGTCAAAACCAGAATATCCGACAGACAGAATCCAACCCTTGAATCAGTTACCGGAATATGGCCGGGGGCCGAATACCATGAACGCGAAATATTTGACCTGTTCGGGATCAGATTCACCAATCATCCTGACCTGAGAAGACTGTTTCTCGACGACTCCGACGGCTACCCGCTGAGAAAGGATTATTCCGACGATGTAAATATTGTCACCAAGTAAACATGGAGGAACAGTTAATAAATACTGACACCGGCGGCAGGGAGGAGTATGTTCTGAATATAGGACCCCAGCACCCGTCAACTCACGGCGTGCTTCGCCTGGTTGCATCACTCAGGGGCGAAATCGTTACGAACATTGTACCACACATAGGCTATATTCACAGGGGCATTGAAAAAATGTGTGAAAGCCTGACATATCCCCAGATCATTCATCTGACCGACAGGATGGATTACATGTCTGCACATATAAACAATGAAGCCGTCTGCCTGAATGTTGAAAAAGCCCTGGAGATCGACATCCCCGACAGGATAAAGGTAATACGGACCATCATGGCCGAACTCACAAGAATCCAGTCGCATCAGCTTTTCTGGGCGACTTTCGGGATGGACCTTGGGGGTCTTACATGCTTTTTCTACGGCCTCCGCGATCGTGAAAAAATTCTTGACATTTTTGAGGAGACCTGCGGCGGACGCCTGATCGTCAGCTATAACTGTCCGGGCGGATTGATGCATGACATACACCCCGGCTTTCAGAAGCGGGTGAAGGAGTTCATTGATTATTTCAGGAAAACCCTGCCTGAATATGACCAGTTGCTGACCGGCAATGTAATATTCAGGGAAAGGACCAGGGTAATAGGAAAGCTTACACTCGAAGAAGCGACAGCCCATGGCGTGACCGGTCCAACCGCAAGAGCCTCGGGGTTCTCATGCGATGTGAGAAAGAAAGAGCCCTACAGTGCATACGACAGGGTACACTTCGACGAGGTCCTTTTCACCGAGGGAGATACGTATCACAGGTACCTGGCAAGGATGGATGAAATGAGACAGTCGATGGATATTATTGAACAGCTCATAGATAACATACCAGAAGGACCGTTTGCAGTGAAGATGAAACCAATAATCAGGCTGCCTGAAGGGGAGTACTATCAGAGAGTTGAGACCGCCCGCGGCGAACTTGGAGTGTATATTATCAGCGACGGAAACAAGAATCCCTACAGGGTGAAATTCCGGTCTCCCAATTTTGTGAATCTCTCTGTGCTTAACATGCTGTCAAAAGGATTCAAGATAGCTGACCTTATTGCGATAAGCGGTTCTCTTGACCTGATAATACCTGACATTGACAGATAATCCGTGCCGGGACAGCAAGATTGCTTAAGGCAGCAAAAAATGAAGTATTATGCCATTCGACATTTATGATTTTACATCGCTGACACAATGGATCGACACCGGGCTTAACAACAGCCTGCCGCCTTTCTGGGCAGTTGCTGCCGAGATGGTTATCGCCGGCCTGCTCATTCTTGTCTTCTATGCCCTGGTCGGATTGTTTCTCGTCTATGCTGAACGGAAGGTCTGTGCGTTTATGCAAAACAGGCTCGGACCAAACAGGGTTGGTCCGTTCGGGATCTTCCAGACAGTTGCCGACCTCATCAAACTGCTCCTGGTTGAACTCATCCCTATCAGGAATGCCGACAAATTTCTCTTCAATGTTGCCCCGTTCATAGTGATAATTGCTTCATTCATGGCAATTTCCGCCATCCCGTTTGCAAAGGGGCTCCATGCGATCGACCTTAACATTGGTGTATTTTACGTTATTGCCGTTTCTGCACTGGGCGTTATCGGAGTGCTGCTTGCCGGATGGTCGAGCAACAACAAGTATTCGCTTATCGGGGCCATGAGAAGCGGGGCCCAGATAGTAAGCTATGAACTGTCAGTGGCCCTTTCCCTGATAACCGTCATAATTCTTGCAGGCACCATGCAATTGTCTGAAATAGTTCAGGCCCAGGCAAACGGATGGTTTATTTTCAAAGGACATATACCTGCATTCATTTCATTCATTATTTTCCTGATTGCAAGCACGGCCGAGACAAACCGCGGACCTTTTGACCTGGCTGAAGCAGAATCGGAACTGACTGCCGGCTACCATACCGAATATTCAGGGATAAAATTCGCGTTTTTCTTTCTCGCAGAATACATGAACATGTTCATTGTGGCATCAATTGCCGCAACGGTATTCCTCGGAGGATGGATGCCCTTTCACATCGGAAGCTGGGAGGCTTTCAACCATGTCATGGATTTCATTCCCCCGTTTATATGGTTCATATTAAAAACATTCTTCATAATATTCCTGATGATGTGGTTCAAATGGACATTTCCAAGGCTGAGGATTGACCAGCTCCTCACCCTGGAATGGAAATACCTCCTTCCCATAAATCTTGTGAATGTGGTTCTTATGGCATTCATCGTGCTTATGGGATGGCACTTTTAGTGGAGTGATAAATGAAAGACGGGTCAGAATGAGAAGTATTGCCAATTATATAGCTGAGGTTTTCAGCGGCGCATGGTCGCTGCTGAAGGGAATGAAGGTAACCGGTTCATATTTTTTCCGGCCTTCCTCCATTGTTACACAGAAATACCCTGAGAACCGCAGGGACCTTGTGATGTTCGAAAGGTTCAAGGGTGAAGTGGTAATGCCACACAATGAAAAAAATGAGCACAGGTGCACCGGATGCGGTATCTGCGAGATAAACTGTCCGAACGGAACAATAGAAGTTATAACAAAAACAATCATTACCCCTGACGGCAAGAAAAAAAGAGCCATCGACAAGCATATCTACCGGCTCAGCATGTGTTCATTCTGCGCATTGTGCGTAAAAACCTGCCCTTCAAATGCACTTGCTTTTTCACAGGAGTTTGAGCATGCCGTTTTTGACAGGAGCAAACTGATCAAAATATCAAACAAACCGGGATCCCAATTAATGAAAGGAGTTGAATAATGACCCTGAACCAGCTGATGTTTATACTGTTCGCTTCAATTATCGTTGTATTTTCCATTCTGACCGTTACCAGCAGAAGGATCCTGAGGGCAGCGGTATATCTTCTTTTTGTCCTTATTTCCACTGCCGGCCTCTATTTTATGCTGAATTACGAATTCCTGGCCGCCGTACAGCTCACTTTGTACGCCGGGGGTATCGTGGTACTGATAATATTTTCAATCCTCCTGACGAGCCATATAAGCCTTAAATTCGAACCCGTGGAATGGAAAAAATCATTGTTCTCGGCTATCGCATCATTTGCCGGGGCATTAATAACCATAATTACCATTCTTGATTACAGATTTTCAGCAACTGATGAAGCTGCAAGGGAAATAAACATGAAACTGATAGGGAAATCCCTCCTCTCGGTCGGCAGCGATGGCTATGCCCTGCCTTTCGAGGTTATCTCGGTCCTGCTGCTTGCTGCAATGGTGGCAGCAATAATAATTGCAAAAAAAGGAGGTCCAAAAAACACAAACCCTCAAGCATCAAATAATCAATAATATGAATACCGGAATTCCATTGAGCTATTTCCTGATCCTGGCGGCCGTAATGTTCTTTACAGGAATCTACGGATTCCTAACAAGGAGGAACCTGATCACAATCCTCATGTCGGTTGAGCTTATACTTAACTCAGTAAATATTAATTTCCTTGCCCTGAACAGGTACCTGTTTCCCCACAAGCTGGAGGGTTTTTTCTTCAGCCTCTTTATAATCACAGTGGCAGCAGCAGAAGCCGCAGTGGCTATTGCCCTGATAATAAACATATACCGAAGATTTTCCACCATCAATGTTGAGGATGTCAACATAATGAAATACTGATAAAACAAAGCCGGCACACCTATGACAGATTTCAATTATACCTTGTGGATATTTCTGATACCCTTCGTTGTATTCATCCTGCTCGGCCTGGCCGGACACAGGCTCAAAGCCCGGATATCCGGTCTTCTGGGAACCGCCGGACTGGGAGCGGTAACCGTACTTTCATACCTGACGGCATATTTCTATTTTTTCCGGGAGGCTAAAATAAATGATACCTTCCGGAAAATAACTGTATTTGATTCAACATGGCTCCATTTTACTGACACACTTGAGATAAAAATGGGAATCCTGCTCGATCCCATTTCGGTTATGATGCTTATTGTCATCTCTACTGTGTCGCTGATGGTCCACATCTACAGCCTCGGTTACATGAAGGGAGAAAGGGGATTTGAACGCTATTATTCCTTTCTTTCATTGTTTGCCTTTTCGATGATGGGTCTGGTTGTTGCCACCAATATCTTTCAGATGTACATTTTCTGGGAGCTTGTCGGCATCTCATCATATCTTCTGATAGGCTTCTACTATCAGAAACCTGAAGCTGTAAGTGCCTCAAAAAAAGCCTTTATCGTGACCCGGTTTGCCGATCTCGGATTTCTGATAGGTATCCTTCTTCTTTCCTTCAACACCCGTACCTTTGATTTCTCTGTGCTTACCGACCCGCAGGGCACTGCGGTCGCCCACGGCAGCGGTATCAGCTTCCTGGGTCTTTCGGTAACAACATGGTCGATGATATTTGTCTACCTGGGCGGGGTAGGCAAATCAGCAATGTTCCCCTTTCATATATGGCTCCCTGACGCCATGGAAGGTCCGACACCTGTTTCAGCGCTTATACACGCAGCTACAATGGTGGTCGCAGGGGTTTACCTGGTTGCCAGGATGTTCCCGGTTTATTTCTTTTCAGCCCCTGCCGCCCTGGAAATTGTAGCATGGGTGGGGGCGTTTTCATCTCTTTTTGCAGCAATCATTGCCTGTACCCAGACCGATATCAAAAGAGTGCTTGCCTATTCCACAATCTCACAGATAGGCTATATGATGCTTGCCCTCGGGGTTTCGGGATACGGCGGGCATGACGGCCTGGGGTTCATGGCATCAATGTTCCATCTTTTCACCCATGCAATGTTCAAGGCCCTGCTTTTCCTGTGCGCGGGCGCTATTATCCATGCGGTTCACAGCAACTACATGACCGAAATGGGGGGATTGAAGAAGTACCTTCCCCTGACGCATCTGACCTTCCTTATCGCCTGCCTTGCCATTTCTGGCATTCCGCCCTTTTCGGGATTCTTCAGCAAGGATGAAATCCTGGCAGCCGCATATCACCATAACAAAATCCTGTTCTTTATCGAATACGCCGTAGCGGGCATAACAGCTTTTTACATGTTCAGGCTTTATTTCACCGTTTTCCGGGGTGAAGAGGGACATTACCACACTGTTCCCCATGAAGGACCGCCAGCCATGACCATTCCACTTATTATACTCGCCGCAGCAGCAGCGTTTTCAGGCTTTATTCCCTTCAGCAGGCTGGTAACCTCCGACGGAAAAGCCTTTCAGACACATATCGAATGGGGCATTGCCGTTCCTTCGGTGCTGATAGCCCTGGCCGGCATCGGAACAGCCTATGTGATGTATGTCAGGAACCCTTCGTTGCCCGGGCGCATCATTTCAGTTTTCAGCAACTCATACAAACTGGCACTGAATAAATTCTACATCGACGAAATATACATCTTCATAACCAAAAGGATCATTTTCAGATATATCTCCGAACCGGTGGCATGGTTCGACAGGCATATCGTTGACGGAACAATGAATGCAGTGGCAACAGTGACCCAGGTTGTATCATTCAGAATCAGGGATTTTCAATCGGGCCAGCTGCAGAAATATGCTTTCTTCTTTATTTCCGGCACAATACTCCTTGCACTGTCACTAATTTATCTCTTTCACTAGAACAAGTATTTGCATAAACCATGAATATACTGTCGCTGTTTGTTTTGATTCCGCTCCTTACCATTGCAGGAATAGTAATGGTAAAGGATATACGTCATGTCAGGGTGGTTTCGGGGATCGGAACGGGTATCCAGCTGATTGTGTCGGCTATACTGACTTTCCTGTATATCCGGGCACGCCAGTCAGGCGATACCTCCGAAATGCTGTTTGTAAAGGACCTGGTATGGTTCAGAAGTTTAAATATCCATTATGCAGTAGGGGTTGACGGTGTGTCTGTGGCCATGATTGCACTGACGTCAGTAGTGGTTTTTTCAGGAATATTTGCTTCCTGGGAGACGGATTATCTTACCAGGGAGTTTTTTGTATCTCTTATTCTGCTTGCAACCGGTGTTTTCGGATTCTTCATTTCACTGGATCTGTTTACAATGTTCCTCTTTTACGAGCTTGCCGTTATTCCGATGTATCTGCTTATTGGCATCTGGGGAAGCGGCCCGAAGGAGTACTCCGCGATGAAGCTGACACTGATGCTGATGGGCGCATCAGCCCTGCTGCTGGTAGGAATACTGGGAATATACTTCAATTCTGCTCCTGAAGGGGGCAATTTGTCCTTCAACATCATGGAAATCTCCCGAATAACCATACCCATAAAGGCACAGTACATCTTTTTTCCGATGACATTCATCGGTTTCGGGGTTCTGGGAGCACTGTTCCCGTTCCATACATGGTCGCCTGATGGTCATTCATCGGCTCCTACCGCCGTTTCCATGCTTCATGCGGGCGTACTTATGAAACTCGGCGGTTACGGGGCATTCAGGGTAGCTATTTTCCTGATGCCTGAAGCAGCCAGGGAATTATCATGGATCTTTATCATCCTTACAACCATAAGCGTTGTTTATGGAGCTTTCGGGGCAATAGTGCAGAAGGATCTCAAATATATCAATGCCTATTCATCAGTGAGTCATTGCGGACTGGTGCTGTTTGCCATACTGATGATGAACCATACGGCAATGAACGGAGCAGTAATTCAGATGATCTCCCATGGCCTGATGACAGCGTTGTTCTTTGCCCTGATCGGAATGATTTATGGCCGCACTCATACAAGGATGATAAATGAAATGGGAGGCCTGATGAAAATAATACCATTCCTGTCAGTATGTTACGTAATAGCGGGTCTGGCTTCCCTGGGACTTCCCGGACTGAGCGGATTCGTTGCCGAGATGACGATCTTTGTAGGTGCCTTTCAGCATCCCGATACCTTCCACAGGGTTGCCACAATAGTTGCAGTAAGCTCCATTGTAATCACTGCGGTCTATATCCTGAGGGTTATCGCCATTCTCCTTCTCGGACCTTCAGGGAATAACGGCTACGAGATGTTTTCAGATGCCAGGTGGTATGAGAAATTATCAACGGTAACCCTTATTGTCTTCATCGCTTTTATCGGCCTGCTGCCCTTCCTGCTTACATCAATGACGGGAGCCAGCCTGTATCCGGTGATGAATAAAATTCTGGGAATGAATATTTTCTGAAATCCTGCCTTTAGATGAAAAAAATCAATGAATTGGAATCAAAACCCTCTTACAGATCACTGATATGAGCTTTGGAGATTTTGCTATCATGAGGCATGAATTGCTTTTAACCGCTGTCGTCCTCATTGTTCTGGCCGCTGAAGTTTTCTCGCCTTCCGGAAAAAGGAGATCAACAAGTTCAATTGCAATTGCCGCCTTCGCAATTATCACTGCTGCAGGCTTTCTCCCCTCCCCTTCGGGCGCTCTTTTCGGCAACATGTACATTGCTGACAAGACAAGGCTGATAATGAAAAACATACTGAACATCGGGGTATTGATTGTTCTTATCCAGTCGGTGACATGGCTCGGGAGGGATGAAAACCGCGACAGGGTGAGTGAATACTTCGTCCTTCTCATTTCAACGCTCACCGGCATGAACTTCATGATATCGGCCGGGCATTTTACTATGTTCTATATAGGTCTTGAACTTGCCACCATACCGTTAACCGCGCTTGCAGCCTATGAAAGATACAGCAATAAATCTGCCGAAGCAGGGATCAAGCTCATCCTCATATCGGCACTCTCATCGGGAGTGCTGCTTTATGGCCTCGCCATGCTGTACGGAACAACAGGCACATTGTATTTTGAGCAGACGGCTCACTTGCTGAAGAACAACAACCTGCAGGTACTGGGTTTTATTTTTTTCTTTTCCGGCATGGCTTTTAAGATTTCAATAGTTCCGTTTCACCTCTGGACAGCAGATGTCTACGAAGGAGCTCCTGTCAGCATAACATCCTATCTCTCGGTTGTTTCCAAGGGAGCCGCAATATTCATATTCGTGATTGTCCTCTTCACCGTGTTCCCTGTCATCATGGCCTCATGGCAAAAGGTGATCTATGCTACTTCGGTGCTTACCATGACCATTGGAAATCTTTTTGCCATCAGGCAGCAAAACCTCAAAAGGTTCCTCGCGTTTTCATCCATCTCACAGGCTGGTTATCTTTTCCTTGGAATTATCGGAGGGAACGCCGCCGGCATGGCTTCTGTCATTTACTACATACTTGTATACATTTTTTCAAACCTTGGTGCATTCGGCGCGGTTGCAGCAATTTCAAATGCAAGCGGCAGGGAGGAATTGAAGGATTATAACGGGCTTTACCGTACCAATCCCGGCGTGAGCCTGATAATGACTCTTGCCCTGTTTTCGCTGGCCGGGATCCCGCCGGTGGCCGGATTTTTCGGAAAATTCTTCCTTTTTGCAGCAGCTGCCGAGAAAGGTTATTATCTGCTTGTCACCATTGCGGTGCTTAATACAATCATCTCCCTTTATTATTATCTTCTGGTAGTGAAGGCGATGTTTATCAATGCAAATGAGTCGCCCGTTGAAAGTTTCAAGAGTGACCTCCCCACAAAACTGGCCCTGGGGATATGTGCGGCCGGCATATTCATAACGGGGTTCGCGAGCCCGGTGTTTGAAGCGATCAGAAGTTTGAGCTTTGGCGTCTGAATTAATCCGGTCACAGTCATGGGTATAAACAATGCAAAACATATAACAGGTGAAATAAATGGTGTGAGGTGCACCATAATAGAAACGGCGGCAAGCAGTGAGAGAGCTGCGTTTCTGCGCCAGCTTCTGGCAGTCAACAACCTGGAGGTGCTTGAATCGGTGAATCCTGTCTCAGCGGAAGGAGAAGAGCCCACCTTCACCATTGGTGTTACTGATATTGTTTTCAACCCTGTTTTTGCAATATACGAACGCTTTCTTAAAACACCGGAGGGTGAACATGTGACCCCCGGTTACTGGCTCCAGGAGTGTACGGATTGCGATAACAGGTACTGGCTGAGAAAGAAGGGAGCTGCCGCCAGTGATGTGAGCTGATCCTGAAGAGAGAATATGCCGGGCTTTCAATTGGCGCCTCGATCAGTCAGAACGCGGAGTCATTCCATATCTCCCATGATCGTTCAGCCTGGGAATGAAGCATCTTTAACCCGTTCAGGGTCCTGCAACCCCTCTCCTCTCCTGCTTTCAGGAATGCTGTCTTTTCGGGATTGTAAACAAGGTCAAAAAGTATGTGATCCCTGGTCAGAAGGTCATAATGAATATCAGGTTTTCCTTCAATGTCAGGGAACATGCCGACAGGTGTTGTATTGACAATCAGCCTTGTTCCCGACGGCAGTTCCGCATCTGTATCCCTGTAGGTGAGGCAACCAGGCTTTTCGGTTCTGGAAACAAGTGAAAACGGCACATTCATTTCTGACAACACATGGCTCACTGCCCTTGAGCTGCCTCCGGTGCCAAGGATAAGGGCATTCTGAAGCTCATCAACAGAAAAAGGCATTAATACGGCCCGGATCCCGTAAATGTCCGTATTGAATCCGCTGATGTGCGGTTTGCCCCGGGGCCTGCTTATTTTCAATACATTAACTGCTCCGACCTTCTCTGCTTCAGGGTCAATATGATCAAGGTACCTGATAACTGCTGTTTTGTACGGGATAGTGACATTCAGTCCGCTTAATTCCGTGTCGGAACCGATCAGGCCTGGCAGCTCTTCAATGCCTTTCAGCGGATAATTTGCATATGAACAATCGCTGATGTTTTCCCTTTGGAATTTACTGCCAAAGTAACTGGCTGAGAATGAATGCCCCAAAGGAAAGCCGATCAGGCCGAATTTTCTCATTACAAATGAATTGCAGACAGGTGATTACAGAAGACTATTATGATTCGCCAAGGCCGTCAGGCAGGAACTGAAAGAAAGTATCGCCCCTGAGCCCTGTCCTCAGCGATTCGAGCGGGATTATTTCCTCGGGTGCAATATTTCCAAGATTGACATTTGCGCCAAAGTGCCTGATGAACCATGCCTGCTGTGATTTGAGGGGAGCCTCCCAGATAACGTTTTCGAGATTAACATGATCTGAAATCGCATCAATCAAGGGCATATTTACTGATCCGTCATCGTTGTAGATCCCTACTGTCCCCGACTCACGGGCCTCGGCAATCACCTTACGCGACCCGGCCGCCAGTTCCGATTTCATCATCTGAACCCATTCCGCGGGAGTGTAGACAACATCCTTTTTCTTCGAGCCCACCTCTGATATGACAGTACACCGCGACGCAAGGACCCGGATATATTCAAGCTTTCTTTTGTGATCCATTTCATAGGATCCGTCGGATACCTCTACAAGCTCAATTTTATGTTTGTCAAGAAGATCTGCATATTCCCCGAACATATTCCTGATTACGAAAGCTTCAAACAGCGTCCCTCCGAAATATGGAATGCAACCTGCTTCCCTGTAGATCTCAAGTTTTCTTTCAAATCCGGGTGTGAGCAGGGATGTTCCAAATCCCAATTTTACCATATCGGTATATTCGCACCCAACCGACATAAAATCCTCGGCTGCCCTTATGCTCAGTCCTTTGTCCATAACCATTGTTATGCCTGTGTTCCTTGGTTTTGCCGGCCGGTGGGGAATAAAGGGGAGTTGGTGTTTCATGGCTGTTTTTAAGGTTAGTGATTATATGCTGTGGAAACAATGTCCATAAATCCATGTCCATTGAACGGGGTTGTGAAGATGAAGCAGCGAGGCGGTCTCAGAGATTGTGGTCTTCAATCAGCCTCCTGATCTTCCGGTTATGAATTTTCACCGGGTAAATATCCCTGAACTCATAAAAGACCTCTTTCTCGGCCGACAGGGCTATGGAGATGTGCCTGAAGGCCTTGTCGGTATTTCCCAGATGGCAGTGAAAAGCTCCGAGCAGGAAATTAATTCCCGGTATGTCGCCGATAATCTTATAGGCTTTTTCAAGGTACGGGAGCGCCCTGTTGATATATCCCTCTTTCAGGATGATCCTGCCCAGATCTGACCACACTTCGTTGTAATAGACATCTATTTTCAGTGCCTCCCTGAAGCAGCGCATGGCTGCCTTTTCCTCTCCGCAGGCATAATGCGCCTTGCCAAGAATATACCATATCTCAGGGTTCTCGTCATCGAGCCTTACTGCCTTTCTCAGGAAGATAAGGCTCTCGGCAGGATTGCCGGCATCGAGGGCAAGTATTCCAAGGCCAAACCAGGGATCGGCAAAATCAGGTGCCAGCTCTATGGCTTCATGGTAGTATTTCCTGGCCAGGACCAGATCGCCTGCTTTTTCATAGCATTCTGCCAGATAAGTCATTGCCTCAAAATTATCAGGCTCGTTTTCAAGGTATTCATGATATACGGGAACAGCATCGCCGTATTTTTCCTGATTATACAAAATATTGCCCTTGTTGAACAATGCAAAAGTATTCGAGGAGTTTATGGCAAGTGAATAATCATATGCAGCCAGGGCTTTTTCGGGTTCATCAAGCTTGTTGTAAATTATCCCGAGGTTATACCATGCACTGTCTGAAAAAGGTTCTTCCTCGAGGTACATCCGGTAATACTTAATACTCTCGGCATAGTTCTCAGTTTTTTCAAAAGCATAGGCCAGATCATAGAGATGCGCATAAAAATCAGGCTCAAGCTGAATGAGTTTCTTCAGGTAAGGGATAAGATAGTCGTAATAATTAAGGTTCTGCAGTACCGAGGTTATGGAAAAAAGAATATTGGCCGTATCATCCGAATCGAGGGTGAGAGCATAGTCGAACATTTTCTTGGCGCCCTGGATGTCTCCCAGCATTCCGAGGGCTGTCCCCTTTGCCACACATATCTCATGATTTCCGGGTTCGATACTTTCGAGGTTCTTCAGGATCCTGAGAGCCTCAACGGCACGTCCCTTGTCAAGGAGCACCCTTGCCTTCCTCAGCTGTATTGAAATTGAATTGGGATGCTGTTCGGCAGCAAGAGTTGCAGCCTCGTACGCTTTCAGGGAATTGTTGCTTTCGATGTAGTAATCAATAATTGACTCGAATTCAACAACATCAAAAAAACAGCTTTCGTTATTCCTCCGCATCCGTTCAAATTTCTGAACTGCGCTCTTTATCTCTTCCTCAAAGGCAAATCCGGATTTATCCTCTTCCATTCCCCTGATAATATAATGTGCAAATTTAAAAACATTTCATGGAATCCTGTTCCGGCAAATGTGAAATTATTAACAATACAATTTATTTTTCATCTGAATAACAGCCAAATATAAGATCTGTTAAGTTTTTTTTCACGTTTACGCAACCAAATGAGTGTTTTTGTCATCTATGGTAGTAGAACAATCAGTTAATATTCCCATATATTCAATTTTACCCTAAAACTAACCTAAATTCTACCTTAAAGGAACCGGAACCTAACCGGTTCCTTTTTTTTGCTCCGCATCTGTTTTGATCATTATGCATAATGTTGCCTGTGAAGCGGTTGCCAACACAACAAGCTTAGGGTTCATTAAGCCGGTTTTCCTTTAAAGATCCGCTTATTGCATCCTTTTCATTACAGAAAGCATGGTATTTTTCAGCAGGGCAACCCTGGTCATGGGTCCGACTCCGCCGGGAACAGGGCTGATGTGGGAGCACTTTGGCGCAACATTATCGAAATCCACATCACCGGCCAGCTTCCATCCTTTTTTTGAGGCGGGTGATTCAATCCTGGTAGTTCCGACATCTATCACCACGGCCCCGTCCCTGATCATATCGGCCCTGACGAAACCGGGCGAACCCAGTGCGGCTACAACAATGTCGGCACTCCTCACCAGGTCGGGAATATTTCTGGTTTTGCTGTGAACAAGAGTAACCGTGGCGTCCCTGCCCTTCTGCGAAAGGAGTATGCTCAGCGGCCTTCCGACAATATTGCTCCTCCCGATAATCACACAGTGCTTACCCGCGACTTTTATGTCGTATCTGTCAAGAAGTTCTATGACCCCGTACGGAGTTGCCGGCAGAAATCCGGGCAGCCCGGCCACCATCCTGCCAAGATTAACCGGGTGAAATCCATCGGCATCCTTTGCCGGATCAATTGCTTCTGTCACACTTGTTTCTGATATATGCCCGGGCAACGGAAGCTGGACAATAAATGCGTCAACATCCCTGTCTTCATTCAGCTCCCTGATCCTCGCCAGCAGATCCCTTTCCGCAATTCCCTCATTCAGCTTAAGCAGGGTTGATTTAAAACCTACTTCATCGCAGTCTTTTACCTTGTTTCTGACATAAGTTTCACTGGAGGGGTTCTGACCGACAAGGATTGCAGCAAGATGGGGAACACGTTTTCCTGCACTGATCATGCTGGCAACCTCGCGGGCTATTTCCGACTTAATCTCGGATGCAATCTTATTTCCATCTATCAGCGTATACATGATTAATGTTATTTTCTCATTAAACCAGCAGCATTTCTGCCTTTTGTCATCATTCTCATCATTCGCCTTGTTTCATCAAACTGTTTAAGAAGCCTGTTTACATCCTGAACTGTTGTACCGCTTCCCATGGCTATTCTCTTACGCCTGCTGCCATTAAGGATCACCGGGTTCTTTCTTTCCCCGGGTGTCATGCTCCTGATTATGGCTTCAATGCTTTTAAATGAATTTTCATCGACATCCAGGTCTTTAACAGCCTTGCCAACTCCCGGGATCATCGACATAAGATCCCTGACGTTCCCCATTTTCTTTATCTGCTGAATCTGTGCAATGAAATCATCAAAATCAAACTGATCCTTTGCGATTTTTTTCTGAAGTTTCCTTGCCTCTTCAGTATCGTATTGCTCCTGTGCTTTTTCAACAAGCGACACTATATCACCCATTCCGAGGATCCTGTCGGCCATTCTTGAGGGATAGAAAATATCGATTGCATCGATTTTCTCCCCTGAGCTCACAAACTTAACAGGCTTATTTACGACCGACCTGATCGAAAGTGCAGCACCGCCCCGGGTATCCCCGTCGAGCTTGGTAAGGACAACTCCGCTGAAATCGAGCCTTTCGTTGAATTCCCTTGCGGTATTGACGGCATCCTGGCCGGTCATTGAATCCACAACGAAAAGGATCTCATGCGGTGCAACAGTGTCCTTAATCAATGCTATTTCATTCATCATCTCCTCATCTACCGCCAGGCGGCCGGCTGTATCAATAATGACAACATCATGATTCTTCAGCTTTGCCTCCCTGATGGCGTTCTTTACAATCTGGACCGGGTTCCTGTTTCCGTCTTCAGTATAAACAGGGACCTCAGCCTGGGCGGCAATGACCTTCAGCTGTTCAATGGCCGCGGGGCGGTACACATCGCCGGCGACGAGGAGGGGATTCTTGCCTCTCCTGGTCTTCACCAGTCTTGCAAGCTTGCCGCTGAAAGTGGTCTTTCCTGAACCCTGAAGACCTGCAATAAGAATGACTGACGGGTTTATCTTCAGGTTGATATCCGACTTGTCGCCCCCCATTAATGCAACCAGCTCGTCGTGGACGATCTTGATCATCATCTGCGACGGATTCACCGATTTAATAACTTCCTGCCCGAGGGCCCTGGTCCTGACCGTATCGGTAAACTGCTTCGCTATCCTGAAATTGACATCAGCATCAAGAAGGGCCCTTCTTACTTCTTTAAGGGTCTCGGCAATATTTATTTCGGTTATTCTACCCTGTCCCTTGAGTATTTTAAAGGACTTTTCCAGCTTTTCGCTTAAATTTTCAAACATCTTATTATCTGGGTATGATATTAAATTTACATCCTTTCAGGCATTTCAATCCCGAGGAGCCACATGCCGTTCAAAATCAGGCCACCTGCAACCTCAGAGAGGAAGATCCTGAAATCCCTCAATTCCCTGTTTTCTTCGCCCAATATTGAAAAATCATGATAAAACTGATTGTACTCCTTTGACAGGTCATAGCAATAGTTTGCAATAAGTGCCGGGCTGTAATCTGATGCTGCCTGTACAACAATATCCGAAAATTTCCTGAACAGTTTGATCAGTTCAATCTCTTTTTGCCCGGGCCTGGCTGCCAGCAGGGACCTTTTGTCGGGGCGAATCCCCATTTGCTCCGCCTTTCTGAACAATGACCTTATCCTTGCATAGGTATACTGGATGAAAGGCCCGGTGTTTCCGTTAAAATCAATTGATTCGGAAGGATTGAATGTCATGTTCTTATGAGGGTCAACCTTCAGCATGAAGTATTTAAGTGCCCCGAGTCCGATAATCCTGAATATTTCCTCCTTTTCCGGATCGGAATAGTCTCCGAGCTTGCCAAGCTCAAAAGAGACCGCACGGGCAGTCTCCTGCATTTCCCTGATCAGATCGTCCGCGTCAACAATGGTGCCTTCGCGTGATTTCATCCTGCCTTCGGGAAGCTCCACCATTCCGTATGAAAAATGAATAAGGCCGCCGGCCCAGGGATAACCCATCTTTTTCATCAGCGCCGCGAGTACCTGGAAATGATAATTCTGCTCGTTCCCGACAACATATATTGTTTTATCAAATCCGTAGTCATTAAATCTTTCCACGGCTGTTCCAAGGTCCTGGGTAATATAGACTGCCGTTCCGTCCGACCTGAGAAGGAGTTTGTGGTCCAATCCCATTGATGTCAGATCCACCCATATTGAATTATCTTCCTGACGGTAAAGTATATTATCTTCAAGTCCCTTCTGAACTATCGCCTTTCCTGCCAGATAGGTTTCAGATTCATAGTAAATCCTGTCAAAATCAACACCCAGCATCCCGTAAGTCTCATCAAATCCGGCATAAACCCATGAATTCATCATTTTCCACAGCTCCACGGTTTCCCTGTCGTTCGACTCCCATTTGAGCAGCATCTCCCTTGCCTCCCTTATAAGCGGTGCAGAACTTCTTGCTTCAGCCTCGCTTACACCGTTCTGTATCAGCTCATCAACCTGCAGCCTGTATTCCTGTTCGAACTTTACATAATATTTGCCGACAAGATGATCTCCCTTCATTCCGGCAGACGCGGGAGTCTCATTGTTGCCATATTTAAGCCATGCCAGCATTGACTTGCAGATATGAATCCCCCTGTCGTTTACTATATTGGTTTTGACAACCTTATGTCCGCATGTGGAAAGAATACGGTAAAGCGAGAATCCAAGGAGGTTGTTCCTGATATGCCCCAGGTGAAGGGGCTTGTTGGTGTTCGGCGATGAATATTCCACAAGAATAGTTTCGGGCCTGGCAACCCTGCAGTTCCTGAAGTAATTCCTGCCTTCTGAAATATCTGAAAAGTACTCAATCCACCATTTCGATGAAACTTCCAGGTTAAGGAATCCCTTTATCACATTGAACCCGGATATGAGCGGGAAATTACTGATCAGGTAATTACCTATGCTTTCACCGGTTTGCTCCGGGGTATTTTTCGAAAACCGAAGCAAGGGGAAAACAACCAGTGTAAAGTCGCCTGCAAAGTCTTTCCGTGTTTCCTGCAACTGAATATGGTTTTCATCAACCTTTACACTATAAAGGCTGCTTACAGCCTCCCTGATTTTTTGCTTCAGAACAATCTCCATCGCTGTTAAAATATTCGTCTGCAAATATAACATTTAAATATCACCGGCGTATAAGCTGATGGATCCGCGGAGCCTGAATACCGGTTTTGAAGGGGTTGCAGGTTTTTTTATACCAACCTGTAGTTTTATTTGACAATCATTCGTTTCTTTTTGATAAAAGAATACAGGATGAATGAAAAGAAATTTTACTTTTGAATATGATATTTGTAACTTTTTACGGAAAAAACACAGCCTGCCATGAAGGAGCTTAACCACATGTTTGTCGAACAGACTGAAAAAACACCTTTGATTGATTTCAACAATCTAACCGGTGAACTGATACTTTCAGGAAGATCAATCCCGATAAATGCTCCCAGGATCTTTGAACCAATTCTGGAATGGGTAAACGGCTACATAAAAGATCCAAGGCAGACAACAAACTTAAGATTAAATCTTGAATATTTCAATACGGCATCTTCCATATGGCTTGCAAAAATAGTTAAGGCACTTACAAACATTGACAAACAGGACTGTGTCCTTTTCCTCCATGTTTATTTTTCCCTTGAAGACTTCGATGATATTGATGATATTAAAGATGACCTCAGCCCGGTGATCGATGTTATAAGCAATTCCAAAGTGAGTGTGGGACTAAAGATCTACGGCACTGATGAATCGGGTAAAATCCTGAAGGAATCCATGATCTTCATCTAGCCTCCGGCAGCACGGAATACTTCTTCAAAAACAACCACTTTTCGTTTTTTTAACCTACCTTTATTCTGGTAACATATTACGATCTCACAATGCCAGGTGTGTGGTTTGTATTGATCTCAATTCTTACAGTCATGGAGACATATTCGCAGCCAGGATCAGTCGACCGGTATCCCGCTGTGGCGGGAAGATTTTACTCTGCCGACAAGGAAACTCTCAGAAATGATATCTCAAAGCTTTTTGAGACCTGTACAAAAACTGTGCATCAAAACCACGTAAGGGCCGTCATCTGCCCGCATGCAGGTTACATATACTCCGGGAGAGCGGCTGCTTCAGCCTTTTCTGCAATCGACAGGAAAACCATTTACAAGAATATATTTGTTATTGGTTCAAGCCATGTTATGACCTTTGAAGGAGCATCTGCATACTATACCGGTGACTTTGTAACTCCCCTCGGTAAAATTAAGGTCAACAGGGAAATAGCAAACTCCCTCAGAAGCAGCAGCAGGTTGTTCGATCACCCTGTCAATGCTCACCTTCAGGAACACAGCCTCGAAGTACAACTGCCGTTCATCCAGTATTATTTTACCTGCAATCCCATGATAGTTCCTGTTATTATCGGAACAAATAATGTAAATTCAATAAAAAAGATTGCAGAAATACTCAAACCATGGTTCAATTCTGACAACCTGTTTGTAATAAGCAGCGATTTCTCGCATTATCCCGGCTACAAAACAGCCTGTGAAGTTGATAAGGCAACTGCCGATGCAATAATTTCCGGAAATCCGCAGAATTTTCTCAATACACTGAAAAAGAACTCGCTCAGAAATGATCCCGGACTGGCAACAAGTATGTGCGGCTGGACCTCAGGGCTCCTTCTGATGTACCTGGCCGAACTGGAGGGAGATCTGGAATTCACTAAGGTTGATTACTGTAATTCCGGTGACTCAAAATACGGCAGCAGGGATGAGGTTGTGGGCTACAATGCAATAATACTTACCGGGGAAAAAACGACTGAGCCTTCAACAGACAGTCTTTATGACGACATATCCCTTACTGCAAAGGAAAAGAAAGACCTTATTGCACTGGCAAGGAACAATATAAGATCATTGCTGTATGATAAGAAAACAGTTGCAGTAGATGAACAAAAGCTGCCGGCAATATTCAGGCAACCCCTGGGTGCATTCGTAACACTGAAGATAAACAACGTTTTAAGAGGCTGCATAGGCAGATTCATCTCGTCCGATCCGCTTTTCAGGGTCGTACTTGAATCTTCAAAATCGTCAGCATTCGAAGATCCGAGGTTCCCTCCGCTTACAAAAGATGAGTTTGCAAAGACCGATATTGAAATAACGATACTGGGCCCGCTGAAGAAAATCAGGGACAAAAATGAAATAATCCTCGGAAAGCATGGCATCTTTATTAAAAAGGATTTTCACTCGGGAACGATGCTTCCGCAGGTAGCAACGGAAAATGGATGGACCGTTGACGAGTTCCTTGGCTATACGTCGCGCGATAAAGCCGGCATTGGCTGGGACGGATGGAAAAATGCTGACCTCTTTGTCTATGAAGGAATCGTTCTTGATGAAATTAAAAAGTAACCATGTTTCATGTTATTGGAATTTTAATTACAATAATCGGCTTATACTCCTTCAGTTGTTTTTTATACAGGAACAAAATACCAACCCTTCAATTCCACATCAGGCTCTGGAATTCCATTCTTGCAGCGTTATTTCTGCTTGCTGCCGCAGACGTTATGCTCCTGGCGCTTCAGATAAACTTTCACTGCGATGTTCCTTTCATAAAATCCATTCGCGGATGGCAAACTGAATCCGGCATAGCATTGGCCGGAGCCGGATTGCTTTATTTCACACGGCCTGATCCCCACTTTCAGGGGTTGTTCAGAAAACGGATATCCGGCAGCTCCAACAAGTCTGACCATATACCACGCACCCGTTCTGCCATCGCGGGAAACCTTTTCGCAATCGGCTTTGTAAGCTCTGCCATTCAGTTGCTCCTGCTCAGGGAAATTCTGAATATCTCCGGGGGTTATGAACTGATTGCAGGCACATTCCTGGGATCGTGGCTGATAGCTTCGGCAGCCGGTTCGGCAATGGCGCCGAAATCACCCATGAACAATATGATGAAGATCAATCTCCTGTTCTTTTCGGGCCCGGTGATTTCCATTTTTCTTCTCATAATTCTGACAAGGCTTTTTCTTAATCCGGGAGAAACACCTTCTTATCTCGCAAGCATCATATTTACCTTTATTGTCCTTGTACCGTTCTGTTTCATTTCAGGTTTTACCTTTATCAAACTGGTCTCTGAAGCTGCTTCAGTTAAGGATCTCAGACCCGGAAGATCATTTGCAACCGAAACTGCCGGAGGAATTGCAGCAGGCATTTTAATCTCGCTAATAAGCTTTGCCCGCTTAAACAACTATCAGGTCATTATCCTGATAATCATATCCGGGCTCGCATACACGGTCATTTCACAGTCGGGCCTGAACAGAAGGTGTTTAATGCTTATCAGTACACTCGTGCTGGTTATATCGGCGGCAGTAATATTATCGGCTCCCGACAAACATTTCAGGCAGCTGCTGCTCAGAGGCCTGACGGTAACAAGTTCAACTGACACACCTTACGGAAATATCACGAAAGGGATATACGGCGGTGAAAAAAGCACATACTACGATCACAGGCTTATATTTTACAGCGATGATATAATCGAACGGGAGGAAGACATACATTACCCCATGCTGCAGCCTGATCACCCTGACAAGGTGCTCCTGGTTTCCGGCTCATTAAACCCTCACCTGGGTGAAATAAGCAAATACCATGTGACAAGGGTTGTTTATGTAGAACGCGACCCTGCCCTGATAAGGGCTGAAAATACAACAGATCCGCATCTGATTCATGACGTTATGGTTGAAAATAAAGATGCATACACATATATAAAAAATAGTGAAGAAAAGTTTGATGCCGTCATTTTGCTCCTGCCTCCACCTTCATCTCTTATGCTGAACCGCTTTTATACCTGCGAATTTTTCAGGTATGTCAAAAAGGTACTGAAGCCGAATGGTGTGTTTTCCTGCTCGCCCGGCATAAATCCTGATTACCTGAACAATGAATCAGTGCTTTTTTTCTCTTCGGTTTACAACAGTCTTAAGGCGGTATTCAGTTATGTTGTACCCGTCAGCGGAAATAAATTATATCTTCTGGCAGCGGACAGGGAGATATCAATATCATTCTGCGGGCTGACGGAAAAGAAAGAAATAAGCAATCTGTATGTCGGACCTGATTATCTGGCCGATGATCTGACAGCTTTGAAAACGGATCAGATCATTTCAGTAATTGATGAGTCCGTCAGGCTGAACCATATTCTCACTCCGGTTGCAGCCCTGTATTTTCAGGCTTACAATCTCAGCAAAAACATCAATGAAAAAATACCCCTGATCATTTTGCTGTTTGTACTTTTCATACTGCCCCTGTTGTCTGTAAGGAAGATCAATCTTCTTATGTATTTCAGCTCTTCAGCACTTGCCGGATACGAGATAATTCTTCTGCTTGTTTTGCAATCTTCGGTCGGGAACATGTACCAGGTTACAGGACTGATACTTGCCGGATTATTATCGGGACTGGCTGTTGGTTCCGGCCTCAGGATACCCTTCCTTGAGAGCCGGACCTGCCGGATCAAGTCGTGGCTTTTGATAAGCTGCTATCTGGCAATGTATTTTGCAATCAGGATCCTGATTGTCTCAGATAATAATGTGTTTATCACGGGAGCGCTGGTTTTGTCGGGGTTTATTCCGGCCTCAATTACCGGAAACCTGTTTCGTGAGTTCACGCAAACCGGCACGATCCCATCACTTCCCTCAGCAGTTTACAGTGCCGATCTGGCAGGATCGGCAGCCGGATGTATCGTATTCTCAGGCATTGCGGTTCCTTTCATTGGGATAGGGCCATCCCTGCTGGTCTTACCTGTACTGGTCCTCACCGGATATCTTTTTTCCCTTACAGCCGGAAAATGACATCATTTAATAACTTTGCAGATGAAGGTAAGTTTTAAGGCAAAATAATATGGAAAATCACAATAACGTGATAAGCAAACGCGACTTCGTAAAAAGGTGTGCCGCTGTATCAACAGGCCTGATCTGTGTTCCGTATGGCAGTATCTTGTCTGAAATGCCTTCTGTACAGACAGGCATCTATAAAAGGGAAGCCATGTTTCAGGAAGAAACTCCGGGGGGAATCATGTGCCGGATCTGTCCCAACGGCTGCGTACTCAGGGAAGGGGAAGTCAGCAGATGCAGGAGCAGGAAAGTAAGAAAATCCAGGTTGTATACGCTTGCATACGGAAGTCCCTGTTCTGTAAATGTAGATCCGATGGAGAAGAAGCCCCTTTATCATTTCCTGCCGGGGTCAAGGGCATTCTCTATAGCCGCCGCCGGATGTAACCTGGCATGTCTTAATTGCCAGAACTGGACAATATCGCAGACGAGCCCTGAAAAAACCAGGAACTACGATCTGATGCCCGTCAGGGTTGTGGAAGAGTGCATCAGCAGGGGCTGCAGATCCATAGCATATACATATTCGGAACCCGTAACATTCTATGAATATGTATATGAAACCGCGATACTGGCAAGGAAAGCAGGAATAAAGAACATAGTCAAATCAAACGGCTATATCAATCCGGAACCGCTGAAGAAGCTTTGCAGCGTGATTGATGCGGCAAATATTGACCTGAAATCCTTCAACGAAACTACCTATCTTAAACTTACAGGAGGAAGGCTCCAACCAGTTCTGGATTCATTGAAAATCTACAGGGATATGGGTATTTGGCTGGAAATAACCAACCTTGTGGTTCCCACATGGACCGACAATCATGATGAAATAAGGAAAATGTGCAGGTGGCTGAGTGACAACGGCTTTAATAAGGTTCCCATTCATTTCAGCAGGTTCTTTCCCGTATATAAGCTTGAGCAGCTCCCTCCCACCCCCGTCGAAACAATTAACAGGGCTGCCAGTATAGCCACAGAGGAAGGCATGATATATGTATATACCGGAAATGTCCCCGGGAACGAGCTTTCAGATACCAAATGTCCGTCATGCAATAAACCGGTCATTACCCGCCAGGGTTTCCGTGTAACCTCAAACACCCTCAGGGACGGAAAATGCGACGGCTGCGGACAGACAATCGATGGTGCATGGAACTGACACTGAAACGATCAGATTTTTTTAAAAAAATATCTCCCGCAAATGAACCAGACTGAAACCAGGAAGCGGATCGAAAAGCTGCGCCGTGAAATTGAGGAACACAACAGGAATTATTACGTATTCAACGCGCCCGTAATTTCCGATTTTGAATATGACCTGCTTATAAAAGAGCTGGAGACCCTTGAAAAACAATACCCTGAATTCAGCAGCGGAGAGTCGCCGACCAGGCATGTGGGAAGTGATCTGACACGGGAATTCAGGCAATCCGAACATGAATATCCCATGCTGTCGCTGGGAAATACATACAGTTTTGAGGAGGTCAGGGATTTTGACAGCAGGGTAAGAAAAACAGTCAGGGGGGAAATAAGCTATGTCTGTGAGCTGAAATTCGACGGTGCTTCGATCAGCATTTCATACAGCGGCGGATCAATGGAAAGAGCCCTGACCCGGGGTGACGGAACCAGGGGAGATGATGTCACGGAAAATGTAAAAACCATTAAAAGCATCCCGCCAGCAGTCGTATCACGCGATATTCCATCCACCTTCATTGCCAGGGGTGAAATACTCATGCCGAGGAACATATTCAATGAGCTGAATGAAGAAAGGGAAAAAGAAGGTCTTAATCCTTTTGCAAATCCGCGCAATGCCGCATCGGGGACATTGAAAATCCTTGATTCTTCCCTGGTTGCCGCCAGAAGGCTTGATTGCCTGTTCTATTCATTGCTTGGAGATGATCTTCCGGCAGACAACCATCATGATAATCTTAAAAAAATGCAGGAATGGGGGTTTCCTGTATCGGACAGTTTCAGGATCTGCAGGAACACAGACGATATTATCGGATTCATACAGTTCTGGGAAACCCGGCGCTCTGATCTTCCGTTCGACACAGACGGGGTTGTCATCAAGGTGAATTCCCTCGATCACCAGGAGCAGCTGGGTTATACTGCAAAGTCGCCCAGATGGGCGATTGCATACAAATATAAATCTGAGCAGGCATTGACCAGGCTTTTGTACGTATCATACCAGGTCGGCAGGACCGGCACGGTCACCCCGGTGGCCAATCTGGAACCTGTACAGCTTGCAGGCACAACAGTTAAAAGGGCCTCGCTGCATAATGCTGATCAGATATCCCTCCTTGACCTGCACGAAGGAGATATGGTTTATGTGGAAAAGGGCGGTGAAATAATACCTAAAATAGTTGGAGTGGATAAGGCTTCGCGGCCGGATCAGGGCAGGGCAATCAGTTTTATTGAAAGATGCCCGGAGTGCGGTACAATGCTTGTAAGGAATGAAGGGGAAGCCAACCACTTCTGTCCAAACATACTGCATTGCCCTCCCCAGATAAAGGGCAGAATATCCCATTTTATCAGCAGGAGAGCAATGAATATTGAAGGATTGGGAGAAGAGACTACCGATCTGTTGTACAGCAAGGGGCTTATCAGGAATATTGCAGATCTTTATGATCTTAAAGCCGGGGAGCTGGCACCCCTGGAGCGGCTCGGGGAAAAATCCTCATCCAATATAATCAGAAGCATTGAGGAATCAAAAAACGTCCCTTATTACAGAGTATTGTTTGCACTTGGAATCAGGCATGTGGGAGAAACGGTCGCCAAGAAAATAACGGCAAGGTTCCGTTCCATCGACGAACTTATCAGTGCCGGTATGGATGAACTTACGGATGTTGAAGAGATAGGCCCCGGGATTGCCTCGAGCATAAAATCGTATCTGGATGATACTGAAAATATTGAAATAATAGAAAGACTCCGGACAGCAGGAATTCAGCTTAAAAGCGAAGCTAAAGAAGCTGTCGCTGGAGATGTGCTGAAGGGTAAAAACATAGTAATTTCAGGTGTTTTTACCAGGCACACAAGAGATGAATACAAGGACATAATCGGGAAACACGGGGGAAGGAACTCATCCTCGATCAGTTCCGGCACCTCTTTTGTCCTGGCCGGAGAGAATATGGGACCCTCAAAAAGGGAAAAAGCAACCGGACTTGGAATTGAAATAAAAAGTGAGGAAGAATTTCTGAAAATGATTGGTGAAATATAAGTTATCCTGCTTGCCAATTCTGACAAAAAACTGTTAGGTTTGCACCATGGAATTTTTCAGGAATCTGAGGATAAAGGCGGGGAGATCGATACTGGCCGGGAAGTCATCCAGGATTAAAAGAAAGCCATCCTATACAAATTTCAGAAACATAAAAAGTATGGGAGTGGTATGGGATGCATCACGGCCTGAGGAATTCATGTTACTGTCGGGGTTTCATCAAAAAATGTCGGAGCTTAACATAGAATTCAGGATCTTTGGATTGTTCCCCGGAAAGGTGCTGCCAAATCAGTTCACTGCCATAAGATATCTTACCTGTCTGAAGAAGAATGAGGTTGATTTCTTCTACCGGCCTGATTCCACGGATGTTCAGGAGTTTATGGAAAAACAGTTCGACGTGCTGATAGACATCAATTTCCAGAAGCTTTTCCCTCTTGTTTACATCACTACATTATCCGGGGCCAGGTTTAAGGTCGGGCTGGCTGATGCTGAACCTGAAAAATCACCATTCGACCTTATGCTGTCACTTAAAAGACCGGTTAACCTTGAGAATTATCTGGAGCAGATCATCTTTTATCTTGACATGATTAATTCTGAATCATCAAAAAAAGCTGTTTAATAGAGGGCAAAAAATGAAAAAAATCAAAGGTACAGGTGTGGCAATAGTAACGCCGTTCAAGAATGACACTAGTATTGATTTCTCGGCATTGAAAAAGATCACCGAGCATGTGATCGGCGGAGGTGTGAATTACATTGTTGTGATGGGCACAACAGGTGAAGCTGCCACTCTCACGAAAGATGAAAAGAAGGCCGTTCTGTCATATGTTCTTGAAATAACGGATAAAAGAGTTCCGGTGATTGCAGGGATCGGCGGAAATAACACGCAGGAAGTCATTAACTGCCTCAGGTATGCCGATCTCAACGACGTGGATGCCATACTGTCAGTTGTTCCATATTACAACAAACCCGGCCAGAAAGGTATCTTTCAGCACTTCAAAACCATTGCCGGATGCAGCCCCGTCCCGGTCATACTGTACAATGTGCCGGGCAGGACCTGTTGCAGCATGTCAGCTGAAACATGTATCGAGCTGGCTCACGAATGTGAAAACATCGCCGGCATCAAGGAGGCCTCTGGCGATATGACGCAGGTGACTAAAATAATTAAAGGGAAACCAGAGAATTTTGTACTCCTGTCGGGCGACGATATGCTTTCAATACCGGTCATCTCCCTTGGAGGATCGGGTGTAATCTCAGTTCTGGCCAATGCTTTCCCGTCGCAGTGCAGCGAAATGATCGGGCACGCCCTTAGAAACAACTTCAGGACAGCCAGGGAGCTTCAGTTCCGGATGGTTGAAATGATCGAGCTGTGCTTTGCAGAAGGAAATCCATCGGGGATAAAGGCAATGCTGAGTGCCCTGAATCTGTCACACAATATCCTGAGGCTCCCCCTGGTTCCGGTCAGCAGACCCATGTTGAGCAGAATTCAGAAAGCAGTAGAGGAGTTTGGCAAACAGTGACCGTCATCAGGCACTTAAGCCCGGTGATGGGGATTGCTGGCTCCCGTGACATTGCTTGTACTTTTTGCCGCTTCCGCAGGGACAAGGGTCATTCCTGCCTACCTTTTTATCAACCCTCACAGGTTCAACCTTCTGATTCTTGTCCTGACCGCCTTCGCCTGTGGTGCTGTATTGTGAAAAATCGCTTTTTGACGTCCTCAGCTTGCTCATGTCCACCTGCCGCCTCCGCTGGGCCTCTTTAACCTGCCCGGGATCCTGTGTGGGAATATGACCCTTCATGAGCGTGCTTACAACATCCTTATTGACCCGGGCAATCATTGTCTTAAAAAGTTCAAATGATTCGAACTTGTAAATAAGCAGGGGATCTTTCTGTTCATAGGTAGCATTCTGCACCGACTGCTTAAGCTCATCCATTTCCCTCAGGTGTTCTTTCCATGCATCGTCAATAGTTGCCAGCACCACGGTTTTTTCATATGCCCTGGCCAGCTCCCTCCCCTCCGTTTCGGCGGTGGTTTTAAGATGGGTCACCACCTGAAATATCCTGTATCCGTCTGAAATTGGAACTACAACATTTTCATATGCATGCGACATCCTTTCATAAACGTCCCTGATCACCGGATAGGCCTGCAGTGAAATCATCTCCACCTTCCTTTTATATGTCTCAAGAACCTTCTCATAGACCTGCTCGGTAACCACTTCTGAACTGCTTTTTATAAAATCCTGCTGAGGAACGGGTGAATCCATCGAGAATGAACGTATAAGATCGAAATCGAAATTCTCGAAGTCGCCTTCCTTATGATAAATATCCACAATATTTTCAGTGACATCGAACATCATGTTCGCTACATCAACCGAAAGTCTTTCTCCAAGAAGTGCGTGCCTTCTTTTCTTATAAATCACCTCCCGCTGCGAGTTCATAACATCATCGTACTCAAGAAGCCGCTTTCTGATCCCGAAATTATTCTCTTCCACTTTCTTCTGTGCCCTTTCGATCGACCTGGTTATCATCGGATGCTGGATCATCTCGCCATCCTTTAAACCAAGCTTGTCCATAATTCCGGCAATCCGTTCCGATCCGAACAACCGCATCAGTTCATCCTCGAGGGAAACGAAGAACTGGGATGATCCGGGATCGCCCTGCCTGCCTGACCGGCCCCTGAGCTGGCGGTCAACGCGCCTGGATTCATGACGCTCGGTTCCTATAATTGCCAGACCGCCGGCTGCACGAACTTCCGGAGTAAGCTTTATGTCTGTTCCCCTTCCTGCCATATTGGTGGCAATGGTAACGGCCCCTGATTTTCCGGCTTCTGCCACAATCTCGGCCTCACGCTGATGAAGCTTGGCATTCAGCACGTTGTGTTTCAAGCCTTTCATCTTCAGCATCCTGCTGAGCAATTCCGAAATTTCCACGGAGGTTGTTCCTACAAGTACCGGACGACCCTGTTTGTTCAGATTTACAATCTCATCAATCACGGCATTGTACTTTTCCCGTTTTGTCTTGTAAACCAGATCTTCACGGTCGTCCCGAACCACCGGACGGTTTGTAGGAATTACCACAACGTCAAGCTTGTAAATATTCCAGAACTCACCGGCTTCAGTTTCTGCCGTACCAGTCATTCCTGCCAGCTTGTGATACATCCGGAAATAGTTTTGCAGGGTGATTGTAGCATAGGTCTGGGTGGCTTCCTCCACCTTCACATTCTCCTTGGCCTCTATTGCCTGGTGAAGGCCGTCGGAATATCTCCGGCCCTCAAGGATCCTTCCTGTCTGCTCGTCAACAATTTTTACCTTATTGTCGATGACTACATATTCAACATCCCGGTCGAAAAGGGTCCACGCCTTAAGAAGCTGAGACATTGTATGCACCCTTTCGGATTTAACGGCATAGTCCTGAAGCAATTCATCCTTTTTCCTGAACTTTTCCCGGTCACTGAGCCCGGATCTCTCCAGGTCGGCAATCTTTGATCCTACATCCGGGAGCACAAAGAATGATGCATCCTCAACAGATGTGGAAATAAGATCGAGGCCCTTTTCAGTGAGTTCAATGGAATTGGCTTTTTCATCAATCACGAAAAAAAGCTCCTCGGTGATCTTAGGCATCTCCTTGCTGTTGTTCTGCATGTAGAAGTTCTCGGTTTTCTGCAGGAGGGTCTTGTTGCCCTCTTCGCTCAGGAACTTGATAAGAGCGTTGTTTTTTGGCAGGCCCTTGTATGCCCTGAGAAGCAGCTTGCCACCCTCTTCATTGTTATTCTCTGCAATAAGTTTTTTCGAATCGGCAAGTATCTGGGTCACCAGTTTTTTCTGTGCGCTGACAAGCTTGTCAACCTTTGGTTTCAGCTCATCAAACTGCTTGGTGTCGCTTTTGGCCGTCGGACCGGATATGATGAGCGGAGTACGTGCATCGTCGATAAGAACCGAGTCAACCTCGTCCACGATGGCATAATGGTGCCGGCGCTGCACAAGGTCCTCAGCATTGATAGCCATATTGTCCCTCAGGTAATCAAATCCGAATTCATTGTTGGTTCCGAATGTAATGTCGGCATGATAGGCATTCCTCCTCTGGGCCGAATTTGGCTGATGCTTGTCAATGCAATCTACCGACAAGCCGTGAAACTCATAGATGGGCCCCATCCATTCAGAGTCGCGCTTTGAAAGATAATCGTTGACGGTCACAATATGCACACCCCTGCCGGCAAGGGCATTAAGGAAAACCGGAAGAGTGGCAACAACCGTTTTACCCTCACCGGTGGCCATTTCAGCTATCTTTCCCTGATGAAGGGCCACCCCGCCAATCAACTGTACATCATAATGGACCATATCCCAGACAATCTCATTGCCTCCGGCAATCCACCGGTTTTGCCAGTAAGCCTTGTCCCCTTTTACAGTAATACTTTCCCGGGTGGCAGCCAGATCCCTGTCATACTGACGAGCCGTAACTTCAAGCACACTGTTTTCCTTAAAACGCCGTGCCGTCTCCCTGACAATCGCAAAAGCCCTGGGAATAAGTTCATCAAGTTTCTTTTCAACCTTCTCGCTGATACTCTTCTCAATCTTGTCTATCTCATTGTAATATTCTTCTTTCCGGTAAACATCCTCTTCCGGTTCGGCCTTCTCTTTCAACAGCCTTATCTCATTCTCGTCCGATTCCATGGATTTCCGGATCTCCTCCCTGATCATTGCTGTCTGATCCCTCAGCTGATCATTCGAGAGAGCGGATAGCAATTCAAATTCCTGGTGGATTTTTTCAACATAAGGCGAGATCTCTTTTATGTCCCGTTCATACTTGTTTCCGAGGAACAGACCCAGAACCTTGTTTATTACACTCATTTTAAACTGTGTTACACATTCATTAAATAAGACGCAAAATTAATTCTTTAAAAACAGCAGATCAATATTTGTACCATTTAAATTTCCGGATGTATGAATTAGTTCGCTCATCAGAGAAATGCATGAGGCAGGGTAATGCTCAGGGGCCGCACTGAATTTGGCAGGCATTAGCGGATAAGAGAGTATTTTATCGTCTTTAAAACTGACTTGTTGCTTATCACTATAAAATACAGGCCCGGAGTTTTATCGGAGATATTAAACTGAATTGGTCCTTCTTCATATACCTCTGCGCTGAAAACAATCTGGCCCGCAATATTGAAAATTTTCACTTCATAAGGGTAATCCATTTTTATCTTGCTGTCCGTATTCAGGGTAATCTGTCCGCTGCCCGGATTAGGATAGACCGTGAACTCATCAGGCTTTTCCGGCTTTTCTTCGTCAACTTGCGGACCAATGGAAAGATCGTCTATCGCCCATCCCCAGCCGCTGGCATAAGGATCGGCATGGAGCCTGAACCTGACCAGTACGGAGTCTCCGCCTGTAACCATCTGATTAGCTTTCGTATATATTGTCTGTTTCACCGTCATCGACTCATTACCCACGAAAGTTGAATTATTGCCATCTGTTGAGCTTTTATACGCATTCGCCCAGGATGAGTTTATTCTGCTGTCGTAACCGTCAGCCAGGCTGAACCAGCTCCTGCCATAATCTTTTGAGCCTTCCACCACCACATAATCATAGAAATCAGATGATCCAAAAACGGAGCCTTCTTCGCCAGGTTCAACCAGTACCAGCTCCATGAATGATATTATCATTCCTGCCGAATCAAATATGACGGGATGCCGCAGCACAGAGCTGAAGTCGAGGCTGCCATCATCTTCCTCAGGGCTTTTATACGGATGCTCCGAGTGAAGGCCCGGGCTGCTGAAGTTCAACGGTGTTGTGATTTCAAACCCTGAATTGAAGAAATCGCCGGAACCACCTGAAAAATCAGTGGAATAATTCCTTAGGGCCGGTGCAAGGCCCTCTATGCTGATATTGAAGAAGCCTGTCTTTGGCAGAGCCGCGGAATTTCGGCCTGCTGCCCGGTCTATTGCCACCAGGCGGTAGTGTAATGTATCACCGCCTTTCAGAAATCCGGCGGGGAAGCCGAGTGTAAAACCGTAATTATCATCTGCCCGGGCTGATAGGCCTGAGTAATAAACTGTTCCGCCGTTAACCCTGTATTCGAGGTACACTGTATCTATACCAAGATTATCGGTCACCACAGCTGTAAATGGTATTGAATCAGTTTTTTCAAAAAGATAATCAGTTTTATTATGTTTTATCAGGGGCTTTACGGTATCCGTGCCAATAAATACACTGTATGGGTTCTCCTTACCGACAGCTGGGGATCTGAAGATTCTTGAAAACCGGTCAGATGCATAAAAATAATAATCAAGCCTGGCATTGTAATATGGTATGGCAATTGTTCCGGAAAAAGAATCGGTTAACCTGTAAGGGACCATATTCAATGTATCGCAGGTGTTGAAGCCGTTGAATGAATAAACCAGCCCCACGTTGTCCCTGTTGTATGTGGTGTCCGATTTGATATTTGCCGCTATTTCAATCCCGGTGAGGTGATCTTCGGTATCCCTGATCTTTCCTGGTATGATCCTGGTATTGATCCAGCCCAGATCTCCGAGAATGGATAATGTGAGTTTGCCGGGATCATGGATTGCTTCACCCTTATCGATAAAGGGGGTCATAAGGGCATTTTCAACCGGTGTTCCCAGCTCATCGAGATGCGACACGCTTGAGCCCGGATCCCAGCCTGGCGGACTGTATAGCTTTGCCCTGCCGCCGCCCAGGGCGCTTCTGGTCAGCGGACCGTTGAAAAACAGCTTACCCCCGACAAGTTCCCCGTAAAGCTCCGCTGAGTTTTGTGCAAACCATATTGTGTCAACAAGGCGCCTGCCGCCGATATTCTCCACGAACAGGTCGTAAATTACAGGGAGGGAGCCGAGACCATAAAAACCCAGGTTGTTTTCAACATTCATACTGTCGAAAAATCCAAGACCGTGACATAACTCATGGATAATCGCAGTAACAAGGTCATACTTTGCCGGGGGAGTATTCCCATCAGTACCATAGTACCAGTTAACGGTACTGTTAAGGATGAGTTCAACATCCGCATCATCCGGTTCATTCAGCCTCCTGCCGGCTATTTTTTCTGCAACCGCAACAGGATAATATGCATCGGGCATGAAGGCATCGATCCCCCATCCGCCGGCAAAGGCAGTGATCGATGCGTTCCCGAGCACCCCGCTTGAAGAAATCCTTCTCCAGGATGCCCTGACGGTCATATCGAGGTCAGCGGGAAGCACTGATTCGAGTATTGCAACGGCATACTCCATTGCCCTCCTCGCTTCCCTGCTGAAACCGGTGTAGACTACATTTATTTTTCCGCCTCCCTTGGATCCGGCTCTGCGAAAAAAATCACCGGGAGGGGGAACATATCGTTTTGTAACCTTGTCGCCGGCATAACATATCCGGGTAACTGACTTATTATAAATAATTTCCTGACTTCTGACAACAGGAAGAACCAAAGAAAGCAACAGGATTGCCAACAGGTACTTTCTCATGTAGTCCCGGCTCCGTCAGATGCCGAAGTTCTCAAACGCATGATATCCCTGTCGAACTGATACATGTTGTGCTTCCCGATAAGGCGAAGCTTGTCGAGAATGGCCATCACCGACGATTCCTCCTCCACCTGCTCGGTAACGAACCACTGGAGGAAATTATTCGTATTATAGTCCTTTTCCGAAAGTGTCAGCTCAACTATTTCATTAATGCTGGCTGTAATGAACTCTTCATGTTTCAGAACTTCATTAAACATCTCTTCCACACCCTTATACTCAGCTTCCGGTTTTTTAAAGGCAGGGATAATTGCCCTGCCTCCCCTTTCGTTAATGTATTTTATGAACCTCATCATATGCCCTTTCTCTTCATCGGCCTGAGCATAAAGCCATTCGGCAATGCCAGCAAAGCCACTGGTTTCAGCCCAGCTGGCCATTGCAAGATACAGATTTGAGGAATATCCTTCCCGTTCAACCTGCCGGTTGCAAATATCTTCTATTTTCTTTTTTAACATGTTATTGTGGTTTTGATTGGTGTCTGATAAACATATCAACTAGGCTTGTTGTTCGGCTCCTGATAAAAGATTTTCAATTTCCCGGATCAGATCCGCAACCGCAAACGGTTTGTAGAAAACCTTATCGGCTCCCAGTGCACTGGCAAGGTTCAGATAGCTGCCCGGACCGGCCTTTCCGCCTCCCGAGATTGCAATTACCTTTATCCCCGGCTTTTTTTCCCTGATCTCCATAATAACCTTCAACCCATCTTCATCAGGCATAATGAGATCCGTAACTACCAGGTCAGTTACGCCCGGCTTGAACTTAACCAGGGCTTCTTTCCCGTTACCGGCTTCAACAACCGTAAAGTCCTTACGGATCAGCGCCGCCTTAAGCATGGCCCTGAGCTCCATGTCATCCTCAACAAGCAGAATCACCGGCATAAGCAGATAGCTTTCAGTAGAAAAACATTTATAATCATCCCTGCCAACACATTCATACAACCAATACGGGTTTAGCCTGAAGATAAATCAGATTTCAAAATTATGAAATCTTCCTGATTATTTCCGTTTTGCAGGAATGATTTATGCAGTGGGCAGAAAAATCCGGAAGGTCGTTCCGGTACCGGCTTTGCTTGTTACCCTGATTTCCCCCTCCAGGTCGCGGACAATATCATGCACCACCGACAACCCCAGTCCCGCGGATCCTGAATCCGGCCTGCCGGAGAACATAGGCTCAAAGATCCGTTTTATGACCTTCCTGTCTATTCCTGGTCCGGTATCACTTACGGTGATGAGGGCATAAACCGGAATTCCAGCCCTGCCTTTTGCCGGACCTGCCTTTTCCCCGGAAACCTGTGAAGCACTGACATGCAACCGTCCTCCCCGGTCATTCATTGACCGGATGGCATTTGTGAGCAGATTCAGGAAGATTCTGAACAGCTGGGTTTGAGCTGCAAACACATAAATGGGATCCGAAGGAATGTCAGATTCAAATCTGATTTTACCGGCTGCCTGATTTTTAAGCAGGTCGAGGGTTTCGCAAAGGATCTCATTTACACTGATCCTTGATTTTTCACCCGGTTTGTCATCGCCAATCTGAAGAAGCTGCCGGGAAAGCAGGCTCGCCCTTGACACAGCCGTGCGCAATCTGAGAACTTGCTCCGAAAGCGCCGTCCCCCGCGGAAGCTCATCATCTATCATTTCTGCGTATCCCGAAATGGTAGTCAGCAAATTGTTGAAATCATGAACAATCCCCCCTGCAATCATTCCGCTCGTGTCAAGCATCAGACCCTTCCCGGTAAGATTATTCGCCGCGAAAGGCCTCTTTTTATTTAAGTTCTTGTTTTCCAACGCCGTAATCCTTATGGTCCGGTATGTTCCTCTGTAAATAAACGGATAACCGGCCGGAAAATTGAATGACGGGGTAATGTTATGTCAGATCAAGGTTAAAAGCCTTTTTTATCTCCTTAAGCTGGGGATATTTTGTTATCAGGTAATTATATTTCTGTTCGCCGGAATAAAGGATTTCATTTGACTCGGATGCGTCCACCACACTTTCAATATCAATATCGCTTACATCGAATCTGCCGGCCAGGAAACTTAACAGCCGGTTTTTGTAATTCTGGACAAAAAGGTCCTTCTGGGCCGCATTATCAAGATGGAGCCGGATATTATGGTCATTGTCAACTTCAGTCGTTATTGATTTAAACATACTGATTATCCTGGTTCCCTCGCCCTTCAGCTGGTCCGTAAACTCATTCCAGGCTTTTTCAAATGCTTCAATCGTAAACTGTACTGGTGCAGGTTTTTCAGAGGGGGACAGGTTAGTACCGGGTGTGCTTGCCGGCGTTCCTGCGCTGTTTCCCGGCAGGTTTTTCCCGTCGGAAATAAAATCCTTTATAGAGAATGATTTGGGAGGTTTTTCAATATCAGGAGCATGTTTTACGGTTCCGGCAGTTTCGATCTTTTCTGGTTGAAGGGGAGCAGTGATTTCCGATTCCCGTATTATCCCTGATCTTGAAGGAAGCGGAAACTCTTCTTCCTTTCTCTCCTCCTGATTCAGTTCAGATTTTTTTTTTTCAGAATCCCGGAGCGTTGATTCATTATTCAGCCTGCACAGGAGAATCAGGAATAATTCGACATGGAAACGCTGGTTCTTGCTTGCCCGGAAGGCTATATCTGCATTGCTCCCTGCATCCAGGGCCCTGAAAAGGAATTCTTCCGAACAGGATTTCATTTGCCGGGAATATCTCTGCCGTACCGAAGGGGTAGTTTCCAGCAGCGACAAAATAGCTTCATCGCGGCTTACCAGGAGATTCCGGAGGTGACTGTTCAGCCCTGAAAGAAAGTTGTTTGCATCAAATCCTTTTTCCAGTATCTCGTTAAAGGTCAGCAAGACAGATGAGATATCACTGCGGAGGGCGCCATCAATTATTTTAAAATAATATTCAGAGTCGAGGACATTCAGGTTCTCCAGAACATCCCTGTAGGTGATTTGCCTGCCGCTCAGGCTCACTATCTGGTCAAATATTGACAGGGCGTCCCTTAATGCCCCGTCGGCCTTCTGGGCAATGACATGCAGTGCCTCTTCCTCTGCAATTACCCCCTCATTGCCGGCCACATACGCCAGCCGGCCAACAATATCCTCTATCTTTATCCTGTTGAAATCAAAAATCTGACATCTCGAAAGGATGGTTGGGATTATTTTATGCTTTTCGGTAGTAGCCAGAATGAATATTGCATGGGCAGGCGGTTCTTCAAGGGTTTTCAGGAAAGCGTTAAAAGCCGACTGGGAAAGCATATGCACCTCATCTATTATATAAATGCTGTACCTGCCTATCTGAGGGGGCACCCTGACCTGCTCGGTGAGGTTCCGGATATCGTCGGCCTTGTTGTTTGATGCAGCATCGAGCTCATGGATATTGAATGACCGCATTGAATTGAACGAAAGGCATGATTCACACTGGTCGCATGGCTCGACATTTTCGGTAATATTGCTGCAGTTAATGGTTTTGGCAAAAATCCTGGCACAGGTGGTTTTTCCTACCCCCCTGGGTCCGCAGAAAAGATAGGCCTGAGTCAGGTGCTTGTTCCTGATGGCACTTTTCAGGGTATTGGTGATTGAAACCTGGCCAACAACCATGTCGAATGTTGAAGGGCGGTATTTTCGTGCAGATACAATGAAATTTTCCATAAATAACCGGCTTCCTCTCTTAATTTCAGATTGTAATTTACAAATATAATCAAAAAGAGACAGCAGACTAATGGCCGGTCTGAAAATTGACCTCAGTCAGTAACTGCCGGCAAATCTGCAATTTCGCCTTTCCTTTTTTTTAAGGCAATATAATTTTAATTTAAAAAATATTAAGTTAACTTTGCGAGCCAAAAAACTTAAAATTAATTACAAACAAAGACTATGCTGAATCAGTACGAAACCGTTTTCATTGCAACTCCCGTTTTGTCTGAAAACCAGATGAAGGAAGCGGTACAGAAATTCAAGAAGATCATCACCGAGAATAGCGGTGAGATCGTTCATGAAGAGAACTGGGGCCTGAAGAAACTGGCCTATCCTATCCAGAAAAAGTCGACAGGCTTTTATTACCTCATTGAATTCAAAGGCGCCGGTGATCTCATTGAGAAACTGGAAATCCAGTACAGAAGAGATGAAAGGATCATCCGTTTTCTCACATTCAGAATGGAGAAATACGCAGTTGAGTATGCAGAAAAGAAGAGAAAACAAAAAGAATCAATAATGAAGGAGGAATAAGAAATGGCACAGAATGAATCGGAAATAAGATATTTGACTCCTCCGACTGTAGAGGTCAAGAAAAAGAAATACTGCCGTTTTAAGAAAAACAGGATCCGCTATATCGATTATAAGGATCCCGAATTTCTTAAGAAGTTCCTCAACGATCAGGGTAAAATATTGCCACGCCGTATCACCGGCACATCTCTTAAATTTCAGAGGAAAGTTGCAAAGGCCGTGAAGAGAGCACGTCACATCGCCCTGCTTCCGTATGTTACTGATCTTTTAAAATAGGGAGGATATTATATGGAAATTATATTACTACAGGATGTAAACAAGCTTGGGCAGAAGGATGATATTGTTCATGTAAAGAACGGATTCGGAACCAATTATCTTATCCCTAAAGGATTGGCCATTGCCGCCACTCCTTCGGCAAAGAAAATGCATGCCGAGAATATGAAGCAAAGGGCACACAAGGAAGAAAAAATAAAAGCATCCGCCCAGGAACTGGCAGCAAAGCTGGCTGATGTCAGGCTTGTTGTGGGAGCGAAAACCAGTTCGACGGGAAAAATATTCGGATCCGTCAATACTATCCAGATTGCAGAGGCCCTGAAGGAAAAAGGCTTTGACATTGACCGCAAGAGCATTGTTCTTTCGGAGGAGCAGATCAAGGAAGTAGGAACCTATAAAGCCAGGGTTAAGCTGCACAGGGATGTAAAGGTAGACGTCGAGTTTGAAATAATTGCCGAATAGGAATCCGGTTTCAGCCGGTTACGCGGAGCAAGCCTTCAAACGGATCTTAATTCCTGGCTCTGAGGGTTTTCAGGGTTTTCAGGGTTTTCAGTATTCATCGTGATAATCTTTCCGGCGCTCATATTTCAGGTCGGCCAGTACCGATGACTTGACCCTGATCGTAAAATTCCACATCTTCAGTGTCCCGTTCGGTACCCAGTTGAAGCTCATGGTCCAGCAGTGCAGGTCGCGCGTAATGCCTATATTGGTCATTGTGATTTCCTTTGCCTTAAAGTCATAACCGCTGGTGTAGGTAATTGCAGTCTTTTTTGTCAGGGTAACATTGCCGCTGACCGACAGGGTCTGACTGAACATTGATTTCAGCGATGGCTTCTGGTAGCTGAGATTGTAATGGACCCTCATTGACCAGGGCACATCGAAAATAGCATAGCCCCATTCGTCGTAAAGACCCTCACCGGTGTCAGTCCGTCCGTCGCCCGCTGACCGGTCCATCGGCCCTCGCTGTGCCGGCTGCTGCCGGGTCGGTCCCTGTTGCTTTTCCTGTTTGCCGCCCCTGATAAGCTCCCCGAGGTCAAAATCGAGGCTCGCATTGAATCCTGTGAAACGCATGAGTTTATTATTTTGCTGCAGAGCAAAATTTGCCGTGGGCCGTCCCTTGTCATTAAGGCCATACAATGAAAAATTTGCATTGGCTGATATGCCCAGGTTATTGAAAAGGGTTGTCCGCATTGCCATCGATACCGGCGACCATTTCATTGAATCGGCAAAAATGTTATACGAGGTATTAATGCCGAAGTTGTCAATGATCTTTACCTTTTCCGGCTTCCCGGTGGTGTCGTTGCGCGCAAAAACCTTTGCCTCAAGAATATTGACAAGGCTAAATGATATTGAGCTGCTCCGTTTTCCCAGGGAAGGCGTTCCGAAGATATTGTCGCCGAATATTGAGTATTCAGTATAATGACCCAGGGTATCCCTCTGAACGCTCCTGTACATGTCACTGCTCAGGCCCCTGAACACGGGAATGTAGTTGTAGCTTATGCCTGGCTTTATGACATGGCGTATTGCCTGCACCCTCGATTCGGGCCTGAACATGAAGGTCCCGAATATCTGCGGATTAAAGCTTGCGGATATCGAAGGATTGATCGCATGTCCGTAAAAGAATCCCCGTGCCGTATCCGTAACTACCATCGGCATCCTCCTGTTCAGATCGGGATTAAAATAATCAGGAACCCACCTTTTTTCATACTTCTGTGTATAAAGCACTCCCCTGTACGACACCTGCGGAGAAATGGAGAAGTTCCTGAAGGGGCGTATCTGAAGGCTCATGGGGGCTTCATGCCTGAAACCGCTCCGCATGTTGTTCCATACCTGTTTTGAAAACAGCAGGCTGTCGTACGTGCCTATCTGATTGTCAAGCGCTGCCGAGTACTGGAACTGAAGTTCCTGATACCATTTCTTTGCACCCGGCCCCTTTCCCTTCAGAGGATAAATCCTGCTCATGTTAAAGTTGACCTTGGGAAGATTCAGGTTCACCGTTTTGTTCCTCACATTCTGACTGTGATTCATGCTTGCCGAGAGATTAAAGGGTGATCCCTCCCATGTTTTGGAATAGCTGATGCTTGACTGACGCTGTGTTGAAACATGTTCCGATACTGAATAACTGTTTGTTTTATCGTATCCGCTGGAGCTCATGTTGACACTTGCCGAGAATCTTGAACCGGGCCTTGCCTTGGGGTTCTGATTGTATGACCAGCCTATCTTATAGTTCGTTACCCTGGAATAGTCAGGCAATCCCTTATGCCCCGACACATTGTTGGCATAACTGAAAGAAAACTGCCCGTTGTATTTATAGAGCTTGTTGTAGTTTGATTCAGCCGTAAGTATCCATGTTCCGTTTGTGTACAGGCTGCCCCTGACAGCCAGATCATAATAATCGCTGATTGCAAAATAGTAACCTCCCTCGGTAAGGTTATAGCCTCTTTGCTGCTCCTGGCCCACCTTGGGTATGAGGATCCCCGAGGCGGCCCTTTTTTTCTGAATCGGGAAAAAACCAAAAGGTATTGCGAGGGGCAGCGGAATTCCCTCAAGCACAAGATTACCGGGCCCGGAAATTATCTTTTTGCCCGGATATACCTTGGCCCTCGGAAGATTGATGTAGAAATGGGGGTGGTCGGCATCACATGTTGAATAGGTGCTCCTGGAGATATTGGAAGTACCGTCATCAAGCAATTTCGTAACCGAACTGTGCAGCAGCCCGTCCTGTTGTTTGGTCACAATATTGTAGGCTATTGCCTTGCGTGTAACAAAATTGTAGACCAGCGAGTCGGATTCGTATTCCTGCGAACCTTCCCTGAAAACCGGACTGCCGTGAACCACTCCCGTCGAATCCCTGATTCCGGATGCAAAAACCGTATTCGTAACCATGTCAAACACAATGGAATCAGCCTTGATCTCAATAGTCCCGTAAGTTACAACAGCCTGATCAATCAATGTTGCCGTTTTATTTATGAGATCATTTTTCTTGATCCCTGCAGAAGTATAGTTCACCTGCTGGTCAATTGCATCCGGAGAGATGAGCCTGATATCGCGGAAGGCAGTATCGGGTATAAGGGTGTCGGGTCGGAATGAAACTGAATCGGGCTTAAAGGCATGCTCCTGGGAAAAAGACAAAGAAAAACGAAGCATCACGAGGAACACTATAAGTAACCTATTTTCTTTAAAAAAATACAACTTAAGTACTATTTTTGTACAGTTTTTGTGCGACGTCGGGATGTCGGGAGCAAAACTAATTAAAAAAACATGAACAATACATGGATACCGATATTATAAACGGCAAATACCACCGCAACCATATCAATCCGTTCCGCTTGATTTTTTTCCTGCTTCTTCTCATCACACTGCCCGGAATCAATGAGATCCGGGGGCAGGGGAAAACATGGGTCATTGTCATTGATCCGGGCCATGGCGGCAAGGACCCGGGAGCACTTGGATCGTTCGTCCAGGAAAAGAATATCAACCTGGCCATTGCCCTTAAAGCCGGGGAATATCTCGAGAAAAACCTGAGCAATGTGAAGGTGCTCTATACCAGGAAAGATGATGTCTTTGTTGGATTGATTGAGAGAGCTGATTTTGCAAATAAAAGCAAGGCTGACCTGTTCATATCCGTTCATGCGAATTCAATCTCAAAGAAAAGCATTCAGGGCACCGAGACCTGGATCATGGGACCAGCCAGGGATGAGCAGAACCTGGCAGTGGCAATGAAGGAAAATGAGGTAATTCAGTGGGAAGATGATTTCACTGCAAAATACGAGGGATTTGATCCGAAATCACCCGAATCGTACATTATGTTCACGGTGATGCAGAACACATTCAAGGAACAGAGCACATGGCTTGCCTCAGATATCCAGGATCAGTTCAGGAACAGGGCCGGGAGAAATGACCTGGGAGTCAAGCAGGCCGGGTTCCTGGTACTCTATATGACAACCATGCCGAGCGTACTTATAGAAACCGGGTTTCTTACAAATCCGGAAGAGGAGAAATTCCTTACCTCCAGGACCGGGCAGGACTATATTGCTTCAGCCATATACAGGGCCTGTAGTTCCTATATCAACGAGATTGAAAAGAAAAGCATTGTTTCCCAGGAACTGAAATCAGGAGACCTTCAGACCGCTGATACCGCAAAAGAACATACAGGCAGCAACATGCCGGGCGATGTGACCTTCTCCGTTCAGATCGCATCTTCTGCAGGGAGAATAGAAATCAAACCCGGGAATTTCAAGGGCCTTGGCGACGTAAGGGAGATATTTGCAGAAAATCGCTACAAATACGCAACAGGGAGTTTTTCCGATTACCAGGAAACAGTTGATTACTGGAAAAAGATCAGAACAATTATTCCTGATGCATTTGTGATTGCCCTGCAAGGCGACAAAATATTACCTTTGGAGGAGGCAAAAAAGCTTACCCGGCAAAAATAAAACAGATAAATGAAAAAAATCACAAACGAAGTAAAGGTTGGAATAACCGCCCTGCTGACCATAATTGTTTTCATATGGCTTTACAACTTTCTTAAGGGAAAGGAGGTCCTCAGCAGCAAAGTCCGCTACTATGTGGTTTATGACAAGGTTGCCGGACTTGCCGAATCAAGTCCGGTTGAGGTCAACGGCTATAAGGTGGGAATTGTACAGTCAATCAGGTTTGTCGATCCGGGCAGCGGAAAACTCCTTGTGGTCCTGTCGGTCGATAAGGGATTCAGGCTTCCAGTCAGCAGCGTTGCCGAAATAACCACCGCATCCCTGATAGCAGGAATGAAAGTACAGTTGGTTTTCGGAAACGGACCCGGCTTCTATTCGAGCAATGATACCATACCCGGCCGGCTTGTCGAATCCGTAATCACAAAGCTGGAAAATGAACTGGTACCGCTTAAAAACAAGGCTGAATCCGTTATTCAGCAACTGGATACAACCCTGGGATCGCTGAATGAAATAATGAATCCGGAATTCAGGAACAATGTCAATTCCGGAATCGCCAGCCTGAGAAACACAGCCGTGGGTATTGAAAAAGCTGATCTGGGAGCCTCACTTGAAAACATAAGAAAGCTGACAGAAATGCTGGCTGATAACACAAAAAGACTTAACAGGACATTTGAAAACCTTGAGTCTGTTACCGATACCCTCGTGGCAGCCGATCTGTATGCAACAGTGACCAATCTCAGGAGCAGCCTGGGAAAGATATCTGGTCTGATGGAAAACATCACTGAGGGAAAGGGAACAGCCGGTCAGCTAATGACCAATGATTCCCTTTATCTGAATCTCAACAGGAGCCTTGCAAGCCTGGATCTCCTATTGCAGGATTTAAAATCAAATCCCCGGAGATATGTTCATTTCTCATTGTTTGGCAGGAAAAACTGACCGGAAAAATTGGATTTCTGAAAAACCCGGATTATCTTGAACTCAAATTATCCTGCCTGACCGCTTGCAAAACAACCCCCGATTTTCCGGAGAAAATTGCACGAAGCCGACCAGAAAGCCTAAGGGATTGTGGCACATGAGCAAACAGGCCGACAGGATTATAACACACTGTTACACAATCAGATAATACCCATGAAAATATTTCATTTTTTAAGTTACTGATGTTTAAAACCATATACTTTTTTTGAATAAACCAAGTGAAAATAAATTTTTTTTTGATATATTTTTTGTAAATCTTGCTTCCTGATTTTCCAATTTTGGAACCCTACAACGAAAAAGCCTCCATGAACAAATCCCACATTGATATATGGAATAATTGCCTGCAAATAATAAAGGATATTATTCCATCTGTCAGTTTTAAAACATGGTTCGATCCCATAATCCCCCTGAAACTTGAAAACAATGTCCTTACCATTCAGGTTCCAAGTCCTTTTTTCTATGAATATCTTGAAGAACAATATATTGACATCCTGAGAAAAACCCTCAGGCGCGAGATTGGGTCTGATGCGAAGCTGGAGTACAATGTGGTGCTCGAAAATGCAAACTATTCCGACGGAAAGCCCTATACGGTAAAATATCCGTCGAGAAACAAGACCGACCTTAAAAACAAGCCTGTTCAGGTTCCCTTTGATGTCACGCAGCCTTCAATAAGAAACCCGTTTGTAATACCCGGTATCAAGAAGGTGCATTTTGATCCCAGGCTGAATCCGGATTACAACTTTAATAATTTCGTGGAGGGTGAATGCAACAGGCTTGCCAGGTCTGCAGGGATCGCCGTCGGCAACAATCCCGGAGGCACTGCTTTTAACCCGCTGATGATCTACGGTGACTCGGGGCTCGGCAAAACACATCTTGCCCAGGCAATCGGCATTCTGGTGAAGGAGAAGCATCCCGACAAGGTGGTCCTTTATGTTAATGCCAACAAGTTCCAGACCCAGTTTGTCGAATCAGTCAGGAACAATAACAAAAATGACTTCCTTCATTTTTACCAGATGATTGACGTACTGATCCTGGATGATGTTCATGAATTTGCCGGCAAGGAAAAAACCCAGGATATGTTCTTCCATATATTCAATCATATCCATCAGTCGGGGAAGCAGCTGATCCTCACCTGCGACAGGCCGCCTGTTGAGCTTCAGGGAATGGAACAGAGGCTGCTGTCGAGGTTCAAATGGGGGCTCCAGGCTGACCTTCAGCGTCCGGATTATGATACAAGGCTGGCAATTCTCAAAAAGAAAGCCTATAACGATGGAATTGAATTGCCGGAGGAGATATTCGAATACCTTGCCGCAAACATCTCAAACAATATCAGGGAACTTGAAGCAGTGCTGATATCACTGTATGCACAGTCGACCCTTAACAGGAAGGAGATAACCCTCGATCTTGCACGGCAGATGGTTGAGAAGCTTGTCAGCACTTCACGCCGTGAAATCACAATCGAATACATCCAGAAAATAGTTTGCGACTATTATAAAATCCCCATTGAACTGATCCAGGGCAAAACCAGGAAAAGAGAGATCGTACAAGCCAGGCAGGTGTCAATGTATTTCTCAAAAAGCCTTACCAAAGCATCACTGGCAAGCATCGGTTCGCACATCGGAGGCAAGGATCACGCAACTGTCCTTCATGCATGCAAAACCGTCAATAACCTGATTGATACCGATAAGCATTTCAGAAACCAGATAAATGAAATCGAGAAGAAACTAAAAGTATAGATATGGACATACTGTCTTTTACTGAAAAGTTTTTTGAGAAATACGGGAACAGGAATGAAAAGCCTGTTCTTTTTTTCTCTCCCGGAAGGGTAAACCTTATCGGTGAACATACAGACTACAACGGAGGTTTCGTTTTCCCCTGCGCCCTCAATTTCGGAACTTACCTTGCAATACGCACCACAAGGGGAAGAACAATCAGGTTCAGCACCCTCAACTTCGACGATGATGATGAAGTGCAAATAAGTGACCACCTCTCAAGGCGGGGAAAGAAATGGAGCAACTATCCTCTCGGGGTGATTAATGAGTTTATGAGGAAAAGGATCGATGTCACCGGCCTGGAAATGCTTTTTTACGGCGATGTTCCCAACGGTGCAGGGCTATCTTCCTCAGCCTCGATCGAAATGGTTACGGCAACTGCACTCAACGATATTTACAGTGCAGGGCTGGAAACACTCGACCTGGTCATCCTGAGCCAGAAAGCCGAGAATGAGTTTGTGGGTATGAACTGCGGGATCATGGACCAGTTTGCCGTGGGGTTTGGTAAAAGGGACCATGCAATATTCCTCAACTGCGATACCCTGGGCTATGAAAATGTACCTGTTAATCCGGGTAACAACGCGCTTATCATTACAAACACCAATAAAAGACGCGGACTTACCGATTCAAAATACAATGAAAGAAGGTCGGAATGTGAAAGGGCAGTTGAATTGCTTCAACCCTTCCGGCCGGTAAGAAATCTGGGTGAGTTAAAAACGGATGATATTGCAATCCTCAAAGAATTTATCAAAGATCCGGTAATCCTGAAAAGAGCCAGGCACGTCATAAGCGAAAACGGAAGGGTGCTGGAAGCAGTGAAGGTTCTTAAAGAGAATAATATCGGGCGGTTCGGCGAACTGATGAACCAGTCGCACGATTCACTCAAAGACGATTACGAGGTAACGGGCAATGAACTGGATACTCTGGTATATGAGGGCAGAAAGCTGCCGGGTGTTACAGGAACCCGGATGACCGGTGCCGGTTTCGGGGGATGCACCGTAAGCCTGGTTGAAAAGGACCATATCCATGATTTCATTTCCGGGTTGGGGTCCGTTTATCAGAAGATCACAGGCCTTGTTCCCGACTTCTATCAGCCAGAGATATGGGATGGCGCAAGAAAAATATCCGGATAAACCGCAAAAATGATGCATAAAACCGGTTCATCCCGGGGTTGGTATCAGCAAATCCGGACAATTGCAAAGGCCTGGTTGTTTTTTGTCACGGAGACTGCCTTTTGCTTTTAAAATTATCCGGATCAATATCCTTTACACATCTGAAGCCAACCGTTGCGCTTCTGTCAAATCCCGGTGAAATAAGCAGCATGATCTGGGTCCGGTCGAGAGGCTGGGGACCTCCCTGGATATACCACCCGCCGGGATCGGGACGGAAATAACTTCCGCCCCTGATTACGAGAAAGTAATAGGATCCATCAAAATACAGATCATTTGTAACCTGCCACACATTTCCGACAAGATCCATTACCCCGTAGGGGCTGGCTCCCTTGGAAAAGGCGTCGACAGGAGTTGATTTTCCGAATGCGTTGTTGCAGAAAGTCGCATGGAACTCATTGCCCCAGGGCCATGTCCGCTTGTCCGGGCCCTGGGCAGCCAGCTGCCATTCGGCTTCCGTGGGCAGCCTTTTCCCCGCCCACTTTGCATATGCCCTGATATCGTCGTAGCTTACATATACAACCGGATATCTTTCAGTGCCCGGCTTATATATGCCATACTCCCAGTGCCTCAGGTATCTTGTGGTATCAGCCGGCCTGAATCCCGTGGCAGAGATAAACTCGTAATACTGCTCATTAGTGACAGGAAATCTGTCGATAAGAAAACTGTCTATCTTATGTGACCAATTACCGGCTGCAGGATATGGAATGAAGTTGTCATGTGCTGATACCGAGAAAGAGAAATCGGTTCCGGGCACAAGCACCATGTTACGGTCGTATTCTGACACCCTGGGAGTCCTGGTCAACTTGCTGATCAGCCAGGGTTCCCCGCCTTTGATCCTGAGAATATTTTCATCCCTGAGGATGTTTCCGTCGAGAAGCTGCACAACAGTCTTTCCTTCATAATAACCGAACATTTCCTTTACACTCAGTGTGGTATCGGCCTTCAGGCTGAATTCCCTCGATTCTCCGTCATAAGAAGGATCGCCCTTCCATATTACCAGTTTCCCGGGTAACCGGCTGCTAATCTTTATCTGATCCCCTTCCAGGCTGGAATTCAGTATAACGGGAAATGCCGCAATACAATCAAGCGAGCCCTCTTTCCTTGTTCCGTTGAAAGATGAGGGCCAGCCGTCAGCATTCACCTGCAGGTGCAGCTTACCGCCAACTGATTCAGGGACAAGGTTTTCGTGGTTCCATAAGGAAACATGGTGCATGCCGCTGTCGGCATCGGTCCTCAGGATTTTCCCTCCAACTCCATTGTTGTTCATATTCAGTACCGTGAATATCTTTTTGCGGCCTGAACGCCACTGGTTTATGTAGACGTTATCTTCGCCCGTGCCAATAAGCGGTACCCAGTTCTTATCCAGAAATGCATCATTATTCTGTCTCAGTATAAATGTCGTTTTTGCCAGAAAATCCAGGTCATCCTGGTAACTTTCGTTTCTTCCTCCGGGTCTGAACATATTAAGTTCGGTACCATAGCCGTTGAAGAAAGCTATGGCGATCTCCCTGTGGAGGATATCTTCCCCGACGTCACATACCCTGAAAATTGAGAAGCCGGGTTTGATGAACTTATTGAGATTAAGTTCGGGACTGAGGAAGATTGCATTGTGAACCCGTCCGGAAATGATTCCCTGCATATCCCGTGGCACAGCCATTCCCTCCGAGTACATTACAATACCTTTTCCAACACTGTCGGCAGCCGCCTGAAGTTCAGCACTTGAACTGCTCCTGGTGTCAATCACAACACCATCGGCTCCGGTTTCCCTCAGGATCCGGGCCAATCCTCCCAGATGATCCTCCTTCCGGGTACTCGTGTCCCAGGGGTTATAGGAAATGAAGAATCTGGTACCGCTCTGATGCGACAGGCAGACGAAATTCTTTAGCTGGGCAGTACCTCCCGGCAGGTCCCTGAAAAGATCCCATTGGTTCCTCTGGTCAAGTCCCAGCCGGGGCCATGTGGGCCAGATTCCATATATATCAATATGCCCAAAGCGATTCTTACCGTTCCTCAAGACATCGGGGTAGGTGTATTTGCCGCTGATCCTGTCAAAGAACTCCCGGTCCCACGCCATTTGAAGTACAACCAGATAGGATTCCCTTATCCAGCTCAGATCCGGCCTGTCATAGAGGGTGTTGTCAAACATCTCCGTGTCAAAAAGATATTTTTCCCTGAACATGACTGACATTCCATCCTGCCAACTGCCCCTGAACGCCTCAAAGTAAACTCTGTACTTCACACTGGCCCCGGGGGGCAGTTTTGTGGAGTACCTGAGCCTGATCCCCCCTGTTGTGCTCCTGCGCCTAGCCAGGCCGCATAATGAATATCCATCATCAACACTGAACGATGTATAACCCAGTTCCCATGCATTGTCAGGCAGAATGACCCTTAAAGGACGAAAACCAGGGCGGAACAGGCAGGCCCGCGCCAGTCCGCCCGGCCCATAACCGGTAATACTGACCGACTCTTCGTCCATCTCAAATGGCAAAACGTTGCCTATGGTTACCGTGTCACTGGAAATATTTTCAAATTCGCAATCCCAAACGGGGGTTTTCTTTGCCAGGGGTTTAAACTTCAGACTTACCCTATTTTCTATTCTCACACGATATACGGTATCTTCAGCAACAACGCCCAGGGATCTCGTGGTATAGTTTTTTTCATCAACCTGGAAACTTAAAAATGCTTTTTTCCGTTTAAGTAGAAGATTATTGTTATCAGCTATGGCAATACTGTCGACACAGAAGCCTGAGTCAGTCGAGATACTGACCTTTTCAAGTTTCTGGGAGTTCAGTGAAACCGGTATGAGACAGGCGATAAAAGGCAGGAAACAACTGATCTTTAATCTGAAAGAAATCATTAGAAGAATTATGAAAGTAACCGGTTCTTTTTTTCTGCAAGTTATAATATCGCAGTCACTAAAAAAAAAGAATTTGATTTTTGGAGTTCACACATGCCGTTGCTGCAAGCAGGATAAATTGGTTGAGAAAGCTTCGGACAAACTGACAGTCATTACATAAGATGCCAGCATTCAAGAAAATAATTAAGCTTATATTGCCCGTCATGCTGTTTTTTTTACTGGCAGATACGGGATGTGCCCCTGCGAAAAGGTCCCCGTCACATTCCAGAAAGGTGAACACACAGGAGGCAAGTTCCACCCCTATGGGAAGAAACAGATACTACTATTCCCCGTCCTACCAGAAAAAGCTCAACAAGAATTTCAGGAGAAAATAGGGGCATCAGTTATTATTCATCGCACACCAGCACAAGTCCGTCATAAGCAAGCATGATCCCTGCCGGCAACCCGGCTGATACTTCTTTGTGCCGACCCATCTGATGACCGATATGGGTAATGAATGCCTTTCTCGGGGATATTTGCCGTATAAAATCCATTGCTTCGCGGAGACTGAAATGCGAGATATGCTTCTCTTTTCTCAGGGCATTTATAACCAGATATTTAACTCCAAAGATCTTTTCCTTGGTTTCTTCGGGAATATAATTCGCATCAGTAATATAAGCGAAATTGCCAATACGGAAGCCGTAAACGGGCAGTCTGTAATGATAAACCCGCAGGGGCACAATGCTCAGGCATCCCACCTCAAATCCGTATTCAGGAACAGGGTTGAGCCGCATCTTTGGCACTCCCGGATATTGATATTCGGCAAAAACATAGGAAAATTCCTTTCTGACTGCCTTCTGTACCCTTTCCTCCGCAAAAATATCAATTGCATCGCGGCTTTTGTAGTTATAGGCTCTTACATCATCCATACCGGCAATATGGTCCTTATGCTCATGTGTAAGAAGTATAGCATCAAGTTTTTTTACATTTTCACGCAGCATCTGCTGCCGGAAATCAGGGCCGGCATCAATAATAAGGCAGGTTTCGTTTTTCTCGATTAGGATAGAAGTCCGCAGCCGTTTATCATGAATATCATCCGATGTACAGGTTTCACATTCACATGCAATGACCGGAACACCCTGGGAGGTCCCTGTTCCTAGAAATGTTATTTTCACAGGTGTTGATTTTGAAAGCAAACCTATATTAAAATTCCCTAACAGGCAATAAGTCGTGTGAATTTGAAACTGATCGCCTGCCTTAATGTTCATTTTTTTGTGCGCAACTTCTTAATATACAAAGATCCAACAGGGTATAGGCATGAAAGCCGGGTGGATATCATAGCAACATCCTGCCGGCAAAAACGACATCCATCAGAAGCAGGGTGACCCTATGCTTAACCCGGGTATTTCAGTATGGATGGAATATTCTGTCATAATCTTTAAATTTACAGTTCAAAAACACAACTGTGCCAGGAAAAATATATATGATCCCGGTCACTCTTGGAAGTGAGGACTACAGGTTTCTCATACCTGATAAAGTAATCGGAATTACAAGATCCCTCAGGGTTTTCATTGTTGAAAACATCAGGTCCGCGAGAAGATTTCTGCGGCTGATCGATAATGAATTCCCGATCGACGACACTTTGTTCCTCGAACTTAATGAGCACACACCCGAGTCGGAGATTATGCAGTGCCTCGGTCCCATTGCCGGGGGCATGGATGCCGGGCTCATGAGTGAAGCGGGTATGCCGGGGATAGCAGACCCCGGGGCCAGGGTAGTAACGCTGGCCCATCAGAATAGAATAAGGGTGATCCCTCTTTCAGGGCCGTCCAGCATCACTATGGCACTAATGGCATCAGGGCTGAATGGCCAGAATTTTGCATTCAACGGCTATTTGCCGGTCAGGGAAAAAGAGAGGATCGCAAAAATCCGTGAGCTTGAAATGAAATCACGCAGCGGCCAGGCACAGATCTTTATGGAGGCGCCATACAGAAACCAGAAGATACTGGAATCCCTGCTAAAGGTATGCAGCACTGACAGGAAGCTTTGTGTTGCAACTGACATATCCATGAATTCGGAAAGCATAAAAACAATGACCGTCGGTGAATGGAGGAAAAATATCCCGGACATCAAAAATCATCCCTCCATCTTTATTCTTCAGTAGAAGCCCCAAACCTTATTTATGGATTCGATGATCCTCCGGGTGTGTGAAATCATTAACAGGCCGGTAAGCAGGGCCAATGCCGCAGGCAGCCTTTTCAGGCTTCAAATGATTAAGAAGATGGATTATTCAACGGAAAGTATCCTGATCTCATAAACAATGATGGCACGCGGGGGAATTTTCTGCCTGTCACCTATCAGTCCGTGGGCGAGAAACGGAGGGATAATAAAAACGGCTTCAGCTCCCGGCCTCAGTAATTTAAGGCCTTCGTAAAGTCCCTGCTCAACACCGGTTTTTCCAAGGACAATCTCTTTCGGTCCCGAATCGTCTGATGAATAGCACTTTGTACCATCCATGAGAGAGCAGTCGTAAGCAATCATTACCTTATTGTTGTCAGATATCAGATTGCCCCTTCCCTCCTTCTTTATAAAATACCAGAGGCCCGTGGGTGTTTCCTGCATATCAAGGCCTTTCCTTTCAATATAGTTTTCAATAATTTCCCTGTCTTTTTGAACGAAGAAACGGTTCAGTTCCGTCATGTCGCTCCTCCCTGATCCGGGGACAACTTTTTCCGCCTCACTCCTGCCCCTGCAGGAAACAAGCAGGGCTGACAGAAGAAAAGTGAAGATACAGATCCTGTAGTACTTAAACGATTGCATCATTTATCAGAGTGGCGTTGTCGTTCAGGATCCTGAGGAAATAAGCGATAGTGTTATCAAGACTGTCATAATACTCTCCGCCCGACGCATTCATATGGCCGCCGCCTGAGAAATAGTCTGAGGCAAATTTGTTCACGGGAAAGCTTCCCTTCGACCTGAATGAAATTTTCACATGGTTCTCCTTCTCAATGAACAGGACCGAGAATACAATATCCTTAATAGAAAGGGGCAGATTCACAAACCCTTCAGTATCGCCCTTGACGTGATTAAAGTCACTCAGATCCTGCCGTGTAAGGTACATATATGCCGTTTTGAACTCAGGAAGTATCTCCATGCGCTTATTCAGCGCCAGGCCCATGAGCCGCATACGGTCAGCCGAATAGTTGTTGTACACTACATTCATCACCTTTTCCCTGTCGATGCCGTTATCCAGAAGGTCAGCAACTATCCTGAAAGTTCTGCCGGTCAATGCGCCATGATCCAAATTTCCGGTATCAGAAATGATTCCGACATAAATGCACTCCGAAAATTCATTACCGGTACAGGGTTTCCCGTCCATCAGGGCTGTCAGTTCATAAACCAGTTCTGCTGTGGAACATTTGGAGGGATCTGAAATTGTGAGATCAGCAAAGTCAACCGGATCAAGGTGATGGTCGATTATTACCTTCCCTGCCTCTGAACTTACAACATATTTCTCAGCCTCACCCAGCCTGCCCGGCTGGTTGAAGTCAGTCATTATGATCAGACCGGCCTTACTGATCAGTTCAATACATTCCGCTCTGTGCCTTATGAATACCCTGATCTGATCTGCTCCCGGCATCCATTTAAGGAACTCCTGAAGATTGTTGGGAGCAATCATGTCAACATGCCTGCCTTTTAATGTAAGATAGTGATACAGTGCCAGCTGAGAACCAACTGCATCTCCGTCGGGATTAATATGGCAGATAATAAGGATGTTGTCAGATGATGAAATCAGTTTAGATAATTGTTTTGTATATTTGACCGGATCAATCACTTTATTGTCTTTTTTTAACAAGTTGTCAAAGATAGGAAATTTCCTTGTGACAGGTGATTGCAAGGACCTTATTAAATAACAGCAATGAACGGCGAATTCACATTCTCAATTATTAAGCCTGATGCATTCGGCAGCGGAAACACCGGACCGATCCTGGCAATGATTCATGAAGCAGGCTTTGAAACAGTAGCGCTTAAGCTTCTAAGGATGACCAGGGAGCAGGCGCGGGGCTTTTATGCCATCCATAAGGACAGGCCATTTTATAGCGACCTGGTGGAATTCATGATAAGCGGACCTGTCATTGTTATGATACTCAGGCAGGCGAATGCGGTTGACAAATTCAGGAATCTGATCGGAGCAACGGATCCCGCAAAAGCTGAGCCGGGAACAATCAGGAAAAAATTTGCATCATCAGTACAGATGAACGCCGTACATGGCTCAGACAGCGATGAAAATGCAGTCCGCGAATCGAACTTCTTCTTTTCTGAAACCGAAAGATGCCTCTAAATTCACAGGTTGCGGTCGGCCCATGGCTTCCGGTTACACATCCTTCCAAAACATTCCGGAACAAAGATTGTTATTATTATCAAAATTCCTGATTTAATTACTATGGTGCCTGATAATAGACCATCCGTTACAGAGATTAAAAAACTTGAAAAATATTCTTCCGCGTTCACACTCTCCGACATGGAGATTTTTATTTTCCCGGAGCTTTTCTTTCCTCTTGTAATTGCCAACCTTATGTCGCCGGTAATCTGGAAATGGAGGGATGACCCGTGGTTCAGCAATATTGAATCAAAAAGTTTCAATTACAGGGTGAACCGGATCAAACAGTTCATTATTGACAATTATGTTTTCAATCTCGACCTGTCAACCTGGGGTCTCACGACAAAAACCAGGGAAATGGCCCGGTTCAGCGGTTTTTTTGACCTTGAGATCATGAAACAATCAAATGCACTGTTCGGATATGAGGGCGACAAGTATTATTTTGATATTGATATCAGGAAGCATTTCGGGCTCGACAAATATGATTCAGAGATAATTCCATACTGGAAAACCGAAACGGTCGAAGCAATGACCGCATTCAGGCACAAGAACGGATTTTCCACCGGAGCGGGAGAATGTGTTTCACTATCATCGCTTTACGCGGCAGCGTTGTTCATTGTCGGCAGAATTCCACTTGACAAAATATTCCTTATCGCAACTCCCCTGCATTCTCAGAATTTCATCACTGAGAAGGAGGGGCTGATCACAAACAACAGAAGAATTGTCACGCAGAATATGTGGTTCAACGGTACCTCATTGTCGCAGAAAGCCAGGCGTGCCCTGGAAAATGAAAAAATTACAATGGTCACCCATATAACAGGATTCATCCATGTCATTTACAATGAAGCGACAATAAGCAGAAAAGCCTACGAAACCTTCAGCACCAAACTGAAGAGTTTCCTTCGCACTGATCTGACTGACACTATATTCATTAATTTCCTGCGGTTCAAGCCCAGGTACAAAACCCTGTTCCAGTATTATTGCGACTGCTCCGGAAAGCACTTGTATATAAGTCTTGAAAAGATGTTCGAATATGAACACACCAGCAAACACAATTTAACGAAAGAAACACGCGAACAGCTTGTAAATGAAATCGAGGGCGATGAATTCCATCTGAGCCCCATTAACGGGAAAATTCTCCTGAACAATGTGGAAAAAATCTTTCAGGAGAACAAGAGCATAAGCCTTGATGAATTCATAAAGGAGTTTGAGAAGCTGGCCGGATCAGTTCCCGGGCCCCTGCTGGAGGAAATGTTTTCAGACCTCAGGGTTTTCATAATTACTGATCCAAGACTGCCCGATCCCGGCAAGTCATTCATAAAAAGCATCGAACCTGAAATTGGCCCTGCTGACACACGCGAAAGTATTGTGAGAAAGATCAATGAGATGGCAGAAACCTCGGAAACTGCATTGCTTTCATTATATGTATACCGGCAGATGGACAGGATCGACTGGGTGCCGTTCATAAAGGCGGCCATTGAAAGAAACCCGGTATGCTTCAAGGATCTTGAGGAAAAGGAATTGAGTGAGGTTTATGAGGTTCTTTCAGACCTTGAAAACGAATCAATCTATGATGATAAAAGGCTCGCCCTTCCGGATGAAGTCTGGAATTTCCACAGGGGCGACGGCATTGAAAAAGCTCTTCTGCTTGCTGATCTCATTGTTCACAGGGACGACAGCAATCAGATCTCCCTGGAAATCAATGGCACGGAGGTTATTCTTGAATATCTTGGAACAAAATACAAGTTCATTTCGGGAAAATCCCTGGTGAAGTCAATAAAAATACAAGGAAACAGTTATTCTGTGGAATGAAGATACTGTTTTAATCAATCGCGGCATTGCCTTAGTTTTTCAGTTCAAACAGCCCTTTCAGCCTTATGTCGTTTGATGAGCTGCCAGCCATGACCTCGAATATCCCGGGTTCGGTAACAAACTCCATGTTCCTGTTGAACAAAGCCAGGTCGTCATGGGTAAGCCTGAATTCAACGCTTTTCTTCTCACCCGGCTCAAGGCTCACCTTTTCGAATCCTTTCAGTTCCTTCACAGGCACAGTAACGGAGGCATACCTGTCCCTGACATACAACTGCACCGCCTCCCTGCCAGCCCTGGAACCGGTATTTTCCACATCCAGGCTCACTTTCACCTCTCCAAAGATCCCTGTAACCTCCGGGTTAATTATCAGGTTGCTGTACCTGAAGGTAGTATAGCTCAATCCAAAGCCGAATTCCCATAATGGCGCTGCCGGCATATCGGCGTATGCTTTTCCCCAGCCTTCTTCCATCCAGTACAGTTTCTCGGGCATATAATTGTAATAAAAGGGAAGTTGTCCGACATGCCTGGGTATGGTGACTGTGAGTTTACCGCTGGGGTTGCAGTCACCGAAAATGATCCCGGCAACGGCAGTCCCCCCTGCTTCGCCCGGGATCCATGCCTCGATGATGGCGGGAATGTTTTCTGCTGCCCAGCGGATGGAAAGCGGCCTGCCGTTTATAAGAACGAGTATAACCGGAGTTCCCGTTGAGTGCACGGCTTTGAGAAGATCTTCCTGCATCCCAGTCAGATCGAGGCTGGCCACATCAAATCCCTCCCCTGAGGTGCCGCTCCTGTCCGGAGCCTGCCATTCATTCTCCCCCAGCACCACTACTGCCAGGTCGGCGCCGGAGGCTGCCCTGCGGGCCTTTGCCAGTTCATTCACCCGGTTGCCGGCAACATCACATCCTTTAACATATTCAACAACGGTTCCGGGAGACACAAATGACTTAATTCCGCCAAGAACAGTCGTTATCTCCTGAAGAACAACACGCGCCGTATAATCTCCAAGCTGGTTCCTTTCATTGTCGGCATTGGGTCCGATGACCGCTATTTTCCTTATATTTTTTCTGACAGGCAGAAGATTGTTTTCATTCTTCAGAAGAACAATTCCTTCCCTGGCAGCATCAAGGGCAAGTTCACGGCTCTCCCTTGTGTGGGTAACACTTAAAGCACGCTGCGGATCAACATAAGGGTTCTCGAACAGGCCAAGCCTGAATTTCTGCTCCAGTATCCGCCTTACCGCCCTGTCAATCAGCTCCATTGACACCTTTCCTTCTTTTACACCGGCAATCATCGGCTTAAGATAGCCGCCCTCGAATGAGATACCAACGTCAAGGCCCGCCCTGAGAGCGAGTTCCCCGGCTTGCTGGTCGTTCTCAGCCAGGCCCGTGTATAACAGTGTACCAAGTCCGCCTCCTTCGCTTAATACCAATCCTTTAAACCCGAGTTCATTTCTGAGTATCCTTGTCAGCAGGAATTCAGATGCATGGGTCGGGATCCCGTCAACTGCCGGGTAAGTTGCCATCACCCCGAGAGCGCCGGCTTTCCTTATCCCTGCTATCCAGGGAGGGAGAAACACTTCACGCAGCTGCCTCTCTGAAATCTCCATCGCGCCCCTTTCCAGTCCGCTGTTTGGCTGACTCTGCCCGGGGTAATGGCACAGGCCGGCAACAACCTTGTCATTTGCGGAGACATCATTTCCCTGAACAGCTTTGACTATCGTCTCTGCCATACGCGAACAGAAGAAGGGATCCTCACTGTACCCTTCCTGATTCCGGCCAAGCCGCGGATCCCTGTTGGGTTCAATCACCAGGGTGAACAACTGGTGGATCCCCACTGCCCTTGCCTCACGCGATGCTACCGTGTAGATCCGGCTGACCAGATCCATGTCCCAGGTACTTCCTATGGCCGGTCCCTCCGGGAAGACTGTTCCTCCCGAACACATCAGCCCGTGCGTTCCCTCCTCCGTCTGCAGAAGGGGAATGCCAAGCCGCGTTTTTTCAACTGCTGTCTTCTGAAGCTCATTGAAGAAATTTGCCTGCTGAAGGGTACCTTCATGCAATATGGTATTCGCCAGGGTAAAGAAACCTCCTATGGGGCCGAGATAGTCAAGAAAAGTGCCTTCTGCAAGCTTCTTACAAGCAAGGGCTCTCGACGCAATGTCATCTCCCAGTGCCGCTTCATAAACACAGGGCATGTTCATCTGTCCGATCTTCTCTTCAAGGGTCATCCGGGAAAGAAGATCCTCAACCCTCAGCATGACCGGCACAGCGGGATTCCTATACACCGCTGCCCCGGCAGCGGCTTCCCCTGTTTGTGAAACAGCCGGGAAACCAATAAACACCAGTATAGAAGCCATTATAAGGCTTATAGTCTGTTTCTGAACATGTTTTTTCATTTCAATCTGATCTTAGTCTGATATAAACATACATAAAATCATTTGATTCCAACCGGGTAAATATTAATCTGGTCCGCCTGAAGTTTTAAAACCGGATATACTGGCAGCCTCTCCGGTACCAGGCAGATTTATGATAAAAACAACTTCAGGGATAAAATCACGCAAAATGTATTGTATTTTTAATTTTCAAAACAAATCGTCAAACATGAAAGCCCTGATACCCGAAAAACTGCTGGAGGTGCTGAAACATGAAGGAGTTGTGGCTATAGCAATGCCTGATGGCAACAGTATTCACATGGTAAATACATGGAACAGTTACCTGAAGGTTACCGGCAGCGGAAATATCATCGGCCCTGCCGGGGGCATGAGAACTACGGAAGCAATTGTCAGCAGAAACAATAGAATTGTCGCTACCCTCGGAAGCAGGGAGGTTCAGGGATTTCATTCCAAAGGAACGGGATTCCTCATCCATGGCACATTGGCTTTTATCACAGAAGGCAATGAGTTTGACGAACTGAAGCAAAGGTTTCCGTGGGCCAGGGCCATGTTTGAAATAATACCTGACACAATAACCCAGACCCTGTAGGGATGGCAGGCTGAAAGAAATGCCTGTTTTCCCCGGGAGTATCAATGGCCCCTACATACTCAAACAAATAAGATCAAAGGAAACAATGGAACTTAAGGAAGCAATCTTTAGCAGAAGGACAGCACGCGTATTCAATTCCCGGGCTGTATCAGATGAAACGCTGATGGATATTCTCGAAGCCGGAACCTGGGCGCCGTCTCACGGAAACAATCAGCCATGGGAGTTCATTCTGGCAGGTCCGGAAACGCGTGGCAGACTGGCAGAAATGTACAGGAGGGCCATGGAATCAGGGCCGTTGCTCAATCCTGACCTTCCTGAAGAACGCAGGCAGGTTATCCGCAATTTCTCCCTGAACTTCGGCGATGCGCCGGTTATACTGGCAGTGGCCTGTGCTCCTGCACTTACCGACCTCGACAGATATGATTTTCCCATGTCGGCTGCAGCTGCGATCCAGAACATTCTCCTTGCTGCATGAGAAAAACAGATAGCCGGCGTGTGGCTCTCATTCGGCAGCACACCGCAGGCCAAGTCATTGTTCGGGATTCCTGACGGGGGTCAAATCGCAGGCATACTGGCTCTCGGATATCCCGAAGTGATACCGCCTGTCCAGCCCCGCTTAAGCGCAACTAACAAGCTCCGCAAATTGCCCTGACGTCAGGTATCAATACAAACCATATGCTTTCCCCCGTTCCCCTCCTTCTGTCAAAAATAACGAGATCAAAGGCATAAGCCATAGGATTATCAGCATAGATAAGACTCATCAGCGTAGTTTTTCCCGATCCGTTAGGACCTGAAAGCAACCATTTTTCACCCCTGCGGATTCTCCATGAGAAATTTTCCTGGACAATGTTGCTGCCATACCTGATGGTAATATTTTTCATTTCAGCCGCCGTCATAAACGCACGGTTGAAATTGTCAGGAACATATCTTTTCAGTCCGGGCGGTTGATAAGGCTGCGGTGAATCAGCATTCCGGAAATTAAAAAGATCCGCGTCGCCAGCATATTCAACCCGCTGATTCCGGAGATATAAAACGTGACTGACAAAACCTGGCAGACTTGTATCTGTTCCGGTTACCAGGACAGCTGCCTTCTTTTTAACCAGCGACTGAAGGGTATTCGTAACAAGTTGTTTACCTTCAGGATCCAGGCCTTCGTAAGGATCATCGATGCAAATAACCTTTTTGCCGCTCAACCACAACATTAAAAGCAGGATTCTCTGTCCTTCTCCTGTCGACAATGAAACAATGCGTCTGTCAAGCAGCGAAACAAAACCAAATTCATGAGCAGCTGAACGAATATCTTCTTTTGAAAACCCTGTTTTCTCATGAATTAAGTCCAAAACTCCGGGAGTCTCTTGAACTCCCGGGGAAAAATAACGCTGCTGGTAAAAGCTGGCCGATCCGGTAAACCATTGATACAACGAAAAGTCCCTCCTGACGATGGCAACCGATGAATAGAATTCCGCAACGGTAACATTATCCGGCAGGATCATTTCACCCCCGGCAAGCCGCTGTTTCCCGGCAATGACCTCGAGTAAGGTCGTTTTTCCGGTTCCGTTGGCCCCGCATATCCCCCAGCTTTCACCGCGGTGCACATCAAAGCTCAGTTCGCCTGCAATGAGCTTTCCGTTGCGCATGATTACAGCTCTCTGAAAGGAAAAAACCAGGTCAGCCGGCTTCATTAACTACAGAACATTTTTTTCACGTTAGCAAACAGGAGTCTGCGGAAAGAAAGGGATTTCAATTACCGGAATACCCCGATTACCGGTCCTGTATTCTCAAATGCATCAATCCTGCTTCTGCATCATCTTATCCCTTAGTGTTTTGTACGGGATGCCCGGATTCCAGTCAGGGAAATCATCAGCCATGCTGAGATCGTAACCAATTTCAAAATACACACGGGTGTCTTCAATCATCCCGCTGAAATCCCATTTACCGGGCTCGTAATTATCGGAAGGCTTGTGATAATTCTCCAGGGTCCATTTCTCGTCCTGGGCCAGTCCCCATTCCCTGCCATGCTCAACATTGTCGACTCCCGCAGAAAGGTTCAAAGAAGGGATTCCCACCCTGGCAAAGCTAAAATGGTCTGACCGGAAATAACTGCCCTTTTCCGGGGTGGGATCAGGAGTGGCATATCGGCCATATTTTCCAAGGACTGCAATTGCATAATCATCAAGTCCGCTGTAGCCGTAACCGGTAATATTCATGTCATTCGTCCTTCCAAAGATGTTCATGCCATCAATGTTTATCACCCCGATTGTTTTCCCAGGAGGGAAGAGCGGGTTTCCTGCATAGTAATCACTGCCGAGCAATCCCTGCTCCTCGCAGGTAACCGAAAGGAACAGAATCGACCGGTCCTGCACCGGGTGAAGCATTGTGAATGCCTTCGCCATCATCAGTAGAGCTGCTGTACCTGTTGCGTTGTCAACAGCACCGTTCAGTATGGAATCGCCCTTATAAGCGTTGTTTACACCGTAATGATCCCAATGTGCAGTGTAGATGATGTACTCATCCGGCTTTCTGCTGCCTGGCCAGAGAGCAGCGACATTGTTTGACCGGGTGTATTCGATCTTATTTCTCAACTCCAGGGATAGTTTCAGTTTCATTTCAACGGGTTTGAAGCCCCTGACAGATGCAGATTTTGTTAACCGGTCAAAATCAAGGCCTGCCGATCCGAATATCTTCCTTGCCGATTCATTTGTGATCCAGCCTTTGAACTGCAGGCCCGACGAGGCCAATTCATCGCCTTCAAGGCAGAACTGCGGGCCGCTCCAGCTGTTCTGAACAACACCCCACGGGTATGCGGCGGCACCTGTTTCGTGGATGATAATGACTGCTGCAGCTCCCTGCCGCGCAGCTTCCTCGTACTTATATGTCCACCGGCCGAAATATGTCATTGCCCTGCCGTTGAAAAGACTGCTGTCGGAAGTGGCATAACCAGGATCGTTTATCAGCACAACCACGGTCTTTCCCTTTACATCCAGTCCTTCATAGTCGTTCCATCCGAACTCCGGTGAATTTATCCCGTAACCGATAAAGATCATGTCGGAATTGTCTATTCTGACAAGGTCTTTTCGCTGCGGGGTGTTGCCGATAAAATCGTCGCTGTATTTCAGGCTGATCCTGCTCTTCCCTCCTGTTATGCCGAGCTTCATGTCCGGACCGGCCGTAAGCTTAACAAGCGGAACTTCCTGAAAATAGCTGCCACTGCTGGCTGGCTGAAGTCCGATCTGCCTGAATTGTCCGGCCAGGTAGCTGATTGTCTTTTCCTCGCCTTCAGTGGCCGGTGCCCTGCCAAGGAATTCATCCGAGGCAAGCACCGAGATATGTGCCTTCATTCCGTCGGCAGTGATAGCCTGCATGGCGGACTCAAAGCTTCTGTCCCTGGTTGTGCAGCCTGAAACGGCAGACAGCAGAAAAAGGATAGAAAGATATTTCTTCATCTTATCAATGGTGATTTAAATTTATCCGGTGAATCCATGACACCGGTTCAGAGCTTAAAAATAACTGATTTTTCGGACGATCATGCATCATGTGAAGTTCCGGTTGCCTGCAACTGTCTTTTTCCTGCTTAATCAGGTGCAGTTTTTCATTTTGCCGCCACTGCCGATCCTCCCTCCGAAACCATCCTGCATCCGGCGCGATCTGCCCGGGCGAACGGTTAATACAGGCCCTGTGAAGGATAATGTCAGGCAAACAAGTCGGATATCCTGCCTCCCCTTCCGATCAGGCGTTCAAATGTTAGCAAACCCCGGATGAACTGCCGGGCATGATGGTAGTGTTCCATCAGGCTCACATTGCGATATGCCATCTTCCGGTCGCCCCCGAAATGCCAGAACTTATGGGCCGGATTGAAGTATTTCTCAAAAATATATGGGTTTGTTCTTTCGAAATGCCCTATTGCCCATTCATCACCGGTGTGTTCAATCATAAAGAGGGTGCCGTTGATGACTTCCTGCTGGCACCAGAGTGATTTCTCCGTACTCCATATATTGTTATCCACCTGCTGCAACGTATGAAAATATCCGCCATAGACGTGATCGGTGCAGGCGTCTACAATTTTCCTGAAAACTTTTTCCGCAGAGCGATACAGCTCCCTGTCCCTTAAGCGTCCGGCTTCAAACATGACAAAGGCAAGGGTCTCCAGACCATGCCCGGTAATTGAATGCTGGGCATACTCGTTATCCGGCAGGCTGAAATCATGGTTGAGAACCTCATTCGTAAGACCATATTCCTTGTTGACATGATGATTTAAGATTGCATCCACACACCGTGCAGCAAGCTTTTCCAGATCTTCATCAGCTTCATGCATAAGCATCTGGGTAGACAGGCTCAGAAGGATCATCCAATGACCCAATATCCTGGGGCCCTGAATTGCAGGGGAATTTTTAAGGTAGCTGCCGATACTGTAGCTGTAGTCTGGCTGATCATAACGCCTGACACAATCAAAAATGATCTTCTTTGCCAGCATCCTGTATTGTTTCTCCCCCGACGCTTCTGCGTATTCAGACAAACCTTCGGCAACGAACAAACTGCCATAAATGTCTCCCGGTCCGGAAAGGGGCTCACCTTCACGGGTAAAGCTTTCGGTCCAGAAACTGTTGTCAGCAGGTTGAATTTTCAGAAGCAGATCCTTTGATCCGGACGCAATCTCCAGGTAGCGGGCATTCTTTTCAAGATTATTGTACAAATAGGAATATACCCACAATCCTCTGCCAACATACCATGCGGTTTTATTCATGTTTTCCAGTTCGCCTGTCCGGATATCCATCGAACACATTACTCCCCCGTATTCATGGTCAATCGCGTACCTGTCCATGTTGGGAATAAAATTGTCATACAGTTCGGCCCTGTACTGATCACGCAGCTGTTCGAGAGACATTTCTCCGATCTTGTTTATTGTTGCCAGGCGGCCCCCGGCACCGGCAGGCCCCTCAGCGCGGCGCCCGCAGCCCGGAGTGCCTGCAGCTGCAAGCAGGCCGAGTCCGCCTAATGCACTTTTGTTAAAAAATTCACGTCTTGAATAGTCATTTTTTTTCATTCTCATATAGTATTAATGATCTGCCGGAAAAAAAGACAATGTACGGTTTTTTGAACAAATGCAGAAAAGCGCAAACATGAACAGCAAAATATGATCATCATAATAACCTTCTGAAAATACCGCAGAAGTGAGCTGTTTGCAGAAATGATTTTATTCCCATATTTTAGCTCCGCAGGAGCGGCCTGAACTTAAACCGGAAACAATGATTTCAAATAAACTATCAGTATGAAAACAGAAAGAAGATCAGTACTTAAAAAGCTGTTTGCAGCAATTATTGGTGCAGCCGGAGGAAGCCTGGCAGCCAGGGCAGAATCAGGGGATGGCATTGTAAAAGCAACTCCTGAAGTGATAAATTTCCAGGATCAGCCGTTATTTTCACCTTTCACCAGACACGGCAATCTTGTGTTTGTTTCAGGGCACGGAAAACGACTTGAGGGTGATATAAAGGCACATACCGACAATGTTCTGAAAATGATCGAAGCCCAGCTCATCAGGGCAGGTTCTTCAATGGAGAAGGTGCTTAAGGTGACCGTATTCCTCGAAACAATGGATGACTACAACGGAATGAATGAGGTGTACAAGGGGCGATTCGGAAAGAATCCTCCAGCCCGGACAACCGTTGCTGTTCCCAACGGACTGCCTCCCGCCGACCACCTGATCCAGATGGATTGTATTGCATATATCTGAGACACTGCAAATAACCATTAACCTTAAATTGAGCTTGCCAGATCTTCAGTTCTGTGCACCGTCATAACTGTCGGTGACTATGGAGTTCCACAGTTATTTCAATAGATTATATTTTTATTCTTTAACAGGGGCGGATAATTTATTTTATTAAATAAAATTAGTAGAATTGTGGCTTGAATTTTAAAAATACGGCAAAATGATTAAAAAACTCACTTTCGTCTGGATCATCACACTGATTGCCCTGAATGTAAATTCACAGCAATCAAAAGAGACCGACAGGATAATTGAACTGGGCAGAACCGATAACCGGACCATGCATCATCTTGATGTAATAACAAACAGGTTCGGAGGCAGGCTCGTCGGCTCCGACGCTTACGAAAACGCTGCCCTCTGGTGTGCCTCGGAATTTAGAAAGTGGGGTATGGAAGTGATTCTGGATGAAGCAGGAACTGTTCCGGTGGGCTTTAACAGGGGTCCGTGGTTTGGGAGGCTTCTTTCGGATAATGGCATGAGCCTGCATTTTGCCACTCCTTCATATACTTCGGGAACAAAAGGTGTTCAGAGGGGGCATGTGCTGCCCGAACCAAGGAACCGTGAAGAGTTTGAACGTATGAAGGGCGCCCTTAAGGGGGCATGGGTGCTGATCGGCGGTAAAAATGACGGCTGGCCCGTGGACTATTCAGCAAAAGCCGATTCTGCCCGCTCAGAGATCATTGCATACAATGACTCCGTCGGAAAAATCAACCGTGAGATAATGTTCTGGAATTTTTCCAACCGCGGCAAGCCGGCCAGGGAGCCTCATCCGCTCAGGGAGGAACCCGCCCTTTTCTACCGCGAGATGCGTGAAGCAGGGATCGTCGGCATAATCCAGTCGTCGGCAGTGCCGATAAGGGCGCTCTACGACAGGAAAAACCTTAGTAAAATGACCTTTGACAACCTGCCCACGGTTTGCGACATAAAGCTTGACGAACAGCAATATGCCATTATCGAGAAAATGGCCAGGGAACGCCGTTACTTCCTCCTCGAGTTCGATATCCGGAATCATTTTAAACCGGGCCCCGTTAAGTTCCACAATGTGATCGGGATCATCAGGGGCACCCGTTACCCTGATGAATATGTTATGATGGGGGGCCATCTTGATGCTTTTGATGTGGCAACAGGAGGCGTGGATGACGGGTCGGGAACAACTCCCGTAATGGAGGCAGCCAGGCTGATAATGGCTGCCGGAGGCAAGCCCAGAAGAACAATACTTGCCTGCCTGTGGGCCGGGGAAGAGTTCGGGCTTCTCGGATCAAAACACTGGGTAGAGGCAAACAAGGACAAACTTCCGAAAATATCAAATTACTTCAACCGCGACGGTGGTCCGACAGTGGCAACCGGACTGGAGGTCCCCGGGGCAATGTACGATGATTTCGAAAAAGTGTGCAGGCCATTGAACAGGATCAACCCTGATTTCCCGTTCAGCCTTACCAAAAACACAAACCCTCCGCGCCCGAGACCGACAACTGCCGGCAGCTCCGATCATGCATATTTTGCCATGAACGGGGTGCCCACGCTGTCATTCGACACCCCCGACACCAAAGGGTATGATTTCAGCTACATGGAAATCTGGCACACCGAAAAAGATACATACGACAAGAGTATTGCCGAATACCAGGAACACACCTCGGTGGTAACGGCTGTGGTAGTCTACGGACTCGCCAACCTCGACCACCTGCTTTCAAGAAAGGGACTATATCTTGAACCCTGAGTCAGGAAAACAGAACATTGAAGCGTCATATCCGTTTTCTGATCATCTGAAAACAATTTCATTGATTACTTCAGATCCGGCTTTCTGATTCAGCTTGTTTTTCAGTTCTTCCCTCAGCATCATCAGTTCATTTCTTGCAACTGATGAGCTGAGATGCACATACAGAATGCGATCTTTAATGTATATTTTTGAAGTCCGCGACGATATGGCTTTGCCCACTGTCTCCTCCCAGGAATTGACAAGACTGATCTCACGAAGCTTGTCCTCGAGCTTCAACTCACGCAGATAATCCTTCATGGCCTCGGCCAGCGATATCGTTTTACTTCGCCTCATCTGTCATTTCCGCCAGTACCGTTCTGCAGTATCTCACCGATACCCGAATCAACAATCCTGAACAGCCTGTACTCTATATCTGTGTCATTCAGGATAACCTCAAGCCTGTCCTGGTGCGTGTCGGTGATAAAGATCTGCCCGAACCTGTGATTGCCGACAAGCCTTATTATACTTGAAACGCGGCCGGCATCGAATTTGTCGAAAATATCATCAAGCAAAAGGATGGGTGCAAATCCTGCCTTCCTTTTAATATAATCGAACTTAGCCAGCTTAAGGGCTGTCAGAAAGGTTTTCTGCTGACCCTGTGAACCAAGCGCCTTCACCGGGTAACCATCCATTTCAAATATCAGATCATCCTTATGGATCCCGACAGTCGTATATTCAAGCAACAGGTCCTTCTTCAGCGCAAGCTTCAGCGCATCCGCAAAATTATCCTTGCTGAGGTGGGAATTGTAAATCAGCCGCACTTCCTCCTTTCCGCCCGAGATCATGGAATAGTATTCCTGAAAAACAGGTCCGAGTTCTTCCATCAGAAGCTTCCTCTCGTCAAATACATGCTTCCCGTATTTTATGAGCTGTGCATCCCAGATGCCAAGCATCTCAGTATCAAAATCTGACCTGCCCGCGAAATCCCTGAGCAGTTTATTCCTTTGCTGAAGGGCCTTGTTGTAGTTGAGAACAGAGTCAAGGTAACCAGGATTGTACTGGCTTATTATCTTGTTCATGAACCTCCTGCGCTCCTCACTCCCCTCACTGATCAGCGAGCCGTCGGCAGGCGAGATCATCACCACCGGATAACGGCCAACGTGATCCGATAGCCGCTGATATTCCCTGCTGTTCCTCCTGAGAACCTTTTGCTTCTGCCTGTGAAAGGAACATACGATGTTATCTTCATCCCCGCCCCTGCCAAAAATACCCTGAATAAGAAAGAAATCGTCACCGTGCCTGATGTTGACACTGTCGATACTGTTGAAAAAGCTCTTTGTAAGGGAAAGATAATGAATGGCATCCAGGATGTTCGTCTTGCCGACGCCATTGTTGCCTACAAAACAGTTGATCCTCTCAGAGAATTCAAGATCTGCCTGGGAATAATTCTTGAAATTGGTAAGAGTCAGTCTTTTAATGTGCATAAATGCTGTTCCTGCGTTTGAAATTAAAGATCAGGAGCCATAATCCTGTTTCGTGAGGAAATGGAACCGTATGTTAATTGATGCCCTGGTTTTGAAACATGTTGGTTTCAAACTGCAAATATAAGCGAAAGATGGCCTGCCCGCATACATCAAACCAGTCATAAAAGGCTGAGCCGCCATTAAAATTCATCGCCGCACCGGTTTGCGCGGGATTTATGCCCCTGATCAGGTAGTCAGACTGAAAGGGGGCTGCCGGGAATGAAACCAACGAATCACCGGTGCTGGCGAGTCACTGTATATCCAGGTTGCTTTTAAGCATTTTCGATACATAATCCATTATGACATAAAGCCGGCGGAAATCATTTATCAGCCGGAATTTATTCATATTACAGATATTCAACATATTATCGTCGGTAAAAACATAACTGAATTTTTAATTAATTATTTCATAATAATTTTAAAAGAACTACTTTTGCGGAGTTGAAATTTTAAGTGTTTTAAGGATAAACTGTTATGGCAAAAAACAAGAAAAAAGGAGATAATCCGCAGGGCTTAAAAAATGTTGAGGAGACACTGACCAGAACCGAACAATTTCTTGAAAGCAATTACAAGGCATTGCTGGCCGGGCTGGGAGTAATTGTTCTTCTGGTGGGTTTGTTCTGGCTGGGAAAACTATATCTCAACAACCGGAACAATGAAGCTCAGGCTCAGATGTACCAGGCTCAGAGGTACCTCGAATCGGATTCATTGAAGCTTGCACTGAACGGAGACGGAAACTATCTTGGATTTATCGATATTGCCAGCGACTACAAATTCACAAAGGCAGGAAACCTTGCCCGGTACTGTGCAGGGATCTGCTTTCTCCACCTTGGCCAATACCAGGAAGCAATTGATTATCTCGGGAAATATTCAAGGAAGGATAAAGTTATAGGTTCCCTGGCCATTGGAGCCATCGGTGATGCATATGTTGAACTGGGCGACACGAAAAAAGGCCTGTCGAAATATATTGAGGCTGCGGAGTATTCTGAGAATTCCTTCAATACGCCTGTTTTTCTCATGAAAGCTGCCGAGCTTTACGAAATGGAACACGATTATGCCAGGGCCCTGCAGATTTACCAGAGGATCAAGGATGAATACCCTGAAACCACCGAAGGTAATGCAATTGACAAGTATATTGCCAGGGTAAAAATCCTGTCTGAATAATGGCCACGGCAAACCTTTCGGATTACAATCCCGGCATGGTGCCCGACGCCGGCAAGATGAGGTTCGGCATTGTTGTGTCGGACTGGAACCATCAGATTACAGATTCGCTGCTGAGGGGAGCTGAAGAGACATTGAAAAAACACGGTGCTTCCGATAGCAACATAATTGTCAGGCATGTTCCCGGAAGCTTTGAGCTTACCCTGGGAGCGCAATTCCTTGCCGAATATGAGGATCTGGATGCAATAATCTGCCTGGGATGTGTCATACAGGGTGAAACTCCTCATTTCACATATATCTGTCAGGGTGTTACCTATGGTATCACGCAGTTGAACCTTGATTACAACATACCTTTTATCTTTGGTGTTCTTACCACTCAAAATCTGGATCAGGCAATCGAAAGGTCGGGCGGGAAACACGGCAACAAGGGCGACGAAGCGGCAGTCACGGCAATACGGATGGCCGCACTTCAGCGTGAGATGGAATGATCTGTCACGCAGATGAAGTCATCTTTTGCATAGTCTCCTGTATTCACAATAGGAACATTTCGACACTGAATCACGTGTCATGAAAAATGGTTCGTTATCATCAAACATTGCCTTCACTGTTTTACGCAGCCCTTCAAGATATTCATCCCTTATCATGTTATAATCCCCGATTACAATCTCCTCTGTACGTGATACTTTTATGCTCAGCATCTCAACCGGTTTGTCACCGGGAATTCTTCTGATCTTGTAGATTGCAGGTGCGACGACGGGATCAGGACTTCCCGAAAGATACCCTTCGCAGTACAGCAGTGCCTGAAGCCAGCAGTCAATATCCTTTTTCCTGTCATCCATGAAAAGTTCCCCTACCGATCTTATGTAATCAGCAGCGGATCCGGTCTTGTAATCAACAATCCTTGTTTTTCCGCCTGTGCTGTCAATCCTGTCAATAATGCCGCCCAGCAGGAATTCATCCTTGTCCGAAACTGATTCAACCATGAACTGAACAGGTTCCTCCAGCGCAATGATCCGAATGGGTGCGAATTTCCCGTCAATCTCCAGTACCCTCGAAATGTAGGTCATAAGTACATTCCCGGAAATCAGTTCATTAAGTGCCGAGTATGAATCGCTGCTATCAGGGAAAAGCTCCCCTACAACGGTATTTATCAATGAGCCCAGATACTCCCTGTTCTTTCCGAGAGCCTCAAAACCGGAAGCGCTGACTGTTTGCCCCAGGCAGGGTGTATAGAGTTTTTTTGCAACCTCATGGAAAATATTGCCCAGTATGGCCGGATCAATTTCTCCTTTCTTTTTCTGAGGCTCCCTGATATCATTTACATAGCGGTGGTAGAACTTCATCCTGCATCCCAGCCAGACGTTTATTGCCGAAGGAGATATGATCTTCCTGCCGCTGCCGCTGCCGCTGCCGCTACCGCTGCCGCTGCCGCTGAACCGTGACACCAACTGCCGGTTCATTATCTCCGTCCTTTCCAGATAATCGCGGGGTGAGGCCGGGTTCCTGATCTCAAGGTTCAGGCTCATACATTCAGACTGCAGTACGGGCCCGTATCTCATCTGCAGCAGGAACCTGCTCATTTCACCGCTTCGTAAACCTTCAGAATTGGAATTGTACAGGAATGTTACATTCCGTGCCCGGTGAAGAAGCCTGTAGAAATGGTATGCATAAACAGATTCCTGATGATTGAGCGAAGGCAATCCGAAGGCCTCGCGCAGGCTGAAAGGAATAAATGAGGACGCAGTTGTCAGTGATGGCAGTACACCTTCATTAACCGAAAGAATTATCAGGTTCCGGAAATCAAGGGTACGTGTTTCGAGAAGGCCCATTATCTGGATCCCTTTCAGCGGTTCACCCGAAAACGGAACTGACTGGGCTCTCAGTATCCTTTCGAGCATGACAGCGAAGGTACGTACCGTGAATAATATTTCAGGGTCGCCCGTAAGCATCTTCATCCGGTTTATCGACAGCACTGCCCGGTAAATGAATTCATTCCTTATCTTTTTTGTTATGGATAATTCCGGCCGGTCAGTTGGTTCAGCAGGATCAGTTCCGGCAACCAGAAAAAATATCTTCTTCAGATACTCCGCCAGCATGGCCGGATCCTGCTGCTTTTCAAAAACAAGCCCGGCAACTTCCGCAGAACCCAAATATTCAGTTGATATGTACTCAGAATTGCCGTTTGCAACTGACTTTGCCAGAGACCTGGCTTCTTTACCGAACAGCGGCGCCATAAGGCTGCTGCCAAGAACCTTCAGAACATCCGAGAAGTGAAAGCTGACCCGGCCGTCCTTCTCCCTGGCATTGGACTGCAGGTCGAGAAGGCCCTTTGCAAGATGGTAAACCGGTGTCTCCCTCATCGGGTACCCCATGGTTACATTGACATGACCGATCTTTTCAGGAATACTTGACAACAGGGGGATCAGAAGATTCTCGTCGGCCAGTACAATTGCAGTCTGATGATCAGGATCCTGTCCGGACTCAGGTAGCTCACCTGCGAGGCGTGAAACGAGCTTAACCTGGGCAACGTCTGATGAAGTTTCGATCACCGTTCGCCTGACAAGGCCGGAATTATCGGTAAGCAGCGTATCATGGCTCCAGCCGGGGGGCATATCGCTGCCAAAGGACCGGATATTTCCCTTCAGAAAATACCCCGCTGAATTGACGTCATTCGAACTGATATATGAATTATCATAATCCCAGTAAAACCTGGCTTTCCCGTCATCCTTCAGGCTGCGCATCAGTGTTTTTTCACATTCATTCAGGGCATTGAATCCGGCAAAATGGATTTTGTCCCACCGGAATGCCTTTGAATTCTGCCATCCCTTCCTCTCAATGACATCCCTGAATATCATTCCCTCATATGCGAGCCTTTTCAGCCTGAGAGCCTCTCTGAAAACATTGTAAAGATCGTTCAGTACGTACCAGATCTCTTCAAACTGTTTTTTCTCCGGAGTCGGCTCACCAGCTTCAAAATTCACCCAGAATCTTCGTACTATATCAGCCTGATGCTGTGTGAGGCCGCCGAACCGGCTATCGATCATTTTAAGATCCCGGACATTGCGGAATATTGAAGAAGGATCCGCCAGATATTTGTCGATATCATCAAAGTCATTCAACAGCATGCCGCCCCAGTAATAAAAGTCGTCGAAAGTCTCCGGTGCTTTTCTTACGGACCTTGATGCTTTGTAAAGCTCAAAAAGAAGCACCTCATTATCAGCCAGCCTGAGCGGCGAAGATAACCGGAACAGATCATTTATTGTCATGACTGACGGAGCCCAAACGGGTCTTTCAATCTTATCCGCAAGATATTTCATGAAAAACAATCCTGCACGCCTGTTTGGGAACACAACGCATTGAGTATTGAGCCGGTCGCCGAACCCGTTGATCAGAACCTCTGCCATGCGTTCCAGAAAGTATTCCATCTTTTATTCCAGGTAAAATATCATTAATCAGTTTATCGTTTTGCAGAGCCTCCCCTGCCAGGTGTCAAGTTCTTCAAGCCTTCTTTCCACAAGAGACAGGATCTGCCCGGTCCGGTAATTGCCAAAACCCTCACTAACCCTGAAACGCGGGGGAACTTCCCCAGTGAAGCGTTCCACAACGATGGAAGGATCAAGCATTTCCATGAATTTTATGATAAAATCCACATATTCCTCCAGTGTAAAAACATGAAAATCAGGAGTATTATTCCTGTACTCCTCCTCCATCGGGGTATTTTTCAGTATCTGAAGCTGATGAAACTTCACCGTTTTGAGCGGAAGGGCAGATATTATTGCAGCCCCGGCAAGCATATCCTCAACTGTCTCGCCGGGCAGGCCAAAGATGAAATGGCCCCCTGCAGGGATGCCATATGCCGCAGTAGTCTTCAGTGCTTCGACAGCTTCTTCAAAACTATGCCCCCTGTTTATCCTTTCAAGGGTTCTGTTGTAGCACGATTCAATTCCATATTCAACAGTTATATAATGATCTTTTGACAGCTCGCTGAGGTATTCCAGCTTTTCCCTGTCGATGCAGTCGGGCCTGGTTCCGATTGTCAGCCCGATCACGCCCGGGTAATCAAGGGCTTCCCCGTACAGCTGCCCCAGATGCTCCAGCGGTGCATATGTATTTGTATATGACTGGAAATATGCGAGGTACGATACAGCCCTGCGATACCTCCATTTGTGGAACTTTATGCCCTCCTCAATCTGTTGTGTTATTGATTTAACAGGATGGCAGTAAGACGGATTGAATGCTTCATTGTCGCAGTACGTGCACCCTCCCCTGCCTTTCTTCCCGTCACGGTTCGGGCATGTGAATCCGGCATCTATCGAAACTTTCTGGATACGTGTGCCATACAGCTTCCTGAAATAGTTTGAATATGCATTGAACCGCCGTTCATGCCCCCATGGAAAGATCCTGTTTTTTTTTATGTTCTCCTGCATCAGACTTTTTCTATCAGGTTTCCGTCAACATACCAGATATAAGCTTCAGTGTTCCGGTAACCCATCATCTCCAGCAGATTACGATACTGATTGATTTGTATGGCATGCTCCGGATCCTTTTCTCCAAACTTGAAATCAATTATTGTGGCATTCCCGTTTCTCACAATGATCCTGTCGGGTCTTTTTATACTGCCCGAAGGGAGCAGTATCTCTGCCTCCTTCATCAGGGTGTTCCCGGGATCGAACCATGATGATACCGCCTGACCGGAAATAAGATCATTGAACCGTTCAACAAGCGACCCGGCTTCATTCTCCGGGATTTTTCCTTCAATCACCATGCTGGCAACTGCTTCCGGAACATCTTCGAGGCATGCTATCCCCGCAAAAATCTCATGCATCATCAATCCATAATTCGTCATTTCCCTGGTCCGTTCGCCTTCCGTGCCGAAATAATTCCCGGCATGAAGTTTAAGCCGCAGGGATTGCGGCCGTTTTTCCACCTTGTACGTGGTCAAAGTCAGTGACCTGCCTGATTCCTTTTTATGCTGCACGACCGGCACAGTGCCGAATTCAAGCACCCGGCCCCCACTGCCGGTCATTTCGCCCTGCACAGCATCTGATACCCCTTCCGGACTGAATTCACCCTGAACTGCTTCCCGGATAAGCGCAGCAATTCCGCCCGAAGGCCCGGCATCGGGCGGAACAAATCCGTATAATGCATCAATGGCCCTGGTCATTGCAACATAAAGCAGGTTCAGGTTATCCAGGAAAGAATTAAAACGCTCCTCAGTGTAGTCACCGGCAAATATCGTTTCAGACAATTCAGAACTGTATTTCAGGGGAACAATCCCAAGGTCATTGAACGGAGATTTGCCGGGCCTGACCCAGATCACGGGACGCCTCGAAGGACGGTGATCGAGGTTCCACGAAAGAAAAGGCAGTATTACCACCGGGAACTCCAGTCCCTTTGACTTGTGTATTGTCAATACCCTGACCGCGTCCATGCCTGACGGAAGTGTCACTGATTTTGACTCGCCTGCAAGTTCCCACCATTCTATGAACGACCTGAGATCAGCACCCCTGCTCCTGGAATATTCGAGGACAATATCCATGAAGGAAACGAGGTAGGGTACGTTCCATGAGTAGTCTCCGACACCGGAAAATTCAATTATTGCCTCAGCTGCATCCGGAAGGGTCATCTTTCCGGCTTCTTCAAGGAAGGCTTCATAACCACCCGGCAAATGCCCATCTGTTCCGGAGAGAAGGTCATCCCTGAACAGGGTGACCCGGTCGGGTTCAGACGCCCCGGTGGCAAAAAGGTAATACCTTGTCATAAGGGCCCTGCTGATAAGGTCATCAGGACTGATCATTACCCTTAGTGCCGAAATGATGAATGTGATCACGTTTGATCCGGAAAAAACCAGCGAATCATTTGAAACAACATTGAAACGATGATTATCCCGGCTTTCCGGCAAACTGCCGGAATACCCTATCAATGCCTTCATCACTTCAGCACCCTCACGGCCGTCACGCACAAGGATCCCGATATCGGACGGACTGTATCCCTTTTCCAGGATGCTTTCAATTATAACCGGCAGTTTCTGAAGAACATTTGCTTTCCAGTCATTGCCCGTTCGTTTTTTCGGAGAACCTTCACTGCTCCCCGGAAGATCGTTCCCCTGTTCTTCCCCCGGATCATTTTCAATGAACTCAAGCCTTACATAGCCCCCCGGGGAACGTCCCGGATCCAACTGGACGGCCTCCGCATAGAGCTTCCTGAAGCTTATGCCCGCCGGGTTGCCGGGGAATATCCGGTCGAGCAGCCCGGGCAGAACTGAAAAAAAAGCATTATTGAAAGATATGATGTTTGATCTGCTCCTGAAGTTGCTTTGAAGTGATACGCTTTTTATTCTCTGATTGCCAGCTTCCGGTTCAAGCATGCCGCCCAGTATCTTCCAGTCGCTGTTCCTGAACCTGTATATGGACTGTTTGACATCCCCCACAACCATGTTGTCGTTGCCTTCCGACATGCTGTTTTCAATGAGGGGCTGAAAGTTGCTCCACTGAAGAATTGAGGTGTCCTGGAACTCATCAATCATATAGTTCTCATAACGCGCTCCGATCTTTTCATAAATGAAGGGGATCTGATCGCCCCTGGTAATGAGGCTTAACAGTTCACCGGCATCAGATATGAGAAACATGTTGCCTGCAGAAGCAACTTCATGGACCTTGGAAAGAACATCGGAGAGTATGCCCAGGGCATAAAAATTCTGAAGTATGGCATTTGCAGTGTTATAATCAATGATTGTTTCATCATAGAGGTTGATGGCCTCTTTCAGAGTACTGCCGAGGCTTTCATTCACAGCCTTGTGCAGGGACGGATGAGGGTTTCCGGTGGCCCAGCGCGGCGGATCGTCCAGAATCGCCCTGACCTTTTCGCCTGGCCGGGCAATTTTGCCTCCTGCCAATGCCCTTACATAACCAGGCACCCCCCTGCTCTTATTGTAGAACATATCATCGGTCAGTCCAAATTCTGAAAAGACCTGTTCGGCTTTTCTTCCGAGGGTGATCAATTTCTTTTCAAAGGAAGACTTCAGGGCATTGAGCTTTTCGATATACGTGAGCAGGAAATCCTTATCCTTCAGGTTGTCAATCTCAGCGGAAGAGAGTATTTTGAATTTTTCCCTGAACAGTTCCTCCGAAAGACTCAGGATCGACTCCTTAATGTTCCAGCTTTTCTCTTCATCTATGTTCGACAGGATATACCTCATGAGCCAGTTCCTGAGATTGCGGTCGGCAGCGGCCGAGGCTATCATTTCATCTACAGCCGTTGCCAGTATCAGGCTGTGGTCAATTTCAACGCTGAATGCGGAATTAAGCCCGCACTCCCTGGCAAAGGCACGGATCACTTTCTGGAAGAAGGCATCTATGGTAGATACCGAAAAGCGGGAATAGTCATGGAGGATCGATAAAAGGATCTCCCTTGCCCCGGACCTGAGAGCATGTTCCGATCTGCCTGTCACTGCCACAAGTTCTCCGAGGTATTCAGAATCCATGCCGGAAGCAAGCCTGTTGAGCTGATCGAGGATCCTTCCCTTCATTTCAGCCGTGGCCTTATTGGTAAAGGTCACAGCCAGTATTTTGCGGTACTGGTGCCTTGATCTGAAAAGGGCAGAAAGATAACTTGCTGCCAGCCGGAACGTTTTTCCGGAACCGGCCGATGCACTGTAAATTGTTAATGTCCCTGCTCCCATGACCGGATAAAGTTATCAATTTAAAGCCTTTTAATTACCTTTGGCAGGTGAAAAAGAAGGTTGTAATAGGATTGTCGGGAGGTGTTGACTCGAGTGTTGCCGCCTGGGTTCTGAAGAATGAAGGCTGCGAAGTTGAGGCGCTTTTCATGAGAAACTGGAATGATACGACCGGTCTGCTGAAAAGTGACTGTCACTGGGAAGATGATCTTATGTTCGCTGAAATGGTGGCAAAAAAACTGAAAATCCCATTTCATTTTGTCGATCTGAGTGAATCGTACAGAAAACGGGTTGCAGATTACATGTTCAGCGAGTATGAAAGGGGGCGAACACCAAACCCCGACGTACTCTGCAACAGGGAAATCAAATTCGATACATTTGCACAGGAGGCCCTGAAAACAGGTGCCGATTACATGGCAACCGGGCATTATTGCCGCAAGGATGCCATTGCAGGGGATGGCAAAACCATATACCGCCTGCTGTCGGGCAGGGACAACAACAAGGACCAGAGTTATTTCCTTTGCCAGGTCAGCCAGGAGCAACTGGCAAAGGCACTGTTCCCCATAGGCGGAATGACAAAACCGCAGGTCCGTAAAATCGCCGATGACCTGAAGCTCCCTACGGCCATGAGAAAGGATTCACAGGGTATCTGCTTTATCGGCAAGGTTCACCTGCCAACCTTCCTGAAGCAAAAACTAAAATCGGAAAAAGGAGCTGTTATCAGAATCCCGGCCGGGCAGTGCAAAACAAGCTGGCTCAGCGGAGTACCCGGCCCGGAGCTTGGTGAAAGCGATTTGCTGATGAACACCTTGCCCCAGGTTTACAGCCCGGAATCGGGCTCTGTCGCGGGGATGCATGAAGGGGCTCATTTTTTCACCATCGGCCAGCGAAAGGGATTGAACATCGGCGGCTCAAGGGAACCGCTATTCGTCATCGGCACAGACACAATAAACAATATTGTATATGTGGGTGAAGGCGGAACCCATCCCGGGCTTTTCCGGAAAGGACTGAGGATCAGGAAGGATGATGTACACTGGATCAGAAGGGATCAGGAATTAAGTGAAAATGAGTCGCGTGTATATAGGGTAAGGATAAGATACAGGCAACCACTGCAGTCAGCCAGGTTGTACAGGAGGAACGATGATATTCACATCATCTTCGACAAATTGCAACGGGGCATCACTGCAGGACAGTTTGCAGCATGGTATGAAGGTGAGGAGCTTATCGGATCAGGAGCAATTGACGGCCTGACAGCCTGTCCGTCAGCTTAGCCGCCCCTTGTAATCCTCATATCCGAACTTCCTGATCAGTCTGAAGCTGTTATCCGCTGTCCAGATCCCGATAGACGGATGCTGCACCCCGTTGAAGGTTGTTGTCTTGACCATGGTATAATGGATCATGTCGAGGAATATTACCCTGTCACCCGGCCGCAGGAGCTTTTCAAACGACCACTCTCCCATCACGTCACCCGAAAGGCATGAATTACCACCCAGCCTGTATACGGGTTTTCCAGGTTCAGGATCACCCGCCCCCAGTATTTTAGGCTTGTAGGGCATCTCGAGACAATCGGGCATGTGAGCAGTAAAAGAGACATCCAGGATGGCTGTCGTGATTCCATGATTCTCAACCACATCTTCAACAGTGGCTACAAGCTCCCCTGTTTCCCATGCAAAAGCGCTTCCCGGTTCAAGAATGATGTGGAGTCCGTGCCTCTGCCTGAATTCCCTGAGTAACCTTACCAGGTGGGCAGTGTCGTATCCCTTTCGTGTCATCAGGTGACCGCCGCCCATATTTATCCATTTGATCCGGGGCAGGAAGCTGCCGAATTTATCTTCGACTGCGTTCAGGACCTTTTCAAGGGCAAAGGAATCGGATTCGAAAAGAACGTGAAAATGAAGCCCCTCGATACCGTCGGGAAGGCCATGCCGTATCAGGTCGGAGGCAATGATCCCCATACGCGAGCCCGGTGAGCACGGATTGTAAATATCATGGCCGGTCAGGGGTAATTCGGGGTTTATTCTCAGGCCCGCAGATATTTTCCGCGGATACCCGTGAAGCATTTCCGCATATCTGGCGTATTGTGCCAGGGAATTGAAAGTGACATGGGAGCTGAATCCAAGAATCTGTTCAAATTCATCCTCTTTATAGACCGGTGAATAAGTATGGGCAAGGCCGCCAATCTCCTCCCGGCAAAGTCTTGCCTCATTGAGTGAGCTTGCTGATGCACCGTGAATGTATTCAGTCACGACGGGAAACACGCTCCACATTGCAAATCCCTTGAATGCCAGAATGATCTCTGCACCCGAATCGGCAGAAACCTGCCGGATGAGCCTGAGGTTGTTCCTGAGCCTCTCTTCGTCCAGAACATAGCACGGAGACGGTATCACCGAATAATCCACTGGCATTTGAAGGTACTTAGGGATTAAAGTTCCAGGTCCGCATCATGAAGCTCGATCCAGGGTAAGCCATGATTGTTTAGCTTTTCCATGAAGGGATCGGGATCAAACTCTTCAACATTGAATACACCGGGCTTCTTCCATATTCCTTCAAGGTACATCATTGTGCCTATGGCTGCCGGCACCCCCGTTGTATAGCTGACAGCCTGGGCTCCGGTCTCCCTGTATGCAGCTTCATGACTGCAATTATTATAAACATAATAAGTCTTTTCCCTGCCGTTTTTAATTCCCCTGATCCTGCATCCGATCGATGTCCAGCCCTTATAATCCTCTCCAAGCTCACCCGGATCCGGCAATACGGCTTTAAGGAACTGAATGGGTATTATTTCGCGGCCTTCAAACATCACCGGCTCTATCCCTGCCATGCCAATATTCTGAATAACACGCAGATGAGTAAGATATTCCTGTCCGAAAGTCATCCAGAACCTGGCACGCTTCAAAGTGGGGAAATTCTTAACGAGCGACTCGAGCTCCTCGTGATAGATCAGATAGGAATCCCTGGGGCCTATGTCAGGATAGGTTAATACCTTCCTGATCTCGTGAGGCCTGGTATAGATCCATTTTCCGTTTTCCCAGTATTTTCCTTTCTGGGTCACCTCGCGAATATTGATCTCCGGATTGAAATTGGTTGCAAAGGGTTTGCCATGGTCGCCGGCATTGCAGTCAACAATATCGAGATAATGCAGTTCATCAAAATGGTGCCGGGCAGCGTAGGCGGTAAATACCGAGGTCACCCCGGGGTCGAATCCGCAACCGAGTATTGCAGTTATGCCGGCATTCCTGTACCTGTCCCGGTAGGCCCACTGCCAGCCGTATTCAAATCTTGCCTCCTCGGGTGGCTCATAGTTTGCAGTGTCGAGATACGATACCCCTTCGGCAAGGCAGGCATCCATGATATGCAGATCCTGATACGGAAGTGCAAGGTTGACAACGATATCGGGACCGAACCCCCTGATCAGTTTTCTTAATTCAGGAACCTTGTCGGCATCAATCTGTGCGGTGCTTATCCTTTTGCTCCCTGTTCTGGCCTTAATCGCATCGCATTTAGACCTGGTGCGGCTTGCCAGCAGGATCTCAGTGAACACATCCGGAAGGGAGGCCATTTTCTGGACTGCCACAGATGCAACGCCGCCTGCTCCTATAACCATTACTTTTCCCATTTATGCAGTGTTTTATGTCTGATTCAAAGATATAATTTAAATACAAGACCGCGAAACGACAATCACTCAGCATTGATTCCGGGAATCGACATGAAGCCGATTCCGTTTGAATTCTATTTCTGATTATCTTTACCCCTGATTTCTTTCATATATGAAACTTGTCAATCCTTCGGTGGTCCTACGGATCCTTGGGAACATTCTACGGATAGAATCAATAGCATTTTTATGCTGCCTTCCGGTGGCATTTTTTTACAAGGAGAATCCGGATCCGTTCATTTTTTCAGCGCTTATTTCCATTATCGCGGCTGAAGTCATGCTGATGTTCTCAGGGAAAAGAAAAACCGAAAAGACATCAACGAGAGAAGGCTTTCTTTCAGTGACCCTTGCCTGGGTATTCCTGACTTCATTCGGCGCCCTTCCATACCTCCTGAGCGGTACAATACCTGATTTTCCGGCTGCATTTTTTGAATCCGCCTCGGGTTTTACAACTACGGGATCAACTGCCGTAGCCAACGTCGAGGGCCTGCCATACTCGATACTGTTCTGGCGAAGCTTTACGCATTGGATAGGCGGACTGGGCATAATCATGCTGGTAATAATCATAATGCCGTCGCTCGGGATGACCGGAGGACAATTGCTGAACCTTGAATCATCGCTTAAAAGCAAGATCCATCCCCGGACACAGGGCGTTGGACTAAGGCTGCTGTACGTTTACCTTGGCCTGACCATTACCGAGATACTGCTTTTATATCTGGGCGACATGAACCTGTTCGACAGCATTTGCCATACGTTCGGTTCAGTTGCAACCGGCGGCTTTTCAACCAGGAACACAAGCCTTTCGGGGTATTCAGCCTACAGCCAGTATATTGTCATGATCTTTATGTTCCTCTCGGGAATCAGTTTCGTGGTTTTCTATTACCTGGTGAAGCTCAACTTCAGGAACGTGAGGCAGAATGAAGAGATGTGGTTCTACATCCTCACCGTTCTGTTTTTCGGGACACTGACTATGTCGGTTCTCGCCGCCAATACGACCAGATCAATTGAACCCGCATTCAGGGAAGGCTTTTTCCATGTCATCTCAATAATAACAACCACAGGATACATCACCACTGATTATCTGTTATGGCCCCCGGCCGGCCACGTGATCATATTTATTCTACTGTTTGCAGGGGCCAGCACCGGATCGACTACCGGGAGCATCAAAATGGCAAGGCACCTGGTGGTTATAAAAAACATTAAAAATGTGATGACAAAACTGATCCATCCCAATGTCATCACACAGATTAAACTCAACAACAAACCCCTTTCCGACTCTGCAAATATTTCGATGCTGGCCTTTATCACACTCTATGTGTTCATTTTCATTATTGGCACAGTCGTCCTTGTAATCCTGAACACTGATCTCATTACGGCCGGGAGTGCCGTGGCCACATCGCTCGGAAACACCGGCCCGGGCCTCGGAGCGGCTGGTCCAATGTTCCATTACGGGGGTTTTTCATCACCGGTCAAACTGATTCTTGGCTTCCTGATGATAATAGGCAGGCTTGAAATAATCACCGTATTTGTTCTGTTCTCAAAATCGTTCTGGAGGCTCTAGGCCAGGAATTTTCTGACCAATTCAAGGTTTTCAGGGGTGCCCACGTTAAACCAGTAGCCTGAATCGTGCCTGAATGTATGGATGCTGTGCGATGGTGCCAGTTTAAGATAGAGGTCGACAACGGTATAGATACCGTCGTTCATATAATTGAATATCTCCGGATCAATGATCTGAATCGATGAAAACCCGATTTCAGTCAGGGCAGCAGCTCCGGGATCACCGGCCAGTATCCTTTCCCCGGTGGCTATGTTGCACCACCCTTTAAGCATTCCCCCGCTGTTTACCAGGAAAAATCTGCTTCCTTCGCGCTTTCTCACGGCAAGTGTTGCAAGTCCCTTCTTTTCCTGATGGTAACGATAGAGCGCCGAAAGATCGAGGTCGGTCACTATGTCAGCATTGTATACCAGGAACGGATCACTGTCAAAAAAATCCCTGGCCTTGAACAAGCCTCCTCCGTTTTCAAGGAGCATCTCCCTTTCGTCAGAAACCGACAGCCTGAATCCGAGTTCCCGCAGCCGCTGTATCTCTTCTTCCACCTGGCCGGCAAGGTAATGCACGTTTATTATAATATCATCAAATCCAAATCCTGAACAGGTTTCCACGGCCCTCTGAAGAAGGCTTTTTCCGTTTATGTCAACAAGAACCTTGGGTGTGGTTTCAGTTATCCTGCCGAGCCGTGTCCCTTTGCCGGCGGCCATGATCATTGCTTTCATCCGCTGCCTATGATTTTCGTTCCACAGCCAGTTTCTTAAATAATCCCGAGCCGGATATGGCCCTTATCGTTCCAAACAGTTCAGGGAGCCTTATATGTTCCTCAGCATGGCTGATGATCCGGTTCAGGATACTTACCCCGGGTACTATGCTGTCGGTGAAGGTGGGTTTTTGTTCATACAAGCCCCTGAACCCGAATGCACCGAGAGCCTGCATGAGCCGTATCATGCTGAATCCGCTGTAGTGTCCCCTGAATCTGTATTTTTCTTCCTCCGAATCTGAACAGAACCTGCCTATATAATATTCGAGAAGCTCGCTACGGCAGCGGTCGGGCATCGGGATCTTTGCATCATATAACAGTGAAGCCACATCGTACTGCGGTGCGCCTTTCCTCCCGCCCTGGTAATCGATGAACCACGGTTCCAGGTCAATTACCATGACATTCGCCGTCTGAAAATCACGGTAAAGAAAGTAATCCTGTCCGGTCTCAAGCAGGTAACCGGCAAGAGCTTCAAAATCATGCTCCAGGCGGCGCTCGTTGAAAGGGACGGCAAGAAGCTTAAGAAACATGTATTTAAAATAATTCATGTCCCACATCATCGACTGCCGGTCGAAGCTTTTATGCGGGTAGCACAGTTCCATGTCAAGCCCGTCGATACCGCGGGTCTGAAAAAGAATAAGCTTATCGAGGATTTTCCTGTAAAGAGCCATGGTTTCTTCGTCAAACATTGATCCGGGTGCTTTTTTATGAAGCCATGTGTAAAGATTGTCATCACCAAGATCCTGCTGGAAATAAACATACTCGTCAGGCAGATATCCGTAAATCTCGGGCACCGGCAACGACCTTAGCCTGAAATGCCTTGAAAAACCAATAAAGGCCTCGTTTTCTTCATGATTGGCATTATATGTACCTATAACACTTTTTCCCGGTATTTTCATTCTGAAATACCTCCTGTCGGAACCTGAACGGGGCAGAGGGTCTGCCTCAATTACGGCTGTGCCGAACAACTTGCCGTATCCGGCAGAAACAATTCCTGTAATCTCAATATCTTCCATCTTAAAAATAATTGTCAGTCTGGTATTCAGGCTGGATAATTAAACCCTGATGAATATTTTTTTCCTGTAGAGAACCAGTGTCAGGAGCCATATAAAGAGCATCTGGATCATTGCGAAAAGCAGGCTGCCGTTCATATTGCCGGCAACAGGCACGAATATTTTCTCATAAATCCAGTTATACAGGCTTACGGAATTATCACCCGACGGGATCTTTATTACGTAAAGCATCAGCCTGGTCCATATTCCTGACATGAAAAATGCAAAAAGGGCATTTGTTCCGTAAACCATGAAAAATGTCCCCCATCTCTGCCATTTGAGAACATCGGCGAAATAATACACAACAGCCAGGCAGGCCATGGCGATCCCGGAGGTGTAGAGGACATAGGAGCTGGTCCAGAGCGGCTTGTTGAAGGGGAAGAAATTGTTCCACAGCAGCCCCAGTCCGGTAAGGGATACTCCGATCAGCAGCAGCTTCAACACCGGCTTTGCCCCCCCCTGCCCTTTTCCGACGAGCTCACCGGCGTAAAAACCTGTTACCACGGTGCAGATCGACGGAATGGTGCTTAAAAGGCCCTCCGGTTCGAATGGTATCCCGTAACCCCTGTACATGTGGCTTATACCAAGGACAGCCTCATCGACCTTCATTGCAAAATTACCTTCAAGACTGTACGGGTCAGAGCCTCCGAGAAAATAAAGGACCCCCCAGTAAAGCAACAGGATAACAGCTGTAACAATCCAGAGATATTTCCTGTTAACAATCAGGCATATCAGGGCGCCAAATCCATAGGCGAGAGCAATCCTCTGCAACACCCCCATTATTCGCAGAATGGAATAATCCCTGGAAAAATAAGGAAATATTGCAAGAAACAATCCCAGGGCAAAAATAGCGACAGTGCGCCTGAATATCCTGAAGACTGAAGGCCCGTTCAGCTCATGGCCATATTTCTTCAGTGAAAACCAGATTGAAACACCGACAATGAACAGGAAAAAAGGATACACAAGATCTGTAGGCGTGCATCCGTGCCACTCCGCATGCTTCAGCGGAGGGTAAACATGATTCCAGCTGCCCGGATTGTTTACAATGATCATGAAAGCTATGGTAATTCCCCGGAATATGTCGAGGGAAACCAATCGTCCAGCTTTTGCCATAACTGATTAACAATCTCAAAAAATACCCTTGCAATTTAATAATTTGGCCGTTCATGCAATGAGTTGTCAGAATTTATTTATGTTTTTCCCGTCCGGGGCATTCAGCCCTTTGTTCTGCGAAGGGGCCATAAAAATTTGTACATTTGACTGCATCAATAATCATATCATACAATCACTATAAGTTCCAAACCCCATGAAAAAGGCAATAATCAGATCACTGTTCTCAATCAGTTTAATAGTCGCTTCCCTGTCGTTAACTGCACAGCCGAAGGAACCTCCCTTCCTTAGGTATCTGAATCATCCCTGGGTCGACTCCGTTATGAAGGGCCTGACCCTGGAACAACGGATAGCTCAATGCATCTGGATAGCAGGATATTCAAACAGGGATGTGGCCCATGAAGTTGAATTAACCGAAATTATCGAAAAGTACGGGATCGGCGGGATAGTATTCTTCCAGGGAACTCCGGAAAAGCAGGCCGAACTGACGAATTATTACCAGGGCATTTCGGGCGTTCCGCTTTTCATTGCAATGGATGCTGAATGGGGTCTGGGAATGCGGCTCGACAATGTCGATAAATTTCCGTTTCAGATGACCCTGGGCGCAACGGGCAATGATCTGCTTATCTACAGGATGGGGGAAGCCGTTGCAAGGCAGATGAAAAGAATGGGGGTGCATGTAAACCTGGCTCCGGTAGCAGACATAAATAACAATCCGCTCAATCCGGTAATTAATTACCGGTCATTTGGCGAGGAAAAGGTGAATGTGACATCGAAGTCGATGATGTACATGAAAGGAATGCAGGACAACGGGGTTCTGGCATGCATCAAACACTTCCCGGGCCACGGCGACACAAAAACCGACTCACACCTCGACCTGCCGGTAATAACACATTCCATGACAAGGCTCGAGAGCGTCGAGCTGTTCCCTTTTCTGAGCCTCATCAACGAAGGAGCCGGCGGCATTATGACTGCACACCTGAACCTTCCCGCACTCGACCCCCGGCCCGGACTGCCTTCCTCTCTTTCGCGCCCCATCGTAACCGACCTTTTAAAGACACGGATGAATTTCAGGGGACTGGTAATTACCGATGCGATGAACATGAAGGGCGTTACAAACTACTTCAGTAACGGACTGGCTGATGCAAAAGCACTTGCTGCCGGAAACGACGTGATCGAATTCGTAACCGATGTTCAGGCTGCGATACGTGAAACAATGAAGCTTATCGAAAAGAAGGAAATGACCAGGGGAGATATTGACAATAAATGCAGGAAGATCCTTGCTGCCAAGTATTGGGCGGGTCTTGGCAAATTCCGTGAAATACCGGCAGAAAATCTGACACGCGACCTGTCGGGCCCCGCCACGAAAGCACTTATAAGGGAACTTTACGCCAACTCACTCACAGTGCTGAATAACGAAGAACAACTGATGCCGCTGAAAAACCTCGACAAGATCAGGGTTGCAACACTGGCCATAAACAGGAACAAAACCTCCGGCTTCCAGAAAAGACTCCTGAGTTATCAACCTGCCGATGTCTTTACAGCTGATCCTTCCGATCATGAACAGTCAGAGGAGCTCATCGGCCGCCTGGAGGGATATGATCTGGTTATAGCAGGAATATACAATACCGATCAAAGGCCCAACAATGATTTCGGGATTGGCCGCGATCTCAATCCTTTCCTCGAAAAGCTTGTCAACAGGGCAAAAACCATTTTTGTCTATTTCGGGAACCCGTATGCACTTAACCGGCTGGAGGCTCTTCAAAAATCAGCGGGGTTAGTACTCGCTTATCAGGAGAACAGCATTTCGGAAGATCTTTCAGCCCAGCTTATCTACGGGGGAATCTCAGGAAAGGGACACCTGCCGGTTACAATAAACGCGAAATGGCCCGCAGGCTATGGACTGGCGACATCCGGGAACCTGCGCACCGCATTCGGCCTCCCTGAAAACGCAGGTGTCTCATCTGAATTACTGACAGCCAGGATCGACTCAATCGCAAATTCAGGTTTAGAGATCAGAGCCTACCCCGGCTGCGAGGTGATGGTAGCCAGAAAAGGGATTGTAATATTCCACAAGGCTTACGGCTATCACACTTATGAAAACAGAACCCCCGTATTGGAGGATAATCTTTTCGACCTGGCATCGGTAACAAAAATATCATCAACACTTGCCGGACTGCTGTTACTTGATAGCCGGGGCCAGTTTTCTCCCGAAAAAACACTCGGGGAGTACCTGCCCTTTTTCAGGGGATCGAACAAGGCAAACCTGACAATGAAGGAACTCCTTGCACATCAGGCAGGGCTGACCCCTTTTATTCTTTTCTGGAAAGAGACCATGAAAGACGATTCAACATATAAAAGGAGCATAATACGGCATGAGTATTCTTCAAGATTCCCGCTGAAAGTTGCCGACAATCTTTTTATTAATGAAAATTTCAGACACAAAATGTTCGTTGAAATAAAAAAGAGCCCCCTTGGAGAAAAAAAATATGTCTACTCTGACCTGACATTTATTGTTTCGCCGCAGATCATTGAACATCTGACCGGAGAAAAATGGAATGAGTTTGTTGAAAAGAACATCTATCACAAGCTTGGGGCTTTTGATATCGTGTTCAATCCATACCTGAAATACCCGCTGGAAAGGATTGTTCCCACTGAATACGACTCTGTTTTCAGGAAACAGCAACTGATAGGAACAGTTCATGATGAAGCAGCTTCGCTTCAGGGCGGGATATCGGGCCATGCCGGGTTGTTTGCCACGGCGGGCGACCTGATGAAACTGATGGAACTGTACAGGAGGATGGGCCGGTACGGAGGAGAACAGATAATAGCTGAAGATGTGCTGAGGGAATATACCAGGGTGCAATTTCCGGAAAACAACAACAGACGGGGACTGGGTTTTGACAAACCTTTCCTGAACAATTCAGAACTTAAGCAGGAAGAAACCTACCCCACCAGGGGAGCATCACCCGAAAGCTTCGGACACTCGGGATATACCGGTCCTTTTGTATGGATAGATCCGGTTCATGAAATCAGTTATGTGTTCCTTGCAAACCGGGTATATCCCACACGAAACAACAACAAAATCTCGGAATACAATATCAGGACCAATATCCTGCAGGCTGTTTATGATTCGATCACAGACAATCCCTGAATATCATTTAATGAGCTCTGTCAATTGGGTGGAGGACTGCAGCTTGCTGCTCTTGTCATAGGATTCTGACCTGATCAGCCCTATGCTCTTTGCATACCATTCAAGGTTACTGGTTTTAACGTTCATCCCCATAACCGTGGCACTCACATCGCTCGAAAGCTTATAGCATTTGAAAGTACCGGCCGGTACGGTAACATCCTCAATCGCCTCCACTTTCCTGTTTGTTACGTCAGCGGCCATCTTCATGGTGACAAACCCCATCTTCATTGCCATGATCACGGAAGCATCGGGAAGCGTTTCCCCCGGCTGAATACCGGCAGGAAGTTCCATTCTGTTCCCTGTTATTTCCAGTTCGGCAGGGATCTCCCCTTCCTGCTGGAAAGCGGCCTTGTTGACCATATTGCTCATATCCATGTACAATCTGCCGTCTTTCTGCTGAATTATGATTTCATCCCTGTAAAGAGATGATCCCCGGGGATCAGAAGATTCAACCAGATAGGTAATATCCATATCATTGCCGCTGATGTTCACTTTTTCAATGGTATACCTGACAGAACCTGTTTCCTTGGATTTTTTATCAAACGACTTGTAAACCAAAACCGTACCTTCCTTTGTGGGGAAGAAGGTTTCCTGGCCGTGTGCGGCAGCCATAAAACAAATAAGCACTGTGAATACAAGGATGTTTTTCATAACCTGATTAAATTAAAGTTTTTGGAAATACTACCGATGTGTTAAGTTTTCAACAAAATATGTGCTGCAAAATGGTACAAATTGTCCATCAGCCGATGCAGGCACAAGAACAGGTGAATGTGTATTGCAAAATAACAGCTTTTTTTCAGATTCCGGACAGGGAAAGCATTTAAAAAATTTGTACCCGGCCATTATTCGTTGCTCCTGCGCGGAGCAGACAGGTGCTGTATGAAATCTTCCATTGTCTCCATTTCTGAAAACCTCCGGTTAAATCAGTGAAAAGGATACACATAAACGCGGTTTGATGCCGGGCCGACGGAACCGAACATCTGAAGCCGGCTTACCGTCCGTGGCCATGTTGATTTCAATGCTGACTTCAGTACTGGGATACCCGGAAGCTGCCTATTTATCCCGCAAAAAGAAGCAATCAGATGATGACAATGGCATCGGATTACTGATTAACTCCGGGATTTCAATCCCTATCGGGTAATGCTTTGGCGGGACATTCCTGCCTGGTGCTGTTTTACTGGCATCGAAACAGGCTTCACCGCAGGGAGTGCACGATTCACCGGATCGTTGTCATTGCTTACTGTTGCAACAAAAGGTTGCATCCCGAGCCGCGTTATGTATTCTTTATTTTGAAAGAATAGTTTCATTTGACATAAAACCAAAATATCTGAAGTCAGTGATTATTTTGATAATGGACAAATTCAAATGAAAGCATACTATAGCTCCGTTGATGCCTCCCGCCACTGTCGTACACGGCTTTTCTTTCTTCTCCCATGACCTTCCGGAATGTTTTAATAATTTTACATGTAGCTGTTTTCTGTTATTCAACTTGTAATATGGTTGAAATGAAAATTAAGAAAAGTACACGTTTACAGATCGTAGGATGGTCCATTTATTGGTTGTTGCTATTAACAATAAATATCCTCTTTTTTTAAAAAAAGGATTACGGTACCCAAGAGAATAAACAGAATCAGTTAATATAATATGGTGACTCATGAAAGATTATTACAGAATTCTTGGTTTGACCCGAGATGCATCTCCGGAACTCATCAGGCAGAGATTCAGGGAACTTGCATTTGAGAACCATCCGGATGTCAGTGAAAATAAGAATGCTAACGAGGCCTTTATAGAAACATACGAGGCGTACCATATTTTAAGTCAACCTGACAAAAAAATCAGTTATGATTTGCTTTACAACAAATACTTCTCCAATGCCGGCACCCGGATCACGGATGAAGAGCATTTAAAAAGTGATATTCAAAACAGTTCATATGCCGCCAGGGAAAAAGCTCAACAAAAAGCAAAGATTAAGTACAGGGATTTCATTAAAGACCTGGATTGCTTTTATAGTCCCGGATTAAAAGCTGATGGAACTCCCTGTTTCTACAATATGCACAGGAATGTTGGGATTTCAGGTGGTGTCGGGCCGATGGGAAGTATCAGGTCGAAAATCATTAACATCCCAATCCCGAGAAGTAAAAAAGCACGTTTAGTCCATCAATCAGGCTTTCTCATAAAGGGGATATTCTTTGTTATGGCAATTATTGCATTTAAAAGTGGTCAGTTAGCTGAATATACCCTGGTCATTAAATTGCTTATTTCGTCATCGATCCTGATTATCGGCGGATTTATCACCATGATAGCTTATCATCTGGTAAAAGTCAAATCAAAATTCTTCCATTCCGGGAGATACCCTTTAGTTAAAAAGTATAAATCAAAAGGATATAAAAGAGGATTTCACCCGATGATATCAACCACGCCTGTTGGGCTCTTTGCTTATCTGTTCAGGCTAATATTCTGAAAAACTGCCTGACAGGGAGGATTAAATCAGTTTCTTATGCCCGTCTGAATGACCGGGTCGTGCATGCTTCTCTGACCGGTGCAGTCCAAACAGGGCTCCAGCTCCCGGGACAATATATAAAGCATCCCGCTCCCGCCTGACTGCAGGTTATTCCACCCTGGTACCAGCTTCCGGCGAACGTGAGCTCTCCCTGCCCTTCCCGTCGGTGAAAGTGGTAAAGTAGAACCATAACTCCCCCTTCTTCACGGCCCCGTCCTCGTATCTTCGCTCACCATGACTGAAGCTCTTCAGGAGAGATGGTTTTTCACCCCGCCGGTAGCGGTAGAGGTTTGTCTTAAGGCCAATGTCACCGGTTGACTCCGCCCATTGCACGATAACCTTTCCCGCGGCCTGGCTGAGCCATACACCGGGAGGGACAGGAAGAAACAACTCCTTTACTGTTAGCGTGATAACAGCCATGGATTCGCTCACGCCACCCAGGTCATCAACTGTCTGAACAGCATACTCGTAGCTTTTCCCGGGTAACACTGTCTTGTCAGTGTAGAACGGTATGTTCACTGCACTCTCTTCCGGCAGCAGGCTTGTAAACTGATCACCGGGCAGCTCGCGCCGGTAAACATGGTAGCCCTGTGTGGCCCTGTGCCTGACTTTTACATCCTCCCAGACCAATGAGACTCCCCCGCCCTCCTCCGCTGCTGTCAGCTGGTTAGGTGAAGGTGGAAAAGTTCGGATGGATGGATGAATGATGAGAGTGTCTGAAAAAATACTTTCTACGGAACTGGTATTTACTGTTGTAGCAGCATAGAGGTAGCTTTGGTCACCGCTGAGGTAGCTGCTGGTATCAACATAAACCACCTCATTATCTGTCAGTTTCAAGATGCCGGTGATGGGATACAACGAAGAAGTTATGCCGTCACCGCGGTAAATACGGACACCTGCCAGATTAGGCTCGCCCGAGGTCACCTTTATAGCCACGCCGCCAGGTACCTCTTCACCGCGACTGACAGAAGGAAATACCGGTTGAAGCCTGTCAAGGGCAGAACAGAAAACGATACCACTCCTCCTTGGTGGATCACCGACATCACTTACAGACTCCAGATAATAGTAAGTGGTCTGATCAGGTTTTACTTCCCGGTCAGTATAGCTGCTGTCGGAAGGAGGAAGGGTCGCAACCAGATCGTATGGCTTACCGTCATATGAATCGCTCCTGTAAATCCTGACACCCCGTAAATCATCAGCACCACGCGATTGCCAGGTGACAATGATGCCATACCCGGTGTTGTCGGACGTGGCTGAAACGTTGCGGAAGAATGTCGTACCCGGTGATTTGCCCGAAACCAACACGATATCAGTGGCTTCACCCCTGTTCCCCCACTTGTCAATCGGGTTCAGGAAATATTGCCGGTCTGAACGGAAGCTCCGCAACGAATCCTGAAAAATGAAGCAGGTCACATCTTCTATCCTGTAGGTCGCGGTAGTACCTTTGGCCTGGTGAAGTTCTTTTCCTTCATAGTATCTTACTTCAAAATAGGGAGCAGGATTGGCCCCCTTTGATTGCCATTTCAGGTAACAGATATTCTGATCAACGTTTTTTTCACTCAGGGTGACAGCGTCATATTCCGGGATAAAAGGATATTGAACAGGCAGCGACAGACTTTCCGAGACAGTCTTTCCGTTCTTCAGCGATCTAACCCTGTACCTGACCTGTTTGTCTTTTGTCACATCCTTATCATAGAAGGCCAATCCGGCTGCCAGCCTGATTGCAGTGGCTGAAGCCCAATATCCCATGCTGTCAATTACACCCGACCTGGCACATTTTTCCCATCCCGTTCTAAGCACGTCATTGCCTGGGAGTCCCTGGAAGCCAAAATCGGATTCCCACAGCCGTATGGCAGCATAGAACTCATCCCAACCTGCGGGTGAATGTACCTGGGTAACGTTCTCCCATTTTCGGCCATCATACGAGCGTTCAATGCTGTAGGACCCAAGACGCTTACCATCAGCAAGCTCCATACCGGCGAATACCAAGATACCCCGGGGCGCCGGCACTGCCATTTTAACCTCACGCTGCCCCCAGGCAGGTGAATTCAGCAATAAGCCCAATACAAGCAGGAGGCTGATCCCTGGCAAATATCCCTGATGTCTTCCTGATATTTTCATTTTGTTAATGGTTAACATGTCCATAATTACCTGCATTGCTGATCACAGCTGCTGGTTGTGATTCCCATTGAGAAACCCTTCACATTGTCAAGATGTACTTTGGCGCCAATGGTAAAATCGGCAAGATCAACCGACACGCATGGTCCGCAGTCGACCAGAACCGGAAGGCACTGGCTGGCCGATATTACCAGGTTAACGCTGGCACAGCCATCTATGTTGAAGACATTTGTTTTGGTGTTATAATCACCGCTGACTCCAAACTGAAGCTTAGCATCAGCATTGGCCGATGTGCATGTCGCCGGGCATGAGCCCCCGAGGTAGGCATGACCCTCCGCCAGAACACCCATCCCGAAAGTTGTACCCTGCCCGAATTTCATGAATGTACGAGCATTGACACTCACGTCGACGCCGGCATCAACGGCAACAATACCGTAATCATAATGCACTCTCGGCAGTATCTGTTTTGTAAGTCCTGCCGAGATAAAGAAGCCGTTCAGATTGGTTTTGAATCCTGCCGGAAGACAAACTGCATCGCCTATTTTAGACGACACTTCGGCAGGCATATTCTGATAGTTGCCGAACAGCCCGAAGAGGTTCGCCCCGCCTAAACCGGGTATCTCTACCAGCCCCGACGCGGTAAAAATCCATCCCTGGCTGTCCATTACAGTATTTACATTCCCGTTGAGCTTCATACCAGCCAGGTTCATATTCAGTTCAGCGCTGCCAAGGAAGCGTGAATTGGGCATGTCGTACGTGATGGAAAGGCCTGGGAATGACGGGATATCACTAACGCTTATCTGTTGCCCGGTGGCTTTCACTTCGCCCCTGACCTCGAAATTCATCTTCTGCCCGGGATTGATGTTGTTAAACCCTTTCAGATCTCCTTCAAAACGCAGCATATCCCATGCCTTGCTGACTACCTTTATGCCTCCGTTCAGGTTTGCCAGCTCCTTGCCCGGACCCGTTGCCAGCGACTGTCCCTTGTCAATATCAATCCGTGTTTCATTTGACCTGTGAGTCATCGTCACTTTAAGCCGGGGGAGATGTCCGGGTTCCTCTACAGTACCCTTGACGGTAAAAAGGTCGTTAGTCAGTTTGTAATCGTTATCGAGGTGATAGCGAACATTGTTATGGGTAAAGTTCACTACATCCATATCCATCATTTCAAAGGCAATTGTGTTGCCCTGCCTGATATATGCCATGGCGCCTGAAGGTCTTAAATACTCCGGTATACCGAAGTCATATGTACCCTTGAGCTTCAGCGAATTGGTTGTGACATACATCCGGGTTGAAGGATACGGTGTGAAATCAACGAGATTGAAGAGTCTGAATTTACGACTGTTTAGCACGAGGGTGCTTTCATCCTCGCTATTGAAGTCTACTGCTGTGAATTCTATCCTGTCAGAAGGTGCCAGCCCGGGCATACCCTGCAGGGAAGCTACCACGCTCTGGCCATAGTCAGGGACAGCATAGAGGCTCCAACCCCAAACACCGTCATGCAGGTATTTATAGGTTAAACCTTTACTCGTGGTGCTAATTACCACTTCCTTCACGCCAAGCAGCTTCATCTTGTCAAGATGAACAGTGGCAAAACTGGTTACAAGTGCATCTGAGGTGAACCTCAGGTTTTCAATATTTATATCCACACCTGTTGACAGAAGGGCGTCAGACACTGTTAATCCATCATCGGTCAGCAACCACTTGTTACAACTGAGAGACCATTTTCCCAGTTTCACCGAGAACGGTTTCGGATTGACACTCTTCAGCCCCTGTTTGCTTATACTTATTGTCCCGGCATCTATTTCAACACTCGAAGGATTCAGGTTGGCAATATCAGCTTTCAGTTTTGTCTGCAATGTAAGTCCGTTCTTGTCAAAGAACGATTTATCAGACTGCACCAGGGCTTTATTGGTAAAACCTGTTATGCTGTAAACCGGCGACTGGTTCTTACCGTCGGTGATATAGAACCGGTCCGTACCATTTACAGGAGCGCTGACTGCTCCGGCGCTGCTGTAAACGGTTATCTCGCTGCTGACAGCATCGGGTTTGGAGGCGAGCCAGAGTGCAGGCAGTGTATATCCTGCACCTCCGAAATTGCCATTGAGCTGTCCGCCGCCGGGCGAATCGCTCACCTGTACGCCTGCAGTCATTGCACCTTTAAGCTGAGCCTGGTCGGCAAGTTCGATCCGCAGCCCCGAAGCATCAGTGATAACCGCCTTGTAGTTGCCCTGTAAAGAAACAGTGATATTGTTGACATCGGTCACGAACGGCAGAATGGCAGGTATGAGAAAGGTTTCTCCACTACTGTTGGTAAGACTGCTTTTGACCATCTCTGCATTTTTCACTTCAATCTCCTGTGTACCGAAATATTTGTTTCCTGTAAGAGTAAGAACCCCTGTAAGCAATATCCTGTCTCCGGCCATCTCTTCGAAACCGGTAGGTGCGAACGGGAATCCCATGAAACTGGTTAAATTAATACCGTCAACTGACTTAAGATGAAAATCTTCGGTCTTACAGGTTGAACCACCGGCAGTCAAAATATAGTTGTCATTATAATATCCTACATAGTTGGTGCCGCTTTTGCCTGAGCTTACCATCAGCCTGATGGGCTGGTTCAGGGGCAGGTTACGGAGCTCGTAGTGTCCGGAGGCATCCGTTTTTACCCTGATCGTGTATTCTTCTGCCTGTCCGCTTATTACAGCCTTTACATCTATGCCTTCAAGAGGTTTGGCAGTGCCTTCCCCGAGGTAAACGGTCCCCGAGATACAGCCACCCGGCGACATGGTAAACCGGTAACTGCTGCCCATGACAGATTTCTCATACGGTATGCTGACCTCGGTGATAATGGCAGGGTAATTCTCAGGCGAACCCGGAGCGTTGGTTATCATAAGCCTGAAACGATCACCCTGGCCGCCTTTGAAATAAAAACCAGCATAACCCTCCTTATCGGTAAGCTCAGTATATGGATTCATCCCGTCCGCGACACTCATCTTGCCGAGCGCGTTTGTCCCTTGCGGTGAAAACGATGCTCCGTCAGACAGGGTAATATTGATTTTACCAAGGACATTTGACTTGCTTTCACCGCCCTGCTGTTGAGACTGTTGCAGCAGCGGTGCCAGCTGTTGCATCGCTGTATGAACAGTGCCGGTTTTTATTGCAGGCGAGGACTGGTTAAATAATGTAGCCGGGATAGAAGCATTGACTGTACCTGGAACCTTGATCTGCGTCGCCTGACCCGTACCGCCCGTACCTGTCTTCCAGTTTTCCGGGACATCAGGCAGGCTAACCACGGCTCCCTCCAGCCAGCCCTTGCCGGCCCATACCTCAACATTTAGCAGGCGGGCTTTTGGAAATAGCTCAAAGTTGTAAATATTCTTGTCCTTGTCAAGTCGGATATTCACCGTATCGGTAATATATCCCTCCCCGGCTATCACTATCCTGCGCGGAGTGTCCAGTTTACGAGCTTCAAGGTAGTAGGTTCCGTCATTACCGGTGGTCGATGCCTTTGACATCTCTCCAATAAGGATCAGTGTGGCATTCACCACGGGCTTGCCGGACATCCGATCAATAACCTTACCGGTAAGGCTGGCCCCGTAACGTAGTGTTATGTTCATCTCGTACCTCTCACCTATCTTGAGCGGATCACCGTTTTTTACCAGGAATGTGGTATCTGCAAACCCGGGGCTCTTTACCGTTACGGTCCTTTTCGGTCCAACCAACCGGTTTGGCGAATGTGCAATCTCGAGGGGAATGTCCCTTAGTTCATAGGTGCCGGAATCACACCACACCATCGGAGTGTAATTAGTTTCATCCTGTTCAAGGAATTTATAATAACTAAGACCACTCCATTTCAGGTTACCTTTCTCAAATTTCTCCTTCAGGGTCACCTGTGCGGGCTGAGACGGGTTTAGTTTATTATTACCCTCTCTCTGACGCAGGACTATCCGCAGGGTGGGGAATTTAGGCTCAAGCTTTATTGTTAGGCCGAAACTGTAATTTTCCCAGTTCCTGGCAGAACGTTCAGCCAGCAAAGCCTTATAATTCTTTAAATTAACCGTGATGCCGCCATCCTGGTTTTTTTGGCCTTCACCGTCAATCAGTTTTTTGAAATCAAGCAGTACCGGCGAACCGGTCTCGTAAGAATAATCATCAGGATTATTGACATACAGGTAATACTGGTAGGTTGGATTATCATTGAGTACCAGAAGCTTTAATCGTGCCAGACCATTCTTGTCTGTCTTTGCCTTTCCGACGCAAACCATCCCGTTGCTTTTGGGTGCCGGGAAATTATCTGTTTTGTCGGGAGTTACATCATCCAACGGGAAAATAGAGGGATAGTTGAAATTTATTTTCCGGTAGACATAGACATCCATGTTCATCAGCTCTTCTGTCCTTTGTATTGTATAGTCGCTGGTTGCTGCTTTCACTGTAACATCCAGATCAATGATTCTGACCTTTGTAACAACCTCTCCGACATTTTTGGTTTCTCCTCCTTTTATCTCGAAAAAATATTTGTCACCATTATCAGGGTCGAGGTAATAGCGGGCATGCTCACCGTCGATCCTGATCTCGTACGCCCGAAACAGCTTGCAACCTGATTTATCATCATTAGACATTTCAAAAACATCGTTGCCGGTGAACGGACCACCTCCCGGGTTTGTCCAGGCGAGATCTGCCAAATAGTCCTCTTTATCATTGAAACAGGGATAAATCAGGTCCGCTATTTTCTGGAAGCAGTCAACATCTCCCAGGGGATCAGCGGTACTGGCTGCCATAAAATTAAAAGTAAACTCGCCATTATTACCCGTGGTGGTTATGGCTATCTCCTGGCCATTCTCATATTTACTATTCAACCAAGAGTTGAACCTGTATGTCATATCTGCATTGAACCTGCCGTCATAATACTTAACAACATACCGGGTAACCAGTCTGATCCTGGCATTTGACAGTGTATGTTTCTTCGTGCCTATTTGATACAATAGTGTCCCTTTCAGGGTGGCCGGCAATAGAATAGAAGGAGTTACTACCTTGATACCCGTTCCGGCCGATACAAGATTGAATTCACTTTTTAACCCTGACGCTGGCGGTGTGACAGGCGGTGTGACAGGCGGAGGCGGGGCGTTTGTAGTTTTCATGGGTGAAGAGAAAGTATTCACCTCACTGTAGCCCCCATTTTTAAAATTTGTCTTCCCGAAAGGATCTGTAGCACGGACAACAAAAGCATATGTCTTCCCGGGTTTGAGTGCCGGGTTGGCAATTGTATAAAGATATGTCGGTGTCCCGGTAACAGTGGTTTCAAAGTAAGCCGGGTAGGCCTCGGTGCGGAGCATGTCGCGGTAATTGGAGCCGGGATCATTCACCTCGATGATCCTGAGTTTATAGCGAGTCCCGGCGGATGCACCCGGGGGCATAGTCCACGTGAAAACCAGCGTCTGCATCTGTTCCGGGTTAAGCTCGGCACTGTTCTGCGGGTGTATTATTATAGGCGGCTCAACAGCTGTCATCGCAGGGATTATATTGAAGGGTGCACTGCAGAACGGACCCTGTTCCATGTAACCGTCGCCAAATGGATCCATGTATATGGTGAAGCATACACGGTATAACCCTTCAGGCAATCCCTGTTCTTCAACCTGCTGGGGGGAGATACCCCTGTATTCAAGATTCTGCCGGGCAAAGATCTGTTGAAGATCATTGTAAGTCAGGGTATAGGGAGGCCATGCCACGGGAGTCCCGTCGGGCCCTAGCTGCGCCCTGATGATTAACGGGTTCGAGGGAACAAAGTCGGGGCGGGTACCTATCCTGATGTAACCATCGTCGTTAGCACTCTCGATATACCCGTGAATAAAAAATCTGTACTCACGAGTATCCATCAGACGGGGTGTTGTTATAACACTAACAATACGGCCCGGGGTATTGAAATAGTCTGAGAGTCGGTTCGTGTAGGGTGGAAGCACCTGAACGGTCTGGTTTATCCAGCTTTGTGCACCGGCTACGGCAAACATCAGAAGGGCGAACAATGTCAACACCAACTTTGGTCCCGGCCTTTTGTCAGAAGGTGAATACATAGCCAAAATCTCCTCTTAATTCGTTAAATGAAGGAATTGCTGAACCATCGGCAAACTGATTGCTGATAAAATTAAGGTTCACCGAGAGCGAATGTTTTTCATAAATACGGTAAGCAGCCCCCAGGGCCGAGTTGATGATAAGGCCGCTGTCTGAGTTTACCTTGTTTACCATGGCATTATTGTTCAGGCTCAATGACAGCCTGTCAGACAGCAGGGTTTTTGAGATATTCAGGCTCCCGCCGGCAAGACTGTTCTCGAAATGCTTGTTTGTCATCATGGTGTAGTTAAGCCCGGCCGATATATTCAGCTTCAACACCGGCAACCCCAGGTTATAGATGAGCATGGCCATCCACGTGTCGGTCTCGGTCATGTCGGACGTGGCGCGGTTTTTGTCTTCAAGCCCACTCATGTTGAGATTGAGCATTACCAAGTGTGATGACTTTTCGGATGCTTTCAGGAACCGGGGAGATAGGGTGTATGACTTGTTTACCTGGTAGATCAGCAGAGTGTCGTGTGTTGTTGTTTTGAATGCCCGCTGATTGGTTGAGAAGTTATTGAATGAAGCATCAACGCCCCAATTTTCACTGATATTGTAATTAGCCGTGACAGCGCCTATGAGCCTCAGGGCCGTATTTTCTTTTGCCCCGTTAAGATTGTCGTGCTGAACACCAAGGGAACCGCGCAAATTCATTTTGTTTTTTAACAGTGCCAGGCTCTGGTTCAGGGTGATATGCTCGATGTCGTTGTTGAAGAAGTAACTGCCCATTGAACGAAAGCCAGGATCAACGCGCCGGTACTCGATACCGGTAACAGTTGCGGGAGTGAAGCGGTAGCTGAGGCTGGTTTTGAATGCCTTGAAATATTCGCTGGTATAGTTTACCCTCATGAAATTGCCTGCGAGCCGCAGCAGTCCGTCATCAGACGGCTGGCCGGCTGTGATGGTCCGGTTAAAGGTGTAGAAGCTGTACGACCCGTCAAACTTGAAGGTCAGCTTATCAGTGATATCAAATCGAGAGGTGAGTCCTAATGCCAGATTCTGTTCCGGGGCCGGTATTGCAGGGTCAGTATTTGCAGGGTCATAATTTTTAGTGTTGTCACCGATACGCAGGACGGAAACATCAACAAACCGCTTGTCAGTACCGTATCCAACCTTGGCTGCCCATCCGGTACGGGTCATCCGGGGAAGCGAGTCAGCCATGGCCAGATTATATACCGAATTCTGGTTAAACTTACCATACATGGCACCCAGGCGGAATTTGCCCGGCTTAGCCTCAACTCCGGCACCAAGAAAAGTATACCCGCTGAGAGTGAACTCCGAGAAGGAGAGATTCCGGTAACCAAGGTGAAGGGTCAGCCATTTATACGTGGGACTTATACCAAACTGGTTGAATGGCTGGTGAAATCCTGCCTTGTTGTTGTTGTACCATGAGAATGAAAAAGGCATTGCAATGCCATAAAGAGTCATGGTGGCACTGGCATTCAAACCAAAGGCGAAAGGTGCCTGCCTGTCAGGTATGCCGCTTACGGAATAGAAAGAAGTGTTTACGCCAACATTACCGGTGATGGCAAATGGTTTGGCATTTTTCAGATCAGACAGATCCTGAGCGCTGACCTCTGGTATGGCAACCATTAACACGGTGATCAGGGCAGGCAGGACGAACAGAGGCTTTTTTCTTTTGTCAGATGTCATTTCAGGTTCATCGCTATTTTGCCTTCAATGAGAGCATTGATAAAAAAAATCTCACTTATAGAACTATTAATTTAGCAGAATATTATCAGGGCTGAACACAAAGTAAGTGTATTGGTCTGTAATTGCCGGATTCGGAAACGCTGGGGATATTTTATTTCTATGGCTCTTCCCGGCTGAATAATATTACAACAACCTTCAACGCGGAATATTTAGATATTCAAAAAAGTATTGGGGCTTATGAACGACAAGGAACATCTATGAAATGACAGACCGGAGAAACACGGAGAAGAACCCTCTGTGACACTCTGTGCCCTCTGTGGTGAATAAGAATTTACCACGGAGAACACGGAGATTCACGGAGAAGAACCCCTCTGTGTCTCTCTGTGCCCTCTGTGGTGAAAACACCC
>CAYSXP010000006.1:0-132726 GCA_964435015.1 uncultured Rikenellaceae bacterium
ACCAACCCTCAGCCTGGGATCCCGAGTGCTCGGGACTGCCAGCTGAGCTGTTCCCTCATATCTTTTACAGGCCCTCAGCCTGGGATCCTGAGTGCCCGGGACTGCCAACTGAGCTGTTCCCGCATTTCTTTTACCAACCCTCAGCCTGGGATCCCGAGTGCCCGGGACTGCCAGCTGAGCTGTTCCCGCATTTCTTTTACCAACCCTCAGCCTGGGATCCCGAGTGCCCGGGACTGCCAGCTGAGCTGTTCCCGCATTTCTTTTACCAACCCTCAGCCTGGGATCCCGAGTGCCCGGGACTGCCAGCTGAGCTGTTCCCGCGATAGTTGGTGACGATTCATGGAACCGTATTCAAAATTACAAAAACTTCAAATATCACCCCGGTGTTTCAACGTATTTTCCGGAATTATAAACCGCAATTCCGGGGTTACAGTGAGCCACCTCGGGGACTCGAACCCCGGACCTGCTCATTACGAATGAGCTGCTCTACCGGCTGAGCTAAGGGGGCAAAAACTCTGCAAATATAGAAAATCATTTCAATCTTTCCAGTCGTGCCAGCAATGGCGGATGTGAATAATGAAAGAAAACATAGGCAGGATGAGGCATCATGTTCGACAGGTTTTTAACCGACAGCTTCTTAAGTGCGCTAGCAAGGAATTCAGGTTTATAGTTTTTCCTGACATACAAGTCAGCTTCAAACTCATTCCTTCTCGACAGGTAATTGCCTGCCAGTCCGATTACAAGCGACAGGGGGCTGTACAGGATGCCGAATGCCACAAGGCCTATGTGAAAACCGGGACTTCCGGCCCCCAGAGCCGCTGAGAGCGCAGGATTGTCAACCACCAGTGAAAATAGAAAGAGCATGAATCCGGTTATGAAAACAGATGACAAAAGCCTTCTTAACACATGTTTCTTTTTGTAATGTCCTATTTCATGGGCAAGCACTGCAACAATCTCCTCATCCGACATCTCCTTCAGCAGCGTGTCATAAAGCACTATGCGTTTTTTTGACCCGAATCCCGAAAAATAAGCATTTGCCTTCGTGCTTCGCTTCGAGCCGTCTATCAGATAGATATTCCTTAGCCTGAATCCGGTCTTCCTCGCAAATGCTTCGATCCCGGAGCGAAGAGGGCTTTCCGGAAGAGGAGTCTGTTTATTGAAGAGCGGAACGATTAATTCGGAATAGAAAAAGTTGATGAGAATGGAAAGCACCGTAACCAGGCCCCAGGCCCATAACCAGAAATCCTTTCCCAGCCTGTAGTATATCCATGTGATCAGTGCCAGAACCGGGATCCCGATGAGCAGGGTGATAAACCACGACTTCAGATGATCTGTTATAAATATTCTGAGGGTCATTGTGTTAAAACCATACTTCTTTTCAATAATAAATGTGTCATACCATTTGAACGGGACATTGATGATTTCTGAGCCAATGCCGATGAATGCAAAAAAGGCCAGGGAAATTATTATCATGTTCATACTGATGGTTCTGGCCAGGTTGTCGAAGAAAGCAAATCCTCCCAGGGTGATCATTGCCAGAATTACCGCCAGATTGAAGGCCGAGGACCAGAATGACAGTTTCCTGTTGTCCTTTTCATAAAGAAGTGTTTTTTCGTATTCCTTTTCATCACATATTCCCCTGAGTTCGTCAGGAAGTTTATCGGACCACATTTTAGAGTTCAGAAAAACAAGGTATCTCTCAAGCAAAAAGCCGGAAACCGGAATTATGATTATCAGCAGGAAAAGGGGGTTATTCATTAATTATCCGGATAATAAAAAAGAAGCAGGGCACCTGTTTAAAATAATTGTGGAATAAATATGTCTCGCTGCATTTCCTCGTGCTATAAGGATAGGTGCCCTGCGGTTTTACAAATATAATAAAATTATGTTAACATACCACCACAAACATGAATTGTTTGTCCGGTAATGTATGATGAAAGGTCAGAAGCCAGGAACAATGCGGTGTTGGCAACATCATCAGGTGTCCCTCCCCTTTTCAGCGGGATCCTGTTGGTCCATTCGGTTTTTACATCCGGAGGCAGGTTGTCGGTCATTTCTGTGAGAATAAACCCCGGTGCAATGGCATTGCACCTGACGTTCCTCGATCCCAGCTCTTTTGCCACACTTTTTGTAAGGCCCAGTATTCCGGCCTTTGAGGCGGAATAGTTGCTTTGGCCGGCATTGCCGGAAACTCCAACGACAGAACTCATGTTTATTATCGAACCGTTTCTCTGTTTCAGCATGGGCTGAATCACGGCCTTGGTGAAATTAAACACGGATTTGAGGTTGACAGCAATCACAGCGTCCCATTGTTCTTCAGTCATCCTCATTAACAATGTATCCTTTGTTATTCCGGCATTATTGACGAGGATATCAATCTGCCCGAAGTCCTTGACTATTTCATCAACAGTCTTCTGTGAATCTGCAAAATTCGAGGCGTTCGACACATATCCCTTTACCATTACGTTATACAGTTTAATCTCACTGATGGTATTCAGGAACTCCTCGTCCTCGTAAATATTGGTTAATGCAATATTGGCCCCTTCCCTGGCAAATTTATGGGCAATGGCCTTGCCAATTCCCCTGGATGCTCCTGTTATCAGGGCCGTTCTGCCTTCAAGTAATTTCATTTTTAATAGTTTTGAACAGCTGCAAATATAAATAAAGTCTTTAAATATGTTTCTTAATCAGCTTCGAAGTCATTTATTGTTCCGGCACCGGCCTAAGCTGAGCGGCAGGTCCGGATCTGCCCTGCTCCGCCGCTAATGCTGCCGCTTTCCAAGTATATTGACAACTGACTTTCCTATATCGGCCGGTGATTCGGCAATTGTGATCCCGCACTTTCTCATGATTTCAATTTTTGCTGCAGCTGTGTCATCCTTTCCTCCTATGATTGCACCGGCATGTCCCATCCTTCTTCCTTTCGGAGCAGTCTGGCCCGCAATGAATCCCACCACCGGCCTGGTTGCATGGAGGGATATCCATTCTGCTGCTTCCGATTCCATTGTTCCGCCTATTTCTCCGATAATAACTATTGCATGGGTATCATCGTCATCCATCATGAGTTTTACTGCATCCAGGGTGGTGGTGCCGAGCACCGGGTCACCTCCTATCCCGATGCAGGTCGACTGACCCAGCCCAAGCTTTGTCACCTGGTCAACAGCTTCGTAGGTCAATGTACCCGACCGTGATATGATCCCCACATGTCCCTTTTTATGAATGAACCCGGGCATTATTCCTGCTTTTGCTTCCCCCGGGGTGATAATTCCCGGGCAGTTTGGCCCTATTAATCTGCAGTTGAACGATTTAAGATACTCCTTAACCATCACCATATCGGAAACGGGTATTCCTTCGGTAATTGCCACCACAAGCCTGATTCCTCCCTCGGCTGCTTCCATGATTGCATCAGCTCCTGCCGCCGGTGGAACAAACAGCACTGAGACATCGGCCCCGGACGACCTTACTGCCTCACGCACCGTGTTGAACACGGGCAGTCCCAGATGTGACCTGCCCCCCTTGCCCGGAGTGATCCCTCCCACTACCCTTGTTCCATATTCAATCATCTGCTGTGCATGAAATGTTCCCTCGCTTCCTGTGAAGCCCTGTACAATTACCCTTGAATCCCTGCTGACAAGAATGCCCATCTGGCAAAAATTTATGTTAAAATATCATGATCCGCTATTAAGATCATAAAGTTAATACATTCATGCAATCTGTTCCGGAACACTGTTGCTGCAACAGGTGCAGGACAACCCGTCCCGTCTGCGGTACGGCCTGCCGGAAAGAACAATCCGTTTGATTGCCGGAGGAAAACCAGCAGCCGGTTATCATCAAATATACCGATTTATATGTTTGTCAAAACACCTATCTTTGAAAAAGATTATACATCAAACCAAAAGCAGGCTAAAAGTAGAAAACTTAAGTCAGGACCAGGCCGCAACCTCATGGTTTCTGATCATTTTACCTTTTTGGTTTGAGTTTTTCACGAATCAGACGGAATGGAACAAATCAGTCGAGCATTATGGTAAATATTGAGCCGGTCCTCTATATTGGAATTTCCCAGTCGTTTTTTGCCGGATTGCTGATATCGACCAAAAAACCAGTTACGATTGCAAACAGGCTGATGGCGGCATGGCTCTTCATGATATGCATTGAAATGATCTTTGCCCTTGTCAACAGCCGGGTTATAGAGATGTATTCATTTCCTTTTGTAACCTTTACCTACGGCCCGCTTCTGTATCTCTACATCCGCTTCATGACGGTCCCGGAAAGGAAATTTCTCTGGACGGGACTGCTTCATTTCATTCCGTTCCTGGTCTTTTTCACTATTTCTGTTGTCTTCAGGTCAGAGCCGCTGGTAAGGGATCTCAGGGGCTTTTTTAAGCCTGACAAACTAATGCCGCTGAGGATTGTATATTCGGTGGTTTTTTTTCTGTCAATAACAGTATACAGCATTCTTTCTTTTGCTGAAATAGGAAAACACCAGTCCAATCTCAGGAACCTGATATCATACACATCTCAGAAAATCACCCTTAACTGGCTTAAGATACTGACAGTCAGTTTCTATGTTGCTTATTTCATTTTATTCATACTCGGAGGCCTTAACATTATCGGCAATTACATACCGTTTGATCCCTATTTCGTGATTTTCGGTTTTATTGCTGTCTTCTCATTTGTTTATAGTTTTTACGGAATAAAGCAACCCGCAATTTTCGGAGAAGTGATGCATCAGGAAGGCGGGGACGAGATTTCTGAAAAAGCTGATGCTGAGAAATACTCAAGAAGCGGACTCAGGGATGAGCAGGCCGGGGAATACCTGAATACACTCCTCGATTATATGGAGTCTGAAAAACCTTTTCTGAATGGTGATCTTACGATACATGAACTTTCCGAAGCAACCGGAATATCAAGGCATCATATCACCCAGGTATTAAACGAAAAATACAAGAAGAATTTTTTCCTGTTCATTAATGAATACCGTGTCAGGGAGGTTATCAGGCGGATCAGCGATCCGAAATATCAGCATTTTACTATTCTGGCAATTGCATTTGATTCAGGATTTAACTCAAAATCAACATTCAACAGTTTCTTTAAATCCTATACGGGGAAAACTCCCAGTGCCTACAGGGACCTGATTCAGAATTCATACTGAGTGTACGAGCCACTCGGTTCAAACCTGTTTTGCGCAGATTGAAAGTCCGGTTTATGCGGTCCGGACGATTGCCTGTGCATTTCCGCCCATCTTTGCCGTAAAAACAGGTTATGACCAGCAGATTTCTTTTTATTCTGATGCTTGCGGCAATGACTTTCCCGCTTTCTGCCCAGGAGAAAAGTTTCACTCCCGGGGGATTTCTCAGGGGAGGTATGTTTTACAGCACCGGCGATTATTCGAATGACGTGAATGCAGTTTTTGCCGATGCAGCACTCACAATGACTGCCACTGACAATCTGAGTTTCAAAGGATTCGGCGACGTCAGGGTAAGGACGGGACAGCAGTTCGGGAACAATGTCAATTCCCTGGTGGTTCGCGAAGCATGGGGGATGTATTATAACCGCTTTATGAGCATTTCCATCGGGAAGAAGATCATCAAATGGGGAAAGACCGATATTTTCTCTCCGCTTTCCCGCTTCTCGCCACTTGATTATACATACCGGAGCCCTGACCTTGAAGACAAGGACATGGGTAACCTGGCGGGGGAACTGACCATTACCCCGGCTTCTTTCCTGAAGTTAACTGCAGTTGCCACTCCCCTGTGGCACCCATCTGTTCTGATGACGGCACCCCTTGAGCTTCCCCCGGACATTTCCCTGAGCATGCCGGAAGGGCTGTACAGGGGAAACGGCTATTATTCCCTGGGCTTCAGGGGCGATCTTCTGTTAAAGGGCTTTGACGCAGGCATCCAATGGTACCATGGGCCGGATCTCATGCCCGGCCTTTCACTGATTTCTGCTGATTTCTCCAACCTGTTCAATCCCCGTATAGCCATTGCAGGAGTGCCGTACATCATCAATCATGCCGGCCTTGATTTTGAAGTTCCGGTATCACCCCTCGTACTCAGGGGCGCCCTGGCATACAGCAGGCCCGTAAGGAAGAAAGAGGGAAATGAGGAGATCCCTTTTCCGCAGGTGGACTGGGTTGCAGGCGCCGACTGGACGCCGGGGAACTTCAGAATGACTTTTGAGTATTCAGGCAGAAAGGTTCTCGATTATTATCCGGCACCTTATGATCCTGTTATAGGTACGGAACCGGATCTTGTAAAACTGTCGCAGTTGTTCGCCACTCCCGGGTTTGATCCGGTAGAATTCACACGGCTTCAGACTGAAGCGTTTGGACGACTGTACAACAATCAGGTATATGAATACTATCACTCTGCCGGGCTGCAGCTCGAGGCAGAGCTTTTTTACGGCAGGCTGCTGCCATCGGTGATGACCATTTACAATTTCACCTCAAACGACCTGCTGCTCATCCCAATGATCAGGTTTAAACCGGCAGACGGACTGACCATCGGAGCCGGAATCGAACATTATTCCGGAAAGAAGGGAGGGCTCTACGATATCGTGGATAACTTCATGAAAGCCGCGTTCATCTCACTGAAAATAGATTTCTGATATTATGGCTGATTTCATTATTAAATACAGGTGGTTCATTATTTCAGCCTCACTGGCTGTTGCCCTCGGACTTGGGCTGCTGATACCGACGGTTGAGACGGATCCTGAAATAAGGAATTTCGTACCGCGTTCAATGCCGTCGAGGATAAATACGGACTCCATAGAAAAGGACTTCGGGGTACAGGATATGGTCATAGTCATTCTTAAGGACAGCACCATTCTTACTCAGAGCAACCTGGCACGATTGAAGGAGATAGACCGTGGTTTCTCGAGGCTCGAGGGGATCGGTACCGTCAACTCACTGTTTACTGCACGCAAGATTACAGGTGAGGAAGGTATGATGATTGTTGGGCCTCTTGTCGGGCAAATCCCTGACACTCCCGGTGAGATGGAAACATTGAAAAGCGATATACTTGAAAACCGTTTTGCCCTCGGGATAGTGGCTTCCCAGGATATGACTGCAGCAGCGGTGACCGGCACCGTTAATCCGGCAATACCCGAGCATTTGACCCTCGACCGGGTTGATTCCATTGCAAAGGCTCAGGAGAACGGTGCTGAAGTTCTCACCGGGGGTCTTCCCTACATAAGGCGCCATATTGTCAGCGATGTTAATCATGATGCCATAATACTGATTCCCATAGCCCTGGTAATCATGCTTTCAGTGCTGAAGCTCAGCCTGGGTAAATGGAAGAGCGTATTGCTCCCGTTTTCCGTGGTGGTACTGACAGTTACTGCCACCATGGGACTTATACCCCTGCTGGGATGGAAGTTCTCCATACTCAGCCTCCTGGTTCCCATCATCCTCATTTCAGTTGCAAACAACTATGGCATTTACTTTGTCTCCAGACACCAGGAGCTGAAAGGCCTTGAAACTCCGCCCGGAAGGAAGGATCTGATCAGGGAGATCACCGGTTCACTCAACATGCCGATACTTTTCAGCGGGCTCACCACCATCGCAGGACTGCTCGGGCTCCTTGCCCACTCCATAATTCCAGCCAGGCAGGTTGGGGTGCTGGCGGCCAGCGGGGTCTCGCTGGCTCTTATAATGAGCCTGCTGCTCATCCCTTCTGTCATCTGGCTGAGAGAAAGGCCGGTCAAACGAAAGATAAATCCGGCGGGATCAGTGTCAGGGCTGAAGCAGAAAAAAGAACGCGACTTTTCGAAAGACCTTCTCAGCCGAGGCCTGGCCAAACTTGCTGGCATTGTCGTCGGAAAGCCGGGCAGGGTACTGATTGTGTCGGCGGTAATCACAATTGCAATAAGTACAGGTATTGCTTTTCTGAGGATTGACACAAACCAGGAAAACTATTTTCCCCAGAATCATCCGGTCAGGAAAGCATCCCGGGTGATCAATTCCAGGTTTGGCGGATCGCAGACAATATCCGTAATGATAAGCGGGGATATCAAGGACCCGGCTGTTATGAAAAAGATAGATGAACTGACATCTCATCTCAAGTCACAGGATGGCGTGGGGAACGTTTTCTCCATCTCCGACGTGGTCAGGGAGATGAGCAAGGCACTCTATGATCCCGGCGAAAGCGGGTATGATAAAATACCCGACTCATCCGAAGCCATAGCCCAGATGTTTGAATTGTACAATATGAGCGGTGATCCCGACGACTGGAAACAGCTGATGAATTTTGAAAATACCAGGGCTCACCTGCTGGTCAAACTTTCAAAACCTGATAATCATGTAATCAACGCCCTGAGGAATGATATCAGCAGCTTTACGGCCGGGTTCCCGGCCGAGGTGACCATCGGAGGATATGCAATCATCATGGCCGACTTTGCAAACAAAATCATCCGCGGGCAGGTTTCTTCGCTGATCTTTGCCCTTGTGACCGTGTTTATTCTCCTCTCGGTAATATTTCGTTCAGTCAGGGGCGGCCTGATTGGATCAATCCCTCTGGGAGTCTCGATCATCATCCAGTTTGGAGTGATGGGATATGCCAATATACCCATTGATGCAGCAACTGCATTGCTTTCTTCAATTATGATCGGAGTGGGAGTCGATTTCACCATTCAGTACCTCTGGAGATATAACACCGAACTCCGCCGGGGCCTCAGCCATGCAAAAGCCATTTCCCTTTCCCTGACCACAACCGGAAGAAGCATTGTGATCAATGCCCTGAGCGTAATGGCAGGCTTTTCTGCAACATTCATATCCGGATTTCTTTCAATCAGGTATTTTGGTTACCTGGTGCTGATCTCAATAGGTTCATGCCTGCTGTGCGCGGTAATTGTGATCCCTGCCTTCATGCTGTGGTTCAGGCCCGTATTTATTGAGGCTGATTTAAACAGAACTTCAAAAAACGATGACAAATATGACAAGAACATTTTTTCTCACGGCAGCGATGCTGACCGCATTCCTGCTGCCCTTGAAAGCACAGCTGTCTGATCCTGTGCAACTGATGGATAAAAGCCGCGATCTTACAATGTCGGGAAACCTGCAGTCGACAGTGATATTGACCATTACCGAAAAAAACGGTGCAATCCGAACCCGGAAGGTGAACATGGTTTCAAAAACATACGGAGAAACCGAAAAGAGGCTGATGAAATTCCTTGAGCCGGCCGATGTGCGGGGCACAGCCATGCTTATTGTGGACAACAAGGATACCCAGGATGATATGTGGATCTATCTCCCTGCCCTGAAAAAGACCAGGCGCATAGTAAGCAACGAAAAAGGCAAAAGTTTCATGAGCTCTGAATTTTCGAATGCCGATATGGCTTCGGGATCAAACGCGGACTTCAATATCAGGCATATGCCCGAATCAGGCAGCAACGGCCTGTGGATCATTGAAAGCAAACCGGTTAATGACAAGCTGGCCGATGAATACGGTTATTCACGGAAGGTGACCACTCTCGATAAAAATGATCTGAAAATCAAAAAGATCGATTTTTACAATTTCGACGGGACACTTTTCAAGACAATCGAAATAAATGCCACTGTACCAAGGCCGGGCAGCAGGGACGGATATATCATGACCGATATGTTTGCAAGAAATCATATTAATGGGAGAACGTCGAGGGTTCAGTTTGAACAGATAAACACCTCGGCCAGTATTCCCGACAACACCTTCATGTCTGAAAATCTCTCACGGTAGCGATCCTGTTGTTTTTGCCCCTACTATGATTCATGCACTCCGGGGCAATCAGCATTTGCCTGATGCAGGATGCAACTGCGTGTGCAACCGGTAACCTTTGTCAGGGTTTTCATACTCAGCCAGGGGCCGGAGTGCCTGTGGCCTTCAACCGGTGAATTCATGCCCGGAATAATTTTGCAGAAGCCATAATTTGTTAACTTGCACCCATTCCTGATATATTAAGCAAATAACCGTAACATGAATTATTTTTGACAACCCCGATCATGTCGGCCATGTCGATGGGCATGATACTCCGGCCTATTACGAAAAGCTGAAAGAACTTGACGGCTATATTGGCAGGATTATCGCGGCTATGAAAGAAGCAGGCATTTATGAAAACAGTATTATTATCATTACATCAGATCATGGCGGGGTCGGAAAAGGACACGGAGGAAAAACTATGTTGGAAATGGAGACCCCCTTCATTATTTCAGGAAAGAATATAAAGAAAGGAGGTCCGTTTGATGATAGCATGATGCAGTTTGACTGTGCCTCCACCATCGCAAGTATCTTCAACCTGGAGCAGCCACAGGTTTGGATCGGGCGGCCCATGTTGCAGGTTTTTAAATAATGCTTTTTTAAAAGTCAACATGGGGTCTTTTGTGGCAGGGAAAAATCCATTTCCCCGGGTGCTTCTTGCCTGGTACGGGATGATAAAAAATAACACCTGCACAAAAACCCGATATGTTTTCCCGGCTTTTTTATGCTAAAAGGAATAAAATTCATATATGAATTTCCATGTGAACTCCTTTCCCGGCTCAACATTGATATCGACATAGGTCTCCGGACACGGGGTTGCACGGCAGGCCCAGAAAATAAGCTTTGACAGCGGCCTGTCGCCAGTGATCCTTACTCCTGCCCCGGCTGTCCTGTTCTCAATCCTGACATCCAGATCTTCCGGATTGCTGCTGAAGCCGCTTAGAGAGCCGCAAAATACCGTTTCGTCTTTCTCAAGGATGCGGTTGAAGATGATCCTGTTTCCATTCAGTTCAGCAATGGTTCCGAAACCCTGCCCCTCTCCCGCAAGGGTGAAGGGGAAGCTTATTGTGAAATCCGGACCGACCGGCTGGTTGTCGATGACAAAAAAATGATGATTGTAAACATTTGTTATAATGCTATTCTTTCCTGTATTCCTGAGTTTGTGATCAATTTCCATAACTGGTTTGTCACTGATGAGCCTTATTGTTTTTGTGTAATCATATGAATAATCATCGCTTTTCAGTATGTGATTGAAAATTATTTCGTCACTTTTTGTTTTTATCTTCCATTTTCCCGGATCGGTTATCGGGTAATAGCCGAATCTGTTGTGCTTTTTGTCGTCAGGTTTTTTCAGCAAGCCGATCCCGATCATTACAAAATTTCCGCCGGGATCTGCACTGTCATATCCGAGGGGTGCGAATTCCTCGACCGGCCCCATTATGGCATCATGAAGTGTCGGGCTGTATTTGTCGAACCATTTTCCGAAATAGGTGTGTCCGCAGCAGGAAAGACCGGATATTACTCCTGACCAGTCGAACCTGGTACCCCTGTAATAACCGTTCTCAGCATCTGGCAGCAGGAGAGTGGCACTGATGTATTCTGACCTGATTTCCGATCTTTCATTTTTCATTGTCTGGCAAGCTTGGTTAAACATAAGAAGTAAGAATGCGGATGGAAGAATGATGTTTTTTCTCATTTTGGAGCTCCGTTTAATGTTCCCATAATCTTTTTAAAGATAATTCTTAAATGTTCTCAGGCATACGAAATTTGTTGTTTTTATAAACAGTCTCTGTACTGAAGCTGTAAAGTTTTCTAAATTTGCTGTTTTTACTTTATAACTTAAATGCCAGGAAGGGAAGAAACAATCTGCGCTCCGGCAACAGCTTATGGAGGCGCAGTTTCAATGATCAGGATAAGCGGCAGGGATGCACTCAAAATAGTGGACAGGGTCTTTTACACCGCGGATAAGAACTCCATGATATCCGGCCGTAAAGGATACACCATCCTGCATGGGGAGATCCGCGACAGCGGGGAAGTGGTGGATGAGGTCCTGGTCTCGGTTTTCAGGGCACCGTATTCGTATACCGGAGAGGATACGGCTGAGATATCATGTCACGGATCGTCATATATCATATCACGAATTTTGGGCCTGCTCATAAAAAACGGTGCTTCAGGTGCCCGGCCGGGAGAATTTACGCAAAGGGCCTTCCTTAACGGGAAGATGGATCTCTCGCAGGCTGAAGCTGTTGCTGACCTTGTCGCTTCCGCTTCGAAGTCGGCTCACCGGATTGCAATTAACCAGTTAAGGGGTGGTTTCTCTGTTGAAATAAACAAGCTGAGATCGGAGTTTTTGCAATTTGCTTCCCTGATAGAACTTGAGCTTGATTTCGGAGAGGAGGATGTTGAGTTTGCCGACAGGAATCAGTTATTAACGCTGATAAGTCAGACCAGGGAACTCACTGACAGGCTTTCTGACTCCTTCAGAACGGGAAATGCAATTAAGAATGGAATCCCTGTGGCAATTGTCGGAAAGCCAAACTCCGGAAAATCAACATTGCTGAACTTCCTGCTCAATGAAGAGAGGGCCATTGTTACCGACATACCCGGGACAACCAGGGATTCAATCGAAGACACCGTAAATATAAATGGAGTGATTTACAGGTTTATCGACACTGCGGGCTTACGCGATACTTCAGATGTTGTGGAAGGTATGGGAATAAGAAAAACACATGCTGTTATTGCAGGGGCCTCAGTTGTAATGATGGTCGATGAATCGCTGGAAAAAGGTTCGGATATCAATAAAAGGGCCGATGAAATCCGAAAAATGATCACCGATCCCGATTGCAGATTCATCATACTTGTAAATAAGGTTGATGAGGCTCCGGCTTCACTGATTAATAAGCTTGCCGGCGAAATCAGGATTGAAGCAAATGAAAACCTGCTGTTTGTTTCAGCAAAATTCGGCACCGGAACAGATGAACTTAAGGATTATCTGTCGGAAATAACCGGTACCGGGCATCTTTCCGGCGAGGATGTGATTGTTTCAAGTTTACGGCATTATGAAGCTCTTCAGAATGTATCCGGGTGCATAGGAAGGATAATATCCGGGATTGAAAGCAAGCTTCCCGAGGATCTTATTGCCATTGACATCCGGCATGCAATTCATTACCTGGGCGAGATTACGGGTGAGATAACCACCGACGAGATACTGGGAAACATATTTAAGAACTTTTGCATTGGAAAGTAATCATTTTGTCATTTAAGATACGGCAGATGATTATTAGAAAACTCCTGATAACCAATAAAAAATGAAGATAAAATACATAGGATTCGAAATACTGGAGGACTTCATGGTTAAAGTAATGGTCAGGGCCGGCATTCCTGAAGCAGATGCCGCCATAGTGGCCGATGTTCTGATCCAGGCCGACAAACTGGGCTTTGATTCACATGGCGTGAACAGGCTCAAGAGTGTATATCTCGACCGCATCAGGGACGGCATTCTGAATCCCGTTACAAAACCGGAAATCACCAGGGAGACCTTTACGACAGCGGTTCTTGACGGGCATAACGGAATGGGCCATGTCATCGCAAGGATGGCTATGGAGATGGCCATAAAAAAAGCCGGAACATATGGAATGGGAATGGTAGCCGTAAGAAACTCGTCGCATTATGGTTTTGCCGGATATTATCCGCTTATGGCTGTCCGTGAGAATATGATAGGAATAACGGGCACCAATGCCCGGCCGTCTGTTGCTCCTACTTTCGGTGTCGAAAACATGCTGGGAACCAATCCGCTGACATTTGGGATACCTACAGATGAACCTTTTCCCTTTTTGCTCGATTGTGCCACATCAATCACCCAGCGCGGAAAAGTGGAATTATATGCAAGAAAAGGAAAGAAACTGCGTAAGGGACTGGTTATCAGTGATGATGGATTAAGCAAAACCGATTCGGAACAGATACTGACGGATCTGAATAACGGAACCGCAGCTCTTTTGCCGCTGGGAGGCATCGGAGAGGAAACGGGAGGATACAAGGGCTATGGTTATGCAACTGTTGTGGAGATACTTTCATCAGCCCTGCAGCAGGGTGCGTTTTTAAAAATGATTTCAGGGTTCTCAGGCAATAAAAAGGTTCCGTATTCAATCGGTCATTTTTTTATTGCCGTGGATATCAGTGCATTTACCGGGCCGGATGATTTCAGGAAAACAGCCGGTGACATACTGCGCCATCTGAGAAACTCAAGGAAGATGCCGGGCCGGGAGCGCATTTATACGGCCGGAGAAAAAGAATATGACACCTGGATGTTCCGGAAAGACAGGGGAGTGCCCTTCAGCCCTGACCTGCTCAGGGAGTTCAGTGATATTTGCGTGGATTACGGACTCAATGAATTTGCCGGTGAATTTAAAATCTGAACTTAATATTGCATATCTTGGTGCTGTCAGATTTAAAGGCCGTGCAGGGGTCATTTCAGGAAGCGTACATATAATAACCAACAATAAATATGAATAAGGCAATTTTGTTTTTTTTCACTGTCTTTATGTTTACCATCTCACTTTCGTCGCAGGAAAGTGAGATGATTGTCGTTAATGCCGGGACACTCATAAAAACCGTTTTTCCTCTATCTGAAAGATACCGTTACCCTGAGTTCATTGAAGGATTGGCAGTTATGAAAAACGGATCCGTAACAAAGGATCGTTTCAATTATAACCTTCTGCTGGGTAACATGGAATTTATCAGGGCCAGGGATACCCTGGCGATTGCAAATAAAAAAGATCTGAAGCTGATAACTCTGGGTCTTGATACATTTTATTACTACAATGGATATCTGGAGCTTATAAGAAGCGGTACTCCCAGGGTGTATTTAAAGCAAATGATTGCACTCAAAGAGGTACGGAAAACCGGCGCTTTTGGGACAACGGCCAGAAGTGTCGCGGTTGATTCACATACCTATCTGGCAACGGCAGGAAACATTACTGAACTGCGCCCGGAGGAGGATTGGGTATTTCAGAAAACCTATGAGTATTATATCTCATCCGGTGATAAGCCCTTTGTTTTATTTAACCGGAAGAATGCGATCAGTGCGGTCCCGGGAAGCAAACAGGCAATCGCGGAATTTATTAAATCCGGGAAAATAAATTTCGGATCACGCGATGACCTGCTGAAACTTGCCGGCTACCTTGGTTCACTGAAGAAAGCGAACCCCTGAGGGGGCATCTGATTAATAATATCTTTTCGCCGGATCTTATTTCTTTCTTTTCTCTTTTCCCCTGGCCACCCAACATTAGTTGTTGTGCCGCAGCTCACACAGATACCGCTTACGGGTGCGTATATCCCTTGCGATATTCCCTTCTCAACAGCCCTGATGCTTCGGCGTTCCCTTTAATTGACCCTGAACTGACATCCCACCTGACAAGTGAGCCTGCATAAAAGGATATCATGGCCAGCTGGACCGCAGCAGTTGAAAAGAAAGCATCTTCCGTGGTACAGGTGAGCAGTTCCCTGTTTCTCATCCTGACGGCTTCAATGAAATTGGATACATGTCGTTCCTGCATGCCGGGTGTTGCTGCGGGAATCTCCTCCCGCAGGTTGTTGTTGTCGAACAGGATGACTTTCGAGTCCTCAGCAAAAAGAGTTCCTTTGTCGCCGTAGAACATGATTCCGTTATTGAACTCCCTTGCAACATCGCCTGTACCCCACAACCTGTGCTGCCAGACAACAGGCGCCTTGCTGAATGCCATTCCCGCGACAAGCGTGTCAGGCGTGGTTATCCGGCCCTTTAATACATTAATTCCTCCCGAGGCATAGAATTCGGATGGCATTCCCTCTCCCATTATATACCTTATTATGTCGATATGATGAATACCCCAGTCGACAAGATGACCGTTCCCGTACTCTTTCTCGAGTCTCCATGAAATGTGTCCTATGCTTGGCCTGTATTCAAGTTTCGGGGCAGGTCCGCACCAGGCGTCCCAGTCCAGTGAAGGCGGCGGAGGCTGAATAGTCGTATCGGCGGGCTCGGGTATATAGTTGATCTGGGCATTGATCTGATGAACTTTTCCTATTTTCCCCGAAGCAATCAGCTCCCTTGTTTTCCTGAACGCCTCACTCTGCCGGCGCTGAAAGCCAATCTGCACAATATTCCCGGCTTTCCTTGCCGCAGCCACCATGGCAAGGCCTTCCTGCACATCGTAGGCCAGTGGTTTTTCGCAATAGATATCAAAGCCTTTTTCGCAGGCCGCGATAAACTGTAATGCGTGCCAGTGGGGAGGGGTGCCGATAAATATTGCCTGCAGCCCTTTCAGTTCCAGAAGCTCTTCGTAGAACTTGAATGTACGGGGCCTGAATCCCTGGATTTTTTCAATTTCACCTGCACTGCCTTCAAGGTGTGCGGAGTCTACATCACATACTCCCAAAACTTCCGCTTCCCCGGTTTTCAGTGCAGCTTTTGTTATTACCATTCCATACCAGCCCGCACCAATCAGGCCGATCTTCAACTTGCTTTCCCCGGCTCGGTGCGGGAGCCAGACTGATGACACTGCTGCTGCAGCGCCCATTGATGCTGTTTCAAGAAATCGTCTTCTTTTCATTTCAGGCGTTTTTTATCCGGTTGATAATATTTTCCAATTTATGATTTTTGATCTTAATCCTCTGCCTTGTTGTTCCTTTTTTATCATGACTATAATATTAATTTTGTACCTGAGGAGTTATTCATGAAATCCAACCTGTTATTCACAGATGCACTTAAGCTTCGCGGGCCCAATGCCTTTCATGTGATGCTGAAGCCGGCTGGTCCGTCCTGTAATCTGAATTGCACCTATTGCTATTATCTGGAGAAGAGAAAGCTATACCCTGAAAGCAATAATTTCCGCATGAGCGAAGAACTCCTGGAGAGTTTTACCAGGCAATTCATAGAGGCGCATGATGTGCCTGTGGTTACCTTTACATGGCAGGGCGGAGAGCCAACGCTTATGGGGCTGGATTTTTTCAGGCGCGCCATTGAGCTTCAGGAAAAATACCGTGGCGGAAAAAAAACAGAGAACGCTTTTCAGACAAACGGAACCCGGCTTGACGATGACTGGTGCAGCTTTTTTCACGATAACAATATACTTGTAGGGATATCAATTGATGGCGAGGAACATAATCATGACCATTACCGGAAAACTTTTTCCGGCAGACCGACTTTTAAAAAGGTAATGAATGGAATTGAATTGCTGCACAGGTATAAGGTGGAATTCAACACACTCAGTGTGGTAAACAGTTATAATGTTCATTACGCACCGGAAACATACAGGTTCCTCAAACGGATCGGAAGCGGATTCATTCAGTTCCTCCCTGTGGCTGAAAGAATGAGTGCGGATGTGAGCGGAAACAGCCTGAATCTGGTTTCGCCCGTTTTTTCCGGTGATGCGGAGGTAAGCGAATGGTCGGTTGGTGCAGAAGACTTTGGCGATTTCCTGATTGCGATATTCGATGAATGGGTCAGAAATGATGTGGCACGGTATTATGTTCAGATATTTGATGCAACACTTGCCAATTACACCGGAGAGAATCCCGGGCTGTGCGTTTTCAACGACACATGCGGTGATGCGCTTGTAATGGAGCATAACGGCGACCTGTTCACATGCGATCATTTTGTTTACCCGGAATACTTCCTCGGGAATATATCAGATACCGGGCTGATTGATCTTGTCAGGTCACAGAAGCAATTTGATTTTGGCATCAGCAAACGGAACTCACTTCCACAATATTGCCTTAAATGCGAAGTCAGGTATGCCTGCCATGGCGAATGCCCCAAGCACCGGTTTATCCTGACTCCTGACGGGAAGCCCGGATTGAATTACCTCTGCAGGGGATACAGGAAATTCTTCAGTCATGTTGAACCATATATGCAGTTCATGGCCGGTGAACTGAAAAGCAAACGCCCTCCGGCAAACGTGATGCAGTGGATACGGAACAGGGAAAACCAGGCGGTCAGGCCTGAGCTGCCGCGAAGGAACGATCCGTGCCCCTGCGGCTCTGGAAAGAAATTCAAGAATTGCTGCCTGTTGAAGCATCCCTGATGGCCGGCGCAAGGTTAACCAGCCCGTTTATATTCTCATTTTTGGTTTTTGTTCAGCCATTTCAGCCATTTCCCGAGGTTGTTTACCCAGTATCCGGGATGGTCATTATCAACAGCCAGCCCGAAACCGTGTTCGCCGTCAGTGATTATGTGGAGCTCCGTCGGGATTTTCCTGTTGTGAAGGGCCTGATACATAAGCAGGGAGTTGCTGACAGGAACGACTGAATCATTATCACCATGAACGATGAAAGCCGGTGGTGTGTCTTCGTTCACCTGCAATTCTGCAGAATAGTATTTTATCAGTTCCGGGTCGGCGTTTTTCCCCAGCAATGCTTCCCGTGAACCCGAATGGGCGGCGGGATCAGAGAATGTTATGACGGGGTATACAAGGATCATGAAATCGGGCCGGCAGCTGATTCTTCCGACCGGATCAGATGAGTCATTTTTCCCGTTGTCGAAATGGGTGCCTGCTGTGGCCGCAAGGTGTCCGCCTGCCGAAAATCCCATTATGCCTATTTTGCCGGGATCGATGTTCCAGGCGGCTGAATTGTGGCGAACGAGCCGGATTGCCCGCTGAGCATCCATCAGCGGGGCCTTGTGGGGCTCCAGGGTATTTCCGTATATTGGCAGCCTGTATTTCAGGACAATACCTGCTATTCCGACGGAATTGAAGAAGCGGGCAATATCGGTGCCTTCATAATCATAGCAAAGGATGTGGTAACCCCCTCCGGGGCAGATTATGACCGCCTGTCCGGTAGCGAACCGTTTGGCTGGCAGATAAACGGCTATTTCAGGCACCTGAACGTTGCTGATGCTGATTATTTCTTTCCTTTCGATTACTTCTGACTGCCCCGTGTTTCTTGAGTTCGGAATCTGACCATTGTACAGGGGAATGGTAAATTCCTGTGCTTCAGCCAGGAAAAAATAAAACATCAACAATATTATAACAGGGAGGGATGTTTTTTTCATTTGAGGCTGTTATTTAAAGGATTGGACACTGAAAGCTATGATTTTCTCTGAGAGATGGTTTCGGTTACTGAATCCAGCACTTCCCTGTTTGTTCCGATTATAAAAAGAACGTCGCCGGAACCGATTAACGTGTTACCGTCGGGTACGACATAAATTCCCTTTTTCTTGATCAAGGCAATTCTGACGTTTTGCGGGAAGTGCAGGTCAACTATTTTTTTTCCTACGGCCATGTATCCTGAAGCGATAGTCATCTCCACCATTTGTGAATTAAGGGACTCGGCAAGCAGCACATCAGCAGGTGTTACGGATTTGACATTAACAGGCAGATCCACATGGAGCCATTTGGCAACCCTTGGTATTGAGGTGCCCTGAATCAGCACCGATGAAAGTGATATGAAAAACACTATGTTGAAAATCATTCCGGCCTTATCTATGCCGGCCATAAGGGGAAAGGTGGCAAAGACGATGGGGACGGCGCCGCGCAAGCCGACAAATGAAATAAACCATTTTACCCTTGTTTTTATTTTGAACGGGGCCAGGCAGATGAAGCAGGCAAGCGGTCTGGCAACAATCATCAGGAAGGCTGAAATTGCCAGTCCCGCCCCCACAACCGGTATTATCTGGGATGGGAACACCAGCAGTCCGAGGGCGAGGAACAGTACGATCTGCATCAGCCAGGCAAGGCCGTCATACATCTTCATTATTGTTCTTTTATGCAGCAGGTTCTGGTTACCCAGATAAAGCGCCGACAAATAAACTGCAAGGAAGCCGTTTCCCCCGGCAAGATTTGTCAGTGAATAGGTAAGGAACATTAAGGTAATTGACAAAACAGGATAAAGGCCATCATAGTCGAGTTTGATCCTGTTTATCACGAATTTGCTGAAATACCCAAAAAGGAAGCCGCAGCCTCCTCCGATTACCAGCTGCATGAAAAACAGTTTAACGCCCAGGGCAAATGAACTGACTTCACCTGTTATCATACCCAGAAACATAATCGTGAGGATGTAAGCCATGGGGTCGTTACTGCCGCTTTCAAACTCAAGCATGGGCCGGATATGCCCTTTGAGTGCAACGTTTTTTGAGCGGAGTATTGAAAAAACCGCCGCTGCATCGGTAGAGGATACAATTGATCCGAGAAGCAATCCTTCGAACAGTGTAAAGTCAGTTACCTGCCATATAAAAATTCCCAGGAAGACTGCAGTCAGAATAACACCAAGGATAGACAGGGAGAATGACATGCCAAAGACAGGCTTCACTGATTTCCAGTCAGTTTCAAAGCCGCCTGAAAACAGGATGAAATTCAGGGCCACTATCCCTATGAATTGTGCTATACCGGGATTGTTGAATTCAATCTTCCCGATTCCGTCAGTACCTGCCAGCATTCCAATGATCAGGAAAAAGATAAGGGTTGGAACGCCGAGGCGGAATGAAGTTTTACCTGCAATTATGCTTATCAGAAACAGAACTGAACCAATGAGGAGGATATTTTCAAATGTTAGTTTCATGCTCCTGTCCGGTCAGTTTGGGAGGAATGATCGTGCGAGTTCATCACTGTCCCCGTATTTTTTCATAAGTGAGGTGAGCCGCTTATGAAGATCTTTCCTGATTTTGGCGTATTGCGGGTCATTGTAAACGTTTTTCATCTCCAATGGATCTGCTTTCCTGTCGTAAAGTTCCCATTCATCAATATCATAGTAATAATGAATCAGTTTGTAGCGGTCGGTGCTTATTCCGTAGTGACGTTTGACACTATGCGGTCCGGGGAGTTCATAATAATGATAATAGTGTTCTTTTCGCCAGTCTGACGGGGTTTTTCCCTTCAATACGGGCAGCATGCTTCTCCCCTGCATATCGGAGGGAACGGTGAGCCCTGCCATTTCCAGGAAAGTCTCAGGGAGGTCAATATTCGATACCATGTCGTTGTTTACGCTTCCGGGCCTGATGACTCCCGGCCATCTGATAACCAGTGGAGTGCGGTATGATTCCTCGAACATGAATCTCTTGTCGAACCAGCCGTGTTCGCCCAGGTAGAAACCCTGGTCGGATGCATAAATAACTACTGTGTTTTTATCGAGTCCGGTTTTTTCAAGGTAGTTAAGTATTTCTCCCACACTTTTATCGACGGCGGCAATGCAGGCGAGATAATCCTGAAGATACCGCTGGTATTTGAATCTTACAAGATCACTTCCCGAAAGGTCTGCTTTGTAAAAACCGGCAATAATCGGATCATATACCTCGTTCCACCGGGCCATCTGCAGGGAATCCATCCGGTTAAGCCCTGTCAGCCTCATCTTTGACTTATCCTTGTACATTTTAAGGTCCTCCTCAATCCGCATTGTTTTGGAGATTGTCATATCCTGTGTTTTCTCGGCGGTGCCGCGTCCGGAATAGTCATCGAAGAGGGTTGCCGGTTCCGGAAAATCAGTATTCTTGTAAAGGGTCAGCTCATCAGGGCCGGGCTGCCATTCACGGTGGGGTGCCTTGTGATGCATCATAAGCATGAAGGGTTTTTCGGAATTTCTTGCATCATCAAGCCATCTGAGGGATTTTTCCGTGATCAGATCCGTAACATAACCTTGATCCGTATGCCTGCCTTCCCTTGTAATGAATTCCGGATTATAGTAAACACCCTGCCCCGGAAGGATTTCCCAGTGATCAAATCCGGTGGGCTCAGATTCGAGGTGCCATTTACCTATCATTGCAGTTCTGTATCCGGCCTTCTGAAGCAGTTTTGGAAAAGTTTGCTGTGCTCCGTCAAATGGTTTCTGACCGTCGTTGGTGATAAATCCGTTTACATGGCTGTATTTTCCGGTAAGAATAACCGCCCTGCATGGCCCTGACAAGGAATTGGTAACAAGGCATCTGTCAAAACGCATTCCTTCTCCCGCGATCCTGTCAATGTTTGGAGTTGGGGCATAATCCTTTAGAATGCTTTCATATGCACTTATGGCCTGGTAGGCATGGTCGTCCGACATAATGTAGATTATGTTGGGTCTTTTGCTGGTTGCAGCAGGGGTGCCTGAATCCTGTCCAAGAACAGCTCCCACTCCGGCCAGTGCAGCATATCCGACGTAAAATTTCATGATAATATAATGTTAATTATTATTTTATTGTTCCGGGCTGCCGGCGTCCGGTTCCCGGATCGCCCGTTATTTCATCACCCAGGTCGCGCCTTGCTTCCCCGGCAAGGTCCTGGAGCTCTTTTACCTTTTCAGGATAAAGGCCTGCAACATCATACCATTCTCCGGGATCGCGGCGCAGATCATAAAGTTCAGGTGAATATATCGTTTCTGTGGCATAAGGTCCCGGCCAGCCGTCATTTCCCGGATCCACGTAACGGTATGACTGATTGCTTCTGTGAGGCAATACAAGTTTCCAGTGATCGCGCTGAACGGCCTCAAGGCTGTTGGTTCTGTAGTAATAATACAACTCATGGCGCGGTGTGATATTTTTATCCCCCATCATTAATGGAAGTATATTTACCCCGTCGATCTTTTTTTCCGGAGGCTTTGCTCCGGTTATTGCGGCAACGGCAGGCAGAATATCTATTGAACCCGCCAGCCGGTTGCAGATCTCCCCTGCAGGGATAACCCCTGTCCATCTCATTATGCAGGGCACCCTCTGGCCGCCTTCCCAGGTTGTTCCTTTCCCCTCACGCAATCCTCCTGTTGTGCCCGCGTGATTTCCGAAATTCAGCCAGGGCCCGTTGTCGCTGGTAAATATTATCAGTGTTTTTTTTGCAAGGCCGTTTTTGTCGACGGCTTTAACAATCTCCCCTACAGACCAGTCAACTTCCATCATAACGTCGCCATACAGGCCCTGCATGCTTTTTCCCCTGAATCCGTCAGATACCCCGAGGGGTACATGTACCATCGAATGAGGCAGATACAGGAAAAAGGGTTCGTGCTTATGCTTTTCGATGAATCCCACCGCCCGCCTGGTATATTCGGCAGTCAGCTTATCCTGGCCAGAAAGATCAGTGATCTCCCCTATTTTTTCATTTCCCTCTATCAGCGGAAGAGGGGGATATTTCATCAGCCTGCTGGTGGTATCCCTGAGGTGAATCGGAACCCCGTCAAAATCAACTGGCCACATGTCATTTGAATATGGGAGTCCGTAGTATTCATCGAAACCGTGCTGGAGGGGAAGAAATTCCCGCTGGTGGCCCAAATGCCATTTGCCATAAGCCGCTGTATGATAACCTCTTGATTTAAGCACTTCTGCAATGGTTGTTTCCTCTGAATTGATTCCAATGGTTGACCATGGCATCAGGGCCCCGGTGATTCCCACGCGATTCGGATAGCATCCGGTCAGCAGCCCTGCCCTGGAAGCGCTGCTTACAGCCTGAGGACTGTAAAACCAGGTGAATTGCATTCCCTGGCCGGCCAGCCGGTCGAGGTTGGGAGTGTCATACTGATTTGCTCCTGTTGAGCCAATGTCACCATAGCCCATATCATCCATCAGTATGATAATAATGTTTGGAGTGGCAGCCTTAAGGGCAGAGGGTTTCTGGGCAGGAGCCTGAAGGGCCGCCAGCGAAACCGCCCCGGCAGTAAGGACAGAATTAAGTTTTAACATAGCACATGTTTTTTTTGTGATCAAAATAAAACAAGCCGGTTCACTCTTTTTCCCATGCAGGGTTTGGAAGCATCATTCTGGCACCCGTCCGGGTTCTCCAGTCATTCAGCAAAGCGAACAGTTCCCTGGTCTTTCCGGGGTTTGAAGCTGAAATATCGGTTGTTTCCGAGATATCGTTTTCGAGATCATACAGTTCCTGCCTCTCCCTCTCAAAGTTGTCGATAAGTTTATACTTTCCCAGCCTGATAGCGCTGCCCGGTTCAACGCCCCGGTTATTGTAATGCGGATAGTGCCAGAATAAAGGTCGTTCTTCAGGATCCCTGCCCGAAAGCGATCTGAGGAAGCTTATTCCGTCAATTTTCTCATTGCTGCAGTCATAGCCGGCGATTTCTGCAAAGGTGGGATAAAAATCTACGGATGATACCGGATAGTCAACCATTTTTGCGGGAGTTTTCAATCCCGGATATTTTACGATAAGGGGTACCCGTATTCCCCCTTCATACAGCCATCCTTTTCCGGCTCTCAACGGAGCATTGCATGTGGGGGAGCCTATTGATGTCGCAAGTCCTCCATTGTCAGAGGTAAGAATCACCACGGTCTTCCTGTCGATACCGAGCTCTTTCAGCCTGTTCATCACGCGCCCTACATTCTCATCAACGCTCCATATCATTGCAGCATAGACGGGATTGCTCTGAATGGTCCTCTCCCTGAAGTCGTCAGGCATTGAGGGCCTTATCCAGTCCTTGTCCCTGGTAAAGGGTGAGATGGATGACAGTCCCATGGAATCGGCTTTTTCAGTAAACTTTTTTACATGCTGCTCCTTTGCCTGCAAAGGAGTGTGCACGGCATAATATGAAAGGAGGACAAAAAATGGTTTTTCCCTGTTGTTTTCCATGAATCTGATTGCTTCATCCGTCTGTCTGTCGGTAAGGTATTCTCCTGCAGGTCCGTCATCAAGGCGCGGATTCCCATAGGGGGAGAAGTATCCGTTGGTTGTGGCGGTGACAAACGGCTGCCCGGCCTTATATCCTCCTTTGTTTACATCAAAGCCCTGGTTTTCGGGCCAGTAAGCAGGATCTTCGCCAAGATGCCATTTTCCGGAAATCATTGTAGTGTAGCCTCTGCTTTTAAGCATCTCAGCCACAGTGATTTCTTCAGGATCCAGGTAAAGCTTGAAAGGCAGCGGCAGAAGTTTGTCATACGGAGCACCGTAATCAGTGGCCTGCCTTCCCGGGATCCATTCCGTAATACCCGTATTTACCGGATACCTGCCGGTCATTATTGAGCCCCGCGTAGGTGAGGAGACGGGGCATGAAGCATATGCATTGGTGAACTTAACTCCCTGGCTGGCCAGCCTGTCAATATTCGGAGTCTCATAGAACTTGCTTCCATAACATCCGGCATCGCTGTATCCGTAGTCGTCGAGAAGTATCATCAGGATGTTGGGTTTTGATATTTCCTGTTTTCCCGGGTTCTGGCAGGAAACAAGAGGAACGGAGGCCATTACCCCTATCCCCAGTGCAGGCTTCAGATTAATTTTCATCATGCAGTGTTTAGATTATTCTGCTGAATTCCTTATTTTTTGCAACAGTACTGTTAATTCATTCACAATTGACTGGTTTTCACGGGCAACGTTATCTTTCTCCCCGATATCCCTGCGCAGATCATAAAGCTGGGGTTCAGGATCGTTGCCGGTTTCGGTGCCGGTTTCGGGCATGATTCTTATTCCGGGCCCCGGCTCAATATATTTCCAGTCACCCCTGATAATGGAAAGCCGGTTATTAAGCGACTGTTCAACCAGCCAGCTCCTGTCTTTCCGGGATTTTCCAAGCAAAGCCGGAAGGCTGTTAAAGCTGTCAGGGCCCTCCCCTGCCGGTAAAGATTGTCCGGTGAGTGATGCGAAAGATGACATAAGGTCTATCTGACTGAACAGGGCATCTGATGTTCCGGGTTTGATTTTTCCTTTCCAGGAGGCAATGAACATGATTCTCGTGCCGCCGTCAAAAGCGCTGTATTTTCCTCCGCGCAGGGGGCCGGCAGGTTTGTGGTCGCCAAGCAGTTCCACCGCCTGGTCGCGGTATCCGTCATCTACCACGGGGCCGTTGTCGCTTGTAACAATGATCAGTGTATTCCCTGCCAGGCCGAGTTCATCGACAGTTCTCATTATTTCCCCAACCGACCAGTCGAACTGAAGGATGACATCCCCCCTCGGACCCATGCCGCTTTTTCCGGCAAACCTCGGGTGCGGCACCCTTGGAACGTGGATATCATTTGTGGCAAAGTACAAAAAGAACGGTTTGTCCTTGTTTTCCTTTATATATCTTACTGCCTTTTCTGTAATTACATCTGCAATATCCTCATCGGTCCATAGTGCCGAGGTTCCTCCGGTCATATATCCTATCCTGCTTATTCCATTGATGATGGTCATGTCATGCCCATGGCTTGGATGCATTTTAAGCAGCTCAGGGTTCTCCCTTCCGGTAGGAAGACTGCCTGTTTTTTCCTTAAAACTGACTCGTATCGGGTCATCCGGATCAAGGCCGGCCACATTCCTGTTCTCGACAAAGACGCATGGTACGCGGTCGCCTGTAGCGGGCATGATAAAATTATAGTCGAACCCCAGGTCAATGGGGCCGGGTTTTATCTCTCCGTTCCAGTCAGGTCCGCCTTCAGGGCCAAGGCCGAGGTGCCATTTTCCAATAACGGCTGTCGTGTAACCGGCGTTTTTAAGAAGTGATGCAACAGTGAACCTTCCTGGCTCTATAACAGACGGTGCGTCACCCGGGGCGATCCCTGTGCCCGGTCTTCTCCAGGCATACTCGCCGGTAAGCAGTGAATACCTCGATGGGGTGCTTGTGGCCGATGTACAATGAGCATTTGTAAACCGCAGCCCCTGCCGGGCAATCCTGTCGATTTCAGGGGTCGAAATGGTCTTTGCTCCGTAGCAGCTGATATCACCATAACCCAGATCGTCGGCATAGATTAAGATAATATTGGGTCTTTCAGCTTTCTGGCCCGGCATTGAGAGCGGCAACGCTGAAGCCATCAGCACAGGCAGCAGGAACTTCTTTTCCGGATACAATTTCATGGAAATAGTTTTTCTATGACTGGAGATTTAATTAAATATTCTGTTGACTCTTCGGTATTCGGTGTGTTTGTGCAATTCTCCATATGTTATTGTTCTGCAGCCAGGGGGAAAATACCTGATGGCACATGCTCGCGTTTCATCGTTTCAAGCATTTTCCTTACCACATCAGGATTTGATCCGGCAACATTATTTGTTTCTCCCGGGTCATCAGACAGGTCATAAAGCTCAACATGTCCGGTATCTGCAGCAGCAATACTGAATATAACGGCTTTCCAGTTCCCCGTTCTTACTGCCATCCGGCCTCCCTGTTCGTGAAATTCCCAGTAAAGGAATTCGTGGTTTTTCTGTTTCCTGCCGAGGAGCTCCGGCAGGAAGGAAATTCCGTCAGTTTCTTTCGGAGCCTCAATACCGGCTGCTTCTGCAAAGGTTGGCATTATATCCCAGAATGCCGAAACATGGTCGGATATGCGGCCCTGTTTCACTTTGCCGGGCCATTTCACTATAAACGGGACCCTGATTCCGCCTTCATACAGATCCCTTTTATAACCTTTGAACTTCCCGTTGCTGTTGAAATAGTCAGGGTCGGCTCCCCCTTCCAGATGCGGTCCGTTATCGGACGAAAAGATAACGATGGTGTTTTTTTCGAGCCCGAGTTCGCTGAGTGAAGCTATAATTTCGCCAACATAATCATCGAGCTGTTTTATCATCGCTGCAAATGCTGCATGTGATTCGGGCTGGGAGCCATATGCCCCCTCGCGGAAACCCGGGCCGCTGTCAGTACCTTTAAATACTTTCTCGGGTTCGAAATTTCCCCTGAACTGTACCATGTATTGTTCTTTGGCATAAAGTTCCGCATGAGGAATAATTGCAGGGTAGAAAAGAAAAAAAGGTTTTTCCCTGTTTGTTTTGATGAATTCCAGTGCGGCCCTGTGAATGATGTCAGGTCCGTATGTTCCGGTTCTGCCTGAATCATTGTCGCGGAGGATTATTTTTTCCCTGTTGTGCCACAGGTGACCTGGATAGTAATTATGAGCCAGTCTCTGGCAGTTATAGCCAAAAAACTCATCAAATCCCTGTGAGTTGGGATCCCCTTCGGTACCAATGAAGCCCAGCCCCCATTTCCCGAATGCGCCCGTACTGTAGCCGCGCGATTTCAGCATTTCCGCAATTGTCACTGATTCCGAGGGCAGCGGCCACTGACCTTCCGGATCCCGTTCCTTATTGCCTCTTATTGGAGTGTGGCCCGTATGCAGGCCCGTCATTAGGCTTGAGCGGGATGGCGCGCTTACCGTACATCCCGAGTAGTGCTGCCGGAACAGCATCCCCTGACTGGCAAGCCGGTCGATATTTGGGGTTGAGAACTTTTGCTGACCGTAACAGCTCAGATCACCATAGCCCAGGTCATCGGCCAGGATGAAAACAATGTTGGGCAAGGCTCTTTTTTCCCCGGTACCGGAACATGACATCAGCAGAAGTGAGGTGGCACAGAGGGCCAGCGGAACAGGCGGATTCATCCGGAACATGTACATGTCTTTCAGGTGATGATAATAATTCCGAATAACAGAAAAATGATTATGTATATCAGAATCTTGAGAATAATCTGTTCGTCTTTTTCCATTTTCAGGATAATTGGGTTTGCAAAGTGATCCTTAAATATAGAGAATATTTATTATTATCATAAAAAGTAATTATGAACATTTCCGGCGCAAGTCCGGAATGATCCATGGGAAAGCCCGAAGCGGCAATTCAGGGAATGATGCCGCAAAGGGTCCGGTAGTACGGGGAAGTTGACCGGGAGATCAGCTGCTGATCTCTGTAAGTCCGAGGTTAAGTTCGGGAAGAGGATGTCCCAGTGCCTGGAAAATGACAAGTGCGGCTCCCAGTGCAGTGCCGTTTTTTATTTCTGATGTGTAGACTTTTTTTGAGGGGAAAGCCTGTGATATGAGCCTGAGGAAAATATTGTTCCTTGCAAACCCGCCGGTTATGTAAATATTCTCAGTTACATCATTTTCTGCCAGGATCAGACCCACAGAAGCAATGGCCAGTTCACTCAGTTCTCTCATAAGCTGATGATAACCTTCTTCATACGTCCTGAACTCGAAAAGGTCTATTTTATCCCTGAACTCACGTGATCCTGTTTCCGCGCTGAAGAACACTTTTTTGTCTCCGCTGTATCTGTTCTTAAGCATCAGCATAAGATCATTGTCGTATTTTAAATCTTTATAATAATCGCCTGAGGTTCTGAAATGGTCAGATAGTATTCTGACACCTTTGTCGTGCAAATTGCCCAGGAAGAGCCTGGAGGATTTCACCGGCTGCATTGTGACGCTCATATAGCACAGGCAGTCATTATCAAGCTGCAATGCAGTAAGCTTTTCCGGATTGAACGGATTCATATTGATGCACCAGGTTCCCGTTGACATGAGCAGGAAATTCCCCCCCTTTCCGGTGAAATACGGTGCAAGGGAAGCCGAACTGTCGTGGATTCCAATACCTGTTTTTATCCTTTTTCCTTCTGTTTCAATGTCATTCCAGGTCATGACGGATACGGGTTCAGGCAGTGTTATCCCATTTTCAGACAGCCACGGATGATATTTCATGTTGTCGAAATCCCACATGCCCGTGTGGCATCCCACGGAAGTGTGTTCAGAATATATTTTTCCTGTAAACAGGTATGAGATATATTGCGGAAAATGCAGAATCTGATCAACCTGCGAAAAAACAGCAGGTTTTTCAGATTTCAGCCAGAATACCTGCATGCCTGAGTTGAGCATTCCCAGGGCAGGTGAAGCGGTCCTCCGGCAAAATTCATCCTGTCCTCCATATCTTCTGAAAAGCTTTTCAGGTAATTTTTCATCAACAGGCTTAAGATAGTTGTAAACGGGAGCTATCCGTTTTCCATGTTTATCAAGATATGCAATGGTTGCCCCGTAAGTTGCAAAATTCATTGCAGTAAGATCATATTTATCGGAGAGTGCCAATGCGGTCACCGAATCCCTTACCCATTTTTCAATCGCCTCGATATTATCGCATTCAAACCCGTCATCGTCAACCTGTTCAGGAAATCTGGTCTCATTTTCAGAAACAAGCCCAAGATTGTAGTCAAACAGAAGCAGCTTTTTGTTGCTCTTTCCTATGTCAAATACCGCAATAACCTTTTCTTTCATATAAATCTGAGTGGATCACCCGTTAAGGGGATTTAATATTTAAAACAGTTTATCTTTTCAGCAAAACATTTTCTTCATATTTTCTTATCTCATCGATGTAGTCTTTTCCCACGGGTACATCATTGTTAAGGCAGAAGTAATCCCATACGGCGCCAAGGGGCATGGTTTTCATCAGTTCAAGAAGTGAAAGCCTTTCGAATGTTTTTCCATCTTCCTCATATTTAACCAGTGTTTCCGAAGGTTCGAGGAACGCATTCAGAAAGGCAAGCTGCACCGACCTGGTTCCGACAACATAGGCCCCTATCCTGTTAAGGCTCGCATCGAAAAAGTCGAGGCCAACATTTATTCTTCCCAATGCTTTTGCCCTTACTATTTCATGAGCAATGAGCATCAGGTCATCATTGAGTGTCACAACATGGTCGCTGTCCCATCTTACGCCCCGGGTAAGGTGAAGCAGTATCTCGTCAACATACAGGAGTATTGATGAGATTTTGTCGCCAACCTGCTCAGTGGGGTGAAAATGGCCGTTGTCGAGGGTGATGAGTTTATTGTTCTGAATGGCATAGCCCAGATAAAAATCGTGCGATCCGACCACCATCGATTCTGAACCTATTCCAAACAGTTTGCTTTCAATTGCATCCTTGAGGTGTTTTTTGGGGTATTTGACCTCAAAGATCTCATCGAGCGATTTCTTAAGGATCCTGCGCAGTGAGTACCTGTCGACCGGAGTATCTTTGGAACCGTCGGGTATCCAGATATTGTGAACTGCCGGGGTTCCCAGCTGCCTGCCCATTTCGGCTGCTATTGCCCTGCATCTTTTTGTGTGCTCTATCCAGAACTTTCTTGTTTTCGGATTTTTGCTCGAAAGGGTAAAACCTTCATCAGAAAGAGGGTGGGAAAAACATGTGCAGTTAAAATCCAGGCCCATTCCTCTTTTCTTTGCCCAGTCGATCCATCCCTGAAAATGCCTTAGTTCGATCTGGTCCCTGTCAACCTTTTTCCCTTCAAATTCTCCGTAGATAGCATGAAGATTCAGTCGCTGCTTTCCCGGCAGCAGTGACATCACCTTGTCGAGATCATCTCTCATCTGCTTGATTGTCCGGGCTTTACCCGGATAGTTGCCGGTGGCCTGTATGCCTCCGCCTCCCAGCTCCGCCCCTTCCCTTTCAAAGCCGCCTACATCATCCGTCTGCCAGCAGTGAAGGCTGATTACCAGCTTGTCCATTTCCGACAGAACTCTTTCGGTATCCACACCAAGTTCAGCGTATTGTTCCTTTGCAAGCTGATATGACTTTTTAATCAGTTCTTTTTTCATTTTGACACAATTTATTTTACTGGTATGATGGAACCTGCATATGTATGATTATATCGTAATTGTGAATGCTGACACATGAGGTTTCTTAATAACTAACTGCGGTTTTGATTATATCCTGCCTTATTATTCCATAAAAAAAACCTGCTCAAGAGGAGTTGTCAGGGGTGAATAATCAGGATTTGTTTCCATTATGTCGGACATGTATTTCCACCATCTCTTCACTATTTCTGTGTTGCCGAGGGTTTGGGATGAGCTGCCGCCTTTCTGTTCCTGATAGGCAAACAATGTATTAGTCTCTTCGTCGATAAAGATGGAGTAGTTCCCGATTCCTTCCTTCCTGAGAAGTTCTGCAAGTTCGGGCCATATTTCATTATGCCTTTTCCTGTATTCTTCCTTAAAGCCCGGACGGAGTTTCATTTTAAAGCCATATCTTTTCATGACAATGGGTGTTTAACCAAGTTTGACGACAAAAGCTGAAAGAATCAGTATTGCGATGCCAATCAGGAGTAGAGTAATTGTTTTCGGTCCCGATCCCTTCCATTCCCTGAGTACGATTCCCCAGATATTGCTAATGGCAATGTTCAGGGCCATCAGTATGCTCCACCCGAATACAGCCATGCCCTGGGGCAGTTTGCTTGCACCCATTCCGAAGAAATGGAACTGCAGGAACCAGAGGAATCCTGCCAGGGTGGTAAACAGGATATTGTTCAGGAAGATATTTCCCGGGGAACTGACATAATCCTTGTAGGTCCGGTTTTTAATGTTGAGATATACGCAATACACAAGATTGGTGATAAAACCGCCGAAAAGAATGAATATCAGTGTCGGGTTTTTCTGGAACAATGGATTTGTTCCGTGCGCAAGGGCAACGGACTCTATTGGTTTCCCCGCTTCAAATCCGAAATTGAAGCAGGCGCTCATCACTCCGGCAAAAACAGCAATAAGAATACCCTTTTTGAGGGCGAATTCCTTAATGGCGGCTTTTTTATCCTTCTCGCTCATTTCCCTGCTTTTCAGTGCTCCGGCATAACCGATGACAGCTATTCCCGCTACTGTGAGGGCAACGCCTGTCAGCGTAAGGATCCCGGCGCGCGATGAAAACAGGTTCTGGCCGGCAACTGCAGCAGGAATAAGTGTCCCGAAGGCTGCACACAATCCCAGTGCTATGCTTTGTCCGAGTGCAACTCCGAGGTATCGTATGCTGAGACCAAAGGTCAGCCCTCCGAATCCCCAGAGGATGCCGAACACCACTGCCATTAATTTTGCTGACGAAGGTGCCTCACTCAAAATGGGGATCAATTCTCCGCGGGGGACGAATATCAGGGCAAAAAGCCATGGAGCTATCAGCCAGGCCGCAATGCCCTGGGCAAGCCAGTATGATTCCCACGCCCATTCCTTCACTTTCTTGAACGGAACATAGAAACTGGCCGCACCTATACTCCCCAGGGCTATCAGTAGAATTCCTGCAACCGGATTCATTTATATAGTTTTGATTAAGGTCTGTGCTTTAAAAAGCATAAATTTAATTATTTTACCTTTCAGAAATCTGAAAAAAAGGATAAATTTCAAATCTCTAACTTAATAACCTAACCATAACGCCATGAAACCGATTCTTACGTGCTTGTTTACGGTGCTTTTTTCCTTGACCGCCCATTCCCAGAAGGATCTGTCTGTTTATGATCTTTCATGTGAATACAAAAAAAATCCTGTTGGCCTTGACGCTTTGCATCCAAGGCTTTCCTGGAAAATCAGGAGCTCCGGCTTCAATGTTATGCAGACCGCCTATGCGATCCGGGTTGCAACCAACCCGGGATTCACCGGATCCGGGATAACCTGGCAGACAGGAAAGATCAATTCCGGTGAATCTGTGTTCATTCCGTATGAGGGAGCGGAAATAAAGCCCGGGCAAAGATATTTCTGGCAGGTGAAGGTTTGGGACAACATGGGAAGGGAATCGAAGTGGAGCCAGGCAGGCTACTGGGAGGCGGGATTGCTCTCTCCTTCAGGCTGGAAAGCAAAATGGATCGAACTGGAAGCAGACACCAGCAGATATTCGCCTTCACCACACTTTCGCAAGGAGTTTTCCGTGAACAAGCCTGTAGCCTCGGCACGTATTTATGTGACCTCTCACGGGTTTTATGAATTGCGTATGAACGGGAAAAAAGTCGGGGATCAGGTATTAACCCCTGGCTGGACCTCATATCTTAAGCGGCTGCAGTACCAGGTTTACGATGTGACCGCAATGCTGTCGCCCGGCAGAAATGCCATTGGGGCATTGCTTGGCGACGGCTGGTACAGGGGCACCCTGGCATGGGGCAATAACTGGGCAATTTACGGGAAGCGCCTGGGACTTTTAATGCAGCTGCATATCAGATATTCTGACGGCACCGAATCAGTTATTGTTACCGATGAGTCATGGAAAGGCCACATTGGCGGCGCAATCGTAATGAATGATATTTACAACGGAGAAATCTATGATGCCACCAGGCGGCTGACAGGCTGGGACCTCGCAGGGTATGATGATGGCAAATGGACCTCAGTAAAAACAGGCGGCTATTCGTTGAGTAATATTATAGCTTCCGAGGGGGCTGAAATACGCAAGACTGAAGAATTGAAACCTGTAAGGATATTCCGGACTCCGAAAGGAAGCCTGGTTGCTGACATGGGCCAGAATATGGTTGGCTGGATCAGGCTGAAGGTAAGCGGCCCCGGCGGGGCGAAAGTTACTCTCAGGCACGCTGAGATACTTGACAAGTATGGCGAGTTTTACACTGAAAACCTCCGGTCGGCCAGGGCACAGCTTACCTATATACTGTCGGGTGAGGGTGAAGAGATATATGAACCCAGGTTTACCTTTATGGGTTTCAGGTATGTTGAGGTAACAGGTTTTCCGGGTGAGCTTCTTCCTGAGAGCCTTACGGGAGTTGTGATCCATTCAGATATGCCTTCTACGGGCAGTTACGAGAGTTCCAGCTCTCTGCTGAACCAGTTGCAGCATAATATCAGGTGGGGGCAGATAGGTAATTTCGTGGATGTTCCAACAGACTGTCCGCAGCGCGATGAGCGGCTGGGTTGGACCGGCGATGCACAGGCATTCTGCCGGACCGCCGCTTTCAATTATAATGTTGCACCCTTTTTCACCAAATGGCTGAAAGATGTCTCTGCCGACCAGAGGCCTGGCGGGGAAATTCCCGTCGTTGTTCCCGATGTCCTCGACAGGCAGGGATCACCGACTGCTTCCGCATCGGCCGGGTGGGGTGATGTCGGGGTGATAGCCCCCTGGACAATGTATCTTGTGTACGGCGACAGGCAATTACTCGAAAATCAATACCCGGGCATGAAAGCCTGGGTGGATTATATTGCAAAGAAAGCCGGTGATGCAATGATATGGAAAGGAGGAAGTATCTATGGCGACTGGTTGTTTTACCACCCTCCCGTTAACAATCATCCCGAACCCGACGGACATACGGAACATGATTTCATTGCAACAGCCTATTTTGCATATTCATCAGGCATTCTTGCAAAAGCTGCCAATGTACTTGGGAAAAAGGAAGATGAAAAGTATTACAGTGATATTTTCGAAAAGATAAAAAAAGTGTTTAACCATGAATATGTTACACCCGCAGGAAGAATAGGAACCAATTCCCAGACTTCATACGTTCTGCCGCTGATGTTCGGTCTGCTTCCTGATGAAATCAGGCCGAAAGCCGCACGGTTTCTGGCTGACGACATCAAAAGCAGGGGAAATCACCTTTCCACCGGATTCCTGGGTACAATTTACCTCTGCCATGTTCTTACCGCAAATGGATACAACGATGTTGCATATGACCTGCTCCTTCAGGAAGGGTATCCTTCCTGGCTTTATCCTGTAAAGATGGGTGCCACCACCATCTGGGAAAGATGGGACGGGCAGAAGCCCGACAGCACGTTCCAGGATGCTGGCATGAATTCATTCAACCATTATGCATATGGAGCCATCGGCGACTGGATTTACAGGGTTTCAGCCGGACTGGAGACGCTTGAGCCAGGTTACAGGCAGCTGCTTATCCAGCCCCATCCCACTGAAAAACTCGATTATTCAAAGGCTGCGTTTGAAAGCATGTATGGAACAATTAAATCCGGCTGGGAAAGAAGGAACGGAAAAATAATCGTTACAGTAGAGATCCCTGTTAATTCCCGGGCTGCAATACATTTACCTGCAAAGTCAGTGGCAAAGGTTAATGAAAGCGGCAGACTCCTGACTGAGAATAAAAACCTTACGGAAGTGAGACTTGAGGGCTCAGTTGTTAAAATTGAAGCAGGATCAGGCAGGTATTTATTCGAAATTTCAGAATAAAAGTGACACCCGGCGAACTCAAAAAACGGATCCCCGCGAGTGAACTTGAAATGATCACATCCAGGAGCAGCGGACCCGGCGGACAGAATGTGAACAAGGTCAATACAAAGGTTGAAATAAGGTTTAACGTCAAAAATTCACAGGCTCTGTCGGCTGCAGAAAAGAATCTGATCCTCCTCAGGCTGCAAAACCGGATAGCCGTCTCGGGCATTATACGAGTCAGATCACAGTCGGGAAGAAGCCAGGTACGCAACAGGGAGCTTGCCTCAGAGAGACTGTTTGTGATTCTCGCTGAAGCTCTTTCAACGGAACCTGAACGAATTCCTTCCGAACCAACCAGGACGTCGGTAGAAAAGAGGCTCGGCGAAAAACGAAAAAGAGCGGATTTAAAAAAGATCAGAAAAACACCCGATCAGATAAATGATGATTAGCCGGTCATTGATGACTGCATGTCATCCTTTCTGAATATACCCTTCCTGTGGCTGCTTCTGACATGCCGGCTGGCAGGCATGCGGATCCGGATGTGATAATTCCGCAGGAGTGCTTCGGTTTTTTTCAGCATACATATAATTATTTTTATCAAAGCCCGTTATAATGCAGCTTTTTGCAGAACAAAAGCAGTTGAAGTTTGTTACAGGTTTTGGCACAAATGTTGCAAGTACCGGGTTCAATGGATAAATAGTTCATTGAAGAACTGAGAACATTGATTGGAAAGCAGTTGGCAGCTGTTGTGTGGTATGAGCAGCTGAAAGGTTTTTTCAGAGGCGGACCGGAGATTTGCTTGAATTGTAACACGCTGATATGCAGTTGTTTTTAATAAGAAAGAATTAAAAAACAATTTTTATGTTGATAAATTAAAAACCGTGTTAATATTTTTAATTACCCGGGAGAACAATGTATTTATAGAATATATATTTTCGTCCCGATTTATTTTTTAACTAAAACCATAAAACAAGACAATTAACAGAAAAAGGTGATCGTTTTCATCGACAAATATGAATGCTAACAATAATGAGGTTGGTGCCCTCCTCGGCGGGGGCCGCCTCGTGGGTTGTTCTTCTGATGAAGAGCCTGGCGCGAAAACCATGATTTTTTCGCAAAACGTAATCCCAAACCAGTTAGTTAGCAACCGGAGTTCGGAGTTCATGAACCGCTACTTCCCCCTAACAACTTCAGAATCGTGGAATGATTGGAAATGGCAGCTTCGTAATGCTTTTACGGGCCTTGAAGATCTCAGGAAGATCATGAAGCTGACCCAGAAGGAGATACTGGCCATTAACAATCTCAAGGGGCGTCTGCCCCTGCGTATCACTCCTTATTTTGCATCCCTGATATACCGTTCAAAACCATCTCATCCCTTGCGGAGAAATGTAGTGCCGGTGGTTGAAGAGCTCTTTGAAACCAGGATTGAGCAATCTGATCCTTTGCATGAAAGGGCTTTTTCTCCAGTCAGGGGCATTGTTCACAGATATCCTGACAGGGTGCTTTTTACCGTTACACAGGTATGTTCAAATTATTGCAGGTACTGCACCAGGTCACATTCAGTCGGAAGGCTGGATAAGCTGGGACGCCAGGACTTCGAGAAGGCTTTCTCGTACATTGCTTCGCACCGTGAGATCAGGGATGTTCTGGTAAGCGGCGGCGACCCGCTTACAATGACCGATGAGCTTCTTGATTATATACTTCATAATATCAGGAAGATAGAACATGTTGAGATGATACGTATCGGAACCAGGGTCCCTGTGGTATTGCCTCAGAGGATAACTGACAAACTGGTAGGCATTCTGAAAAAATACCATCCCCTTTACATAAGCCTGCATTTTTCACATCCTGAAGAGATAACCGAAGAGTGTGCAAATGCATGCATTAAACTGGCCGATAACGGTTTCCCTCTCGGGAGCCAGACCGTTCTGCTGAAAGGAATCAACGACAGTGTTCCTGTGATGAAGGAGCTGATGCATAAGCTGCTTAAGATCAGGGTACGGCCATATTATCTTTATCAGTGTGATTTAATACCCGGCTCCGGCCATTTCAGAACAACAGTAAGGAAGGGTCTGGAAATTATCGAAGGGATGCGGGGATATACAAGCGGATATGCCGTTCCAACCTTTGTCATCGATGCTCCGGGCGGAGGAGGCAAGATCCCTCTCCTTCCCGGCTATGTCGTTGAGCACAACAGCGAACGCATCGTGCTGCGCAACTACAAGGGAGTATTGTGCGAATATCCCGAAAAATAGTTGTTCCCTGATGAGAGTCGGAATTACATATGATCTGCGATCATGGTATCTTGACCGCGGATATTCCATGGAGGATACCGCAGAATTTGACAAGCAGGAAACAATTGATGCAATTGACAATGCACTTGTGCGCATGGGTTTTGAGACGGAACAGATCGGCAATTGTTTTCAGCTTATCGGTGCTCTTTCATCGGATAAGCGGTGGGATATGGTCTTTAACATTTCAGAGGGCCTCTACGGCGACGGGCGCGAATCAGCCGTACCCGCTGTCCTCGATCAGTACAGAATCCCTTATGTGTTCAGCGGACCAGTGGTACTTGGCGTCGCGCTCAACAAGCACCTTAGCCGTCTTATTGTATCAGCCGCAGGGGTGCCGGTAAGCCCTGGCGCTCTTGTATCACGCCCCGAAGATGTTGAGAAATGCAATCTCCGGTATCCCATGTTCATAAAACCGGTTTCTGAAGGAACAGGTAAGGGCATTACTGAAAAAAGCCTTGTGAGATCGCAGAAGGAACTCAGGGAAAGGGCCGAATTCATCTTGTCGCGGTTTAATCAGCCGGCGCTTGTCGAGGAATATCTGCCGGGAAGGGAGTTTACAGTCGGGATTGTCGGCTCTGGCAATAACGCTGTTGCAATTGGCGGGATGGAGATAGAGTGCAGGAATAACCTGCCCTATTCTGTTGAAACCAAGGAAAATTATCAGATGCTGTGCAAATACACTCCCGTTGCAACAGAGTATGAAGAAGAATGCAGGACCGTTGCCCTCAGTGCATGGAATGCCATTGGGGGAGTTGATGGAGGAAGGGTTGATCTCAGGATCGACATAAACGGCAGGATGTGTTTCATAGAAGTGAACCCTCTTGCAGGCCTCCATCCCGTTCATTCAGACCTTCCCATTCTTGCAAATATGAGCGGAATTAATTTCCAGTCGTTGATTGAAATGATAGTGATTTCAGCTTTAAAAAGGCATAATCTGAAATTGCCGGCGCCGCACAAATAAGGGAATAATCAACATCCGGATTAACATTTGAACATACGGATAATCTGACTTTCCGGGCTAATCGTTAAAAGCAGAATAATTTGCGAATGAAGAAGAAAGTTTGCTGCATACTTTTTAATCAGCCGGGGAAGCATGCCCTGCCTGATGAACTCGATGTATTGAATCAGGTCGATTACGTAGGGGAGAACCTTGAAAAGCTTGGTATCGAATCATACCGGAAAGGTGTCACGGGTGATTTCATGCATGAGATCTCCATGATTGCCGGCGAGCGGCCCGATTTCGTATTCAACCTGGTGGAGTCGGTCGGCAACAAGGGAGAGTTATGCTATTTCATACCGGCCCTGCTTGGCATGCATTCCGTTCCATATACCGGAAACCCCGTGGAGGCAATGTTTATCACCACAAGCAAGGCACTTTCCACTCAGATAATGGAGAAGGAAGGTATCAAAACACCGGCAACATTTTTCCCTTCGCAGTTCAGAAAGCTTGAACCGGGTAAAAGGTATATCATCAAACCTGTCTGGGAAGATGGCTCCCAGGGCATAACAGTTGATTCTGTCTTTACCTACTCGCCCGGATATGAAAACAACTTTGAGGAAAAAAATGATTCCCACTGGATCATCCAGGAGTATGTCGACGGAAGGGAATTCAACATCAGTGTTTTATCGGGAGCGGGCGGCCCGGAGGTTATGCCGCCGGCTGAAATGATCTTTCATGGTTATGATGAAGACATGCCTAAAATAGTCGATTTCAGGGCTAAATGGATCGAAGAAAGCTTTGAATACAGGAACACCATAAGGGAATTTCCGGATTTGAAGCCTGATTCATTGCTAAAACAAAAGATCGACGAAACAGCTCTGAGGTGTTGGAATGTTTTCGGACTCAGGGGCTATGCCAGGGTTGACCTGAGAGTAGACGCGGCCGGCAATCCGCTGGTTATAGAAGTGAACGCAAATCCATGCATTTCGCCCGACAGCGGGCTGGTGGCAGCAACAATGGAAGCAGGCATGGAGATGACTGAAGTGCTGTCCAGAATTATCAGCGACCTAAACAAATAAGATATTCATGAGTGTGGTAGTTAAGGGAATAGAGAAGCAGGAAATTAAAGCGATCGAGGAAATTCTGCGTTCCACGGATTTCTTTTATGAATTTGAAATTCAGACTGCTCTCGGTATTGCAAATGAAACCCTGGCCCAGGGTTCGGAAGAGTCGGGATACTACTGGATGAAGATAAGCACCGACGATGGCCTGAAGGCATTTGCCAATTACGGAAAGAACGTATTTTCAACCCATTCCTGGGATTTATACTGGATTGCCGTGCATGGAAACTCACGAAACAGCAAATACGGCTCGGTCCTTCTCGGGGCTGTGGAAAAAGATGTAAAGGAAAAAGGGGGCAGGATCCTGTGGGTTGAAACTTCCGGGAGGCCGCTTTATGCACCGACAGAAGCTTTCTACCTGAAAAACGGTTATGAACTTCAGGCGACACTCAGGGATTTTTATGGCCCGGGCGATCCAAAAAGGATTTATTCCAAAACTCTTTGACGGCTCGCTGTTTTGGTTGTCTGATAATTGATATAACAATTTAAGGAATGAGAGGTCTGAACGCGATATTATTGCTGGTATTATCGAATGCCTTTATGACTGTGGCATGGTATGGACATCTGCGGTTTAAAACATTGCCCGGGTTCACCAATCTGAGTCTTCTGACAATAATTCTTCTCAGCTGGTTTATTGCTCTTTTCGAATATTCACTGCAGGTTCCTGCAAACAGAATCGGTTTTGAAGGTAACGGAGGTCCGTTTTCGCTTGTGGAACTTAAGGTTATTCAGGAGGTTATATCCATCCTGATTTTTACTTCCTTTACACTTGTGGTGTTTAAAAGTGAACATTTCCGTCTGAATCATCTCATTGCCTTTGTATTTCTTATTCTCGCCGTTTATTTTGTCTTCAAGAAATAAAAGCTTCAAATGAGATTGGAATTGTAGTAATCAGGGTTGCCGGTTACCTCTTCCCCAAGCCAGTCGGGTTTTTCAAACTGATCGCTTTCGGTCTCCAGTTCAATTTCAGCTAAAATGAGCCCCTCATGTTTTCCGTGGAATACATCCACTTCATAGGTATGTCCTCCCCACGGTATGCTGTACCTCGATTTAATTATCCTTTCCGGAAGACAAACTTCCATCATCTCCTGCGCCATTGACAGGGGAAGTTCAAGCTCCCATTCATACCTGGCAAGATTATCGCTGTCTGCCCGGCTCTTTACAGTCAGCAAAGCCTTTTCTCCGTAAATACGCAGACGTACGGTTCTAAGCGGATCAACGGAAAAATATCCCTGCCTGATATTGACAGCTTCCGGCAGGTTTACATTGAAACCGGGTTTTACAAGGAATTTTCTTTCAATCTCCTTTCCCATAGTTTTCCGGTAAATTTACAACTTCCCTGCTGAAAAGCACTATTTTATTAACATGCCATGGTTAGTAAAATTGATGAAAAACATTGGGAAAATACCTTCAGGGCATTTATTTTTGTTATGGTATCTAATAAGGTTACAGTTAGCAAAATACATATCGGATTTATCCTGGTTGTTTGTCATGGATTTTTCTAAGTTTTAGGTTGTGAAGAAATGACGTGACGGTGGAGAAGGGCTGGCACTGGAAGCCGGCCCTTTTTATGTTGGTTTTGATAATCCTGCATGAAATGGATGTACGAATTGAAGAAGGCTGGAAATTAAGGTTAAATGCTGAGTTCGGGAAGGCTTACTTTGAAAAGCTGACCCGGTTTGTGCGCGATGAATACAGGAATGCAGTTGTTTATCCTCCGGGAGCCCTTATTTTCAATGCTTTTAATCTTTGTCCGTTCGACAGGGTCAAAGTCGCAATACTGGGGCAGGATCCGTATCACGGACCAGGGCAGGCTCATGGATTATGCTTCTCGGTTCGCGACGGGGTTGGATTTCCTCCCAGTCTTGTCAATATTTTCAAGGAGATCGGCTCTGACCTGGGTATTGACCCACTGCCATCGGGGAATCTTGAAAGGTGGGCCTCACAGGGGGTGTTGCTGCTTAATGCCACCCTGACCGTAAGGGCGCATGAGGCCGGTTCTCATCAGAGAAAGGGATGGGAAGAATTTACGGATTGCGTGATAAAGGTCCTTAATGATGAAAGGAAGAATCTGGTTTTTTTTCTATGGGGAGCCTATGCACAGAAAAAAGGAGAATCCATTGATACGGGAAAGCACCTGGTTCTTAAATCAGTTCATCCATCGCCCCTTTCTGCCCAAAGGGGATTTTTCGGGAACAGGCATTTCAGCAAATGCAATGAATACCTTAATATGAACGGGATTACCCCTGTCGACTGGGCATGAAACCCGGGGCATTCCTGACTGTCCGCGGTTCAGGACCTCACTGAGCCCCCGCCTTTCCCGGTTTTCCGGAAGCCTGCGCCACTGTCAACAGGTTCTGGGGGGAACACTTACCTCACGTGATATTCCTGGATTTTGCTGAGGCAGTCGGACGGGACCCATCCTTTATTGCCGTCGGACAATCTGATTTCGTACCATTGGCCAACCTCATCCTCTATCGTAACCTTCGATCCTTCGTGAAGTATAAAAAGGTCTGTCCCGCTCGCATCGGGAGAGCTTTTCCCGTTTACCGACGGGGAAAAGACAATAGCTGAACGGTTGTCATAAACCAGCGTCCTGTTCCTGATGGAAAACGACAGGGAACAGGCTGAAAGGGCAAATAAACAGAGGGCGACCCAGAAACTTGTGACCTTCAGCCGGTAGGAGGAGGAATAAAGGTAGACGGAAGAGAATATAAGGGCAGCAATGAAAGCGGAAAGGCTTAATATGGCCCATTTATTGGTTGCAAGAAGCAGTGAGACAAAGTCAAACCACCTGACAAAAAACAATCCCGGGATCGCTTCGAACTTGTCGATAACCATCGATCTGGCAATCTGAAGGTTATATTCAATATTGTCATCTCCGGGCTTAAGAAGCCTGGCCCTTTCATAAAAGAGGATTGCTCCGGGAACATTGTTCAGCTTGAAGCAGGCATTGCCGATATTGTAGTTCAGGGCTGCCGATCTGTAGCCGGTATTGTAGATATCCATCCATGTGTCGAGAGCTTCCATAAAGTTTGCCGCCTTGTAGTATTCAACTCCCCTGCTGAATTTCCCTGACGGCAGTTCCTGTGCAGGAACAGGTCTGATCCCCGCCAGGAAAACAGCCATTGCAATCAGTATCTTTTTCAAATGTTTCATGTCAGCGTGACAGGTTTTCCACATAACTTATAAAATCAGAAGCATCATCAAATAACCTGGCTGCCTCCGCATCTGAAGAAGAGGGAGAATAGCGTGCAAATTCACATGCATCAAGCACGGAAACCAGCCTGATAATCTGTTCTTCGCCAATACCCCTCTCCCTGAGTGATTCAACGGCACGGTTCCTCGACAGATCAGCTGCCGGGATGTTAAGCTTATCGCTCAGGTAGCCCCATATTGCCTTAAGGATCTCATCATAGAACCTGTCGGGCGGCCCCTCCTTCAGACAGGCTTTTGCTGCCTTCAGTCTTTTTCCCGCAACCCTGGCAGCTTTCCTGTTGCGGACCATGGCAATATCCGAATTCCTTCTCACATGCTCCCTCCTTGCAAAGAGAATTGCGAGAAACAAAACTAGAGCTGCTGCATAAACGGTATAGAATGCCCGTTTTGACGACAGAATATTCACCGGCTTTCTGAGTGTTCCGGGATTCTGATCAATGAACCGGATATCCTTTCCGAGGTATTTGACATCTTCCTTTGATACTCCGCCGTAAACTGCTATTCCGGTACCGGGCTGATCGCTCTTCGCAGCATAAAAACGGAGCCCGGGGGTTGTAACCCTTTCGTATCTTTTTGTTGAAACGTCAAAATAAGAGTATGATACAGGGGGTATGGAATACTCTCCGTGATGCCGGGGGATCAGAAGGTATTCGAAGGTCTTTTTTCCGGTGGTCCCGTCAGTTGTATTTTTGAGGTCGTCGGATATTTTAGGGTCATAAACTTCCACATCAGGGGGTAATTTCAGCTCCGGAGCATTTGCCAGCCTCAGGTTTCCGCTTCCCGACAGGGTTATTTTGAGATTTACTGCGTCGTTAACTCTTACAGAGTCCTTGTCAAGAGAAGCTGCAAGGGTCAGCTTGCCGGCGATACCTGAAAAATCAGCGGGTTTTGCCCCGGGCAGAGGCCTGGACTTTATTTTAACGGCAGGGCTGGCAACTACTCTTGGGACGGTTGTATAGGTGGCGAAAAAGTCGCCGAAGAACGGATCGGACCTTCCGGATTTCTGTTGAACAAGAACCTTGATCTGAGCGGGATCGATTGTTATTTCGCCAGAAACCTGGGGGTAAATCAGGAACTGCTGAATAATACCGGTTCCGTAAATCGTTCCGTTAACATTCTCGCGCTGCAGTGAGGTGAGTGGCGGAGTGTTAAGGTCTGTCCTCAGAAAACCTTCAAACCCGGGATATTTTATTTCGCTGATCCCTGAAATATCAACTTTTGTGTAGATTTTCACCGTGGCAACGATATGTTCACCGATATAAACCTCCTTTTTATTCACCGACAGATTCAGAAAAATATCATCTTTCGCTTCCCTGACAGGTTCACTGATTTCATTTCCGGAAGTTCCGGGAGTGCTGCTTCCCTGGCGGCTGGCCCCGGTTCCTGTTACTTCTATCCTTATGGAATCCGAACTGTAGGTCCGGTTTTTGTATATGAAAGCTGCAGGAGGCAGGACAAAGACACCGGGATTGAGGGCCTGCAAAAAATATGCATATGAATAAGTGGTTTCCCTGGATATTTTGCCGTTTATGATTTGAGTGCTTGAACTATAGGAAGTCTGTGGCCCCATCAGCTTATAGAATCCGTCGAACGATGGCGGAACAAATTCTCCGCCCCCGGAATTGATTGTCCACGTGATTGTGAATTGTTCCCCTGTGCTTACCACGGAAGGATAGTCTGCAGTGACAGAGATATCCTGACCCTGAATATTCAGATGCAGGCAAATTAATAAGAAAGGTAATATCAACCTGTGTAATTTCATTTCCGTTTACCAGTTTTTCAGGGTCTTAACCCTGGTATCAGCAACTTTTGCAAGTTTAACTTTTTCCTGAACATTCTTTTCATCATTTGCAATTGAATTCAGGAGACGTTCAGCGTCCTCCCTGGAGATTCCCTGTTGTGATTGCTGCTGCTGCTGTTGCTGTTGCTGCTGCTGCTGCTGTTGTTGTTGTTGTTGTTGTTGCTGCTTGTTATTTTGTTCCTGCTGCTTTTCCTGATCCTTATTGTCGTTCTCCCGGTTCTGTTCTTTTTGCCGGTCCTTGTTCTGGTCCCCGTTTTCCTGTTTATTTTTATCCTGCTTTTGCTGTTCCTCCTGCTTCCTGAGCAAATCCTGTGCAAAAGCGAGATTATATTTTGCTTCGGGACTTCCGGGCTTCAGCCTCAGGGAATTTTTATATGCTTCTATGCTTTCCTGCAGCTTCCCTCCCATCAGAAGTGAATTGCCCTGATTGTAGAATGCCGACGACTTTTTTTCGGGATCATCGGTCATAGCCGAATTACCTCCAAACTGTTTGACTGCTTCTTCGTATTTTTCCTGTTTGTAAAGAGCATCGCCTATATTAAAAACGGCATCGGGGAGCATCTTGTTTTTATCAAGCGCCCTGCGGTAGGAAATCTCTGATTCGGCATATTTATCCTTATCATATTCCCTGTTTCCCTGCCTGATGAATTTTTTCTCAGCCTGCCCCGTTAATGTCAGGGGAAAAAGGCATAATGAGCAAACAGCAGTTATGACACCATGTTTTATGCAGGAGCTCTTATGTTTTATGATATGCATGATGCTGTATTATATCTTAAATTTAAATAATCTGACGTTTGCCAGCCTGCGGTTTTTTCTGTTCATGATTAAAAACTCCAGGAGCAGGAACAAGGCTGATATTCCGGCAAATATCTGGAACTGGTCATTGTATTCAGTGTAAATTGTACCTTCCAGTTCTTCCTTCTTCATTTTCCTGATATCGCTGAAGATTTCCTCGAGTCCCAGGCTTGAATTGCTGGCCCTTACATAACTGCCCCCTGTTCTGAGTGCTATGTTTTTGAGGGTTTCTTCATCCAGTTTGGTTATTACCGTATTGCCTCCTGCATCTTTCAGATAGTCTTTTCTGCCTCCCGTGCTTATGGGTATTGGTACTCCGCCGGGTGAGCCAATTCCTATCGTATGGATTACTATTCCGGCCCTGGCAGCCTCTTCTGCAGACGACAAGGGATCTTTTTCATGATTTTCGCCGTCAGTAATAATTATCATGGCCCTGCTTTTGCCTTCCCCGGGACTGAATGATCTGACACCAAGCTCTATTGCGGCTCCTATTGCCGTTCCCTGTTTTGCAACCATATCAGGGGTAATGGCGGAGAGGAACATTTTGGCCGACACGTAATCTGTGGTTACAGGCACCTGGGTATAGGCATCTCCGGCAAACACAATCAATCCGATCCTGTCATCGGTGAGGTTATCGACAAGTCGTGAGATTGCCTGTTTTGCCCTGATAAGCCTGTTGGGCTGAATATCCTCAGCCAGCATGGAGTTACTGACATCAAGTGCGATTATGACCTCCACTCCCTGCTTTTTAACCTCTTCAATCCGGGATCCGTATTGCGGCCGGGCGAGCAGTATCACGGCAGAAGCCACAGCAAGCATCATAATCAGGAACTTGATAAATGACCTGTTCCCTGACATTTCCGGGATAAGTTTATTCACGAGTGCCGGTGTGCCGATCTTCCTGAGATACCTTTTCCTTCGCAGGCTATTCAGCAGAAAAAGCACAAGCATAGCCGGCAGCATAAGTAAAAGATACAGGTACTCGGGGTTGGCAAATCTGAACAACTGCATGATTATCCGGCTTTTAAGTTAGATTTTTCAAGAGTGTGTAATGCAGTATCAATTCAATTGCGATAAGGCAGAAGGCGGCGATTGCAGGCCAGAGAAATTTCTCTTCCTTTTTGCTGAACTGTCTGACATCGATGATTGACTTTTCAAGCTTGTCGATCTCACTGTATACCTCCACCAGTTTATTGTTATCTGTAGCCCTGAAGTATCTGCCTCCAGTTTCCCCGGCTATCTGGGTCAGTATGGCCTCGTCAATCTCCACAGGCATATTCTGGTACCGGGTCCCGAACGGTGTTTGGACCGGGTAGGGAGCCATACCCTGGGTTCCCACCCCTATGGTATACACCCTTATCCCGTAGGTTTTTGCTATATCGGCTGCGGTTGCCGGGGCTATTTCCCCCCGGTTGTTAATGCCATCAGTTAACAGTATGATCACTTTGCTTTTGGCCTCGGAGTCTTTAATCCTGTTAATGGCATTTGCGAGTCCCATGCCGATTGCCGTACCATCCTCGATCATGCCGCTCTGAATTTCGCGCATCAGGTTTATCAGAACGGCATGATCTGTTGTAAGGGGGCACTGAGTGAAGCTTTCGCCGCTGAAAACAACAAGACCTATACGGTCATAGGGCCTTCCTGATATAAATTCAGTAGCGACATTCTTGGATGCTTCAAGCCTGTCGGGTTTAAAATCCCTTGCAAGCATGCTTCCCGAGATATCCATTGTGAGCATGATGTCTATTCCTTCCGTCGACAGGTCCTGAAAAGTATTGGTTGCCTGGGGTCTTGCCAGGACCAATATCAGGAAAACAACGGCCAGGACCCTTAGCGCGAAAAGCGCATGCCTGAGATAATTCCGGAAAGTCCTGCCAGCCTGCCTGAAAGGCTGGAGCTCCGGCATGCTTAATGCAGCAGAGGTATTATGTTGCTTCAGAACATAAAAAGCGATCATCACCGGCACCAGAAGCAGCAGGTAAAGAAAATTCCGGTCCGCGAAAATTATCCCGTTCATGTGCTGATATCTTTATTCAGATTGCTGCCCGAGCCCTGTGCTTCGGTTTTCTCCTCCTTTACTGTCGCCAAAACAAATTTCCCTGCATTTTCAAAATGGATTTCATTTTCGGAAGCGTCAGGCTTGTATTTGGCGAATTTAACCAGATCGGCGCCGTTAAGTACCGATTTCAGCAGGACGTAAGTGTCGTCTTTTTTGAATCCGGTCCTCAGAAGCGCATCAAGCGTTTCAGATGTTGTCAGTTCAAGCGAATAGACGCTGAATCTGTTCTCAAGATATTTGCGGAGTATTTCGGTGAGTCGTGTGTAATATTTCTTAATCTCACCCGCCTGCCACAATCTGTCATCCTTCAGACGCTCAAGTTCCCATAGCGCTATAACGTGGGCAGGTTCGGCGGCAATGACCTCAGGCAGATCCTTTTTCTGCTTAATGAGTCTTCTGCCGAGTCTGACTGCGAGCCAGACAGCCACTGCAGCTACCAATCCGATGAGGATCCAGGGCATTATCTCACCAAACGAAACAGGGGCCTTGTAAGGTTTTATAATATCAAATATCCCCTTCACTGTATCAGGAGGCGTGGCTTTCACTCTTGCTACTTCCAGAATTGAATAATCGGAAAAGAACCTTTTAACTCCCCCGGGATCCCTCAGTTCAACAAAAACAGGATTTACCCTGTAATAGCCGGAATCAAAGGAAGTGACAAGGTATTTTCCGGTTATCCTGATCAGGTTGCCGGCCATGGTGGTTGTATCCACAACGGGCCCTGCAAGTATTTCAATGTTTCGGGCAATGGTATCCCTGAAAATGGGAAAAGGGATAAACATCCGGGCCGGTTGTTCAACAATTACGGAGAAATTTATCTGGTCGCCAATGAAAATCCTTGACGTATCAAATTTTGCGGAGACAGTAATATCCTGGCTGTTCAGATCTGCGGAACAGAAAACAAACAGCAGCAAGACAAACAGATATGGTCCGGAAGTTTTTGCACTCATCTGTTCTCAAAAAGCTTAATCAATGGTTTCACATAGTCTTCTCCTGTTGCCAGGCTGACAGAGTCGACGCCATACTTTCTGAAGATGCCTTCGACATTTGCGGTGTGGCCGTTCCACCACTTCGAGTACGCGCGCCTTGTCAGAGATGAGGATGTGTCAATCCACTTTTCACTTCCTTTTTCAGAATCCCTGACCTTGATGAATCCGATATCCGGCAATTCCTTCTCAAAAGGATCATATACCCTTAGAGCCACAACATCATGTTTGTTGGCCGCGATTTTCAGGGCTTCATTAAAATCAGGAGCAATGAAATCGGATATTATAAAAGCAGTGCATCTTTTTTTTATTGCATTGGTCAGGAACCTGAGCGGTTCGCCAAGACTGGTATTATTGCTTTCAGGTTTGAAATCAAGTAGTTCCCTGATGATCCGGAGTATATGCTTTCTGCCCTTCTGGGGAGGAATGAATTTTTCCACCGTTTCCGTGAAAAAAATCACACCTATCTTGTCGTTGTTGTAAATAGCGGAGAATGAGATAACTGCTGCGACTTCAGTCATGATGTCCCTTTTGAAGCTTACATTCGTCCCGAAATTTCCCGAACCGCTTAAATCGATGAGCAGCATAACGGTGAGCTCTCTTTCTTCTTCAAAAACTTTAACATAGGGATGATTGAAGCGTGCTGTAACATTCCAGTCGATATTTCTTATATCATCGCCGTACTGGTATTCCCTGACTTCATTGAAGGCAATGCCGCGGCCCTTGAATGCACTGTGGTATTCACCGGCAAAGATCTGCCTGGTCAATCCCCGGGTTTTGATCTCGATCCGTCTTACTTTTTTTAATAAGTCAATTGCTTCCACCTTTCAAGGCCTTCAAATTAGATTACCTGTTAAATTCCCCTGCAATTGTGCAAGAGGACAGTAGCCTGAGTTTTTCAGGGCACCTCTACTACATTAAGTATCTCTGAAATAATCTTATCCTGATTTATATTTTCAGCTTCAGCTTCATAAGTAAGCCCGATCCTGTGGCGCATAACATCAGCGCATATTGTTCTGACATCTTCGGGGATCACATATCCCCTTCTCCTGATGAATGCGTATGCCTTGGAAGCCAGTGCCAGGTTTATGGAGGCGCGCGGTGAAGCTCCGTAGGCAATCATGGTGTTAAATGACGGCAACCCATACTTTCCGGGATTCCTGCTTGCGAATACTATGTTCAGGATATAGTTCTCGATTTTCTCGTCCATGTAGACCTCCCTCACTATATTGCGTGCCCTTATAATATCGTCAGGCCGGAGTACGGTATCGGTCCTGGGGAATTCCCTGCCAAGATTCTCCCTTATTATCAGTTTCTCCTCCTCAATGGAAGGGTAGTCAATAAGCACTTTCATCATGAACCTGTCGACCTGTGCTTCCGGAAGCGGATAGGTGCCCTCCTGTTCTATCGGATTCTGGGTTGCCAGAACAAGAAATGGTTCATCCAGATGGTAGGTCGATTCACCGATTGTGATCTGCCGTTCCTGCATGGCTTCAAGCAGGGCGCTTTGGACTTTGGCAGGTGACCTGTTTATTTCATCGGCGAGTATGAAATTTGCAAAGACAGGGCCTTTTTTTACTATGAATTCCTCCCTTTTCTGACTATAGATCATCGTGCCTGTCAGGTCAGCGGGAAGCAGGTCCGGAGTAAACTGGATCCTGCTGAATTTTGCGTCAATTATTGAAGCCAATGATTTTATGGCCAGGGTTTTAGCCAAACCAGGCACTCCTTCGAGGAGGATATGCCCGTTTGCAAGAAGTCCGATCATAAGTGAATCGGTAAGATGCCGCTGGCCGACAATTACCTTATTCATTTCCATGCGAATGATGTCAACGAATGAGCTCTCCCTTTCGATTTTTTCGTTAAGTGAGCGGATATCCTGTGTTTGCTCCATTGATTAAAAAATTAAGTAGCAAATATAATAAATTGAGATGACCGGAATTACCCTGCTGTCAGGGGAAAATTCCACACAAAACAATAAGATGATTTTTAAAATTGAAGTTAAGATGAGTTAAATTTACGTTAAATCAGGCAATGTGAATGGATTCCATTTGAATCCGGCCCTGACGGAGCTTCTGAGGATCAGCAGTACTGTCAGAGGGAACATGGCATTGTTGAATTTCTGGGGCAGGACAGCGGCAAGGATCAAAAAAATTACGGCCAGCCAGAATACAAGCCGGAAGCATCCAGTCCTGTTTTTTTTCAGTATCAGTAAAACAAGGCATGCCGGTATCAGGGGATTGAGCCAAATCACATTCAGGTTCCATCTGAGCTGCTGATGGTCCGTAAAAAAATTAAAAAAGATCATCATTGCCGCAAGCAGTGAAAAAACTGAAAAAACAATGATATCGATGATCCTGTTGGGTTCTTTTCTCCTGGTTGTACCTGAAATGATGATGGCAATTATAAGGATCATGGACAGTACGAAAAGCGGCGATCTGAAGAATCCTTCCCGGAGGGCAGGCCGGCTGAAGTTTAATTTTGTTTCGGGATTCTGCAATAAAGGGATCATCTTGTCATCCTGTCGTATATGAATGAAAGACAGCCCCTTCTGTAGTTCAATCGGAAGGAACATCCTGTCCCGCATGGTCGCTTTCCTGTCAACCGGGGCACCAAGCAGGAGATCGATGCCAAGTTTCATCCATGGATATCCCTTCTGGTAAACGGAAATCAAATCCCTGAATGAAGCCGGGTTCCCCTTGATTGTTTCTTCAGGATATAAAAAGCTTCCTCCTGCTGCTTTTTCAAGAAGATCGCGGATCCTGGTTGAACAATTGTCATACAGGAAATCATATCGGTATTCTATGTTACCGGGCAGCAGGTTTTCTGAGATCAGCCGAAACAGTTCCTGTTTTTCACTGATTGAAAGGTTTATTTTCTGAGAGATCATCCAGCGTTTTTCCGATTCATATTCCCGGAGAAAACTGGTGTATGAGTAGACTCCCAGCATGTACCGTAGCCTGCCTTTGGCAAACTTCCATGCAAAATTCGGAGTGGCAAAATCGAAAATGCCCCAGTTATAAACCAGGTCGCTGTTATTTCCGGGAACGACGATCCTCAGCGCACTGTGTCCGTAAATTGAATATAACTCAGTTCCCGGACCGCACGTAAGCAGGTAAATATCAGCATCCGGAACCTCTGCTGATGTCAGGCTTCCGTTTCCGGAAATCATAAAAACCATCAATGCAACAGCCAGCTTTCTCATCTTTCTTCCGTTTCTGTAAACCTAATTCTTTTTTTTCAATGGAAAACAAACCGACCATTCCTTTTAAGGCGGTAAACTGAAGGCTGCTCCGCCATGCATATGAATCATTTATTTTGAATGTTCCCTGCTTTTTAGTTAGATTTATGCCGTTCGGGAAATCTGAAAAACAGGACCATTCATGTGCGGCAGCACATAAGCAGGATCCTGTTATATCATGGAGTCATATGTGTTTTAATGCCATTGGTCCCGTTTCATTGCAGTAATGTACAGAAAATAAAGAAGTTGATCAACTGAACAAGTAACCCGATTAATATGGAGCATTTTGACCTGATCAGAATTATTAAGTTTCTTCCTGGTATAATAATTGGACTGACCATTCATGAATTCAGCCATGCTTTTATGGCAAGGCATTGTGGCGACAACACCTCTCATGATCAGGGAAGAGTATCACTGAATCCATTCAGGCATATTGATATTATGGGCTTTGCAGTGCTTCTGATTGCAGGTTTTGGCTGGGCGAAGCCGGTTCAGTTCAACGAACAGAATCTTAATAATCCCCGGACCGACATAATGAAGATAGCCGTTGCCGGCCCTTTGTCAAATGCATTAATCGCAATTCTCATCTCATTCCTGTATGCATTTTTTGATCTTTTCATCAAGGGCCACGGCGCAGGATTAAGAATGCTTAACGATATTACCCTGTATGCAATTTATCTGAACTGGGGTCTGTTCGTGTTCAATATGCTTCCGATCCCGCCGCTTGACGGCTCTCATCTCCTTTTAAACTATTTCAGGAAATTCCCTGCCCTTCATGCCAGAATGTACCAGTACGGATCACTTGTATTTTTTGCTCTCATTCTGGTAATGATCCTTACAAAAATTGATATTCTTCCAATCTGGCCGGTGGTAAAGTTCCTTGGCAACGGGTTCCTTGACCTCTTTCATAGTTTGCTTCACTGATTATATTATAGGTCTGTTATAAGAATTAGGATTACTTTTTTTGCAATTGCCCTGATTTTTTGTATCTTGTTAGGATATGATTAATTTTTTTCCTGTTTCTGAACAAGCCGGTATTAATGGAAAATAGTATTTTTCAACAGTCAGACAGATATTCATCGGCCAGGGAAAGAATGGTAAGAGTCCAGATTATTGACCGCGGTGTCCGGGACCAGGCTGTTCTGAGCGCCATGCGGAAAGTACCGCGGCATATGTTTGTTCCCCGGGATAATCTCGGGGAGGCCTACGATGACAATCCGCTTCCCATTGGTTATGGGCAAACAATCTCCCAGCCGTATATTGTGGCTTACATGACGGAGATTGTTCAGCCAACGATCCGTAAGAACGCCCTTGAAATAGGGACCGGATCGGGTTACCAGGCGGCAGTGCTTGCCGAGATCGTCAGGCACGTATACACAATTGAGATAGTTCCGGAACTTGCAGAAATTTCAGCCGCAAGGCTTAAGGAGCTGGGATACCGGAATGTGACTGTAAAACATGGTGACGGCTACCTGGGCTGGTCCGAGCATTCTCCGTTTGACATTGTGATAATCACTGCTGCAGTTGAACAAATACCGCAGCCTTTGATTGATCAGCTTGCAGACAATGGCCGCCTGGTGGTACCTGTCGGAGCCCCTTATGCTGTTCAGGAGCTTATACTTATTGAGAAGAAGAACGGAAAGATACAGAAAAGCCGGCTGACTTTCGTTCGTTTTGTACCATTTAAAAGGTTGTGATCGTTTTTTAACGGGAATCGTTTCATTAGCCGTATTGTGATATGGAATTTAATCAATCCCTGAAACTGAAGGAGCAATGGGGAAACAAGCCCTGTGATCATCCGCATGTTGAAAAAGTATATTATGCCGGAGCATTTATTTTAAACTACTCCTGCACAATGTGCGGTACTGATTTTACAGTTGCCGCGAAACTTGAGCTTGAACAAATGCGAAAAAAAGGCAAAGGCAACAGGTAAGCCTGGTTCACTGACGTATTTATAACCACACAACAGACTATCCGGGTTACTGGTTGATTTTATCCTGAATTTCCGGTCCTGAACTGTGCCGGAGTGTGATAATCATGTTTATTTGCAATGATATAGTTCTAACGGCGACCGCAGTTAATCCGGTACGCGTACTGAACACCAGGGTGGATATGAAACAAAAATTAAATTGCTGCGACAAATGAATGAGGATAATGATGTGCTTTACATTCCCAGACATTACAATTCAATAGAATTGTGGAAGGATATTACGGAAGCACAGTGGAACGATGCCAGATGGCAGCAGAGGAACTCAATCCGGAGTGTTGAACAACTTGCAGGAGTGATAGATCTGAATGATCATCAGAAAAATGAAATAGGCAGAACCATAAAAGCTTTAAGGAGGCAGGGAAAGGAACCATTGCGTATTACTCCTTATTATGCATCCCTGATGTGTGCTGATCCGTTTCATCCGGTAATGCCTGTGGGAGAAAAACCAAACAAACGCGTTGACCCGGTTTTCTGGCAAAGTGTGCCCACTCCGGCCAATCTGCTTTTTCCCGATACAGGCGCAGAGGGCGCAATGTCGGAGAGTTCGAGAAGTTACGGTGCGGCATACCAGAGATATCCAAACAGGGTCGCTCTTTTTGTAGCGGAAAATACCAGTTGTGCATCATACTGTGTACACTGCCAGAGGGCCAAGTCGCTTGATGGCACCGTTGAAGTAAGCACCGCTGAAATCAACAGGGGATTGTTTTACATAGGATATAACAAAAATATTAATGAAGTTCTGGTTACCGGTGGTGATGCTCTGATGATCAGCAAAAACCGGTTGAAATACATCCTGGAAGAACTGAGCAGGATACCTCATCTGCGAGTGATAAGGATAGCCACAAGAGTACCGGTGGTATTGCCTATGGCGATAACGGATGATCTGCTGGAACTCATAAATGTTTCCGCAAACAGATATAACTCCGGTCATGAAAAATATGTGTACTTCATGACTCATATAAATCACTATCATGAGATAACCCGCGAGCTGGCCATTGCTTCAAAAAAGATCCGGAGTCACGGATTTACAATCCGCAACCAGACCGTCTTGCTGAATCATGTGAATGATTATTACAAAACTCTTGCAGAAACACTCAGAAGAATGTTCTGGGTCGGTATCCATCCATATTATTTATTGCAGTGCCATAAGGAGAAAGGAATTGTTCATTTCATTACACCGGTGCAGATCGGCAAAATATACATAAAGCATCTGCAGGGCTGGATTTCTGGTATAACAATGCCGCGTTATGCAGCCAATATTGAAGGTGGCGGAGGAAAAGTGCTTCTGATGCCTTCAGGGCACGATACTCTCGGTGAAGAAATCCATATAGATGAAAAAATCTCTGAGAGCTTTGCGATGGTTTCCACATGGGACGATAAAAAGATATACCGGTATGAATCCCTGGGAAGAGCTACAAGGGAAGAGTTTGAAGAGGCTGTCAGTCTGATGGATAAATTCATTGGAAGAAAAGGAGTGTTTCTGCCAAAAGTTATTATTGTTGATGAAAAGGGAAATCATGTTGAGACCACCAACAGGTCAAAGCTTCCTGTTTTTGCACGACTCAGGAAATCCCAGCTTTTGGGATATGAGATCCATGAAAAGGACATGCCGCTGACCAACCCTCAGGAAATTCTTCCCGAGCTTGAAGAACAGTTTGCTGTGTCGAAATATTCCCGGCACGGGAAATGATTCTTTGGGGGTGTCTGATCAGCACAGGTCTTTCTCCTTATTTACTTGTGTTTCCCGACTGATCAACTGCCACAACATGATAATAATATTCAGGCATGTTGTGAACAGAAATATCCCTGAATGAATTCACGATAGTGGTGCCGATCTGCTTTTCCGGAGATATCTCAACCTCAGGTTTCTCAGATCTGTAAATCCTGTAATGGCAGAAGTCTTTTTCAATGCCCGGATCCCAGGTGAGAAATACCCTGTCGCGGCCCTCATCCATTCTTCGCCCTGCTTTCAGGTTCCTGATTTCCGCAGGAGGATCATCATCATACAATGTAGTGTATACCACCAGCGGCTGTGCCGGAACAAGGTCGGAAAAGGAATTATCGAAGATATCAAAGTTATTGATGTAATGGTGGCCTCCGTAAATACCCGTTATGCTGTCCATTTTATTTGCGGCCCATTCTATTGTTGGCCAGTATTCGAAAGGAGAGGCATCCGATGCCGGGAGTTCAATATTAAGATTCCTCGAGTTCAGCTCATCAAAAAACATTCCGTGGATCTTCCTGAAGAAATCCAGGTCTTTTGTCATTGATGTCCACTCTACGGGGGATAGCTCATTGGCCATGCAGTAGTATGTTATATTGCTGAAACCTTTATTTTTCTTAAGGTATTCGAGATTGTCAACCTCCTTTTTTACAGATTCCGGCTCATTTTTGCCTTTCTTCAGGCAGTGTTTTCAGAGATGTATTCTTCAGGTTCCGGCAGGTTTCATTTTTTGGTATCGTCGCCAGGCTCCCCGGTTCGAACTCCTCTCCCTTCGCGTTCTCACCGCGATTTGGAGATGTGATGGCGCCTTGCGGCACCAGTTGGTGATTCCGGGGCGATTCGAACGCCCGACCCACAGCTTAGAAGGCTGTTGCTCTATCCAGCTGAGCTACGGAACCATAAATAAAAGAACAATTGTTTTATAATCAAACTGGCTGTTGCTCTATTCCCGAAAATCAATCCGTGTCAACGGATTTGATTTTCGAGGATCCTCGTCCCGACTTGTCGGGAACGGGACCAGCTGAGCTGCGGAACCAGAATTCAGCGCCCAAAATTACATTTTTTTTCAGCTTCTGCAATCTTAATCATATGAGAATTGATATAAATCAAAAATCCGGCTTTAACGGGCAGGCTGACCAGCGCCGGTATTCAAACCGGCCTGTGTCTCGCGGCTTTGTGCCGGCCGGCCTTCCCGACGTGAAATGGCAGTTTGGCACATTCGAATGTGTTATCGGCCTGCTAACTGACGATTACTGAATAATGAGGAATCATTGATCCCCGGGGCGGTTTGGAAATCGTCGCCGCAATACGCCGGGGCCAGCCCCTGGCCTGAGTCAAAAAACTGATTATTAAAATAATAGATTAACAGCCCATTGTTTACCATAAATGAAACAGGGCCTGTTTCGTCGAAATTTTTTCAGCAAAAATTTTTTTCCATAAGAAATGTTACTGTTTTCTTTGATTTTATCTGATTTTATTATAAATTTGTTCCTAGCTCATGCTATTGGAATAAGAGGAAAAGGCAAGGGTCGGAATTGAAAATCATCAGGATTGTATTGCAGACATTGACTTTCACATCTGGAACCTGATGATAAACGCCAGTTTACTAAGGTTCCATCCTTTTATCAGACAGTAGACACGGGAATTATCTCATGAATAAAACCCGCTACCTGATTTTCAAGACCGCCCTTTTTCCTCTTTTCTGTCTTGCTGCAAAAATTCTGAACTTTGTCAGGTTTTCTAATCATGTCCGGTACATTGGTCATTGGATTAATTGAACCAATAATTCATTATTGGGAGGTTTGCAGAAAAAAATTATCTTTGATCGAAGTTAACTGCCTGTTGTGAGCTTATTCAGGTGTAAAGCAAGCAATGAAGACTTATATCAGAAGACGGGAGGAAAATGATCATCTGATTGTTTTTTATGGTGACTGGGGAACGGATGAGAATCTCTTCACTCCCCTGTGCGGGGATGATTTTGATGCCATATTTTTTTACAATTATTCAGCGAATGAGGCGCTTGTCCTGCCTGAGAAAAAAACCTACAAATCTGTTTCATTGATAGGATGGTCGCTGGGTGTCTGGGCAGCAGAGTATTTATTTCTCAAGACAGGGATTATTCCCGATGTGACAATTGCAGTCAACGGAACTCCGGTGCCGGCGGATGAAAATTATGGCATTCCCCAGGCTATTTTTGAAGGGACATTGAATAATGTCAGTGAAAAGACGATGGACAAGTTCCATCTCAGGATGTTTGGCAATAAACCGACCCTGGCGGAGCACATGGACCGGCTGCCCCGCCGTAGTTTAAAATCGCTGAAAGAGGAATTGAGATGGCTCTACAACAGGACCATGGAGCCGATCGACCCGGGGATCAGATGGGATTTTATTGTTACCAGCGCCGAAAACAGGGTGTTCCCTGTAAAAAATCTGACAGGATACTGGATGAAAAGACCGGAAACCAAACATATAGTTGTTCCCTTTCCCCATTATATTTTTCATGAATGGAACTCTTTAAGGGATTTTGTGCAATTTGTCAGGAGTTCAGGGCGTAAATGAAATTGTCTGAATTTTACGGCGCCAGTAATCATTTAAAGATCCCTGACAAGGATGTTCATATCTGACTTTGAAATCATTCTTTCGAACTTGTCAAGCATCATTGTAACCTTGTTGTATTCCTTGCTCTTAACGATTATCTGATGCGCCCCTCCCTTTCTGTCGAGTCTGTTCAGAATAAAATTTACGGTAAGCTTGTTAATATCAAGAGCCGGCTGAAAAAATCTTTCTGCGTGTTCATTTTTCTGAATAACCGAAACAAGGTCAGCGTTGCTCAGATCCTGCAGAATATCGCGTGCAAGCCGTACCGGCAGTTTAAGGTCGCGTGCAATTGTTTCTGCGCTTACTGGTTTCTCACCTTCTGAGAAATTTCTGATTATCAGATGCATTATCATCAATGAGAGAGCTCTTTTCTGATAATTGCTGACATTCAGGGCTTCAGACTCAAGCTCATATCTTGAAAGGTTCTGATTGGCGAATGATAATTCGGCGCCAAGCAGGACTATTATCCAGCTTGACTGCAACCACAGGATGAACAGGGGTATTGCTGCAAAGCTGCCATATATTGAACTCAGTTTTGATATGCCAAACTGCAGATCGATGTACAGCCACTGAAGAAGTTGCAGAAACGTCCCTGCAATAATGCCGGAGACAAGTGCAGGCAGAAATTTCACGTTTGTATTGGGGATAACTATATATAGTGCTGTTAGAGCCATCCAGGCCAGCAGGTAGGGTATAAACCGCACAAGGAAACTTATTACCGGCTTGAAGAAGTCAAGGATTGGAGCTTTTGCAATGAAGTCGGACAATTCAGTACTGATGAAAACTGTAATACTGCTCGACAGGATCAGGATAACAGGTGCGATAAGCATAATGGTCAGATAGTCTGTAAACTTCCTGTACCATTGTCTTGATGAGGCTACCTGCCAGATATGATTGAGTGAACTTTCAATCTGATCGAGCAATGACATTACCGACCAGAAGAGGATTATTACTCCTACTCCGGCAATGTATCCGCCCTTGGTTTCCTGAAGGGCTGTTCTGGTTTGTTTCAGCAGCCAGTTCAGTACCTCAGGCTGGGTTTGCAATTCCTTCACAACAAGCTCTTCCAGATTCTGATCAAGGCCGAAACCTTTGGCGATGGCAAAAGCAATTGCAGCAACAGGAATAATTGAAAGGAGGGAATAAAACGTAAGTGCGGATGCCCGCAGCTGTACTTTGTCATTCATGAATCCGCGCGCAGCCACAACGATTATCCGTACCTGTTTTATCAGAAAAGACCTGCTTTTAGAAATATCTGACAATGAAGTGTGCCACACAGTCTCATTAAAAGCCTTAACTTTATCCAGGATCCAGGGAATTATTTTCGACATGGCGGTTTATTCTGATAACTATGAGTTTCAAATATACAAAATCCCTGTGCCCCGATGCAAGTTCGCCGGATTAATAAATAAGGTACAGGATCTGACAATACGCAGTTAAAACAATTATATTGAGGGTTGAAATGAAATTTAATATTCTGGAATTTGCCGAAGGGGCCAGGCGGGCCACTGGCCTGGCGGTAATTATTGATGTTTTCAGGGCATTCTCCGTTGCATGCTATGCTGCTGATGGCGGCGCTGCGAAAATTATTGCAACAGCCAGTGTGGAAGAGGCATTTTACCTGAAGACGAAATATAAAAACCCGGTGCTTGTGGGTGAACGGAATGAAAGAAAAGTTGAGGGATTTGATTTTGGCAACAGTCCGACTGAGATTCTGAAAGCGGATCTTGAAGGAAAGGTTGTGATTCATACCACAACAGCCGGAACCAACGGCCTGGTAAATGCTGTGAATGCTGATCAGGTAATAACCGGCGGCTTTGTTAATGCAGCTTCGACAGCAGAATATATAAAAAGAACTGACCCCGCGGTTGTTTCTCTTGTTGCAATGGGATACAGGGCAAACGAGCCGGCTGCTGAGGATCTTTTGTGTGCCGAATACATCAGGTCACTGGTTCTTGATGATAAAAGACAGTTCTCAAAGGAAATATCCGGTTTAAGGTACACATCGGGGGAGAGATTTTTCAACCCCGGCAATATTGAGTTCTCCCCTCCGACTGATTTTTTCTTATGTACAATGTTAAACCGCTTTGCATTTGTTCTGAAAGCTTTTCGCCGGAATGACGGCAATATGGAACTGGAAAGGATTGATACCTAGAAGCGAAATGGAAACCTGAAGATGGCAGGGGTTTTCTTCCTCTGGTGTATCTCGCGGTAAGTGCAGAACATACTAATCTTGTAAAGCCAGAAGACTCCAAGGCTTTTCCCTGGTGACTCAAGCTTAATCTCCATCCTGTCGCGGTACCGGATAAAAATACCGGCCAGCATTTTTCCCAGGCGCAATAATTTGATCCAGTTGTAGAGTTTCAGGATTCTGACCGTTGATGAAAATGCTTTCCTGTCAGTCACACTGTCATAGAGCATGCTCAGGTTCTCTATGCCATGCTTGGTCTTTAATATCAGCTCCTTGTTGCTTTCAAGACCTTCATGAATCAATCCGTTGTCTATGTGAGATATTTCGAATCCGGCTTTTTTCAGCTGATAACCAAACAATATGTCTTCATATCCGTATTTCTTCAATTCTTCAAAGAACCTGATTTTGGAGAATATTGACTTGTCAATGAGTACATTAAAAGTTGAAAAGTATGTATAGGGCTCCTTATTTCTTTCTGCAGCAGGTTTTTGCTCCCTGTGTCTTCCGTAATTCCACCTGAGAAACCTGTCAGGATCGCCGGGGGGAGTATCATTATATAAAATACCGCCGCTGATGACCTTTCCTGACCCGGCATGCGGCAGCCATTTCTGCAGATAGGATTCAGCAGTTCCCGGAAGCATGGCATCAGAGTCAACAAAGAGAAGATACTCGCCTTTTGCTTCCGCAATAAGGCGGTTTCTTATGGCGGCACGTCCGATATTCATTTCTGAAACGATTACCCTGAGCTTACTGTCAATCAGGGAAAGATACTTGTTTCTGTAATCTTCGTCTGATCCGTCATCGCCAATCAGAATTTCAGAAAACTCCGGGACATTTTCCATTCCAACCCTGAGACTATGAACAAAAGCAACCAGATCATAGTTGTTTACGGGAATCAGGATTGAAATATTCATTATTGAAGCCTGTCAGGTTAAACTTTTCAAAAGTACAATATATTTGGCAATATTCCGAAGTTCAGGCTTTGGCAAAGAAATTGCAATAGTTAATTTTGCACTCAAAATTACCCATTTGCAGCGTTATGAGAAAACGACTTGTTTTTCTGTTTCTGCTTCTGACACCTGCCATTCTCTTCGGGCAGCAAAAGAAAGGCTATGAAATAAAAATAACCATAAGCGGATTGCCAGATTCAACAATATACCTGGCATATCATTTTGGTGACAGGCAATACCTTAAGGATACATTAAAACTCGACAGAATGGGATCCGGCCTGTTTTCGGGTGCCGGGGAGCTGCCGCAGGGGATCTATATGGTAGTATTGCCCGGGAAACAGTATTTTGAAATCCTTGCTTCTGACGACCAGTTCTTTCAGGTTTCATGCTCGTTCCCTGACTACCTCAATACATTGAAATTTTCGGGATGCGACGAGAATTCAAAGTTCCTGGATTACCAGAGGAGATGGATTGAGATGCAAAAGCAGGCTTCAGAAATAAATAAAAAATTACAGGCCAACAGGCAGAACCCTGATTCCCTGGGGATACTGTCTGAAAAACTCCGGGTACAGGAGCGGTCAATGAAGGCATACCTGAATTCCGTGGTGGAGGAAAACAAGGGAAATCTTTTGTCGCTTCTGGTCAGGTCAATCCTGCCGGTTGAGATCCCTGAAATCAGGATACCTGACAATACCCGCAATCCCGATTCCCTTCGGTGGATCAAAACATACGCTTACACCAAGAATCATTTCTTTGACAACATTAGCCTGACCGATGAGAGGCTGCTGCGCACCCCTGTTCTGCAGGCAAAGCTGAAGGCTTTCTTTTCAGACGTGGTAATTCAGGCGCCTGACTCAATCAATAATGAGATTGACCGGATAATGGGAAAGGTGGAGGGAAACTACAGAATTTACCAGTTTGTAGCTGTTTACCTTTTCAACCATTTCAGGGAGAGTGAAATAATGGGACACGATGCAGTGCTTGTCAAGCTTGCCGATGATATTTACCTTTCAGGCAAAGCCGACTGGGTAACGAATGAATTCAGGGATAACCTCAGAAAAGAAGTGGACGTGATACGGCCCAATCTTATTGGCCGAAAAGCCGTAGATCTTGTAATGGATTCATACAAAGGTATACATGTTTCATTGTATGACATCCGTAAGGAATTCACCATCCTGTATTTCTGGGAGCCGGATTGCGGACACTGCAGGGAAGCTACCCCGAAACTGAAATCATTCTATGAAGAAAACAAGGATCGCGGCATTGAGATTTTTGCTGTTTGCACAACGGCGGAAAGGGACAAGTGGACAAAATACATCGAGGAACATAATCTGACCTGGATCAACGGATGGGATCCGGACCGGCAGTCCAATTACGGATATTATTATAATGTCAGATCAACTCCCCTGATTTATATCCTCGACAGGAATAAGAACATCATTGCAAAAAAGCTGGGAGTTGATGATATTGGTCCCTTTATCGAGAATTACAGGAAGTATTTCAGCAAATAGGATCGTTGTTATTTCTTAACCAGGAAACCAGATCGTAAAGGCTGTCAAATTCAATGCAGCAATCGGACCCGATATATTTCCAGCAATACGGCAATGACTGTTCTGATTCAATTCGGGGCGCTGAACCGGATGAAATGGTGCGGTAACCTGCTCTTGCAAGGGCTTTTTTTGTCCAGTAATCATTTTTGCCTTCAACTGAAAGGGCCAGGGTTCCCCTGTATTCATTTCTGACCGTGAAGGTTCCATTCTCCTCATTGAAGGTAATTGCTTTTGTATCGAAAAGGTTGCCAAAAGATTTCCTGAGCATCATATCTTCAGGCGCACCTTCAGTTAACTCATTTTCAAGTATCAGCCATATTTTATCCGACTGGTTTACCGCTGTGTCAAAATCATGTGTGGAATAAATTATAGTCTTGTTTTCATTCCTGGAGAGTTCCCTGAGCAGGTGGATCACTTCATATTTGTTCTTAATATCGAGAAAAGCCGTTGGCTCGTCCATGAGGATGAGCCTGGTTTCCTGTGCCAGTGCCATTGCTATCATTGCCCTCTGCCTTTCACCATCGGACAGCTCAGTCAGAAGCCTGCCGGAAAAGTCCGACATTCCCGTCTGCTCCAGCGCTTTCAGAACAGCTTTTCTGCTGACGGCGTCCATGGTGCCTAACCAGTTGGTATGAGAATACCTTCCCATCGAGACAAGATTGAACACGGTAGTATTGGGGATCCTGACAGCCTCGGTTGAAACATAGCATGTGGTCAGGGCAAGTTCACGCCTTGAATACTCCGCCATGCTCCTGCCCGCAGTATTGAGGCTTCCTCCCAATGCAGGGATCAATCCTGCAATAGTTTTCAGAAGGGTGCTTTTCCCGATCCCGTTTTTCCCGATAACTGAAATGAGCTCTCCTTCGAAAGCCCTTGCACTCAATGGCGGAAGAAGTCTTTTGCCGGTTTTGCCCGATTTGTAACCTATTTCCAGCGACTTCAGCGACAGTATTTCCTTACCTTCAAATTTCATCAGAAAATCTCAGAATATTTTCGGTTATGCATAATTACCCAGATAACAACCGGGATCCCGATAAGAGCTGTTATTGAATTAACAGGAAGGACATTGTCGGACCACGGCATCTGTGATATGATATCGCTGGCAAGCATCACTGCTCCACCGGTCAGTATGGTTCCGGGTATAAGTATTCTGTGATCTGATGTCATAAACAGAATCCTGGCCAGGTGCGGAACTGCGATGCCTATAAATCCGATCGGTCCGCAGAAAGCTGTTACTGTTCCGGTAAGTATGCTTGTCGATGAGATTATTGCAAATCTCGACAATTTCAGGTTCACTCCTATGGTTCTGGCATAATTCTCTCCCAGCAGCAGGGCGTTCAGGGGTTTAACCGTTAATACCGACAGGCTTATGCCGGCAGCCACGGAAACAAGCAGAACGGCAAGCTGGGTTGAGGTGAGATTTCCCAGGCTTCCCATGGTCCACACAATATAGGCCTTGAGCATGGTTTCGTTGCTGAAATATTGCATGATGCTTACCACGGCAGATATCCCGCTCGACAGCATTATTCCGATAATAAGTACCGTCAGGATGTTTCCGACCCTGGAGGCAATAATCATCATTATGACCATTATCACACCTGCTCCGGCCCATGCTGCCATTGCAACGGACCAGTTTCCCATCCCGCGGATGGCATCAGGGGTGATACCTGCTGAGAATCCGAGCATGATAACGGCAACACCCAGGCTGGCGCCTGAACTCAGGCCAAGTACATACGGACCGGCCATCGGATTCCTGAAGAGGGTCTGCATCTGCAAGCCGCTCATCGACAGGGCGGCCCCAACCATTAAAGCAGTAACGGCCTTCGGGAGCCTGAACCTGAAGAGAATGATTGCCGCGTGATCCCCGGCCGGCCCCGTAAGTGCCCGTAATATGTCGGCAGGACGGATACTGACTGATCCGAGAAACAGGTCGAGGATGAAAAGGAGAATTGCAATGATCAGCAGGAACAACAGGATAACTTTCTGACCGCCTCCCGTGATCACTGAAGCATTGAACGGTATTTTTTCTTTGGTTTTCACAGGGGGATTAATTAACCAGCCTGTAGTAAAACAGTTTGTGCCCTTTGAAAAGTTCAGGATGCAATATTGCCGCAATATCCTTCAGTATGACATCAGGAGAAAGACATCCGCTTTCCCAGTAATCATTTCCGCCATCGCTGCCCAGCCTGTTATTGTTATTGTACATGTTCCCGTTTAAAAAACAGGGCAGGTTCCTGAGCCGCGAATCAATGGCAGTAATTTCCTCCCTCCTGTTTACATTTCCGGTGTTGAGCCAGAAATCAGCATTTACCGCCCTGGAATAAACCGATTCCAGTGCCATGGGCATGGAAATCCTTGACTTTTTGTCGCTCCATAAATATTCACCGCCTGCATCCCTGATCAGAGCGCTGATATATGAGTCACCGGGTGAAATAAACCATGTGTCCTTAAAAGGCATTCCAAGCAGTACCTTCTTCCGCATATTAAGCCCCGAATCAACACAGGCCCTCAGGTCGAGATATCTTTTCTGCACATTCAGGAATATTGAATCAGCCATTGCATCCCTGCAATACAAGGCCCCAATGACCTTTATCCACTCTGCCTTGCCCAATGGTTCATTTTCAAGATAATCGGCATTGAAAATAATCCTTACACCCAGATTCCGCAGTTTTCCGAGATAGCCTGCAGATTCGCTTCCGATCCCATAGATCATTATCAGATCCGGCGACAGGCTGATGATTTTTTCCTTGTCAATATTGTCTTCGTAGCCTATATCGCTGATTTTCCCGTTTTCCGCCAGCTCCCTGAGTATGGGATTATAAATGTATCTGGTTCCTGAAAAGCCGCAGATGCTTTTCCTTTCACCAAGCGCATTTATCATGGCCAGATGGGTTGTTGACATGCAGATGATTTTTTTCAGCGGGACGTGAATGATTTTCGAGCTGTCGGCTCCCAAGGGAGCAGCATTTCCTTCCGGAACAAGATACCATTCCTGCACAATACCTTCGGCTCCCTGCCACGGATCCAGGATCCTGAGTTGCGAATACCCGTTCATTCTTATCAGTGATACCCTCTTCGCAATTTTCATCATGTTAATTTCCTGCACATTGACAATTTCCGTTCCCTCAGACACCCTGCCTGCGCATGATATAAGGGAAATCTGAATTGCCATCAGGAAAGCTGCCTGGCAAAGTCGGGTCCGATGAAAAAAAATGTACAGGAAGCACTTCATTTCTTAAAATCTGTTCTCATTTGAGCTGCCGGGAAAACTGGTTTGGAATCAGGTGACGACTCTGGCCTTTATTTCCCGAAAGCCTGAATATTTCTTTTTCTGGCAGGTCTTCTGACTTGTCCCGGTTTTAAAAAGCCTTCCCATTCCTTTCAGGCAGAAACAGTGGCAGGTATTTTTCAAAACCTTCATCACGCAAATGGTGACGGGGCATCACAGCAGCGGGTACTGTAGCGGATTTGCACCGCTTTCCCTTTTCATTATAACGATTATGAGCCGTTATAACACCATCAGGGGCCAAAGGTAAATAAATTTACGGACAGGGCAAATGTCAGGAATGAACAGTCACCGGCATGACAGCTGGATGTTAAGTATTCCAGAGTAGTTTCCGGTTTTCACTGAAAGTGAGTGATGGAGGAAATGCCATACGGATTCAGGTCCGGGTACGGCAGCAACCCGATATGATGGTTTAACTGATTCTCCGCTTTTTTCAGCAATGATTGCGGAAGCTGTATCGATGTTGTTTTCGGGGGGTCAGCTGATTGTGCCGCAGGATTGTCTTATGATCAGTTCAGGTGACATGTTAACCTGTCTTTTATATTTGCTTTTTCCTGCATTTTTCACCTCTGTCCATATCATATTGGCCACTTTCAGGGCCATGCCTGCCATGGGTTTTCTGAGGCAGGTAACAGAAGGGTAGATCAAATCGAAGCCAATGCCCTCTTCCATGCAGATAAGGGCAATATCCTGCGGAATTCTCACCTTCTTTCTCCGGAAGGTTGCTATTATCCTGTAAACCATGTCAGAAGAAAGTATGATCATGATTTCTCCCGAGTAGGGCGGCCTTAGGTATTTTTCAATTTGTGAGAATTCAATCTCATTGTCAGCAATGGTATTTTCAAGTTCAATTGTTACGGGAACGTTCATTCCTTCCCTGTTCTTGAAAGCCTGCCTGAGTATTCCGCTCAGGTAAGTTTCGCTGGCAGATGGATACTTGTGGGTTATAATAAGCACGTTCCTGTAGCCTATTCTGGCAATATGATTGACAATTCGCTGAGCTCCGTCGGACATATCCGAGCAAACCGTGTTAAGGCGCATCTGACTGACTGATTTTTCCAGGAGTACAAAAGGAAAGCTGGCTGATCTAAGGGAACGGACGACATAATCATCAGCAGCTTCACCAACAAGGATAAGCCCTGTATAAAATTTTTTATAGGCAGCAACTATCCGGGCAGCCCTGGTTTCGTCCGGATCCTTGGTTGTAACCGAGAAAAGAAAACCGATGCTCTCAAATGCCTTCTGCAGATACGGTACGATTTCATAGATAAACGGATCATTGGCAACAGGTATGACCATTCCGATAATACCCGGTTTTTCCTCGGCCGCAGAGGTTTCCGCTTTTTCCATTACCAGGTCAAAGTATCCCATCTGTCTTGCCAGTGCAAGGACTCTTTCCTGTGTGTCTTTCCTTATGCCATGCTGGTCCGCTTTGCTGTTCAGTACCAGCGACACCAAAGTGCTTGACACACCGAGCCTTTCGGCTATTTCCTTATTTTTTACCTTCTTCCCCATGATTCCCTTCTATGGAAACCATGAAATTACTAAATATTTTAAATCAAAGGCCTGATTTAAAATATTTATCAGGATTTAAACATTATTTAACTAAATGTGAAAATACAGGCACCGTCATTAATATATTACACCATTCTATCTTTTGGGTGCCTGAATTCCTCTTTGTTTAGCTGCGGCTTCGAGCCGTTGCTGCCATTTGGATTTTTTAAGTGGTTTCTTTTTGTTTTCCTCAAGTGTGGCAAGGACCTTTTCTGCATTGATGAATCTTTTTGAAAGGAGGTTTTGCAGATAGGTAATTATGTTTGCAAGAAAATAGTAATATGTAAGGCCTGCCGAAAAATTATTCAGTATTACCATGAACATTACGGGCATCATGTACATCATGAGTTTCATGCCTGGCTGGTCCTGTCCGGGGGATGACCCCGACATTTTCATTGTAAGGATTGTAGAAGCTGTCATAAGAAGGGTGAACAGGCTTACGTGATCCCCATACATCGGGATCTTGAACGGCAAAGTGAGTATGGAGTCGTAGGTTGAAAGGTCAGTTGCCCAGAGGAATGGTTCCTGCCGCAATTCAATTGAAACCGGGAAAAATCTGAACATGGCAAAAAGTATCGGCATCTGGAGCAGCATTGGCAGGCAGCCGCCCATTGGATTTACGCCTGCTCTTTTGTAAAGGTCCATCGTTGCCTGCTGCTTCTTCATGGCATCTTCCTTTTTGGGAAATTTCTTGCCAAGTTCCTCGACTAGGGGTTTAAGTACCTGCATTTTCGCCTGCGACTGGTATGACTTGAAGGTAAGGGGCAGGAGGACAATCTTGATCAGAATGGTAAGTATCAGGATTATGAGCCCGTAACTTGAAATGTATTTCTCAAGCCAGTTAAAGACGGATATTATAACGAATCTGTTAATCCAGCCTATGATATTCTTCCCGAGGAACACAATCTTGTCAAGCTGCATTCCCTCCTTTTTCAGCGTCGAGATCTGGTTCGGGCCGTAATAGAATTTCATTGAAATCAGCGACTCTGCACTCTGATTGAATGGCACACCCACTTCGGATGTAAAGTACCGGGTATATTTGGGAGAAGTAAGCTTGGTTGACTGCACCGAGCCATTCAGAAAGAAATCGTTGGTGATCAGGACAGATGAAAAGAACTGGTCCTGGTAAGCTATCCAGCTCAGCTTGGTTGTGATATCGGCCTTGTCGCTCTCCTTGTTTGACCTGAGCCTGAGTTGATCAACATCGTCCTGATAGTACTTGTATTTTATTGTAGTGTAGTTATCTTCATTCTGACGGCCTTTTTCCTGCTGCGGAACATACATCCGCCAGTCGAGAGTAATGCTGTTCTGGTTTGAAGCTATAACACCATCCATTGATTTGAAGGTAACATCGAAATCAACCACATACCTGTCAGGCTGGAGTGTGTATTTATATTCAATATATTTATCCGTACCGGCCGGCAGCTGCAGGACAACACTCTGTGCTTCATTTTCGGCAAAATAACTGCGATTGCCGGAAACAGGCCTGAAGAACAGGTTGTTGGTCTGTATCGCCTTATTGTCGGCTGTAAAGAAATTAAATCCGAACACTGTTGAGTCGCCCGAAAAAAGAATAAGGGGAAGGGAGTCGTGAGTAAAATAGTCTTTGATCAGAGCGGAATAGATGCGCCCTCCCCTGGGCGAGATTTTAAGTTTTATCCTTTTGTTTTCCAGTGTGATCATGCTGGTGTCTCCTGCTGATGCACCTCCAAATGCCCCAAAGCGGCTGGAGTCAGGAATACTCACTTTTCCCTCTTCTGTTTTTAAGGCTGCGGCAGGAGTTGCAGATTTGGCCGTATCCTGACGGACTGGCTCAGCAACGAACCCCAGGACCCTGTTGATCTCATTTACCTTTGCAACTGCAACGGGTTCATTCGGCTTAAATCTCAGTGCATTAATATATTCAGCCCGTGCATTTTCCATTTCACCCCTGGCATAGAGGGAATCTGCAGCCACCATTATTTTTTCGTATGATTTATTAAGGCGGCTGCTGTTATAGACACTGAATCCAATGAAGATCGCGAAGATAAGTACTATGCCTGTTATCGTGTTTTTATCCATTACCTGGTAATATAGAGATCAATAATATGATTATAACTGAAAATGCCTTTCACAAATAAAGGAAAAGCAGATGAAAGGGCAGTTTTTCCGAATGCAGGAGCCGCCCCTGCGGTAATATACATGATTAATCCCGGTCAATTGCAAATAATTTTCGGGTTGGACCTTTTTCTGCTTTTCAATCGTCAAGGCCTGAAAGGTCTATCAGTTTAACTTTTTCTTCGAGCGTCTTTATCATTTTCCGGGCATTCTCAATCTTTTCCCTTACCTCTTTTATCATAGTATCGGCGCTGGGTGACCTTGCAAAAAAGCCGATATTATTTTCCCACAGTACAATGTCGTTTTCAAGCTGTTTTATCTTGGTAAAGAATTTATCTCTTTCATTTCTTATTTTCCTGGATGCTTTCGGATTTGCCTTCAGGCTATCGAGTTTGGTCCTGTATTTCAGAATACTCCTGTCTTCATCCGCTATTTTAAGTTTGTCAAACTGCCTGTTCAGGGCGCTCCTGTACCTGTTGGTTATTTCCTCCTTTTTACCGAAGGGAACGAACCCGATCTCCGTCCACTTTCTCTGAAGCTCCTTAAGGCGGTCAAAAGCACCATGAACATCCGTTCCCGGTATCATTTTCTCAAGCTCATCGATTATTGCCATCTTGGCTGCAAGATTGTCTTCATACGATGTGTCCAGGTTTGCAAAGAACTCGCTTTTCCTGTTAAAAAAATGGTCGCATGCCTTGCGAAATCTTCTCCAGACCTTTTCCGACTGTTTCCTCGGAACAGGGCCGACCTCCTTCCATTTTTTCTGAAGCTGTATCAGGGCATCAGCGGTTGTTTTCCAGTCAGTGCTGTCCTGCAGTGCTTCTGCCTGGATGCACAATTCATTCTTCAGCTGCAGGTTATTAAGCTGGGTTTCCTTGTTGTCGGCATAAAAACTCCTTTTCTTTTCAAAAAAAGCATCGCATGCTTCGCGGAAACGCTGATATACCCTGTTGTTTTGCTTTTTGGGAGCAAATCCCAGTGTCCTCCACATTTTCTGAAGTGAAACAATCTTTTCGGCGCGCTCGTCAAAGTCCCTGAAACTGGTAATCTCCATCAGATTTATCGCTTCAACCTCTTCGCATAATGCTATCTTGGCTTCAAGATTCCGTCTTTGTTCATCCTTCTGTTTTTCAAAATATTCATGATGCCTCTTGTTTATCTGGGAGGTTGCTTCCCTGAATCTTTCCCATATTTCGTTTTTCGATTCCGGTGGAACCGGCCCTATCTCACGCCACTGATTGTGCAATTCCTGCAATATGCGAAAAGCATTGACCGGGTTTGGTTCCAGGAGAAGCTCTTCTGCCTTTTCACATATCAAAACCTTGGTTTCGAGGTTCTTTTTCAGGTCAAGATCCCTGAGTTCCTTGTTTATCTTGATGTAATCATAGAAAACTTCAACACCGTGATGATAATTATCCCACAAATCCTTAAGGGAAGACTGGGGAACCACTCCGATGGAGTGCCATTCGTTCTGGAGGTTCCGGAATTCATGAAATGTCTTGTTGATAGATTCTTCCCGGTTGACAAGATCCTTGATCCGGTCGATGATATCATATTTCTTTTTAAGATTTTCGTATTTTTCGGCTTCCTGTACCTTGTTGAAATCATTCCTTTTGTCCCTGTATCTGCTCAGAAGCTCCTTTACCCTGTAGTCAAGCGGATCGACCAATATCTTAAAATCCTCAATCCTCCCTCCTCCCTCAAGGAATTTTGTTTTTCTTTCCTCTGATTCAAGTTTCAGCTTCTTGTAGAACAAAGTCCTGATCCGTTCAACATCATCTTTTATCTCCGACGGCGGCCTGTTATCAATTATCAATGCCAGTGTATCCACAAGCTCCGTTTTTGAATAGCCTGAGTAATCGACCGGCGGCAGTTCAATGTCGTCCAGATCCGTCAGGTCCTCAATCCGGTCCTGAACTTTTTCCGGCATCCCGCCGGCTGCATCACCGGAGATCTTTTCTTTCAGATCATCACTGCCAATAAAGGGAATTTCAGCTTCATCTTCCACATCCGGCTCCACTTCCCCTTCCCCTTCTGTTTCTGTTTCTGTTTCAGATTGAGTCGGGCTGCCAGATTCTGATTCTGATTCTGATTCTGATTCTCTTTCCCATTCAACGTTTTCTTCCCTGCCCTCCGGAGTATTTTCCACCACTTCTCCTGCCCCTGCGGGCGTTTCAGCTTTTTCAGTACCGGCAGCATCATTCATTGCTCCGTTCTGTCCATCACGAACAGCATCTTCCGGATCTTCTTTAGTCATAATCAATCCTTTATGGTTCAGTATCTTACATGATTGAAATATCCATTTTACCTCATGGATTTTTCAAAGTACGAAATTACCGAAATATTTATTAAACTCAAAGGTTTGCGGAAATTAATGTATATCAAGACATTCTCAGGCGGGAAATAATTATGTATATTTGATGAACCGTATATGAAAAAGTGATTATTGCTTATTCCTGGAAATGAGGTGGCGGAAAGGATTGATTAATTTCTGGAGCAGCCTCAGATCGTCAGTAATGATTTCAGCCGTTCCCTGCATGTTCTGGGTGAAGGTAAGCGTTTTACCGTACAGTGTTTTAAGTCCACCGGGCAAAAACAATTCTATGATATATCCGTCGCCTGCCGGAACCAGCGATTTCGAATGCACAACGGCTTTAACCATTCCGTATTCGAGGTAGGGATATCCGCTGAATTTAATATTTACCGTCTGTCCCACCCTGACTTTACCTGAGCGGTTCATCCTTAAGGTTATTCTTCCGATATAATCGCCCGGCTCATCGGGTATTATGCTTAAAACTGCTTCGTCCCTGCTTACCGCCTGGTTCTCGCTCCAGAATTTTGTGAATGTAACGATCCCATCAACGGGGCTGACAATCAGATAGGTATTTTTCCAGATCTTCATCTGTGCTTTCAGATTCAGAAAAGATTCCTGAAGTGCCGTGAAGAACTTTTCCTTTTCCTCCTGCCCGCGGATCATGTAATCCTGAAGAAGCTGGTTTTTCTCTGCGAGCTGGATGTTTTTTTCAGACCGGTCCAGGAGTACCTGCTGAAGTTCTATGTTCATTCTTATGAGTGATTGTTTCGATACATCCAGTTCACTTTCCGAATAAACCCCGTTTTCAGACAGCAATGAATCTCTGAGAAATTTTCTGGCTTCCAGGCTGCTGTTTGCGCGGAACAGTTTTTCCTTAACGCCGAGTTTGCTTATATAGCCGTTGATGCTCTTAATTTCGTTTCTGACAGAAATTACCTTGTTTCCGTAGTAATCATTTCTAAGGCAATTGTTGTAATTTGCCAGGGCAGACATGAAAGCGCTCCAGTATTCCTGAATTTCTCCCAGTTCGCTGAAGCCGGGCAATTTTCCCGAAGCTGTCATCTCAGGATCGTCCAGTGTATCAATGAACTGTTCAAGGCGGGTGATCTCATCGATGGAAGCCGTGGTCTCCATCACGGCAATCAGATCGCCTGTACCGACGTTTTCCCCGTCACCGGCATACATTTTTTTTATCCTGCCTGTTACTTTTGACATCATTATCACCGGAGGGTTTACTGTTGTTATTTCAACGGGTGCAGGGATCCGGTCGGGGTATTTTATCATCCAGGAGAGCAGCAGAAAGATCACAAAGACCATGAAAATGATAACATTGCCCCATCGCAGAATCCGGCCGGGCACCTCCCCGATAATCTCCGTCACAGGTTCTGAATAAAGGGTTTTCTTTTCACTGTTGTTAATACTGTCAGCCATTGTCTGATTCAATTGCCAAGTTCAAGTTGGTTTTTAATAAGCCTGAAGTAAGTACCTTTCTTTTTTACCAGGGTGACGTGATTTCCTGTCTCAATGATCTGCCCGTTTTCCATTACAATTATTTTGTCGGCATTTTTTACTGTGCTGAGGCGATGTGCGACAATGATAACTGTTTTTCCTTCGAAAAAACCAGCCAGGTTTTCAACAATTGCTTTTTCGGTACCGGCATCGAGCGAGTTGGTTGCCTCATCGAACATCACTATTTCAGGATCTTTATATATTGCCCTGGCAATCAACAGTCTCTGTTTTTGTCCCTCGCTTATTCCATGTCCGTTTGCGCCCACCTTTGTATTATAACCCAGGGGGAGCGATTCTATAAATCTCCTTATATTGGCCATTTCAGCAGCCCTGATCATTCTTTTTTCATCAGTATCCGGGGGTCCGGGTGCAATATTGCCGGCAATTGTGTCGGGAAAGATAAAGCCATCCTGCATAACAGCTCCGATAACCCGGCGCCAGGTAATAAGGCTTATATTATGCAGGGGGGTGTCTCCTACCAGCACTTCACCGGCAACCGGGTTATAAAACCCCAATATAACCTTGAGGAGTGTCGTTTTGCCGCTGCCGCTCTCCCCGACTATGGCCGTAACTTTGTTCCTTTCAATCTGCAGATCCACATCTTTCAGGGCAAATGGTGATCTTGGCCCTTCATACTGGTATGATACTTTTCTGAGCAGAATTGCCTTGTTTTCAGGAACTGTATTCATTTTTTCATCCGGTTCGGTTTCCTCGTCAGCCATATTATGGACCTCGGCAAGCCTGTCGAGGCTCATTCGCGCATCCTGCGACATCCTGAAAAAACCGATAATCTGGTTGACCGGAACATTAAGCTGGCCAATGATAAATTGCACGGCCAGCATCATGCCGAGAGTCATCTGACCGTTGAGCACCGCACTGGCAGAGACAATTGTCACCAGCAAACTGGTAATCTCATTTATCAGAACGGCTCCTGCAGACTGTTTCTGGATAAGGCCAAGCCCCTTTACCTTTAATCCGAGCAACCGGGCCTGATGTTTTTCCCAGTCCCATCTTTTGTCAAGCTCACACTGGTTGAGCTTAATCTCCTGCATGCCGTTTATAATGTTTATCAGTTTTGAATTTGAAACTGACATTTCGCGGAACCTTGAATGGTCAAGCTGAGCCCTTTTCTCCATGAATAATGATATCCAGAGGAGGTAGAGAAGGGTTCCTGCGAGAAAGACAAGAAAAATTTTCAGGCTGTAAATTGTCAGTACAATTCCGAATACAAGCAGGTTGATAAATGAAAAGAGGATGCTCAGGCTGGCCGAAGTCAGGAAATCCTCTATTCTGTTGTTATCCTCTATGCGCTGAAGTATGTCGCCGGTGAGTTTTGTGTCAAAGAAAGCAATCGGCAGGGCCATCAGTTTTCTAAGGAACCCGGAGACTATTGCAACGTTCACCCTTGAGCCTATATGCATCAGGAGCCAGCTTCGGATGAACTCCACCGACAGCCGCCCCAGAACAAGCGCAAGCTGTGCAAAAAGAATCAGGTAAATGAATCCGATGTCGTTGTTGTTTATTCCTATGTCGATTATTGCCTGGGTAAGAAAAGGAATGATCAATTGGATGAAGCTCCCGACGATGAGCCCCAGTATGAGCTGGCCCAGGTATCTTCTGTAAATCCTGAAATATTCCGACAGGAATCTGAAACCTTTTATTTCATGCTGATCTTCATCGGTGCTGTACAGTGATGGAGATGGTTCGAGCATAAGGGCAAGCCCTGTTTTTTTACCGTCAATAAGGGTGCCGGCCCAGTTTTTCTCAAATTCATCAAATGTGAGCCTGATAATGCCGGTTGCCGGATCAGCCACATGAACTTCATCCCTGGTGATCCTGTAAACCACAACAAAATGATTCTGCCGCCAGTGCACTATGCATGGGAGGATAGCTTTTTCTTTCAGAAAGTCGAAAGGTATTTTTAATCCAAGGGTTTTAAACCCTATCGAATCTGCTGCCCCGGAAAGTCCGAGGAATGAAACGCCCTCCCTGGTGATGTGGCATTTTTTCCTGAGGTATGCAAGTGAGAAATTCCTTTTATGGTACCGGGCCGTCATTCTGAGGCATGCCGGCCCGCAGTCCATTGCATCATATTGTTTTGTAAACGGGAAACCCATATCAGGGATACTTCATTTCAAAAGAGTAAATATATATTTTTTGTTGAAATACACACGGGCTTCATCAAATCAAAACACAAGCCCTGTCTTAACTGCTGGGAAATACTATATTTGTCACTTCAATGACGATTCAAGGCACCAGTTGTTCAGAAAATACTCAGATACTGCCATAATTGAGGGTATACGCCGGCAGGATGAAAAAATCCTTTCATGGCTGTACAACAGCATTTTTTTTCAATCGGTACGGCACCATGTTTTGAAAAACAGCGGGTCGGAGGCAGACGTGTCGGATGTTTTCCAGGATTCGGTGATCACCCTTTACAAACAGATCACGGAAAACGGTCTTAACCTTACATCAGATCTGAAAGGTTATTTCTTCGGAATTGCCAGGAACAACTGGAACAGCCACCTGCGGCGCAGGAAAAGACTTGTTGACCTCGAAACTGATTTTCCTGATGATGACAACGATGATTTCGATGATCAGATCCTTGAAAAGATAGTAGGCAGGGTTTTCCTTAAGCTAAAGCCCGATGCGCAAACAATACTCAGGCTTTTTTCCGAGGGACGTTCATATGAGGAAATTGCTGCAATAATGAATTTAAAGTCAGAAACCTATGCCAGGAGAAAAAAATATCTCTCAAAGGAAATTCTGATAGGGCTCATAAAAGAAGATGCCGAATACAGGGATTACCTGGGCCTGAAGTAAATGAACCATATCGATGAGCCTGCAATCAATGCAGCCAGAATGGATAAAATGATCAGCTGCCTGTCAAAATAAAGAGGCTCGTTATTGCCGTAAACCACCAGGGATGACCAGAAGTGCGGATGCGACCTCAGCAAATCCGCCTTTTTCAGGTAATTGAGTCTTGCCTTCCGCAGGGAGGTGCTTTTGGAATATCCTTTTTTGATAAACCGGTAAAAATCCATAATCACGTCGGATCCTGACCTGTCGTCAATTTCCCAGAGTGACATGACAACCGATTCGCAACCTGAGTAAATAAAGCCCCTGGCAAGGCTGAGAATACCTTCACCGGAGTGAAGCATTCCTGCTCCGGTATTACATGAGCTTAAAACTGTCATTTTCGCCTTCAGGGGCAGGCCATACACTTCGTATGTATTGAGCAGTCCGTCCTCGGGTTGATCCGATGCCTGTGAAAAGATCATTTTCGAGTACATCGGGTCATTGTCATTTATCACAGTGTGCATTGCCAGGTGAATAATATCATATTTTCCGGCTTCTTTCTTAAATAGGGATTCCATTGCATCATTGCCTTCATAAAGCCTGCCTCCGATATAACTGCTGGCAAATTCGGCCTCCTTTCTTGCAAATGGCAGGTCGGTCAGCACCCCGTGATTCTGATGCGGTTCACGTATGACCCGGTCCGCAGCAGCCCCCCTGTTGTATGAAGGTGCAAAGGCAACAAGGGTCTTCAAGAGCCTGAACCCTGATTTCCGCGATTCAGTAAGGAATGTTGCAGAGTAGGCATAATAAATATCAAATTTCCTGATCATATAGGGTAATTTCCCGTATGAAATCCTTTCTGATTTTATCTCATGCATTGGCAACGCTTCAAATGGGATGCCGGCAAGAATGTTGTCAGGAGAAATAATGAGTCTGTTGGATATCAGACAGCTTTCAACGGGCCTGAATATTTTGTCATAGATCTGGCTGCCGAGTTTCTGGAAATTCTCAAAATCCGTCCTGGCGTTTTTCATGGAGGGATATTTGATCAGATCGCTGAATTGCCTGACAGTCAGATAAAAGGCAGAGTCAACTGAAACAGTGATCATCCTGCTGACCTTCCTGTTCGCAACAAGAATATATAAAACCGTGTCGCCGGCAACATAATTTATATAGTTGATGTTTCTTCCCTCTGATCTGTTGATCTTCAATGGATCATTCACACGGGTATTATACTTCATCAGATAGTATTCGGGATAATCTTTTTCAAATATTGAAACAAGCGAATCTCTTTTTCTGGTTGAATTGAAAACAATGTTCTTCCATTCTGATATCAAGGATGAGTCGTGATTTTCACTGGCTGATCTGTCAGATAATCTGGCGTTGTAGAAGCTTATGGCGTCCTGTAGCTTTTTTTCTTCCTCTGCAATTTTTACGGGGATATGTAATTGTGTTGCTGAAAGTTCGCGTGTTGCGGTCAGCAAAGCCGCGACCTTGCTTTTTTCCGAGAATTCAAATGCCTTATCAATAAAATGCCGGCTGCCTGTTGCACTGTAGCAGATCCCGCAGTCGCGGATGGCGTAAATATAATAATCCCTGTAGCGGTCTCCGAGGATGAGCCGGCTTTCTTCCTCACTGATATTCAATCTTACCTTGTCAATGATTGACACAATAAGGGAGGAAGTTGCAGCAGCTTCCATAAGAAATTTCAAATCACGGGACTCCCTGAGGGAATTCCAGAGTATGCTGTACTTGGCCCTGAAAAGGTTCAGCGACAACTGGTCGGGCCTGATCATGTTCACATCAGGATTGCCTGTTTCGGGAACCGCTGCAGAATCAGTTAATTCAGTAAAGATGAGAGACTGAATGATTCCGAGTGCTTTCTGCGTTTCGCCATTTTCAGAAAGTGTAAGTGCATATCCAAGGAGAATTGGTCCTTTCAGCGAGTTATCCCTGGTATTCGTTTCAAGGTATTCCATGCACTTTTCATAAAGCAGAAGAGATCTTTTTATGCCGGTCTTGAATTCCCTGAGGTAATCAGCATAATTCTTGAGCACGTAAATATATGTTGCTGAATTGGTTCCAAATCGGCTTTCTGCTTTTTTCAGGGAAGCGAGAATAATTGACTCGCCCTTTTCGATATTTCCCGAATTCCCGAGCATTTTAGCAAAACTGATCACAAAGGTCTGCGACAGGTAGGTATTGTTTCTGTCTGCAATATCAATTCCCATCTGATAGTATTTGTCTGATTTTCCCTTATTGCCCAGAAAATAGTGGGCCGCGGCAAGACTGTTAAGCAGGTTAATGAATCTGTCATCCTTCGGAAGCCCGGAGCCTTCATACACTTCTTCACCCTTTTCCAGATATAATACCGCCCTGGAATAATCGGTGAGTTTAATATAGCACACTCCCATGTTAGTGTACAGGTCGGCCAGTTCCTTGCCGTAACGGTTTCCTTGCCCGCTCAGGATCTTGAGTCCCATGTTTCCATATTCAATTGCCCTTTCATATTCATTCAGGCCCATGGATGCAGTGGCCAGGCTTGAAAAACCCTGTGCAAGCCTCGGACTGGATTCCCCGTATAGTCTTTGTTCAGTTTCAATTGATTCAAGGATTGCCTGTTTCATCCTGCTGAAGTCACCCAATATGCTGTATATCACACCCAGGTTATAAAATAAATTGGCATAGGTCGTGTCGTAGCTGCCCAGATACTCACGGATTTCGGAAGCCCTGTTGAATTGTTTCTCGGATTCACCATATTGGCCCGTGATCAGGTAGTATAGTCCGGTATAATAATGAAAATCCGATATGGTCAGATTGTCACTTCCCGTTCTTTCAACAGGGATTAGAACGCTCCTTATAATAAATCTTGCCTTTGCTGTATCTCCCCGGATAATTGAATTATACAGGCTTTGATTAAGGCCTGCGAGATCATGTATCTCCCGGATGGAAACCCTTGCTTCTGGTTTTTCACCGGACTGTGATGATTCTGCCTTCATGAATAAACTCAGGAAGAAAAACAGGAGAATAGCAGTTGTATGAAAATGATTATGCCTGGTCATTTAAGTATCCTTTTGCACCTGTCCCGCTGCCTGACTATGCAAATAGTCCCCAAAAATATCCAAAGATATGTTTAAAATTAAATTTCATCTCTTGTTTATGTTGAAACACATATGCAATAACCTGTATTGCAGAGATATACAAAATAAAATAAAAAATTATCTGATTTTTTTGTCACAAAACCCTGATCAGCGACATGTAACAATGAAAGCATAAACACGGAAAGACATCAATAAATTAATTTCAAACCATAAATACCTTAAAAAATGAAAGATCTTACCCTTGTACAGTTGAGCACGGTTTACAGTGAGTATGTAATGACCTCTGAAGAAATGATCCGGGTAAAAGGAGGCGGGGACCCGGCCGAACCCATAGTTGTTCCAAATCCTCCAAGGCCCAGAATCTGAATTAATCGATTTCTTTGCAATACAAACAGGTAGAGGGAACATTAAACAATTCCGTTTCGCTTCATCCTGAACATGATTTTTTGGCCTGTGCCGGATTTCCGGCACAGGATCGATACGGTGCCGTTTTGCAGTCGTCTGCCATGCTGATGCCATGCAGGGTGCCAGTGCGCCTGAAGAGTATTTTCAGGCAGTAGGAAGCAATTCATGTGTCTGCTCAGATATTATGTTGCTAATACATTATTAATTAAAATAATTGAACCAATGAAAACAATCGACTTTTCATATTTCATCGAAAGGTTCATTGCCGGTGAAATGGATGAAAAAGAGAAACAATGGTTTCTTAAGGAAACAGAAGGGAACCAGGAATTGATCCGTGAAATTGAGTTGAGGCGAAAAGCTGGCAACCTGATACCGCGCCAGGACATTGTAAACCTCCGTACGAAACTGGCTGACATAGAGCACAGGCGCGACGCTGTTCCAGCAAGCCGGCATCCCGGCCGGGTAAAATATGCGGCGGTAATAGCGGTATTAATTATTATTGGCGGCGCAGCCCTGCTTTCGCGGGGCCGGTCCGGCACTGACGAGTTGCTTGACAGGTATTACAAAGCTTATGAGCCTTCAATATACGCCAGATCTGAGATGTACAGCGGAAGTCAGGATTTCATCCTTGCACTTGAGTATTACAATGTTCATGATTACAGAAATGCCGCTATTTATTTCAAGAAAGTGGTGCAAAGTGAGCCTGACGATATGCACTCAACCCTGCTGAATGGCATTTCCAATTTTGAGATCAGCAATTACCCGGAAGCAGAAGGCTCATTTGAAAAAGTTATTAACAATGATGACAACCTGTTCATTGACCAGGCTCAATGGTATCTTTCATTATGCTATATCAAAACCGAAGAACTGGCCAGGGCAAAAGAGCTGCTCTCGCAAATAGGAAAATCTGAGAGTGTTTACAGAAAAAAAGCTAAACAGATTCTGAAACGATTGAAATAATTGAAACCAACCTGCAATATTGCTTCACGTGATTACAAAAAATCAGAGATGCTGACCCGCAATTATGAATAGTGTTATTCTGAAATACCATAAAATCTGTCTGATGAGGGTTGTCTGATTAAAGTCAATGTCTGACCTGACAAATCGTGAAGTACTGAGGGTGTCTTAAATATCAAGGCACCCTCTTTTCTTTTGTTTTTCGCTCCCTCCGGTTCTCTGGTCGCCGGCCCGGGCTTACGGGATCATTTATTTCCCGATGTTAAACCTATGATAAGAACTTCAGTGCGCCTGTTAAGCCTTCTCCCTTCAGTGGTTATATTGTCACCCCTGGGAGATGTATTTCCGTACCCTTTGTATTTGAGCCTTTCACCGGCAATCCCTTTTTCGATCAGGTAATTAACTACTGACATGGCCCTTTTTTCCGACAGTATCTGATTATGCTCGTCGGTTCCGGTGGCATCGGTATAACCTCCTATTTCAACCACGATATCCATGTTTTCTGAAAGGAGCAATAACAGGTTATTTAATTCTTTCATGGATTCCTTTTTGAGCAGCCAGGAATCTATTTCAAAGAAAACATTTGCGAGAAGCATACTCTCCCCGACTCTGAGAGGACTGAGGCGTATATTGATAAGGAATGGTTTTACCACGGTGTGTGTTCCTTCAAGCATGAAATTTTCTGAATAGAACAGGTATCCTTTTTTACGCACATTGAGACCATAGTTGTACCCCGATGGAAGACAGACCAGGAAATTTCCGTCTTCGCCCGAACTGTTAACCAGAACGCTCCTGCCTGTGGAAAGATTGATCAGTTCATAGTCTGCAGTGAGCTTTCTGCCGTTTTCCCTGTCAGTAACATTTCCTTTAAGGTATGATACCGGGTCGGGGCGAATGGATTCGTGCAGAGAGAATGAAAAAATATTCTTTCCCCCCGGTTTGTCCCTTTTCGATGAAAAGTATGCCTCCTGTCCTTCTGATTTTATTACAAGCCCTGTTTCGTCCGAAAATGTATTAATGGGATATCCGAGATTCCTTGGTTCGCTCCATGAACTGTCGGGTTTCATCTTTGAGAGATAGATGTCAAATCCTCCCATTCCTGGTAATCCGTCTGAAGAATAATACAGGGTTTTTCCGTCGAAATGGATGAATGGTGACATTTCATCACCGGGAGTATTTATCATGCTTCCCATATTTTTGGGAGGCAGCCACTGCCCCTTGTCACCCATTGAGGTGTACCATATGTCTTTGCCTCCGAACCCGCCGGGTCTGCTGCTGGAGAAATACAGGGTTTTTCCGTCTGCGCTTATCGAAGGTTGTGACTCCCAGTATTTTGTATTGACCGGGCTGCCTACGTTTACCGGTATTGACCATTTGCCTTCACGGAATGAAGAAAAGTATATGTCGCAGCTGCCCCGTCCTCCCGGACGGTCGCAGGCCGTGAAATACATATAGCTGCCATCCGATGAAAGGCTCGGAGCACCTTCATTTTGCCGCGTATTTAACGGCGCTCCGGCATTCGTGGCTTTTTGCCAGGCATTATCCCGCAGGTAACTGATGTAAAAGTCCTCCTGTCCGGCATTGTAGCCCTGAGCCTTTTCCCTTGATGCAATCTGCCTTGTGAAGATGAGCATTTGTCCGTCGGCAGTTATCGAGGGCCAGTATTCATCATCAGAGGTGTTAATCCCTTCGCCCACGCTGACCGGGCTGAAGGGAACAGGTTTTTTTATTGCCTCAATAGCGAAATCACAGTTTTTGAGGTTCTTAATTGCAGTCGCCTTGTTTTTTTCTGCAATATTTTGCTGGCTGAGGTACAGGGAATAGTGCCTCCGGGCATTAATGTAATCTCCTGATGCAATTTCAGCCTCGGCAAGGCTGAAGAAAACAGGTAAGTAAAATGCAGAATCGATTTTAACCGCCGTTTTATAGTTTTCTGCTGCTTCCGAATGGCGTTTTTGTTTTGCCATAAGTTCGCCGAGCATCATGTAAGCCTCATAAAATCCCTTGTCTGCCTCAATTGCCTGCCTGAAATACTGTTCGGCAGAATTGTAATCAACGAAATCATAATATTTCACCCCTTCATTGTATAATTTAAGAGCTTTGTTTGAGGATGTGTGGTATTTCTGCTGGCTCAGTATATTCCCCTCAGAAATGGCGAAAAGGAACAATATGGGTATGATGGCTGAAAATCTCATTGTTGTTATGGAATATGCATGTATTTATGTAATTGCAGGGAAACCCTCCATTCTGGATGTAATTTAATATATTCTACTATCAGTGGAATGATTTTTCCGAAGCTGCTCCACTCTGGCTGGAGGAACAGACGGGTATCCTTCCTGACCCGCTGCCTGCACTTTTCAGCCCACTCAAAGTCACTGCTGTTTTCGATAATTACCTTTAGCTCATCAGCCTGACGGCAGATATCTTTTTTGGGAGGCATATTTCTTTTTGGCGACAGGCATATCCAATCCCATTCACCTGACAGAAGATAGGCGCCTGATGTTTCAAGAAAGGTTGCAACACCGTTTCTCCTGAGCGAGGAGCACAGATAATCCAGGTTCCACATAAGAGGTTCTCCTCCGGTCACCACAACAGATTTCATGCCAGAAGCAATAGCATGACCTGTTATAATGTCCGTTTCCACCATCGGGTGGTCCGCCTGATTCCAGGCGTAACGTGAATCGCACCAGTTGCAGCCGATATCACATCCCCCAAGCCGGATGAACCATGCAGCCTTTCCCGCATGATAACCTTCCCCCTGTATTGTTGAAAACTCCTCAACCAGCGGCAACGTCATGCAATCAGTATTTACCCTGTTTATAGTCCCCATTTTTTTAAACGCAGCATTGTCAGATTTTATTTTCCGAACAGCAATTTGTAATCTCTTGTCGCGGCGGCGGCAACCCAGTTTTCCGGAATAACTTTCCAGTTTCCGAGAGCTTCAGGTTTTACTGTTTTCATCCTTTCAAGGTATTTGATCATATAAAATCTCAGATCCCTGTCTGTGGCGCTTATTGTGCGTTCATTCAGCTCATTCCTGCTGATTCCGGCTCCTTTGAAAAAGTGCCCCCCTCCCCCGTTGCCTCTGTAGGAGTTGACAGCAACCTTGTATGTTTTTCCAGGATCGAAGGGCCGCCCGTCAGAAAAGGAAATGATGGATATTCTCTCTCCTTCCGGCTTGCTCACGTTAACCGTATAATCGATGCCGGCGGCAGAATCAAAATTATATGACTGATTTCTCAGCCAGGCAACACCGTTGGTAATGGAAGGTTTTCCGTTTTTCCCGAGCCGGAATTTGAGAAGATTATCTCCCGGCCCCTTCATGGTATTGTACCAGCCGGAATAGGAGAATTCGAGATATTTTTCAATCTCCGTGCCGGTCATTGAAACGGTATAGAGCAGATTCTCAAATCTGTAAAGTTTAAACATGTCGCCAATAGTGATCTTTCCGGCAGGGATGCCTGCATCAAATGAAAGGGGAGCTGCAAATGAGATGTCGGCACCGGTGATCCCAAGCTGGATTGAATGTATCATATCTACAAACGGCGAAGAGCCGAAATATGCGTCGCGGGTTGAGATACTTTTTTCAGATCTTGCAATTACCTTGTTAACGTATTTGTCAATCACTTTCCTGCGATCTCCGAATTCCCGCATAAAGCCGGGATCGACAGGGAAATTGCCGGCATCAATAATCCTGCCTTTCACCACCTTTCTCCCCTTGCCTTTGGTTTTGTCATGGGTGATGGTTATATCGGCTCTTGCTATCTTTTCCGATCTGCTTCCTCCGTCAAGAATCAGGACCGTGTCGCCGGCTGAATTGATGAATTTCTCATTCACAACCCTGTGATCATGACCGACAAATATAACATCAAAGCCGGGAACCTTCCATGCAACTGATGCGGATCCGTTTTCATCATAGTTGTCTGTGTCATGGTTATTGGTATTCCTGGTTTCCCAGCCTGAGTGAAACAATCCAACGATAAGATCAGGATCCTCTTTTTTTATGGTTTTCATCCATGTTTCCGCAGTTGCAACCATATCCCTGAATTCCATTCCGGAGTATAGTTCCTGAGGAAGCCAGTCCGGAACAGCAGGAGTTATCAGGCCCAGAACTGCAATTTTGATGCCGTTGCGGCTGATAATTGCATATGGATTGAAATATGGTTCACCTGTTGAGACATTTACGGCATTTGCTGCCAGAATGGGAAAATTGTACTCATTCCCCAGCCTGTCGTAAACACCGTGTCCGGCTTCAATATCGTGGTTGCCGGCCGTAGCAGCGTCATACCCAAGATAATTCATGACTTCTGCATTTATATGGGTGACAGTTGTATCTATGAAGTTATAATAGTATACAGTGGGTTGTCCCTGCAGATTGTCTCCATTGTCAAGAAGAACGAAATTTTCCGAAGAACCCCTGGTTTCCCTTATATATGAAGCTGAGTGCGCGAGGGAGGCTTTTAGTGGTTCCTTTTCAATGAAATCGTATGGCAGGATAACCCCATGCAGATCTGTAGTTGCAAGAATGGTAACAACATGGTCTTTATGCCTCTCACAGGAAGTAATCAGCAGAAAGAAACAAATAATTTGCAGGAAGGCTGTAAAAAATCGTTTATTCATGGTATTATTGTTATTTAAATAACAAATCGGCAAAACGGGATCCTGCGGATTTGGAAGAAACATTTTTACAAAAGAAGCAATTCAATAATAATTTAAGGCATAAATCCGGAAAAGATTATTTTTTCGGGATGTTTCAGTTATCAGCCGGTCCTATTGCAGGCTGCAATATAAGAAATTGAGAAACGCAATTTTTTCAGGCGATGGTACAGACGGGTCTAAATCAGATAAGGCACAAGTTTCCCCGGGGTCTCAAAGGAAAACGGATCGGGGTGTTGTGTCATTCATCAAGTATTACGTCAGATTTTATTCATATTACTGACTTCCTGTTTAACTCCGGGGAGTGTTCACTTTCTGCTGTTTATGGGCCTCAGCACGGCCTGTACGGGCAGACCCAGGATAACATGATTGAATGGGAGAGCCAGCTTCACCCAAATTACAGGATCCCGCTTTTCAGTCTATACGGGGAACACCGGAAGCCTGTTCCCGCCATGCTCAACATGATCGATGCATTGGTTGTGGATCTTCAGGACGTTGGTGCAAGGCTATACACATATATCTGGACAGTAAAGCTTTGCATGGAGGCCTGTACCGGGGCCGGCATTCCTGTCTGGATCCTCGATCGCCCCAATCCCGTGGGGAGACTGCCGTTTGACGGCCCGGTACTGAAGGAGGAATTCTTTACCTTTGTCGGAGGCGCTTCAATACCCCTGTGCCACAGGATGACAATCGGCGAAATGGCTTTATGGCTCAAAGAAAAGTATTTCCCCGGGTGTGATCTCAAGGTTGTATGGATGGAGGGCTGGAAAAGGAACTCATTTTACAATGAAACCGGCCTTCCCTGGGTTCTGCCTTCTCCCAACATGCCTTCACTTCAGACAGCAATTGTATATCCGGGCATGGTGCTGGCCGAAGCACTGAACATCTCTGAAGGCAGGGGAACAACATTGCCGTTCGAGCTCTTTGGCGCACCATTCATCGACCCTGAAAAACTTAAAAAGAATCTTGATTCCAGGAAAATTCCCGGCTGCATGTTCAGAGTACATGGTTTTATACCTACTTTCAATAAATACCGCGGAATTTACTGCAACGGCCTGCAGATTCATGTCACTGAACCTGATAAGTACTATCCGGTTGCAACTGCCCTTGAAATTTTCGATGCCATTCTGGAGACAACTCCTGCGAATTCCATGCAATTCAGGGATCCTCCCTATGAATATGAGTATAAACTGATGCCTTTCGACATTCTTTCAGGCGATTCAATCATGAGAACCTCCCTGCTTGGAAGGCAACCCGCAGAAGCTGAGAAACAGCGGTGGCGCGATGAGATTGCAGTATTCAGAAAGGAATTTGCGGATATTGCAGTTTATCCTGATTAGCGGCAATCAGGTTAAACTGCCGTTATACTGATTTTTTCCCATGCGTTGTGACAAGTTTTTCAATCAGCTGTTTTGCGAAAATCGGCTTGACGATATATTCATCAAAACCGGCTGCCATGATTTTCTCGCGGTCCCCTGAAAGACTGTATGCAGTCTGAGCAATGATAGTAATATCCCTGAGGATTTCCCGGATCCGTCGTGCTGCTTCATAACCGTCAATAACAGGCAGCTGAATATCCATTAATATTATGTCGATTGACTGATCAGCAGCAGCCATCTCAACCGCTTCGCTCCCATTGCAGGCATTAAACAGGACGGCTCCGGTTTTTTCCAGTATCTTGTTCAGGTACAACCTGCTTGAAGCATCATCTTCCACAATCAGGATCTTTTTTCCCCTGAGATAGTCATTATCCATTTTTCCGGCATTATTCAAAAAGTCCTTCATCTCTCAGAAGCAGCAAGATTGCAGACTGAGGGACAACAATATATTTTTCCTTGTTGAATTCTATTTCGATCGCGCTGTTCTGCAGATAAACAGCCTGATCGCCTTCTTTTGGCTGGAGCGGTACATATTTTGGCTCATCGGTCCTGTTCTTCCAGGGTTCGTCGGCGTCATTTATAGAAGGTATAGGGTATCCCGGACCAACCTTGAGCACAAAGCCTATCTGAACTTTTTCATTTTCATTTACTCCGGGAGGAAGATAGAGGCCGCTTTTGGTCTTTGCCTGCGGCACCTTTGGCTTGATCAGAATCCTGTCCCCGATAACTATGAGTTTCTGGAGATCTTTTTCATCTAGTAAAACGCTCATTATTTCCATCAATATCCAACAAAAATATCAATATTTCCATATAACCCGAAATCACCTCTCCGGATTTATTAATATTGCAGCTTTGACATAAACGGAAAAATACCGGGAATATTTTATGACCGAACCGGATACATATCTGACCATCAGGGTTTTTTCGCAAGGGTTATACAAGGAGAAAGGGAGTTCCTTCATAGCCCTTGCCTTTCCGGTACAGTCAGTCGCAGAAATCAAAAAAATACTGGAGGCAACCAAAAAGGAACATCACGCTGCACGGCACCATTGCTACGCATATATGCTGGGGCAAAACAGGGAAAAATGGCGGTCGGGTGATGACGGTGAACCTCCGGGGACAGCAGGCATGCCAATTCTCGGACAGATCAGGGCCCGTGGGTTAACCAACATCCTTATTGTGGTGGTTCGCTATTTCGGCGGACGGCTTCTCGGGACCGGCGGATTGGTCCATGCTTACAGGTCGGCTGCAGCAGATGCAATAAAAAACTGTGAAATAGTTAAAATCACGCTGCATGACTTGTTTATGCTGGAATTTCAATATCCCGGCATGAACAGTGTGATGAAGATCGTCAGGGATCATGGTCTTGACATAGCCGGGCAGGAATTTGGCGAAACATGCAGGTTAACGGTCGGGATCGAAAAATCATCCGCTGAAAGGATCCTGTCATTATTTTCACGAATTGAGGGACTGAAGCACACATTTTTATATTCGTCTCCGGAACAGCCTGCCTGATAAAAGTTTTAATCAAATTATCAACATTTCTCTGTTTAAAATTCAATCTTCGGTAAATTTGCAGTAACACCTGCAACAGAAATAAAAAGATACTCCAATGAATAAAAGAAGCCTGGTATCGATTGATGATCTGACCACTGATGAAATACTGAACATCCTCGGGCTGGCAGATGAATTTGAGAAAAATCCTTCCCAAGCCCTGCTGACAGGTAAAATTATTGCAACATTGTTTTTTGAACCTTCCACCCGTACGCGCCTTAGTTTTGAAAGCGCAATAAACAGGCTCGGGGGGACAATTGTAGGTTTTTCCGATTCAGGCAGCTCAAGTGTTTCAAAAGGGGAAACACTTCACGATACCATACGGATGGTCAGCAATTACAGCGACCTTATTGTTATGCGTCATCCCGTTGAAGGCAGCGCCCGGTTTGCAAGCGAAATTTCATCGGTGCCTGTAATAAATGCTGGTGACGGTGCAAATCAGCATCCCACGCAAACACTGCTGGATATGTATTCAATCCGCAAAACCCAGGGAACACTCAACAATCTTAACATTTTCCTGGTCGGCGACCTTAAATACGGAAGAACCGTTCATTCACTGATGATGGCAATGTCGCGGTGGAACACAACCTTCAATTTCATATCGCCCGACGAACTTAAAATGCCCGATGAGTTCAAGCTGTACCTTGACAACCTCGGCCTGAGATATTATGAACACTCTGATTTCACCGACATCATATCCCGGGCTGACATCATTTATATGACCCGGGTTCAGAAAGAGCGGTTCTCAGATCCGATTGAATATGAGAAAGTAAAGAATGTATATGTCCTGAGGAATTCCATTCTTGCCAATACCAAGCCGAATATGCGGATATTGCATCCGCTGCCGAGGGTAAATGAAATTCACACAGATGTTGACACCAATCCCAAGGCATATTACTTCGAACAGGCGCTTAATGGCGTTTATACGCGCCAGGCTATTTTGTGCACCCTTCTTGGAATAAGATAATTTCTTGAGCAGAAACATATGAAAGAACCTAAACTAAGTGTTAGTGCCATCCAGAACGGAACAGTAATTGACCACATACCTGCCAAAAACCTTTTTAAGGTCATTCAGATTCTTGGTCTGGATCATATTGATACCCAGATTACTTTCGGAACGAACCTTGAAAGCAAGAAACTCGGGAGGAAAGCAATCATAAAAATCTCCGACAAGTATTTTGAAGACGCCGACATAAACAGGATTGCACTTGTAGCCCCTGACGCAAAACTAAACATAATCAGGGATTATGAAGTTATTGAAAAAAAAGTGGTTGAGGTGCCGGATACCATTGTTGGAATTGCCAGATGCATGAATCCCAAGTGCATCACCAACTTCGAATCAGTGGTAACAAGATTCCGGGTTGTTTCAAAGAAAGCTGTATCGCTCCGGTGTCATTATTGTGAAAAAATCACCAGTCAGGAAAATCTTCAGATAATTTAACGCAATCTGTGGTACGAACTGACCAGATTCTCATCCCTGCGGATACCCCTGTATGCAAGTATTGCAGAAATGAGAATAACAGGAACCAGGTATATTTTTATTCCTGGTACGACAGAGCCACCTGATCCGTTTGCAGTTACCATTGAATAATAAATAATCAATCCTGCCAGTACTACAGTCACGACAATCACAAGCATTACAATTTTCAACTGGATTTTTCTTTTTCCAAACAGAAAAATTGCAAAGAGAGAAAGCACCGGAATAATTGTGATCAGCGCAGACAATGGCAACAGCCGGTGTATGAGGATTGCAGTTGACAGCCCGTTATACTGGAAGATGCCGCTGAATCTTATCCCCAGTTCCCTGCCTGCATCGTCACTAATTTTCAGGAAGTCTCCTTTAAACAATAGCAGGGGCAATATTGTTGTCAGACTGAGGTATATTGACTGGATTCGCTGGAGCATGGCGCCGTCATTAAAAATGTTGCTCAAAAATAGCAGTAATTGTTTTAAAAAAGAATTAAATCCAAAATATCCGGATAGAATTCAAAGGCACTGGTTTTATGAATATTTAACATAGTTTTCAGAGCATGAAGCATTTAATACGTCTCAAATTACATACCTTTGACTCCGCTGTATTTTTCCACGGGGGGCGGAGCACTTTTATGAACAATGTGTTCGAACAGGGATCCGGCAGTAAAAACATCATTTGAAGATGAAGAAAAAGCAAAAGCTGACAATTACGATTGCATTGGTTGCGGTGATCACTGCAATCATATTTTTTCCGAAAATCAAACCGCTTTTTTCAAATGACAGAAAAACCATTGCAGCTGGCGGTGCAGGTGCACGATCCGGACCGGGCAGAATGCAGGGGATGCAAATGCTGAACGTAAGCGGGTTTCTTATTCAGCCATCGGAACTGAGCGACCTTTATAACAGTACCGGCACCCTTCGCCCGGATGAAGAGGTTGATTTGTCGTTTGAAACATCCGGGAAAATTGTTGAGATAGGGTTTACTGAAGGAACCAGGGTGAAAAAGGGAGACCTCCTGGCAAAAATAAATGATAAGCCCCTGCAGGCGCAGCTCCAGAAACTTGAGGCGCAGTACAAGCTGGCTGAGGAGAAGGAGTTTCGCCAGCGCAGCCTTCTTAACAAGGATGCCATCAGCCAGGAAAGCTATGATCAGATTGTAACCGAACTTCAAACTATTCAGGCAGACATAAACCTTATTAAAGCGCGTATCTCTGAAACAGAACTCAGGGCTCCCTTTGATGGAATAATCGGACTAAGATACATGAGTGAAGGAGGATATGCCACTCCGTTGTCAAAAATAGCCCGGCTTGTAAAGATCAGTCCGCTCAAGGTTGAATTTGCAATTCCCGAAAGATATGCAGACCAGGTTAGCATTGGATTTCCGGTCACCTTTGCCGTAGACGGCATAAATAAAGAATTTGAAGCCAGGGTTTATGCTGTTGATCCCCAGATTGAGGAAAAGACCCGTACAATTGTGATAAGGGCCTATTACCGGAATGTGAATGAAGAGCTCAAATCGGGGCGCTATGCAGCTGTAACGCTGCTTTTGTCGCAGATAGAAAATGCAATAGCAATTCCTTCAGAGGCGCTGATTCCGGAAATGGACGGAGAGATGGTTTATGTCTTTAAAAAAGGAAAGGCCGAATCAGTAAAGGTAACAACCGGCCTGAGAACCGAATCACTTGTCCAGATCACCAGCGGCCTTAATTTCGGGGATACGCTTCTTACTTCAGGTATTCTTCAGTTAAGGCATAACCTGCCTGTAGTGCTGGATACACTTGTTGTGAAAAGATAAAAACGGAAGGAAACAAATGAGTTTATCGTCAGTCAGTATCAACAGGCCGGTTTTGGCAACAGTATTTGCCATCGTAATACTGCTGTTCGGATTTGTCGGACTTACCTATCTGGGAGTCAGGGAGTTTCCCAGTGTTGACCCTGCAATAATCACTGTCAGCACATCTTATCCGGGCGCTAATTCAGATGTAATTGAGACTCAGATCACTGAGCCGCTTGAGCAAAATATCAACGGCATTCCCGGCGTTCGTTCACTTACCAGTGTCAGCCGTCAGGGCGGCAGCAATATTACAGTTGAATTCGAGCTGTCGGTTGACCTTGAAACAGCTGCCAATGATGTAAGGGACAAAGTTTCGCAGGCAATGAGGTTCCTTCCCCGCGATTGTGATCCTCCCACCGTGGCAAAAGCTGACGCCGACGCCAATCCTATTCTTTTCCTTACAGTCGAAAGCGGAAAAAGGTCCCTGCTTCAGCTGTCTGAAATTGCAGAGCTTACGCTGAAGGAGCAGCTTCAGACAATTTCAGGGGTAAGTGCAGTTGGAATATTCGGTCAAAAAAGATATTCCATGCGGTTATGGATCGATCCGGTAAAACTTGCAGGTTACGGACTGACTCCGATGGATGTCCGCAATGCGATCAACAGGGAAAATGTTGAGCTTCCTTCAGGTTCAATTGAAGGAACAAATACGGAACTCACTATAAGAACCCTGGGGCTGATGACCACACCCAGGGAATTCAATGAGCTTATAATAAAGCAGTCAGGAGATCAGATTGTCAGGTTCAGGGACATAGGCAGAGCTGAACTCGGACCGGAAGATATAAGGGGCATTCTCAAGCGTGACGGGGTTCCCATGGTTATGGTGGTAATAATTCCCCAGCCCGGATCAAACCATATCGACATTGTGGACGAAGTATACAGCCGGCTTGATTATATAGCCAAGGACCTTCCGGAAGATGTCAGGGTCAATGTTAACTACGACAATACGCAATATATCCGTTCCTCGATAAAGGAAGTCAAGGACACCATTTTCATTGCCTTTGTACTGGTGGTGATCATTATTTATTTTTTCCTTCGCAGCTGGCGGGCCACACTTATTCCCATACTGGTTATTCCGGTTTCACTGATCGGCTCATTTTTCATAATGTACCTGGCCGGATTCACCATTAATGTACTTACTCTCCTTGCGCTGGTCCTTGCAATCGGAATTGTTGTGGACGATGCAATAGTGGTCATGGAGAACATATATGTCAAGGTTGAATCGGGCATGAATCCTCTGGAAGCAGGGATCACGGGATCGAAAGAGATTTATTTTGCAATTATCTCAACAACAATAACACTGATTTCTGTCTTCTTTCCCATTGTTTTCCTCCAGGGCATTACAGGCCGGCTTTTCAGGGAATTCAGTATTGTGATGGCAGGTGCCGTGGCTATTTCAGCTTTTCTGGCCCTTTCGCTCACACCAATGGTCTCCACTAAACTTTTACGTCAGGAAAAACGTCACAGCTGGTTTTTCCGTAAGACGGAACGCTTTTTTTACAGTCTGAACCAGGCATATAAAAATGGCCTTGACATCTTCCTTAACCGAAGGAATTCTGCAATTCTGATCCTCGTCATTTCCCTGGGGCTTGTTGTTTTATTCTGGAACACAATACCATCGGAGATGGCACCTCTTGAGGACCGCTCCCAGATAACAATAAACACGTCAGCCACTGAAGGTTCCACCTATGAATACATGCTGGCCTATGCTGACGACATAGCAAAACTCGTTGAAGAAAAGGTTCCTGAGAGGATCAGTTATACCGTAATGGTAAGGGGAGGAGGTTTTGGCAATATAAGGATAACGCTTAAGGATCCCGGTGAAAGGGACCGGACCCAGCAGGAAATTGCTGACCAGCTTACGAGTGATCTTCGCAGGAAAACAAAGGCAAGAGCATTCGTTATTCAGCAGTCAACTTTCGGAAGCAGGCGTTCGGGCATGCCGGTTCAGTATGTTTTACAGGCCACTTCTATAGGTAAGTTAAGGGAAATACTTCCGGAATTCATGAGCAGGGTAATGGACAGTGAAGTTCTTCAGATGGCCGACGTGAATTTAAAATTCACCAAACCGGAACTGCAGATACATATTAACCGTGAAAAGGCGATCACCCTTGGGGTCTCAACACAGAATATCGGGCAGACTCTTCAGCTGGCTTTGAGCGGGCAGAGATTCGGCTACTTCTTCATGAACGGAAAACAATACCAGATACTGGGTGAACTGGCGAGGGAGAACCGCAACAAGCCGCTGGATCTCAAATCCCTTTACGTCAGAAATGACAAGGGAGACATGATTCAGTTCGATAATCTCGTGAGTCTTTCGGAAGAAACCGCTCCGCCGCAGCTGTATCGCTACAACAGGTTTGTCGCAGCCACTGTTTCTGCCGGACTTGCAAAAGGCAAGACCATCAGCGAGGGGCTTGCAGAAATGGACCGCATTGCTGCCGAAGTACTCGATGATTCATTCAGAACTGCCCTGGCGGGTGATTCCAAGGATTTCCGCGAAAGTTCCTCGAGCCTGATGTTTGCTTTTGTTCTTGCCCTGATACTTATATTCCTGGTCCTTTCGGCACAGTTTGAGAGCTTCAAGGATCCGCTCATTGTGATGATGACCGTTCCTCTTGCACTCACCGGTGCGCTTTCATTCATGTGGTATTTTGACATCACCATGAATATTTTCAGTCAGATCGGTATCATAATGCTGATCGGACTGGTATCAAAGAATGGCATTCTCCTCGTTGAATTCGCAAATCAGAGAAAAAAAGCCGGATTGTCAAAGGTTGAGGCGATTAAGGATGCAGCCGCTTCACGGTTCCGCCCCATTCTCATGACAAGTATGGCAACCATTCTTGGCATTTCACCCCTGGCCCTGGGATTGGGCGAAGGGGCTCAAAGCCGCATTGCAATGGGTATTTCAGTGATTGGCGGCATGGTCTTTTCAACTTTCCTTACCCTTTTTGTGGTTCCGGCCATCTACACTTTCATCTCAAGTGAATCAAAAAAGAATACTGATGAAAATAAAGTTACTGCCGCTTAGTGTTCTGATCTCAGGCATCTGTCTTTCTTCATTTTCACAGGCTGTATATGATCTGAACGACTGTATCAGGATTGCCCTGGACGCCAACTTTTCAATTCTCATTTCACGGAACAGCGAAAATATCGCATCAAACAACTACACCCTCGGAAATGCCGGATTTTTTCCAAGTATTGACCTTTCAGGCAGGCATAACGGCACGGTATCCAACACCAGTCAGAATTTTGCCGATGGAAGCAGTAATGAAGCCAGCGGGGTTCACAATACTTCAACCTCGGCACTTGTAAATGCAGACCTCACAATTTTCAAAGGATTCAGCGTTCAGACCAGTTATAAAAAGCTGAATGAGCTGAAGCAGATCAGTGAACTGAATACCAGGATGTCGGTCGAGAATCTTATTGCCGATATAGTGTCGGGCTATTACAATTATGTGCAGCAGGTAGAAATCCTCAACAATATTAAATATGCACTCTCATTGTCGAAGGAGAGGCTCAGGATCGATGAAGACCGTTATATTCTGGGCTCAAGTTCAAAACTTCAGGTTTTGCAGTCGAGGGTTTATCTTAACGCCGACAGCTCACGGCTTTCCAGGCAGCAGGAAATTGTCAGGAGCTCCTGTATCCGGCTCAATGAACTGATGGCCGTTGAGGACCTTTCGGCGCATTTTGTCACCAGCGATACCATGATTACGATAAATCCGGGGCTGATATACGAGAAATTGCTCAGCGACGCTCTCATCCAGAATACTGGTCTGTTGATTGCATCCAGGAACAAAACAATTTCTGAATATGATTACAAGCTGATAAAAGCCCGGTCATATCCCTATTTGAATGCTTCTTCAGGCTACAATTACAGCTTCAATGACTATTCGTCAGGCAGCATGCAGAATCAAAGCAACCGGGGAATGAGCTACGGGCTCACACTCGGAATCAATATTTTTGACGGGCTCAATCAGCGCAGGAACATGAGGAACTCGTCCATTGAAATGAACAACAAGGAACTCAGGTACAGGGAGATTGAACAGGGTGTCCGGGCTGACCTTATAACCATTTATAATGCTTACAGCAATTATCTTCGCCTTGTTAACCTCGAGCAGCAGAATCTTCAGACCGCCGCCGAGAATCTTGAAATTGCCATGGAAAGATACAAGCTTGGCAGCCTCTCAGGCATCGATCTGAGGGAGGTTCAGAAAAGCCTGCTCGATGCCAGGGACAGCCTTATTTCAGTTGAATACCAGGCTAAGCTTGCAGAGGTTTCACTGATGCTTATTTCAGGAAATCTGGCAGAATATTATTAGAAGGTCAGAACCTAATTACCTATATTTGGATTTCATTTTTTTTGTATGCAGAAGAAAACCGAGCTTATTACAAATAAGGATGGAAGCATTTTCCACCTCAACCTCCTTCCTGAAGATATTGCAGAGAAAATTATTATTGTCGGAGATCCCGGGCGGGTTGATTTGATCGGAGATCTTCTTGAGGATATAAGAACAAGAAAGGCGAACAGGGAGTTCAGGACACTAACCGGCAATTTCGAAGGAAGCGAAGTCACTGTCATATCCTCCGGAATCGGGCCTGATAATATTGATATTCTCATCAATGAGATTGATGCACTTGCCAATATCAACCTTGAAACAGGCATGGCAAAGGATGAGCCTGTGCCGCTTACATTCATCCGGCTTGGCACTTCCGGCGGGATAAGGACTGATGTACCTGTTGGCTCATATGTACTTACAGAAACTGCCGTGGGCTTTGACGGTCTTTTGCATTTTTATGAAGGCTATGACTGGCTTCTTGACAATACCCTGGCTTCAGTTCTGGCCGAATATCTTGAATGGCCTGATACTCTCTCATTTCCATATGCCGTTAATTCTGATAAAACCCTTGCTGAACTGTTTGCCGACAGTAAATTCATAAAAGGGATAACTGTTTCGGCCCCCGGATTCTATGCACCCCAGGGCAGGCGGCTCAGGCTTGAAACATTTGACAATGAAATCAATGAAAAACTTGCGGATTTTTCATTTCTCGGAAGGACCATATGCAACTATGAAATGGAAAGTTCGGCCCTTTACGGATTATCCCGGTTACTGGGTCACAGGGCCCTGACAATTTGTGCAGTTATCGCCAACCGGGCGACCGGTGAATTTCTGAATGACTATAAGCCACTGATTTCGGAGCTGGCTCTTCAGGTGATGAGAAAAATTTAGGATCCCCTTGTGCAGGTGTCACAAATAATCGCGATGCCATTATACTGCCTCTTCCGCACCTTTTCCCGGCAGAATGTGCGGGGTTGCCTTTCCCATTGATGCGGAAGAACGGGGTATGCCTCCCGGTCGTTCAATGGGTGTTTTTTCCGGGCGGATGGATTTCAGAATGTTCAGTTTAACATTAAATCCCGGGATAAAAAAACTGAGCAAATGGCAACTTATTTGTCGAGGCACAGCAGAACTTCCTTCAGGATGAATTCGGATGTTTTGCCGTCGCCGTAAAACCCGGGGTATGCCAGTTCATAATTGATCGTCATAAATGACCTGAACTCGGATTTTATCTTCTCCGGATTTGCATCTGCCAGTCGTACAGTACCGTTAGCGACCAGTTCGATCCATTCAGTCTCCCTTCTCAGAACAATACAGGGTTTCCTGAAAAAATGCGATTCTTTCTGAACTCCCCCCGAATCAGTTATAATCATTCTGCATGTCTTTTCCAGAAGAGTCATTTCCAGGTAAGACACAGGCGGGATAATCCTGATGAATTTACTGTTTCTGAGCTCATCATAGAGAGGCATAAGGCTTTTCTTCAATGAGTTCATTGTACGGGGGTGAAATGGCATTACAAACGGGATCTTGTAATCTCCGGCAAGCTCATTCAGGGTCGCCAGGATATTCTGAAGTCTTGAAGGATCGTCAGTATTGATATCCCTGTGTATTGTAACAAGGATAAAATTATCATGTTCAAGCTTCATCTCATCCAGAAGGTACGATTTCTTCTTTTCGGCCAGCTCAGCAAAGAAAAGCGAGTTGTCGTACATAATATCACCGGTAAGGTATATTTTGGGGTTATCTATTGTATAGGGCGGCTGGTTCTCCGGTCTGAACCCCTCATTTATCAGATTTTTGAATGCAGCATTGGTGGGAGCAAAAAGGAGTGTGGATGAATGGTCGCTTATTATCCTGTTAAGTTCCTCGGGCATACTCTTGTTAAATGATCTCAGCCCGGCTTCAATATGAATCACGGGAAAATGTAGCTTGGCGGCTGCAATTGCCCCGGCAAGGGTTGAATTTGTATCTCCGTAAAGCAGAACGCAATCGGGTTTTTCCTTTTGCAGCACTTCTTCAATGCCTGTTATCATCATTGCAATTTGCCGGCCATGTCCGGCAGATCCGACTCCCAGGTTATAATCGGGCAGTGGTATTTCAAGTTCATTAAAAAATACTTCAGAAAGTTCCTTGTCGTAATGCTGTCCGGTGTGTACGGTGCGTTCTTCAAGCTTTGAACTGAAACTCAGTCTTGCAGCCCGGCTGATTGCCGATGATTTGATGATCTGGGGCCTTGCCCCTACGACATTCATTATTTTGACCTTAGGCATAATCCGATTTTACCTTAGCAGTTTTACGGTAAAAGTACAAATGTTTTTCCGTGAATTCACAGAGTCTATTTTGCGTAATTTACTGCTCGTGTTTCTCTTATCACGGTAATCTTTATTTGTCCCGGGTATGTCATTTCGTTTTGAATTTTTCTGGCTATTTCAAAGGAAAGGTTTTCTGCTTCCTTGTCATTTACCTTTTCAGCGCCGACAATCACGCGAAGTTCCCTTCCTGCCTGTATGGCGTAGGTTTTCATCACACCCGGATACTGAAGTGCAAGTGATTCAAGTTCCTTGAGGCGTTTAATATATGATTCAACAACCTCACGCCTGGCGCCGGGCCTGGCACCGGATATTGCGTCGCAGACCTGCACGATCGGGGCAATGAGGGTTGTCATTTCAGTTTCATCATGATGTGCCCCTATGGCATTGCATATTTCAGGTTTCTCCTTGTATTTTTCAGCAACTTTCATTCCCAGTATTGCATGCGGCAGCTCAGGCTCATCGTCAGGCACCTTGCCGATATCATGGAGGAGGCCCGCTCTTTTTGCCAGTTTTGCGTTCAATCCGAGTTCGGCTGCCATGATGGCGCAAAGGTTGGCCACTTCACGGGAATGCATAAGAAGGTTTTGACCGTACGATGACCTGTATTTCATTTTTCCCACGAGTCTTATCAGTTCCGGGTGGAGGCCGTGGATTCCCAGGTCAATAGCGGTTCTTTTGCCTACTTCCAGTATTTCCTCTTCCACCTGCTTTCTTGTTTTTTCAACTATCTCCTCAATCCGGGCGGGATGTATTCTTCCGTCGGTTACAAGCTGGTGAAGAGCAAGCCTTGCCACTTCCCTGCGAATGGGATCGAATGCTGACAGCACAATGGCTTCAGGGGTATCGTCAACGATGATCTCCACACCTGTTGCTGCCTCAAGGGCTCTTATATTTCGTCCTTCACGGCCGATAATCCGGCCTTTCATCTCATCTGACTCAATGTGGAACACTGTTACGGCATTTTCAATTGCATTCTCGGCTGCCACTCTCTGAATTGTCTGAAGGACTATTCTTTTTGCTTCCTTGTTGGCAGTCATTTTGGCTTCATCAAGGATCTCATTGATATACGACATGGCGCCGGTTTTGGCTTCTTCACGGAGTGATTCGATCAGATGATTCCTGGCTTCTTCGGCAGATAATCCGGAGATTGCCTCAAGCTGTTCGACCTGCTGGCGGTGAAGTTTTGACAACTCCTCGCTTTTCTTTTCCATCAGGTCGATCTGGGTTGCCAGATTCTCCCGCACAGCGTCGGTTTCGTTTTTTTTGCGCTGGACTTCCTCAAGTTTCTGTGACAGCGTGAGTTCTTTTTGCTTAATGCGGTTCTCTCCTATTCCAATCTTGCTGTTTTTCTCATTAATAACTTTTTCGTGCTCTGCCTTTAGCTGAAGGAACTTTTCTTTTGCCTGGAGAATTTTTTCCTTTTTTATTACTTCAGCTTCGGTTTCTGCTTCAGAAATAATTTTACGGCTCTTGTTTTTCAATGCTTTCTGCCATACGAGATATGCGGCGCCAAAGCCAAGAACCAGGGATGACAGGCTGAGAACGACTGCCAACCCACCGTTTATTATACTCATTATCAACATCATATTTATTTGTATTTAAAAATAAAAACCCGCAAAGTCTCCTCAACTTTTCTAAAACCCCATATCTTTATGGCTGGGGCCTCTATTTCAGTTCGAACGTCCACTGTCCCGGATTAACGGAATCCTGACGAATCAGGATGAGGCCTGTTCTTGCTGAACTAAGGGAAACCCCAAAGTTTTAAGTGTTGAGTTTCAAAAATGAATGAAGAAACAATGCGGGCAAAAAGTATATAATATTTTAAAGAACGCTGTCACTCTTACATTCAAAGACTGCATCGATTTTCCTTATCAGTTCTCTGATGGCATCAGGGATTTGGTCATTACTCAACTTATCCTCATTTTCAGTAAGTTTAATAACATATTGCAGAGCAGCCATTGCCAGGAAATCCTGTATGTCCTTGTCCGAATAGCGCTGTCTGTATTGCAGCACTTTTTCATTGATCATCCTGGCAGCTTTTCTGATTTTTTCCTCATTTTCCCTTTCCACCTTTAATGGATAATACCTGTCTGCCACGTTGACCCTGATAGATAGCTTATCATCCATTATTTATATTTTATCTGTTTAAAAGAGCAACACATCTGTCAATTTCCCGCACCAATTCGCTTATCTTCCTTTTTGCTTCAGCCGCATTCTCCCCTCCACCCGTCAATGCTCCTGATAATTTAACTCTTTCGTACCTGGTTTCCAGACTTTTAATCTTTCCTTCGTTTTCCTGAAGCATCTGCTTCAGTTTTTCATTTTCAGTTTTTAATTTATTGTTTTCCGTGTTGAGTTCAATATATCTTTCCAACAATCCGTCAAGCTTTTTGTTCAGTATATCAAGCTCCTCACTGCCAAGCTCCGACATATTAAAATCTTTATTACAAAGGTAGTAAAGTTAACGGAATTTCAAAAATTTAACTTAAATAGTTTGGCAGAGTAACCTCAACCGATAGTTTTGCAGGGGAATAACTGTAGAAAGCTGAAAGCTCATGGTTGCATCAGGAATATTACTGCTTTATATGTTGCTCGGGGTTTTTCCGGGAGAGGAGCCAAAGAACAGGGGCGACTTTATTTCACCGCTCAGGATTCCCCTGGCACTTTCTGCAAATTTCGGAGAACTGAGATATGATCATTTTCATTCGGGAATCGACATCAAAACACAGGGAACGACCGGCAAGGAGGTGGTTGCCACAGCCGCTGGTTATGTATACCGGATAAGCATCTCTCCCGGCGGTTTCGGAAAAGCTGTTTATCTGATGCATCCGTCAGGTTATTCTACAGTGTATGCCCATCTGAACAAATTCATACCTGAAATTGAAGAATACGTATCAGCAAGGCAGTATGAGGAAAAGAGCTTCATGGTCGCCTTATGGCCCCCAAAAGACAAATTCAGGTTCAATCAGGGGGATGTTATTGCATATTCCGGCAACACCGGCAGCTCATCGGGTCCGCATCTTCACTATGAGATACGGAAGACGGATGAGGAGAATCCGGTCAATCCGCTATTATTCGGTTTCGGGATCGAAGACAAGGTCGCTCCCGTTATAGAAGAGCTGATGATCTTCAGAACAGGAAAAAACACCAGTATCAATAATCAGCCAAGGAACCTCCGGGTCAGGGTATCGGGAAATGCCGGCAGATATCAGTTGTCAGACGGCAAAGAAATAAAAATAAGCGGATCTGCGGGCTTCGGATTCAGGTCATACGATCTGTCATCAGGCAGTCATAACAAAAGTTCAGTATATTCGATCGATCTTCTCGTTGATTCAATTCTCGTCTACAGTTACAGAATGGATTCCTTCTCGTTCAGTGAATCGAGGTATATCAACAGTCATATCGATTATGAAACCTATGTGAAAGAAAAAGATTTCTTTGAACGTGCATTTGTACTTCCCAATAACAGATTCGGTGCATACAGTAATCTGGTAAACAGGGGCATCTGTAATTTTACCGACGAACGGAGGCATCGTGTGGAGATTGTTGCCGGAGATATCTGCAACAACAGATCATCACTTGTTTTTTATGTTCGGTCTGAAGCTCCCCGGGCAGCCGCGTCAGAAAAGGAAGACAATACAATAGTGATGCCGTACAACAGGAATAATAAGTTTGTGTCAGGAAACATCAGTGTTAACATACCCTCCGGTGCATTGTACGATACTCTTTTTTTTGAGTTCATGAAAACTGAAGGCAGCCCGGTCATGTACTCAGATATTTATCATGTTCACAACAGGTATACTCCGTTGCATAAGCCTTACAGCCTGTCGATCAGGCCAAAGAATGTGCCGGCCGGAAAAAGTTCAAAACTTCTTATTGTCCAATCGGTCAATGGCACTGAACGAATGCCGGTTCAGACAAAATGGGAAAACGGGTATCTTGTTGCACGACCATCAGTCTTCGGTTCATTTTACGTGGATATTGACACGATTCCGCCTTCAGTATTGCCGGACGGATTAATTCCGGGGGTCAGTCTTGAAGGCAAGAAGGAAATCAGAATCAGGATCAGGGATGATTTTTCAGGGATCAGGTCATATGAACCGGTTATTGACGGCAGGTGGGCGCTGTTTGAATATGACCAGAAAAACAGTTTGCTGACCTATACTTTTGACCCCGGCAGGATAACCAGGAATTCAAAACACTATCTCACCCTCAGGGTGACTGACAATAAAGACAATATAGCTTTTTTCAGCTGTGATTTTTACTGGTAGCGATATGTAAAATCCTCCCCGCCCCTGAAACATCCGGCAGATGCTTCAGGGGCGGGGCAGTGTTGTTACTGATAGATCCGTGCAGGGTAAATCCCTTCCCTGACCATTTTACGTATGCTGTCAACCACAAAGGGTTTGTCTTCGCGGTAGGTAACACCAAACCATCTTGCATTGCTCCTCAGGATCTGAATGGTAATTTCTCCGCTTTTTACGAATCTGTCAACCGAAGTGGGTATGTCCAGCTCTGATTTCAGATCCATGCCGTTTTGATCTATGAAGCTTCGAAATTCCTTCCCGAGATAATCGAAGCAAGTAGGTTTAAAACCCCAGAGGTTCATGGATGCAATTTCATTTCCGGTGAAATGCACCGGGTTTCCGTCAGGCCCCGGAGCAACTGCCCCGGTCCTGGTCTTTTCAATCTGGCGTGTTTCCACGATATTCAGCAGCAGTCCATCCTCTCCCACCTTGCAAACACCCCTGTTGACATGCCCATGATCGGAAAGAGTATTTCCGAGCTTATAGCCCACAATGCAGTAGTTGTTTGGATTGGTGTCATTTACCAGGAAGTCCCTAAGGATACTGAATGATTCAGCGCCATAAAAATCGTCGGCATTAATAACTCCGAATGGTTCCTTTATTTTAGATTCAGTAACAAGAATAGCATGGCTTGTGCCCCAGGGTTTTGAACGGTCAGGTGTGACTTTAACACCTTCAGGCAGATTTGTTATTTCCTGAAACACATAGTCCACTTCAATCTTTCCGCTTAGTTTTTCAACAAACCGCTCCTTAACCTGATCTTCAATGTCTTTACGTATGACAAAGACTATCTTTCCAAAACCTGCACGGATTGCATCAAATATGGAATAGTCAATAATAGTTTCACCTGAGGGACCAACTTCATCAAGCTGTTTGTTCCCACCATAGCGGCTTCCCATACCGGCAGCCAGAACCAGCAATGTAGGTTTCATGATTTCAAGATTTTATTTCCAACAATAATAAGGAAAATATTTATATTTTTAGTGATTGTAAATAAAATTAAAGATGGATTACAAGCTTGAAATATGTGTTGACGGTGTTGAATCGGCAATAATTGCTCAAAGCGCCGGAGCCGACAGGGTTGAGCTTTGTGACAATCTTACTGAGGGAGGGACAACTCCGGGCTACGGTGCCATCGCTTCAGCAAGGCACAATCTTGATATCGATTTGCATGTACTTATCCGGCCAAGGGGAGGTGATTTTTTATATTCGGATATTGAGCTTGACATAATGCGCCGGGATATAGATATATGCGGAGAACTGGGAGTGAACGGAATAGTTGCGGGGGTGCTGAGAACTGAAGGCATTGTTGATATGGAAAGAACTTCGCGGCTGATTGAATATGCCTGTCCGATGACGGTTACCTTTCACCGGGCGTTCGACATGTGCAGGGATCCCCTGCGGTCGCTGGAGGATATTATTGCCATTGGAGCAAAAAGGCTTCTTACATCCGGGCAGGCAAACAGGGCGCAAGACGGAACAAAACTGATAAAGCAGCTGGCGGACCGGGCCGGCAGACGGATTATTGTAATGCCGGGAGGCGGTATTGACGATTCAAATATTTTATCCATCCTGACTGAAACCAGCGCCAAAGAGGTGCATATGACCGGAAGAAAATCCATTTTCAGCGAAATGGTATTCAGGAGAGAAGGAATCCGGATGGGCAGCACTCCCGGGCTTTCGGAGTTTACAAGAAAGATGGCTGATTATGAAAAAATCCGGAAAATTTTAAAAATTATCAAACAGAACCACTAATACTTTTTGAAATTTTACGCTGCCAGCTACCTTTGCATTTCCTCCAACTTGCAACAACCAAAATGAAAAGCGCTTTGCCATGAACCCCGCATGTATGCCTGAACAAGCACGCTCAAATGAATTTTTCAACATGTTTGTTCCCTGTCCGGGGTAAGGCAGGCTTCAAAGCATTAAAAAAGTCAAAGTCAAAGTCAAAGTCAAAGTTAAAATCAAAATTATATTATGATGAAAAAAATCGCAACGCTAATTCTGCTCCTGCTGCCCCTGTCGGGCTTGCACATTCAAACCTCAAGTGCATGCACCAATTTTATCGTAACCAGGGGAGCTTCTGCGAAGGGATCAACCATGATAACATATTCCGCAGATTCGCACGTCCTTTACGGGGAATTATATTACTGGCCCTCCGGAAATTATCCCGAAGGTTCAATGCTCGACGTATATGAATGGGATACCCGGAGGTATCTGGGAAAAATACGACAGGCCTCACACACCTATTCTGTTGTCGGAAACATGAATGAGCACCAGTTATCCATCGGTGAAACAACGTTCACGGGGATTGAAAGCCTCATTGACACAACAGGAATAATCGACTATGGCAGTCTTATATACATCACGCTTCAGAGGGCGGGAAATGCCAGGGAGGCCATAAAAACAATTTCTGATCTCGTGTCAGAGTATGGCTATGCAAGCTCAGGAGAATCGTTTTCGATTGCCGACCCTGAGGAGGCATGGATATTCGAGATCATTGGCAAGGGACCGGGCAACAAAGGCGCGGTGTGGGTTGCTCGACGCATACCTGACGGTTATGTCTGCGGGCATGCGAACCAGGCAAGGATCCAGACTTTTCCGCTCGCCACACATAAAAAGAACAGTGTGGCAATCACATCAAAGGAATTTAAAAGGCTCCATGATCCCCTGGTTGAATGCATATATGCATATGATGTGATTGATGTTGCACGTTCTCACAGCCTGTTTTCGGGCAGGGACAATGAATTCAGCTTTTCAGACATATATAATCCGGTTACTTTTTCAGGGGCAAGATTTTGTGACATGAGGGTATGGGCTTTTTTCAGAGCATTGAATGATGAGATGGATCAGTTCCTGAATTATGCTGCCGGGCACGATCTCAGCAAACGAATGCCTCTCTGGATCAAACCTGACAGGAAGGTCTCAAATTACGATCTCATGAATTTTATGCGCGACCATCTTGAAGGCACCCCTTTCGACATGAGAAAGGATCCGGGAGCGGGGCCCTTCGGATCTCCTTACCGCTGGAGGCCTTTGGAATGGAAAGTCTCTGACCGTGATGATGCGCCCATGTATTGCAATGAGCGGGCAACAGCCACCCAACAAACCGGATTTGTTTTTGTGGCAGAATCAAGGAACTGGCTGCCGGATCCTGTCGGCGGCATCCTGTGGTTTGGAGTGGATGATGCGGCCACGACAGTTTTTAATCCGATGTATTGCGGTATTACTGAAATACCAGAATGCTTCAGGGAAGGAAACGGCGATTTGCTAACATATTCTCCGACATCTGCATTCTGGTTGTTCAACCTTGTGGCAAATATGTGCTATTCACGCTATGATCTGATGAGTACGGATGCAATCAGGGTCCAGAAGGAACTTGAAACAGGCTTTATTGAAGGAACAGGTGCTGCCGATGAGAAAGCTCTTCAGCTTTTTTCACATGATGAAAAGCAGGCCAGGGATTACCTTACAGATTACTCGCGCAGTGCAGCAGGCACGACTTTTGACCGGTGGAAAAAGCTGAGTGAGTACCTCCTTGTGAAATATATTGATGGAAACATAAAGAATGAATCCGGAGGAAAATTCTCAACCACACCTGCCGGTTACCCGATGATGCCGAAGCAGCCCGGATACCCTAACTCATGGAAAAAATCAGTAATTGATGCCACCGGGAAAAAACTCCTTGTTCCTTCAGAAAGCGGGCATTAAAATTGTTTAGCCTGATATTTTTGAGTTCAAAATATTTTTGTATATTTGCGACCTGATTTTAAGCTCGGTAAAAAGAAAGTAATATTTCGGGAAATGAACTTAATGGACGTTGTAGAAAAGGAACTGGCAATAGCAAATGAAATTCCAAAATTTCTTGCGGGAGATACGGTTACTGTGCATTACAAGATAAGGGAAGGAAACAAGGAAAGGATCCAGCAGTATCGCGGAGTTGTTATTCAAAGAAGCGGCAGTGCGCATACAGAAACTTTTACCGTAAGGAAAATGTCAGGGAATATTGGGGTTGAAAGGATTTTCCCGCTGGCCTCACCGTTTATTGACAAAATAGAAGTCAACAAGCACGGGAAAGTCCGCAGGGCCAGGATTTTCTATCTGCGCAAGCTGACGGGCAAGAAGGCCCGCATACGTGAAAGGAAATTCTGAGTTAACATCACGTGAGTGTCTGCAATGATGACGCACAGCATCCCGGTAATTAACTTCCGGTTTTTAACGATACAGGCAGGCACATCTATTTGTTGGGTTCATTTTGCAACTGATCCACTCTGGTTTTGGCTTCTTCAATAATGGCAGCTGATTTTTCACCGGCTTCCCGCACAAGCTGGGTTGCGCGCCGGTCAGCTTCCTTTTTTAATGATTCGGCACTTTTGCGGGCAGCAATTCTGGCAATCGTTCCTTTTGGTTCAGCCTCTTTTATCAGCTTGTCAGCCTGAAGTTCTGCTTCATTGCGGATCGTTTCCGCTGCTTTTTCGGCTTCATTCCGGATTATGCGGGCTTTTTCACCTGCCTCCTGAATAAGTCTTTCAGCCTGCTCCGACAATTCATTTTTTACTTCGTGCCGCAATTCATCTGCTTTTGCTTCAACTAAGCGGCTTATGGCTTCTTTGGCGGTCGGGGCCGTTTCCGAACCATCACCCGGCGCATCGCCGAAAAATGGCGTAATGACAGGTTTCAGAAATGTTCCGGCAACCTTCAAATTCACCTTTATCAGATCAGAGGGCCTGAATGCAAGGCCAAATGCCGCAGCCTGGGCTGAAAGGCCATCAATGAGGGAGTTAACCTGTGTTCCCAGCTCCGATCGCGGAATTTCCGTTTTTATCACATAGTTCAAAGTCTGGTCAAGTCCCTGGTCTCCGCCTATATTGAACCTGATGTTTCCTGCTTTTGTATTGAACGGGCTCACATGGATCCTGCCATCCTTAATACTGAAGCTTGCATTGATGTCTTTGAAAGTGCTGCTGTAATTTTCACCCAGTTTCAGAACTTCCTTCATTTTGTTGTAAGTAGACGATTCAATCAGTTTGACCTCATCCGACTGAAATTTTCCGCCGCCGGAAATTGTCTGGACAACCGGCATGAAATCTCTGCCCAGCAGGCTGCTGTATGACAATTTTATGCCAAACCGGCCGTCAATGCCGCCTGCTGCCGGAGTTAGTTTCTGAACAGTGTTGAAAGTGCCAAACGCATCTTTTATACCCAGATTGTCAATAGCAACATCTGCCTTCATGACCGGCTTCAGTGAATCGCGTGTATCATAATCAGCGTTCAGCAGGATTGCGCCACCCAGGATGTTCAACCCGGTTTCCCTGATGCTGAATATGCCATCCCGAATGATTAAATGCCCCTTAAGGCTGGTTGCCCTTATTTTATTATAAACAAACTGATCAATCAGGGCATTGAAATCAAAATCAATATTTTCAGGTATTCTGACCAGGGCGGGCCTCGTTGTATCGGTCTTATTTTCAGGCTCCTCTGCGAGTGACGACATAATTTCTGAAAGGTCGAGCATCTGTGAACGCAGGATGAGACTGCCTTTAATGACTCCGTCTTTAACGAAATAAGGAATATAGTTTTCAAGTTTCCCGTTCAGCCTGAAATCGCTTCCCTGGCCGACATTAATGCTGGCATTGCCCAGTGCGGCATATTCCGGCGAGAATTCAAGCCTTGCATCGTTTATTTTTACTTCCGGATAACCTGCCATTAAAACCCGCATATTGCTTATATTCATGTTCCCGGAAGCTTCAAACCTGTCGTACTGTCCTTTATCGATCATCGACATTTTTCCGGCCATTTTGATTGAAAGGTCGATTACTCCGGAAAGCTCAGGGCTGTCCATTGGTAAAGCATTCTTTAAAGCAGCCAGGTTGATCTTTCCGGTCATCGATCCCGAAAAGTCAGGATCGCTTACAGGAGTTTTGAGCGAAAACTTCAGATCAAACGGATTGCCGGCCAATTCCATATGAAATTTCTCAACATCAAAGGCGGATCTGTCCAGATCGGTACCATCGGCAAATAAAACAGATCTGAGATTAATATTTTTTATCTTTTCAGGGAGCGACGGATAGCTTATGAGTCCGTTATCTATCTTAATATTAAGGGAAATGTCGGGCATGGTGCTGTCGGCATCACTGTATACCCCCCTTGCAAAACCTGAAATCGCAATATCACCGGATGTGGTCAGATCATTGTAGCCTGACATATAAACAGCAGGTATCAGCGACATGAGCGATTTTAATGATGAACTCTCCGACCGGAATGTCAGGTCTGTTTCAATATCATCATAAGGCATGCTGACAACTCCGGCAAAACTGAGCCTGAGATCATTAAGAAGCAAATGGTTCTCTTTCATATAGAACTTCATACTGTCGAGCCTGGCATAAAGGTTGATATCTGCCCGGGCTTCAATCCGGTTGAGGTATTTCATCCCTTCCATTATGAAGCTTAATTCACCGGCATCAATGAGCATTTTGAGGTTGGTTTCACTGGCGGTCATGTCGCCGTTAACAGCAAATCGTACTTTATCCAGTATTGTTTCGATATCAGATCCCCGATCTGTATATGTAATCCTGCCATTCAGCATCTCAGCCTTTCTGAGAAGGATTTTCATAACTGTGGACGATTCTTCTTCTCCAGCGGTTTCATCCGATTCTTTAAGGATATCCCAGTTTGCCGACCCGTCAGCAAGAACAATTGTCTTTATCACGGCATCCCTGATGAGGACGGATCTGATTTCATAGCCTGATTTCCTGAAAAGACTTGACAGGTTGAATACCAGGTTGAGTGACCGTATGTTAACCAGGGTGTCTTTTTCAAACTTGTCAATGCCTGCAATGCTGAAATCATCAAGGGTAAAAGTGATATTGGGGAAGTTTCTGAAAAGGCCCAGCCTGTAATCACCAAATCTGACCTTTGCGTTGACTGATTCATTTATTGCCTTTTCAACGCTGATCTTTATCTTATCCTTGAATATAACCGGGATGGCAACTGCCATTAAAAGGATTGCCACTATCAGCCCTCCCAGGATTCTGATTATAACGCGGGCATTTTTTTTCATATTACCGATATGTTCGTTTGATTGCCAACGAGTCAAAAAATGAAATATTTTGCTTAATCATCAAATTAACTATAATTTATTCCCCGAGACAATATTTCCTTATATTTGCATAATCAAAATAAAACTTGGTCCCGTAGCTTAACTGAATAGAGCATCTGACTACGGATCAGAAGGTTACAGGTTTGAATCCTGTCGGGATCACATAAAAATCCGGCAGTTATGAGAACTAATTCATAACTGCCGGATTTATTTTAAGGAGATTCTTTTAAAGAGAGATTTCACCAGTTCACAGCATCCGTCTAATGAACCATGCATCAGAAGAGTTACCCCATAACTGTCGCTGAAGATGAACCGGGGGCTCGGGAGATCATTGTGTTATTCACTCGGGGCCCTGAATGGATCATGGCATTGAGCTGCATCATAAGCTGGGGAAGCAGGTCAAACCGGCTCAACCTGACACCGCTTGCTCCTCCCCCGGAGCTTACATCCACAAAATCGGGACTGGGTTTTAATCCAAACCTGCGATAGAAGGCCTTTCGGATAAATTGTTTTACCTTGTCCGGATCAGCTTTGCTTATGTCAACATGCACCTGGAAATAATCACCCTGGCCGGCTGCATTTATTCTGACTGCCACTGAATCATTGCCAAACGCTTTTTTCAACATGGCTTCAGCAAGATCAACGAGTGCAAGGCCCCTGAAAAAGCCGGAACCCTTAAACTTTCTGATAACAGGTTTCCCCTGGCAGGAAAGTGACACGTCATCGAGCCCTGCATTATAATCGAAAGGCAGCGCGCCGAATTTATCAAGCCACAAATTCAGCAGCTCAGGTCCGCTGACGCCATTCTCCCAGCTGAACCGGTTTTCCATTTCCTTTCTTTCCGGCAGTTTTTCATAATCGATATTCACTGTACAGTCGCCCCTTTGTGAAAGAGTGACACATTCAATCCAGCTTTCCGGATGGCAAATCAGATAAAAGTTCTTCGCAACCTCAGCAAAAAGATAAGCGACCATTGCTCTCAGCGGGACTCCTGTCTCCGCAACTATCGCGCCTCCGGAATCGGTTCTTCGCAGAACAGGATCGCTCCATCCATCGAGCACCGATCTGATAATTTCGTCTGCTTTAAGCGAGGCGTCAGCATGGTCGAGCCGGTAAACATCCATTATCTGGCCGGTGAGCCAGGCCTGATTTTCAGCAAGCCTGGCGGCCAGTTCCTCCTTTCTGACCAGTAACGGAATCTTAAGCAACAATGAGCATATCCAGGCAGTATTTTCATCATTCAGTTCCCCATCGGCAACAAGATCATCCTCAATATATTTGAAGAAATCTGTTTCCAGGGGAAGCCTGACAAGTATTGCAGCTATTTCAGCTGCCTTGCCTGTGAGCTTACGCATTTCCGTCGTAGTGAGACATCCATCTCCTGATTTCTCCGCATAGACTCCCCATGACCATTTCCATGCGCTGCGGTCCCTTTCCACGCTGTAGGGGAAAATAATATGGTATCTGTCGTACGGCATCGGAAAGGTGCCCAGGATCCTGTAATTGTCCTTGGGATTGGAGGAGATCAGGGTTCCCTTTCCTGCGCTTCCTTTCTGCTCGGTGGCCTGATCGAGAGAGCCTGCCCGCACGCCTGTGCCATATTCAGCCTGACAGGCAAGATGCACAAGCAGGTCGGGGGAAATGCCAATTTCAAAGAGTGAATTGATGGCATTCTTTATAGCTACGGTAACTGCAGAGGAACTTGAAAATCCTCCCTGCGGGATATTTCCGGTTGAGGCAATGCGCAAACCCTTAAAATTGCCCGGCCCCAGTGCCTCCCTTATCTTCACTCCAAGAGTACCCGTTTTAAGGGTTCTGAGTGAGGCAATTGCATTGCCAATCAGAGCAAAGGGACGCCGCATGTTGTTTGATATCCATAGTGACGGCGGAGGCAGGGGAAGGTTTTTCCTCTTCCTCTCATCCAGCTCCTCGTCACTGAAATATCCCAGCGACAGCAGAAGGTCCTCACTCATCCTGGTTCCGAATTTTTCATATGCATTAATATCGGAAACTTCATCACCCGGGTACATGGTATTGGAATCTGACGGGATGGAATCAATACTCTCCCGGTAATGCTGGTTAAAGGGCACGTGGTGAATTCTTCCGTCTTCGGCAGTTTGTACAAGGACAACAATCTGCTCGTCGCCACCAGCCGAACCTGCACCGATTGGCATTTGCCAGGCGGGCCCGAAAAACCTTACCATATCCGGATGCATAAAAGCGATCCTCAGCCGACCGCCTGAAATTCCGATGCCAACAGGCTTTCCTGATTCAAATGACAGTTTTTCCTTTTTTATCATGGCGAGCAAATCCCCGATCTGCCTGATAATTGATCGTACCTGACCAACCGGCTTTTCAGCAAGGATTTTTACGGCTGCCCTTTCAATCTCCATTTCATCGGGAACAAGGAGCCCCAGTCTGGACGAAAGCAGTCCTTCGAGCATTGCAAGATCAATCGGCTGAGTGACATCAGATGTGAGCAGATCATACTCGGGTTCAGACAGGGAAGTTGTGATTGTTCGCACCTCACCTCCGCGTTCGGCCACTGACTGAATCAGATCGGTAAGGTAATATTGAGCCTGGGCATTATCGTTTGAAATTCCTGAAAGATGATCAAACAATGTTGTTGCCCTGACAATATAAAGGGGGCAATTACCTTCCGTAATCCCAAGCAGGGCTTGCCGGGTCAGCTGATTTTCTTCCCGGAGGATATCCCTTTCTTCCATGATGCGAAGCACTTTTCCGTTCTCATCCCTGATAACCCGCCCTTTTCCTGAATTCTTCGGAGCTTCATAAACAGCACTCATAAAAGTAAGATCAGCTTCCTTTTCTCCTTCAGTATGAACTTTTTCTATCCTGCGGAAAACTGAAGAAGGGATCACCCTGTCGCCCATGGTAATAATAAGCAGGGGATCTTTCTCCAGGAGATCCGGCACGCTGAATGCTTCGTAAACCGCATAGGCAGTTCCTCCGGCAGGATTGTCTGAAAGTATGTATACATTGTCATTCCCCAATGCTTCAATCACATCATTATGCCTGTAACCTGCCACACAAATCACGGGCGCGTTTGAGAAACGGCGGAAGGCATCGATCGAATGCCGTGCCAGGGGCGTTCCGTGAACCTTTTGAATGCATTTGGGTTCTTTCCCGAACCGCGTACCCTTTCCTGCAACAAGAACAATCAGCAGCGTATTTTCTGAGCCTGTTTCATCAAATAACCTGAGGGTTCCCGGATCAATGATCTTATGAACACCTGTTTTTACATCATCCTTTAACATTCCCGTATGTTTGAAAGACCAATTAGAAAAGTAGCATTAAATTTAATTTCTTACAATTAAAGTTTGTGTTTTTGTAAATCTGATAAAGTGCAAAATGACTGAAGGTGCCTAACTAATAATTCAAATTATTACCTTGCAGGATATTATAAATACTGATGCAGCATGATTGAATTACCTGAGAAGATCAGCAGCGTGGAACAGCTCGAAGAGCTTATTTCGCGCCCCTATGATGAGGTTGTGAATTTTTTCACAGAACTGGATGGCGACATTCTGATTCTTGGCCTGAACGGAAAGATAGGGCCCTCCCTTGCACAAATGGCCAGAAGGGCAAGTGACCTGGCGGGAGCAGGGAAAAGAATTACCGGTGTGGACCGCAGCTTCGCCCCTGCACAGCGGTCGGTCTTCAGGAACATGAATATTGACACCATTGAAGGTGATCTGCTGGACGTAAGTTTTGTCAACAGTCTGCCTGAAGCAAAAAATATCCTCTTTCTTGCGGGAATGAAATTTGGTTCAGTTGACAATTTACCCGTGACGTGGGCGATAAACTCATATCTGCCCGCCATTGTTGCAGAAAAGTTTAAAAATTCCACGATTGCAGCTTTTTCCACGGGATGTGTTTACCCTCTTGTACCTGTTGGTTCGGGAGGTTCGTCTGAAAGCGATCCGCCGGTGGCCACCGGTGAATATGCGCAATCGTGCCTGGGCCGTGAGAGGATGTTTGAGTACGGCAGTCTCAGGCACAATACAAAAATTGTCCTGATCAGACTAAACTATTCTGTGGAAATGCGCTATGGCGTTCTTGTTGACATTGGCACGAAGGTGCACGGACAGGAGGAAATTGATCTGAGCATGGGCCATTTCAATGTAATATGGCAGGGTGATGTGAATAACTTTGTTCTGCATTCACTCAAAACAGCTTCTTCCCCGGCGAGGATCCTTAATCTTACAGGCCCGGATATTCTTTCAGTGCGCAATGTTGCAACTGAATTCGGCAATCTTCTGGGAATTGAGCCAAAGTTCGTCAACAGTGAGTCCGATACGGCGTTGCTGAGCAATTCAACCGAAGCATATAAACTACTCGGTTCACCAAAGGTTGAAATTTCCAGGGTGATAAAGTGGATAGCCGGCTGGCTGGAGGATGGAAGGCCATTGCTGGGCAAACCCACACATTTTGAAGTGAGGGACGGAAAATATTAATGCTAATTCAAATCAACAGAATCCAATGAATATGAATTACGATGTTCCTGATGCCCTGAAAAAGGGGGTTGTGATCCCGGCGCTCCCGCTGGCACTGAAAAAAAACCGAAAGCTGGATGAAAGGCGGCAGAAAGCTTTAATCAGGTATTATCTCGACGCTGGAGCCGGAGGGATTGCTGTTGCTGTGCACACCACACAGTTCGCAATAAGATCTCCGGAGGTTGGTCTTTTTCAGCCTCTCCTTGAGATTGCAAGGGAAGAATTTGATCGCTACTCACAAAACACCGGAAAGCCCGTTGTCAGGATAGCCGGTGCTGTTGGAAAAACCAGCCAGGCACTGAATGAAGCCGGCGCTGCACGTGATCAGGGTTTTCATTCTGTCCTTTTAAGCCTTTCTGCATTTCAGGGTTCATCCAATAAAGAGATACTGGATCACTGCAGGAAGATAGCAGAGATTATTCCACTCGTAGGATTTTATCTGCAGCCTGCCGTGGGGGGAAGAATTCTTGATGTGGGTTTCTGGAGGGAATTTGCCGGAATTCAGGGTGTTGTTGCAATAAAGATAGCCCCTTTCAACAGGTATTATACCTTCGATGTTGTAAGGGGAGTTGCTGAATCAGGGCGGGCAGGCGAAATTGCATTATACACAGGGAATGACGACAATATACTGATTGACCTTCTTTCACAATACCAGATCAATACCGGGGATAAGGTGATCAGCAAACGGATAGCCGGAGGCCTGCTCGGGCACTGGGCCGTTTGGACAAAATCGGCGGTAGGCCTTCTTGAGGCAGTTCATAAGGGGAATTTTGACAATGATGTACAGAGCACCCTCGTGCTGGCCAATAAGATAACTGATTGCAATTCAGCTTTCTTCGATGCTGCCAATAATTTCAGGGGCTGTATTGCCGGGTTACATGAGGTACTCCGGCGGCAGGGCCTTCTTGAGGGTGTCTGGTTAATTGACAGGAATGAGAGACTCTCACCAGGTCAGAAAGCAGAGATTGAAAGGGTATACAGGTCATATCCTGAACTAAACGATGACGACTTTGTTGCAGCCAATATCGATCGCTGGATGGCGTGAGATCAATACCCTGCCTTATTTGAGGTTTCATATTTACAGGTGAAATGCAGATACGACCGATGAGGGAGCAGGATCTGGCTCCAGCCTGCACACTTTCTGTGGATGAAGGCTGGAACCAGACAGAAAACGACTGGAAATTCCTCCAATCGGGCAAAGACAATGTATGCCTTGTTGCCGAAGAAAACGGCAAGGTGGCCGGCACGGCCACTGCTCTTGTTCATCCGCCTGGCCTGGCATGGATCGGCATGGTGCTCGTCGACAGGCAAATGAGGGGGAAGGGAATTGGCAGGATGCTCATGTCGGAAATAATAAGAAGACTTGACCATTGCCGATCCCTCAAGCTCGATGCAACTCCTGCAGGATTGCCTCTTTACCGCAGGCATGGATTCGTTGAGGAATATATCCTTTACCGGATGACATGTTCTTCATTGTCTGAAATTCCGAAAAGGTATTCAGATTTTGCAGTGAGAATTGATGAAACCAATGTTGCAAATGTTCTGCAATCGGACATAAGAATATTTGGCACTGACCGTTCAATGCTCCTGAACTACCTTATGAACAATGAACCCCGGCGTGCTTTTGCGGTTTTGAACTCAGGCAATGCTGCGGGATACATATTTGGCAGGGCCGGTGTAAGATATTCGTATATCGGTCCTGCATGCGGAACGTCAGTGGATCAGGTAATCAAACTCATCGCCGGGATATTGGAAACTCACCCGGGCGAGCCATTGGCGCTGGATATTCTCCATGACAAGCACGGTTTGATAAAATGGCTTGAACACCAGGGGTTTGCAATACAGAGATCCTTTACCCGAATGTATCTGAAAAGCAACTGTTATTCCGGTGAGCCGGACTGCCAGTATCTTGTCAGCGGGCCTGAATTCGGCTGAGGAAAAGCCGGATCAGGACGCCGCGGGTTCTACACTATCCTCCTGCTTACCGGGTCCCATTCAACCCTTCTTTTTTCAACATAGGCTTTATGTGCCATAAGGCAGGTCGCGCCTTCCTCAAAAGCCATCTCGATGTTTGCACTTGGAGTTCCTCCGTTCCTGATGCAGTTTATCCATTCCCTTATATGAAGATAGGTTACATCCACCTGCCTCCCGTTAATGTTTGTGGTTGTAAGTCCCCTGGCTGCATAATACTTTTCTGTAGCGGAAGTAACTGCATCAATCGTTCCCAGGTTCGGATTAAATGAGATCATCGGGACGGAAGGATCGATCAATCCGTCTTCAATCTGTTTCTTATACCGGGTCGAATCACCATCAGCTTTAATATTGATTGCACTTCCGAGTTCCATTGAGGCATCATGTCCCATAAAGACCCTTCCCCTGCCAAGGCTGCTTGAAAGACTGGCACTGTACAGCAGTGTAAGGTCCCTGTCAGGGTATTCAAAGACGCAATGGAGCATATCGGCCATTTCGCGGTTATCCTTCCAGAAATATATTCCTCCCGAAGACACTACTGACTTAGGAATACCAATACGCAGAAGCTGGTTGACGGAGTCGTACTCATGAGTGAACAATTGTCCTATCAGTCCGATATCGTAATCAAAAAACTTCGTCCAGTTGTAGTATCTGTCAAGGCTGAACGGAACTTTTGGTGCAGGTCCGAGCCACTGATCCCAGTCGATGGATTTCTCATCGCCCGGTTTGGGATTTCCGTCCTTGTCGAGGTGTCTGATCCAGGCGCCGTCTGCTGTATTGCGGTTGGTTGTGGTTTCGATCAGGGTTATTTTTCCAAGGATGTCTTTTTTAATGATGTCCCTGGCCTGCTGAAAAATAACGCTTTGCGGTACCTGGTGGCCCAGCTGGTACACAATACTGCTGTTCTTTATGGTGTCGTACAGCTCATGCAACTGGGCCTCGGAGTGAGCAGGTGATTTCTCACAGTAGACATGCTTGCCCGCTTTTGCCGCAGCAATTGTAATAGGCGCATGGGTGTGATCAGGAGTGGCCACCATTACTGCATCTATGTTCTTGTCATCCAGCATCTCCTGGTAGGTCATATATCTTTTTACAGGGAGATCATAGGCTTTTCCGCCCCCGGCACGGATTGTGTTCCTTGCCGTTTCGAGGCCGTGTTCGGCGTGCAGATCGAAAACGTCACAGATACCGGTGATTGCAACATTCAGGTCTTCCTGCATAAGCCAGTCTTCAAGGCTTCCGTTTGCCTTGTTCGCGTTAACATCATCGGGATGCATATAGCCCAATCCGTTGGCATGGGCCGTCGCCCTGTTGCCAAAACCTATGATTCCTATTCTGAGCACCTCTGACTTGGAAGACATAGGATGCAAAACCGGTAGTTGTATGTTGTCAAGGCCAAGATCCCTGAGAATCCTGCTCTTTTTCTCATTATCGTATGAATGTTTTCTGGCCAGTTCCAGTCCAAAAAGTCCGAGTACGGGTATTCCGGCAAGCGCTTTCAGCACTGTTCTTCGTTTCAGGGATGATTTATCCTTGTTTGCATTGTCTTGTGAAGAGGCCTGATCTGTCGATTTTGTCTTATCCATTATTTGTTCCTCCTAATTATTATCGTTCCTGTGTTTCTTAATCAGCATGTCAAGTCCAAAAAACATGCCTGTTGGAAACACGGCCAGGACCACAAGGGCCATGGCTTCAATAAGTGTTTTGCTTACAATAAGGTAGCTGCCCTCGGAAGGCAGGGTATATTCCAATCCTATCAGCGGGGGATTGTTGAGATAATATACTAAAAGCAATACAGCCCCGCAAATTGAGGTCAGGCGGGTAAAAATGCCAAGGATCAGCGCAAGTCCTATTGCAATAAGTCCCCAGGTATTAAGAAAATCAACTGCATTTAAGACATTTGAATGCGTAATTATCCAGTTGGAAAACCCCGACATGATCCATTTTGACTCCTGCAGAAAACTCAGCGACGACCAGTTCGGAATCAGAAGCTTTGAAAATCCCTCATACAGAATGTGCCAGCCAATAAGGAACCGCATGACAACCAGGGCTGTCATCTGACATGAGGTTAAAGGGTATTTGTCTTTCATCATAATGTAATTTTTATTTTAATGACATGATACCTGCCTGACCTTCCAGGCAGGGAATCCGGTGTTGAAAATTCTATTATTATGTTTTTGTATCTGGCACAGATGCGGGTTTCATAATAATTCAAATAGTCTTTTCAAATATATTACTGATCCCGGCATATTTCTGTTTGCTTGTACAATTATGGTCAAAAGTAGCAATTTTAGAGTAAAACGCGGGTGAAGGAGCTTTAATAATGAATATTTAATGACTTTCCGCAGGTGCACCTGAGCAGGCATAGCAATCGATTCCGGACAATCATGATATCGCCTCCTTTCTCCCGGGAAGGAAAGAAATAAAGACAGTGCCGGCCAGGGCAACGCATATCAATACAATAAATCCCATATTATAACTTTTGTTGATATCGTACAAGGCACCGAGGAGCATGGGAAACAAAGATTCTGCAACACCATCGGCAACGAGGATGATACCCATTGTTCTGCCAAGCGTTCCAATGCCGAACAGATCGCCCGCCATGAGAGGTATGATCATGTAATCCCCTCCGAGTCCGATTCCGAAGATCACGGCGAATATATAAATACGGCCCGTAAAATCAGGAACAAGAAGAAGAGAGATGACTGATGCAACAGTCATATAAATAAGAATCATCACATATTTTCTTGGGATCAGGTCGGCAAGCCATCCCATTAAGACACGGCCGATCAGGCTTGACAGGAGCACAAGTGAAATCACATGAGCGGCTTCGGTCTGTGAGAAATTCAGATCCCGCAGGTACAGCTTAAGGTGCTGGTTGATGCCCCCCACCACTCCTATTGCACACATGCTGCCTATTCCGAGCAGATAGAAATTCCTGTTGGCAAGAATATTTTTTACGGGTACGGACGGTACAGGTTTTCTTTCCCCCGACGATCTGACCGACGATCCCTTGATGAAAAATACCATGGGAAACGCTATCAGCACTACCAGAACACCCAGTATTGCCAGAGAACTGTGCCATCCGAAATTCTTTTCAAGTGAGGCTGCAATAAGCGGGACAACCGCTCCTCCGGCACCAATTCCCAGATAAGCAATCCCCATCGCCTTGCCCCGGTTCCTGTCGAACCATCTTGATATGAGAACCTGACAGGGTAAAGGGCCCCCGCAAACATATCCAAGGGCATTGAAAATATAGAACAGGTAAAAAAGACCAAGTGAATTGGCAAAACTTAATCCCACCAAAGCCGTACCCATCATCAATACGCCGGCCATCATGAGCCTGCGCGGACCATATTTGTCAATCAGCCAGCCGGCAATAAATCCGAAAAGAGGGCCTACCAGCAATTTTCCGACGGCATTTCCGGAGGTTACCACTGTCCTTGACCAGCCATACTCCCTGGTCATGAAATCGAAGAAAAACGGCAAGCCGTAAAACGCAAATCCAACCAGTGCGAAAAGAGAGAGAAAGGCTGTGGCGACTATGTACGTTTGGGAGCTTTTATGCGGTTCAGGGTCAAATTGCTGGGTATGCGCCGACATTATCTTTGTTTTAGCAAGTAAAAAGGTTTTAAAGTTAAATTCTTTTTCAGTTTTTTGAAGATATATCGTAAAAATATAATAAACAAATCCCTGATTGATTGTAATTATTAAAATTTACCGCGGCGGCAGAAATAAAAAAGGCTTTTTCAGCACAAAGGAGTCTGTGCATTCACCTGCAGGCGAAAGGAAGATACATCTCCTGCCGGCGGTGAGGATGCTGGTCCTGTGTTCTGAAAAAGCCTTTTCCGGATATGCGGGTTATTTAACTCCCAGTTTTTCCGTCAGCCAGTTTCTGAGGATTGAATGTTGTTCAGGATAGGTCCAGTGACCGGTATCATGGATCAGTTTCAGGGTTTTCGGGGAGCTGATCAGGTTATATGCCGCGTACATTGATGTGGGCGGGCATACCTCATCATTGAATCCCCATGTATAGAAGCCCGGGACTTTCAGTTCGCGGGCAAAATTAACCACGTCGTAGTAAGGTATTGTCGCAAGTTTTTCTTTATAGTTGTGGAATGCCGCGTTGTTTTTAAGGAAGAAATGGGGCCATCCTCCCGCCCTTCCTTCGAGATAACCTGTAACGTCGCAGAGTGCCGGATAAAGGGAAGCCAGGAACCTGGTTCTGTTGTCGAGGGCTGCGGTGATTATTGCAAGGGCACCGCCCTGGCTTCCACCTGTTACAGCCAGGCTGGATCCGTCATACTGGGGCAGTGAGACCAGAAAATCATTTGCCCTTACACAGCCCAGATACACTCTTTTGTAATAATACCTGTCCCTGTTGTCGAGATTGAAAGTATAGTATTCTCTCAGGGCTCCGTTTGCGAGATCCTGATAAACACCGGGATCCAGGTTTACGGGAATTCCGTGAATACCGATGACAAAAGTGATAATTCCCTTTTCTGCCAGATCCATGTCGGGGGCATAGCCTCTAACGCCGGCACCCGGCACAAAGAGGACCGCAGGGAACTTCCCTTCTTTTCTGGGAATGGCCACAATCCCGTAAATTCTTGAATATCCATAATTCAGGATACTTACATGATAAACATTGACTTTTTCTGTGCATCGTTCAGGCATAAGCGTCATGCGGGTATCAAGAGGGATTCTGGAGAGTTCTGCTTTTGCCTTGTTCCAGAAATCATTGAAATCGGCCGGCCGGGGAACGGTCTGCTTAATTTTCTCCGGATCAAATCCTGCAGTGGCCATTCCCTGGTAACGGTTCCCTTCGTAGCTGACAGTTACAACGCACCGCAGAAAGCCGGGTGTTTTCAGAGTGCCGCCATCAATCACAAAATTCCTGCCATCGAGGACAAGAGAGTCTTTTTTTACAGGCTCCAGTTTTTCAGGTCCCGCCTCATAGTGGGCCTTTACACCCTTAAGAGGATTGTTATGATACAAAACCTGGACGGTGAAGAGGGCTTTCTCACCGGGTTTGTAAAGCCAGTCGTCGTTGTTTGGAGTTACAATTACCTTTACCATCTGCTCGGGAATCTGAGCCCGGGAGACGAGGACAACTGCAAGTAGGAATGCAGAAATCAGAATTCGTTGGAGTTTTTTCATACGTATATAATTTATTTTACAGGCCGGCTGCCCGTCTGACCCGTCGGGCGGGGAACCGTACATGATTGGAAAGTAGTCTTTTCTTGTTTGTGATTGTGGTAAATCATGCGAATTTCAAATAGGGTTTTGTTTCAAAAATAAGGAAAATTATTTTTCCTGGGATCATGGTCAGTTCAATGAATTTAACTTTTAACCGGTTTCAGTTCCGGTCTTTTATTTTTTTGCGATTAAATTCTGTCGCTGTTCAGGGAGCGTAAAAAGGATCCCGGCCGTACGGCCGGATTTCCGGCTTTTGACCTGAAAGGCAATTTTATATGCGACTGAACATAGCCGGGAACCAGTTCTTTAATGCAGTCCATAATCTGAGCCTCAGATAACGAGTACAGATTTGACAGAATAAAGTCGATCCCCGACAGTATCATGAAGGTGTCAGGTTCACATCCAACTGCAACTTTAATCTTATTGTGGTACGTGGGCAGCAGCTTTTCACTTTTTGAAAGGACTTCCTCGTATAATTTTTCTCCGGGTCTGAGTCCGGTATAAATGATCCGGATATCTTTTTCCGGTTCAAGTCCTGAAAGCCTTATCATATTGCATGCCATGTCATATATTCTGACCGGATCGCCCATGTCAAAAACAAAAATCTCACCGCCTTTTCCCATTGCACCTGCCTCAAGCACCAATTCGCAGGCTTCAGGAATTGTCATGAAATATCTTGTTATATCGGGATGCGTAACAGTTACGGGGCCTCCTTCAAGTATCTGCTGCCGGAACAGCGGAATTACTGACCCGTTGGAACCCAGTACATTTCCAAATCTGGTGATGATGAACTGTGTAGACGAATCCGGCTCTGATAATTTGGTTTGTATTAATAGTTCACACATCCGTTTTGAAGCGCCCATGATATTGGCCGGGTTCACCGATTTATCAGTTGAGATCAGAATGAACTTCCTTACTCCGTGCTTTTGCGACAAATCAGCCACGGTCCGGGTGCCTCCGACATTAACCCTCATTGCTTCATGCGGGTTGATCTCCATCAGATGAACATGTTTGTAGGCTGCAGCATGAAATACAATATACGGGCGATATTTCCTGAAGATCAGTTCCATTTTCTCATGATTTGTAACATCGGCTATCTCAATCTCATATTTCAAAAATGGAAATTTGGTTTTGAGTTCATTATCCAGATGAAACATAGGTGTTTCACCCTGATCGACGAGGATAATGATGCCTGTTTCAAACACCGATAGCTGTCGAACCAGTTCAGAACCTTTGGATCCTGCAGAACCTGTAACCATAACCGTTTTCCCCTTCAGTTCCTTCTTGATAAGTTCCTGATTGAGTTTTATCGGATCTCTGCCGAGAAGATCGAGCAGATTGACTTTCTGAAGCTGCCTGATTTCCAATTTTCCGTTGAGCCATTTCTCAGCTGCAGGTGCCTCAAGAACTTCAAGTCTGACCTTCAGTGCCTTGCCGATTATCTCGCTTTTGCGTTTGGCCGGAATGTTCCGGACAGCTATTACCAAAGTCCGGATGTTATTGTCTGACACGAAATCCGTTTCCAGTATATCGGGTTTAAATACCGGAATGCCATTGATCTTCTTGCCGTGAAACCTCCTGTTGTCGTCCATGAATCCTGCAACTATATATCCGTCTCTCGGGTCGCTTAACAGTACTCTTTTCACAATGAAACCCATTTCACCGGCGCCAAAGATCAGGACTTTTTTCCCATAACTGTTTTTTGGATTCATGGCATACACGAACATTACCTTTATTGCCACCCTCACAAAAAACAGGTATGTTGAAACGAGCACATAATGAATAAGGACAATTGATACAGGAACAATCATGTATTCATGGGTTTTTAAAGCTCCTGCGATAACGGAAAACGCAATGAGTGCGGATACTGAAGAAGTATTTGAAACAAATACCAGTGACACATCAGTAAGTGTAGTATGACGGATCAGGCCAGTAAAAGGGCGGAAAAACAAGACCGGCAATGTATAAGCCAGAACGGCAATTATAGAATGAACCATTAGCACAGAAATCTCAAGGTGCTCTGTTTCAAAGTTGAATCGCAGCAGGTAAGCCAGGATAAACAGCAGGAGTATTGCGCCAAGATCGTGGACCAGCACCAGGTATTTTGGGATTGTGAATCTGTTGAACAGCCTGTAAAGGAAGTGTTTAAGTGAGGCTGACCAGTCAGTGTTCAGTATTCGGTTCATATTCAGTTTTTTCAGGTAACATGATAAATTACTCACTGTGAGTGTTTTCTAATACATCCGGAAGTGTTATGCAAGTTTCATTTCTACCCGAGCCAGAATGCCCGCCCTGTTTATCGCTTCAGGGACATTCACAAGGCGCTGTGGCATTACTAATTTTTAAACTGACAAATAATTATCCCGGACCGTATGGGCAGGCAGCAGAGCTTCAGGTTTGATTTTCACCGGGGAGCATGCTTCTAAAAATAGATCCAGTATCCTTTTACCCGGCCTTTTGAATTTACTTCAACAGCAGGAAAAGGAAGTTTTATGAAAACGATTGAATTAAGTATTGTTTTCAGGAACTTTGACCTGGTTTTTATTTCCGGCCAATCGACATCGAGTGAAAGGAGGAATTGGCGGTATCTTGTAGCCTCCGGCAACTTTGCGCCATTGTAGTATTCCTCATTCTTCAATGCTCCGAACATTCCATTGGCGCTGTACCCGATTGCTATGTTGATCCAGGAGGGAATCCTGTCTTTAAAACACAATTTGTTTGCATTGAAGCTTAACCAGTATGAATGTCCATTATAATCCCTGAGATAGCCCTGGAAAAAATTATGTCCAAGATATCCATTAGCCTGCCTGGCGTAAGCCGAGTGTGAATAACTGAATTTATATCTCAATACCTGTTCATTGAACAGAAATTCCTGGCCAATGAAAAATGCCGAACCAGCCACATTGCTCAATATATCGTTCCAAGAAAACCCGGCACTTTCATGCCTTCCGTCGAAGAATTCCTTTGGAGTCTGAATAATTATTCCCAAAGAGCCTCCGAGCAGCAATGCAGGATTTCGCTTAATTCCGGCATATTTCAGGAGGCTGTATCCTGCATACCCTTCCATATATGAACAAAAAGAATGTTGCAGCTTGTCGGCCTGGAGATAATATTGGCGGTCGTGCACGTAATAAAACGGAATTCTCGGTTCGTTTCCATAGAAGACTCTCTCCAGAAATATAAGCTCGGTTGCATATCCGGCTCCCAGGCAGGAAATTGTGACCAGGGTACGGCAGGATATATCTTTACTGACCCTTTCATAACTGGTACTGTCCTGAGATTTAACAGAAAACATCATTGAAAAACCAAACAGGAAGGTCAATGAATAGACTTTATTTATCCGACGCGGACTCATCAATACGCGTTGCTTAGGCAATACAAGCTATCGGAATATTAATCGGCATGCAATCACTGTTTTTCACGATTAAAATGGATTTCCGGTCATAAATATTATAAAGTACCATGTCAAAAACAGCATAGTGATAAAAATTATGAGACAAACAACAATTTGATCCGATAATCGTTATTCAATTTATTAGTCAATATTATTAGGTCATATAATGAGAATCAGAGCAGGAATCCTGTTTGTCTTTCTTTCATTCAGTACAATTGTTTCAGCCAAATCATTTTATGTTTCTCCGACAGGCAGTGATTCAAACCCTGGCACGATTGAGAGGCCCTGGAGCACCTGGGGGAAAGCTTTCAATTCGAGCCTGGTTTCTCCGGGCGATACTGTTTTTTTCAGGGGCGGCATATACCGGATGACAGTAACAAATGGGTCAGGGTACAATGTTACCCGCAGCGGCACGATAAGCAAACCGGTTTGTTTCTTTAGTTTCAGGGAGGAAGTCCCCATACTTGACTGCAATAATGTTGTACCTTCCGGCAGTATTAATTTCGGAATCAGAGTTCATGATGATCTCAGGTATGTTCATTTCAAGGGGCTTACAATAAGGAACGTCTGGTCAGTGAGAATGGGAGTCGAATGCATTGCATGGAGATTTGAGCATTCAACCGATGTAACTATTGAAAACTGCACCATTTACAACGTACATGGCATAGCATTCGAAAACTGGGGAGCATATAACACATACTATGTGAATTGTGATGCCTATAATTGCTGTGATTCACTGGCAGTTCCTGGGCTCACTGGCGGAAGGGGAACAGGATTTGCAAGTCTAAACACCAGTCTGAAAGAGCCAAGGGCGGGCAGTACATATTACCGGGGATGCAGGGCGTGGCGTTGTTCCGACCAGGGTTTTTCATTCTATAATTCTCATTATGTTGAAGTTGATGGCTGCTGGTCATTTTGCAACGGCGCGCTTGAGACAGGCGACGGGCATGGTTTTAAACTGGGATTTACACCCGGGGGTGCTTCCCTCCCGGTTCAGCGCAGGATAGTCAATTGTATGGCTGCATTCAACCGGGCAACAGGGATAACCACAAATGAAGGTTCTGCATATCCATCCCAAAACATGGAAATTTTCAACAACACGATATATCATACTGGTTTTTATGAAGCTTATCCCTGGGGGTACGGTATATGGGTAGATAAAACAACAAGCCAGGTTTCAGATGAATTAAAACGTATTTTTAAAAACAATTTAGTATATAAAAACCAGTCGGGGCCGGTTTTCCTCGGTCGCTCTGCATCATATACACATTCAGGTAACAGCTGGGATATAAATGTAACAATAACCGATGCCGATTTCATAAGTGTTGATTCAGCCGGAATAAGTGGTCCAAGAAACAATGACGGGTCCTTGCCCGTGTTGAACTTCATGAAACTTGCAACCGGCTCCGCTTTGATTGACAAGGGTGAGGATGTGGGATTGCGGTTCAACGGTGCGAAACCGGATCTTGGCGCATTTGAACATGGCCCGGTGATTCCCGGGAAGAAACCAGTATCTGGAATTACAATTGAAGGGGAAGGCGGAGCCAGGGCTATAACCGAGAATGGCGGCAAACTCCGGCTTATTGCCGAAGTACTTCCGTCCGATGCAACAGTAAAAACGGTCACCTGGTCCGTCAAGGAAGGAGCTGCTTTTGCAACTGTCAGCCCGGCCAACGGGCTCGTCACTGCAGTAAAAAACGGAATTGTCACTATCTGGGCTGTTGCGAATGATGGCTCAGGCGTGTATGGAAGTTACACAATAACGATTTCAAACCAGAAAGAAACGGGTCAGTTAAACTCGCCGCCTGTAATTATGTTAAATTACAGCTCCGATGTCTATTCGGGCTTCATCGGTAGAATAGATGCCGGTGGCAGCTATGATGCCGATCATGATAATCTGAATTTCACCTGGGAAACATCTGGGAATATACCTGTTTCTGCCAGAACGGGTTCATCCATTGAATATCTGGCTCCGGTGAGCCGCTCACCGCAATTATTTGAATTCATTCTTATAGTAAGTGACGGAAAGGAAACCCGGTCACAAGTGATTCCAATAAAAATCGTTCCATATGAACCTCACCTCAAAGAGGCTGATATATCGGGTGTTGAATCAAGCAGCTATCAGAAACCTAATTATCCTTACAATATTTTTGACAGGAAACCTGAAACTATGTGGGCAGCTGAAGGAGATAATCAATGGATTCTCGTTACTCTAAGACAGCCTTTTAATATCCACCATATCAGAATTTCGTTCAGCCTGATGCAGGTCAGGACTTATCGTTTTGATATCCTTGGTTCAAATGACAAGATAACCTGGGAACCGATACTAAAAAAATCAGTGTCATGTGAGTTCTCAGGAGATATTCAGTTATTTGAGTTTCCTTTTTCCGCAAAAGGCAGGGAATTTAGCTTTATCAAACTGGTCGGGCACGGAAATTCATCTGACCTATGGAATTGCATTTCAGAGTTGCGTATATACGGGATTAACATCCATGATCCCGGACTGACAAAACCGACAGTGACAATTTACCCCAATCCCTCAACAGGCGATTCAATCACGATTAGAATAGATGACCCCCAGATAAAGCCTGACTTCCTCGAAATTGTTGATTTATCAGGAGTGGTGTTGTTCAAATCAGAATTGTCCCCTGAAAGGAGGTTTTTTAGTTTTGGCATTAAACTCAAAAAGGGCATATACATACTGGAACTGAAATCAGACAGGATGATTCTGTTTGCCCAGAAAATCATTATCGATAACCCCTTCTGATTAACCGGGCCAGTTATTATTCCTTAATGAACTTGGCCGAATAATGGGATTCCCTGCGAAAAATAATATATAAACCGGTTTTAAGGTGTGATAAGTCAATCTGCCGTATTATTTCTCCCTGTAAAATCAGATCAGAATGAACAACCCTTCCCGCCTGGTTTGCGACAATCAGCTCGTTTGAAATATTTTGCACAGGAGATGTTAATTCCACAGTGAACCGGCCCTTATTGGGATTAGGGTAAACTATGAGTTCCTCCTTATTGTCTCCCTGGTCCGGGATGATTTCCCCGCTGCCGGTCTGGCCCGATCCATAAACATGAGCACCCACCTGCCAAGGTCCATCTTGCTGAGTTGTATCGGGATATTGTCCAACGGTCCATACCGCGTTTATGGCCAGTCCGTAACTGTATCCGGGCCCAAGATCGACACCGTAATCAAGCCGGGCAACCGGCACCAGTGTAATTGTATTGATAAAGTCGGGATTAACAATTACCGAATGTTCATCATAGCCCAGAGCCCTCCATTGATCCCAGGTCAGACTCCGCCCTTCGATATTAAAATGAGGCTTATGACCGACACAATCTTCACAGTAATACAAATTGTAGTCGCACTCGAAACCATTACGCGCGCCCTCGTCAATTTTTATCGCAGGGATATCCTGTTTCTGATAGAAGATATTGTTCTTTATCTTACACCGTTCGGCCTGATTATGGTCTGAGGTCCCAATCTCACCGCTGTCATGAACATAAATGTGATACATCGCACCGTAACCACTTACATAAAAAGTGTTATTATAAATCATGACGCCGCTCATGCCTTTGACAATTAAAGCCTTGCAATTCTTGTGCACATTATATGAATGACCGCCTGCGGTCCATTCCATTTTAACTTCACGGCCTCCCTTGTAAATGAATGAGTAAGGCATGGCATCAGAAAAATTATGCTTGGTAACATAATTGATGTTAAATCCATTCATTACGGCATGCAGAATTGAACCAGGATATGAATTGTATGCGGTCCAGACAAATTTATTACCGATGATTTTTGCTCCATCGAGCTTGTTCAGATGCGACGGAATATATGCATCATCACCTGATTCAAGTACAAATCCGTTTTCCTTGCCGGAAGTGAACAGACTCCGCATCACAGTAAGTTTTGTTTGCCGTTCCCTTGGTACATTATAATAATTTGTATTAAGGCCGTCAAGGGTAAGCACAATCTGTGAGAACACGATTGTAGGGAAAAAAAAGAACAATGTGATAAGCTTTGTTTTCATGATTTCATTCCGGTAGAACACAAAACAAATGTCATTTTCATTACAACTTGGGATTGCTGCCTCTTGCCATGTTTAACAAACAGGTTGCATCTGGGAATTTAGTGTCGCGGCACTTTTGTTGTCACCGCATGAAAATGAAGAATCTATTCAGCAATCGCGCCTGTTGCAACATCATAAACAAACTTTGCGAACAATGGGGCCAGCTGTGCTGAAAACTCAACTCCGGGGTGGGACTCATCTGCATCACCAGAATATTCTTCCTTGAAATAAAGTCCGCCTTCCGTTTCATAGCTGTAGAAATCCCAGATAAAAATATTATCTTTTTTTTCATCCCATTCCTCCAGAATCCATCTGTGAAATTCACGTGCCCGAAGAGCTTCGTCTTCAGTGATCCGGCTTTTTACCTGGACGGCCGGGGTCCACACAATGAATTTTTTATCAGGGAACTCGTGCATTTTGCTTTTCAGGGCATTGTACTGAAGCTTGTAATTTTCAAGCCGTTTTTCCTGTGAATCAATGTCAGGCTTGCCGGTATCTTCCATGATGTTGCTTGCAGGGTAGCAATGCTTGAAAATTATTACGTCATAATCCCTTGTGAGCAATTCAAGTGTCAGCTCGTTTTTATATGGCTTGTTCCCTGCATTTTTTATCCAGATATTGTAATAATCATGAGGATAATTCCTCCACCCGGCAGTCGCAGGGAAACTTATCTTGCTGATTGACAGCCTTGTTTTATTTGATTTGTTTAACTGTTTAAAGTGACGCTGTACGTCTCCCGTTCTGGTGAGGCGATAAACATAACGATGTGTCCTGCCCTTCCATATGCATTCACCGGTACTGTGATGTAAAAAAACGATCTTTTCCATCATGTTTTGTTTAGTTCCGCAACCCGTTAAGAAAATTATCAGAAAAACCCAAAGAAGTTGTCTCACATTTTTGCTTTTAAAAATCATGTCAAATATAATCAAAAGTTAGTTCAAAATCAAATATTCAGGCTGTACCAGGATGTTGTTTCAATTCCTCAAAATGCCTGATTACAATTGGTTTTTTTGCCTTGTCAGTCATTCTGCCTGTTTTTAACCGGCCGGGATTTGAGCCATACATGAATTTTTGGATATTCATGGTTGTCAAAACCTTTGCCGGGTTTCCCACAATTACCGAATTATCGGGGAACTTTCCGCGGACAACGCTGCCGGCTCCGATAATGCAGTTATTCCCTATTGTGGTGTTGGGAAGAATTGTACTGTTATCTCCGATGAACACATTACTGCCGATAATTATCCGTCCGAAAACATCATCACCGGGAAAATCAGCGGAAAAACACCTAATGGCAGCATCGTGTGTAATGAAGGTCGTGCCTCCGGAGATTGCAGTGTGATCGCCGATTTCAATAAGGTATGGTTCAGTTGAGAATGACATTGTCATCAGAAAGCAATCTTTCCCTATTTTCATTCCTCTCTTCCTGAAATACCGGATCTTTGCATCAGAGCCCGATAATGTAATGAATACACCATAAATCCGTTTTATAATTTCCATTAATTTCATACGTATATAATTTATTTTCTAAAGGCAGGAAGCCTGTCTGCCCCCCGGATCAGGGCACCTGAAACGTTGAAAATATTATTTACCCGTGCTTGTGTATGGCACACATGCGGGTTTCATGTGACTATTGTATTTTTCAGAATGGAGGATTTACTGATCACGCTTCAGGAGCAGCTATTACGGAATTAATTTGTGCCTGCCCGATTGTTTCCCCTGAAAAGATCAAGAGGTCTCCGTCAGGTATCTCTTTCTGGTTCAGGCACGAGACTGCCAGCATTGGAGCATCCTGGTTCCTTTGAAATCTGAGTTTGGCGAAATTGAACCTGAGCCCTTTTTTTTTGTAATTCCATGTTCCGCAATCCCAGGTTGAAATCATATCGTCTTTCCCGATTATGATTAATCTGGTGAGATCATCTTTCTCATTAGGGAAACCTTCACGGTCCGTACTCATCAGAATTGATCCGTTCTCCAGTCTTGTCGCGAAAAGTATTCCTCCTTCAATTCCGGCCAGCCTGGAAACCCCGCCTGTCACCCTGTTCCACTTGTATATGCCTGACATGAGGGCATGACCCGTATCAGCTCCCCAGTAAACGCTTTTTTCTGTAAAAACCAGCTGACAGGTGCGCCACGCCTGGCTGCCCTGCCCTATATAAACAAGGTTTCCGGACTCCGGGTCGATCCATCCGATCCCCGACTCCGGGTCTTCATCGCCGGTGCATACCCATATCTTCCCGGTATATGGGTCTTTCTGAACGGCATGAATATGTTTGATTTGTCCCTTAAGAAATTCATACGCACACTCCCACGACTTACCGGTATTACCAAACATGTAAATCTTCACTTCATTTCTCTTATCATTTCGAAAGTACTCCCCGAAAAGAAATTCATTCTTTCCTGGACTTACCAGGCCCGTGCTCATCAGTCCGCGTCCTACCCCTCTGCCAAAATGTTCCAGTGACATTGTTTCCCTGAACCTGTCGGAGGATCCTTCCCGGTACCACATTTTCCCGGAAGAAAACGCGCAGATTGATCCATCGTGTGAAATAGTCAGTTCAACACATTCCTGCCGCAGGGTGAGCCTGCGAAAGAGAGTGAAGTTGTTAAGGAAGTACAGCGAAAAGGTGTCAGGCACCCGGGTCACTTTTCTGAAGGACCCGTCTCCCCTGTTCAGCCTGTACAGTATCAGGCCCCTTGTTGCATAAATATTGCCATCCTTGTCAATCTCCTGGACAACTAAGTTCCTTGCCCTTAAACATTTCAGCTTAAAAACAGTAGTCTGAAACAAAGGAATCTGAGAAGGTCCGTTATAATCGTACCACAAGCCGATTGCCAGCAACAGGGCGGCCACAATAATTATAAAAATCATCACTGCAAATGATTAAACTGAATTAAGGCTCCCGGGGTTTATTTTGCCGAGCTGATTTTTAGCAGCTGCGATTCTTTCATAATAACCGGCTGTTCGTCAACATCACGCAAGAAAATCAGATCCGGTTCAAAATTATACAGGATAAAACTCCTGTCAAATGCCGGGTCATTATCAAGTATCCTTATCAGATCCTCAGGCAGGTTTGCCTTTCCTGCAGCATAACATTGGGTAAATGCAACAAAGCGGATATTGACTTCGGTAAGCTTAGGATTCCCCTCCCTGTCTTCCTTGAGATCAACAGTAAAAAAACCATTCTTAGCCGTACCGGTTTTTTCGAACATAATTTCCATTGCCTCTTTTGCCACCCTGAAGGCATTGGGGGCATTTACAAGTCGGCCAAAGCATGTATTGCCGGTAATTCCTGAGGGGGCTGTTTTTGCCATTATATAATAAACTCTTTCAGCAATGGCGCTTCTCAATAAATCCCCGTTATGAAACAGCATTTTACATCCGAGGTTACGGCCGGGCAGATATTCACTGGCCAGGAATTTTTCAACTTTTGGATTGACGCTGATCCAGTTAATCAGTTCTTCAAATGAATTAATCATCATTGAACCAAGGCCGCTTGAGCCCAGGGCACTCCGAATCCAGAACGGAAACGGGAGATGCAGATCTGTTTCCTTTATTGTCTCATATGAATTGATGACAAATGATTTCGGAACCATTCCATATGGTTCCAATGCATCAGCCAGACACGACTTGTCGACCAGAACCGAGGCCAACCTGTGGTCCGGAAGCAACACATTCAGGGGGAACCTGTACGACATTGCCCTTCTGGCCCATTCCACGACTTCAAGCTCGGGATTAATCACGGCATGCTCAATCCCGTCATTCCGGATGATCTGATCAATTACCGGCCAGTATTCCGGGTCGGATACTTTCGGAACCAGATAAGTTTTATTGAACAACTGAGGCATATAGAGGCCCAGGGCATATTGATTCGAATCAGTTCCGATTAATTCATAGTTC